>JAFAPC010000053.1 GCA_019247305.1 Pseudonocardiales bacterium
CATCGCGGTACTTCGCAACTGGGAATTCTTCCGGGCCCCGCTCGGCGGCATCGTATGCATGCACCGCGATCTCGATTACGTCGACAGCCTAGGCGTGGGTATGTTCCTGCAGACCTTGATACTCGCGCTCACCGCCCGCGGGGTCGACACATGTGTTCAGGTGTCGATCGCCGGCTACCCCAACATCATCCGCGAACAGCTCGCCGTACCAGAGGAAATGCGGATCCTCTGCGGCGTTGCAATCGGCTATTCCGACCCTGACTTCCCCGCAAACGCTCTGCGAGTGCCACGAAATCCCCTTGAGCAGAACGTCACATTCCAGGAGAGCTGACGGAGGCGCCCCCCGGCTGGCATCCACGGCCGTGGAGCGCATCTGTTACGTCTGTCATCGCGGTGCAGGGGTCTGGGGAGGATCCGGCCAGGATTGAACGCCAAGGGCGTCAGCGTTGGTCAGGATGGGTTGCGGTGGATGACGCGGTGGATGGTGGAGCAGCCGATGGCCGATGCTGTATTCCTCGGCCAGATCGGCTAGGGATACCTTGCCGGTGGCGTAGCGGCGGCGGATAAAGCGTTGGGTCAGGATCGATCCAGGCTCGAAACACCAGCTCGCGCGGGGCGTCGAAGATTCGGGTGATCGTCAACTCCTGGGTCGGCGGGTCAGTCATGTCGCTGTCCTTGAATGTCCCGAAGGTGCTGCTCCAGGTGATCGAAACTGTCGTCCTAGAAACGGCGGTAGTACTCCACCCACTCGGCCCCACCAGCCAGCGGGGCAGCATCGAGCCGGCACGACCGCCACTGTGCCTCCCGACCACGAATGATCAGCCTCGCCCGCTCCAGGACCTTGAGGTGCTTGGATACCGCCGGCAGGCTCATCGCGAACGCCTCGGCCAGCTCGGTGACCGCCGCCTCGCCGGCGGCCAGCCGGTTCGGGGAGCTCAGGAGCTGCGCTGGAGTCAGGGTAGGCAAGGGTGCGGTCTGGCTGGCCGCGACACGCCCAACGGTCCGGGGGAAAGTGGGGCCGAGACTGATCCCGCTCAGCGGTGCGCCTCAGACCGAGCGCACCGCGTTGTAGCGGCAGGCTCCCCGGCGTCCCAGTGCGCTACCTGAACAGGGGCCTCGGACAGGGAGCGCGGAACAACATGCCGTCCCCGCGGACGGCGAGCTCAGGCAGACTGTGTCTCAGCACCGCACTCGCGTGCCTTAAGAGGATAAGGAGCTTGGGGTGAGTGGCAAGCACGAGAGCGAGGACGACAAGCGGAGAGAGAAGATACAGCAAAATGGAGAGCGGCCGAAGGACAAGCCACTACCGAAGGAATACCCCGGTGGGAAGCACCGGAAGGAGAACGACGAGAAGGACGGGACGTGACCGAACCTGCCCACTATCTGCGGAGGATGGTGGACGAGCTGTCCAGCAGCGGTGAGCTGACTCCGGAATGGCGGGAGTCTTTTCTGTCGGTGCCCCGGCACATGTTTATCCCTGAGATAGTATGGTACCAAGATCTAACCATCAAGGATGACAACGACCTTGTCCCGCTCCGGCGAGCAGAGGACCCGGAAACGTGGTTGGAGCTAGCCTACGCACCGCGAAAGGCCCTCGTCACGCAAGTCGATGACGGGTGCCCGGTTGGACCCGGACTCAGGGGTTGCACTATCACGAGCTCAGCAAGCCAACCCACCGTGGTCGCGCGCATGCTAGCCGCCCTGAACCTCACCCCAGAGATGACGGTCTGTGAGATCGGCACCGGCACCGGCTACAACGCCGCCCTGCTGGCTCACTACCTCGGGGCGCACAGCGTGACCACCATCGAACTCGACCCGCAGATCGCGGCATACGCGCGTCAGACGCTGGCGCACGTGGGGTACGACGGCGTCACCACGGTCACCGGCAATGGCTCCCACGGCTACCCCTCGCGCGCGCCCTATGACCGACTCCTCGCCACGTGCGCCCCCTGTCGTGTCCCGTATCCGTGGGTGGCACAGACCCGACCGGGGGGCCAGGTGGTTACTCCCTGGGAAACCCCCTACGGCGCCGGGGGCCTGCTGTCCCTCACGGTATCCGACGACGGCACCGCGACCGGGACAATCATCGACAACGTCGCGTTCATGTGGCTCCGCGACCAACGCCCGCCGAGGGCTTCACTCTGTGAATCGGTGTATAACAGGGACCAAGCCTCGGTCACCTACACTGATCTCCACCCGGCGTATGCGACCAACTTCGATCCAGCAGTCGCTATCGCCCTGCGGGTCCCCCACTGCAGGATGATCTGCTACTCGGCTATCGACGACTCCGAAGCGTTCACAGTGTGGTTTCTCGATCCATCATCCCGCTCCTGGGCAAAGATCGACTACGAATCTGACGCCGACCACTACCACGTTAACCAGCTAGGACCACGCCGCCTCTGGGACGAAGTGGAAGCCGCCTGCCGATGGTGGCTCCAAGCAGGCAGTCCCAAAGCAGAGCAATGGACATTCACCATCACACCCGAAGGACAACGCGTTAACTTGGTGTCATGCAGGTCATAGGGGTACGCAACAGTCGTCGGGTTCGTGAGTTCCCCGACGCAGCGCGGCCTGCCGGTTCAGGTACTCGTTGAGCTTGTGCCCTGCATGAGTCAGTACTTGGGTTGACCGGTTCTTGGCTGGGAGGTCTTTCTGAGACGCATTGATTCCGGTGGTGAAACATCAGCAAGGGCACTGTATGGGATATCACCACCTTCCCGTACTGCAATAGTGCGATCCTTGCGGTCTGAATGGTATACACCGCTACTATTTGGGATCGCTCCACCTCTTCTATTGATTCTGTACGCAGCTGCCAACCTTCGCAGCGGCACGGCCACCATGGTGGTTTGGTCGGCCTGTGCCACAGGAGCCGCTTTGTGGGCATTTACTATCAGTCGCTTTATCAATTTCGTACGTAATGCAAAAGTCATTGATCGCGCGATCCTCGTGTCGCCCAGCTCGGCTCGCCACCATCAAGGCGACGCTAAAGCAGTAGTTCATGAACAGATGTCGGCCTATGGCATAGCCGGTTCCGTTCGATCGAGCGATGCTCAAATTGATTCGACCGGCGAATCGACATGCCACGAATGAATTAGCAATCTTTGTGGACTGGTTGTCTCGCCCTGTTACTTCGGACGATGCGGTTAACGACTCGGCCCAGGACTCCCGAAGCCCCGCATCAGGTGCAGGGTGGAGCATTACCGCTGGTCACCGGCTTTCAGTCGCAGGCTCGCGAGGGTGTGAATGCCTATCCCTGGTGCCCGCGAAGCAACGCCGTGAGCAGCACGAGCACTACACTGTGCCCTTCGTCGCAGCTTCAGGAGAACTGGGCCGCCAGGAGCACTTTTCTCTGTCACGACACACCCTGACTGAAGATCACGGTGAATACTCAGGGCTAGCGGGGGACCGCCTCGCCGTCCACTCGGGTCTCGATCCCGTCGGCTAGGAAACACAGCAGCCCGCCGATCGGGCGCACACCGTCGTTGGGCTCTGGGTAGAAGAACGCGGCATCCGGCACGAACCCGCGCTGCGTGTGCAGGCCGCGGTAGGACGCCGTGCCCTTGTAGGGGCATACAGTGTGCGTGGCCGATAGCTCCAGCATCTCCGCTCGTACACTGTCCCACGGTACGTAAAACCGGTTGGGCAGCCCCGTCTCCGACAGCACCACCGCCCGGCGGGTTGCCGCGATCACCTCGTCGCCGGCGAGCACCTCAACCCGCCGGCTGGTGGGCCGGGCGTCCACCCGGTGGTACGGGTCACGAAGGTGTCCTTGGACCTCCTCGTCCTCGTCGAACCAGGCATCCATCGGTGCCCAGTACGGCGCCAGGTAACCGCGCAGCCACGCCGCCGCGTCGGTCGGCTCGGGGTAGGCCCATACCGCGTTGTCGGCGGTGCGCTGCTCGGCAACTAGCGACCAGTAGGCGGCGTCGCCCTTGAACGGGCAGTGCGTGGTGTGGTCGGTGGCGCGCAGCAGGTTGGTGTTGACGTCCTCGCGCGGGACGTAGAGCTGTGGCAGCAGGTTGCTCTCGTGCAGCAGCATGCCGCGGGTGGTGTCGAGCACGGTCTGCCCGGCGAACATTGCACGAACGCGGCGCGGAAACGGGTCGAACAGCAGCCGGTGTTTCGGGGCGTCGAGACGGTAGTTCACGGTGGGCGGCGGAGCGCTCGACAGCGGGCGCCCAGACAGCGTCAAACTCATACCACCAGTATGGACGTGATAAGAGATAACCCGTGGGTTCCGGGGTTCCTTGTTGGTTAGCTTGCACGGACCGCGCCCCCGAAGGCCTGCGGCGGACCGGATGCCAGCGGGCCGCCCAGGTACACCGCTTCACTGTGCACGGGCGGATTACGGCTGCGGGAGCAATAGTAAAAAGTTGATCTCCCACGGTTTTGGTCGGTCTCGGAGGTCAGGGCCCGAGGATCGCTCGAATCTGGTCCGCGGCCCGCTTCGCGACCCGTTCGTCGAGGACCGCGATCGGCTCGTCGGCACCGGCGAACCAGCCGGGCCCGACCGTGAACGGCGCACCGGTCAATGCGACGCCGACCGGCCCGAGATCGCACAGGATCGCGTCACCGGGCAACCGTTCGGAGACGACTTCGACGGTGATGTACTGGCCTCGGATGCGGTTGTAGCCGTCGCTGGAGACGACCAGACACAGCATCCCACCGGGCAGCACCGAGCCTGACGGGGCGTTCCAGACCTCGCCGAATCGGGGAATCGCCATCAGCCAACCGCTCGGCGCCGCGCGATGAGCGCAGCGGTGACCGCGGTCGCGCGGTCTGGGGTGTACCCGGCCGCGTTCAGGGTGGCACTGTCGGCCGCGATCCGCCGCCGCAGATCATCGCGGCGCACCAGCCGCGCCAGTTACGCCGACCGGTCCATGCCTTCCTCCTCGGCTCGCCGCGCGAGGATGCCCAGCGTCTCGTCGTCAAACGACACAGAGGTTTTCCGCCCAGCCATACCGCTGAGCATACCCCCGAGGGCGGTAGGTACCAGCGGCAGACTACGCGAGGTCACCAGTGTCATACCCGGGGGTGGCCCGATGATCGGTCACCTGGGCCAGCGCAGCCGCCGGACGGTAGCCAGGGATGACGGGCCGCAGACCTCGACGCCCCACGAATCACTCCCTGAGTCTCCGGCTACGCTGGGAGGGCCGCCTTGCCGTCGTCGAACGCGTCACCCACGATCAAGCACTCCTCTTGAGGGGTGGTGGCGGGTAGCTCCACGCGTTGACCCCCTGGGGTGATGGTGAACTGCCATTGGTCTGCTGTGGGGCTGCCGGCCTGCACCCAGCGGGTGTAAGCGGTTTCCACTTCGTCCCAGAGGTGGCGGGGACCGAGCTGGTTCACTTCGTAGGTGTCGGTGTTGGGGATGTAGCCGATGCTGGCCCAGGATCGGGATGGCGGGTGGAGGAACCACATGGTGTACTCACCGGAGTCGTCCTGAGCCCGGCAGAGACGGTACTCGCAACCCGGCACCATCAGTCCGATGGCCAACGCTGCGTGATAATCGTCGGTGACCCGCCCGGGGTGGATGTCGGTGTGGCTCACCATGGCTTTGTTCTCGTCGTAGACGCAGTCGCGGACCCAGATCAGGGGGATGCGTTGGTCGCGGAGCCACATGAAGGCCACGTTGTCCACGAGGTGGCCCCTCGCGGTGCCGTCCTCACCCACGGTGAGGGAGAGCAAGGCGCCGTTGAGGTACGGGGTTCCCCAGGGGGTGAGCACGCGTCCGCCTGGTCGGGTTTGTGCCACCCACGCAGAGGGCACCTGCTGGACTGCGGCGGTGGACAGGATCCGGTCGTAGGGGGCGTGTGGTGGGTAGCCGTGCGCGCCGTCACCGGTGATCACCGTGACGGCACCGTACCCGGTGGCTGATAGTGCCCTGCGGGCCTGGGTGGCCACGGCTGCATCGACCTCGATCGTAGTCACGTGATCGGCTCCGAGGTGCTGTGCCAGCAGGGCGGTATTGTAGCCGGTGCCGGTGCCGATCTCGCAGACCCTCATCCCGGGTGTCACCTCAAGGGCGGCCAGCATGAGCGCGACGACGTTGGGCTGGCTCGCCGAGCTGGAGATGCGATCCCCGATCAGTCCCGGCCCCACCGGGTATCCATCATCAACCTGCGTGATTAACGCCTGGTGGGGCGCGTACGCCTGCCGCAACCAGCGGTCGGGGTCCTCGGCCCGGTGAAACGGCACCAAATCGCGGCGCTGCTCCTGCCATACCACATCCGGGATGAACGCGTGACGCGGCACGGCTAGAAACGCCTCCCGCCACCCAGGGTCCAGGAAGCCACCAGCGGTGAGCTCATCGATCATCCGGCTGCGCAAAAGCGCCGGATCGGTCATTTCTCGTCCTTCTCTGGTTCATCCGGTTCGGGCGCGCTGTGCTTACCCCGCGGTTCTTTCGGTGATATTCGTGTGCCCGGCGGCACCTGACCGTTGCTTTGGCGTTTCCTCTCCTGTTCGTCCTTGTGCTTGTCCTCGTGCTTACCCACGGAATGTCCCTTCCCTGACTTGGGGCCGGGCGCGACCCTGACGCTGAGTTTGAGGTCGCTGGTGGCCAGAATCGTCTCGATGGTGTGGCCTTCGATCTCCTGAACCGGCGTCCCGACCAATACAGGATCGAGACGTCTGGGCCATGCCCACATCCTGGCAGCCCCCGGCGGGTCGGGTGGCCGGGGGAGACCCCCCGACCGAGTCTGTTTGCGGGCGTCGGGACGTTGTGTGATGGTCGGTGTGGATGTTGCGGTAGATCGTCGTCGTGTGCGACGAGTTCTCGCATCAAACGCAACTCGTCGCGTTTACAGTCGATTACGCGGGATTACCAGTGCCGACCCCCTACCGGGGCTGCATGTCCATGACCTGCACCGAGCACCCGACGTATCGCTTGGGCTCGTAAGTCATCACGGCGGTGGGGCTCCCGGCGGCTTCCACCACGATCTGCGCCACCTCGAGCGCGACCAGGTCCAGCGACCCGGCGTGGGCAGCCTGCTCACCGGTCTCCAGCGCGTTGGTCGCCGACAGCGCCAGCACCTGCATGGGGCCGGTGGGGTCGTTGAGCACCCAGGACAGGTCGGGATGCTGACCGCCCAGCTCGGCGCCGGCGGCTACCAGCGAGGCGGCTGGCACGATCAACAGCCGACCGGTGGTGATCGCGTTCACGACCACGGCCTGGGCAAGGCGCGGGCTCAGTTCACGTTCGTAGGCGACCAGGAAGCTGGAGTCGAGCAGCAGGGCGTGGGGCAAGCTCACGCGGCGTGGCCCGCGCCGAGCTGGTCCACGCGCGA
>JAFAPC010000056.1 GCA_019247305.1 Pseudonocardiales bacterium
CGGCGAACAGGGAGTCGATAAGCGTGTCGGACAGCAGGTGGGGCTGCAAACCCAGCTCGACCAGGCCGGTGTGCACCACGTTGTAGTAATGCTCATCGAGCTCCACCCGGGGATTGTCCAAGTACTCGATCTCCACGTTGCCCGGGAAAGTGGCCGCCACGGTCTTGGCGATGTCGGCCACCGACATCGTCTCGGTGATCTGGTTGAACACCCGGAACTCACCGGCGGCAGCCGGGTTTTCGCAGGCTAACCGGATGCACTCGATGGTGTCCCGGATGTCGATGATGCCCCGGGTCTGCCCGCCTGCCCCGTAGACGGTCAGCGGATGCCCGAGCACCGCCTGAATGACGAACCGGTTGAGCACCGTGCCGAAGACCGCGTCGTAGTCGAACCGGGTGGCCAACCGGGGGTCTTGCGCAGTTTGCTCAGTCTGCTGGCCGTAGACCACACCCTGGTTGAGGTCGGTTGCCCGCAACCCCCAGGTCCGACAGCCGAACTCGATGTTGTGGCTGTCATGCACCTTCGAGAGGTGGTAGAAGGAACCCGGCTTCTTGGGAAAAAGCACCCGGTCGGTGCGGCCGTTGTGCTCGACGGTGAGCCAGCCCTCCTCGATGTCGATGTTCGGGGTGCCGTACTCCCCCATGGTGCCGAGTTTGACCAAATGAATATCACGGTCCACCTCGGCGATCGCGAACATCACGTTCAGCGTACCGATGACATTGTTGGACTGGGTGTACACCGCGTGTCTGCGGTCGATCATCGAGTATGGGGCGGAGCGCTGCTCGGCATAGTGCACGATCGCGTCAGGCCGGAACCGGCGCACGACGTCGAGGATGAACTCAGCGTCGCACAAGTCACCGACGAAGAGCTCCAGGTGCTTACCGGAGACCTCCCGCCAGACCCGCACCCGGTGGCGCAGCGGCTCGATGGGGACCAGACTTTGCAGCCCCAACTCATCGTCGTAGGAGCGCCGGACGAAGTTGTCCAGCACGGCCACGTCGTGGCCTCGATCCGAGAGATGCAACGCAGTCGGCCAGCCCAGGTAGCCGTCACCACCAAGAACAAGGATCCGCACCGTGTTGCCTCCCGCCGGGCTAAGTGGATGCATTTGCCTATCAGATGACCCTGGCAAACACCAACAGCGACCATCTCGACGCCGCCGCCCGGTGCCGCCGCACGACACCGATCCTCCTCTGGGAGGATGAAGCGGTGCTCCGGCAGTTCGCTCCGTCCCGGCTGGCCCAGTCCCGGCTGGCCCACTCCCGGCTGGCCCAGTCCCGGCTGGCAAGGTTGTTCACCAGGTTCGCTGCGGGCACCGTTGTTTCCACGGCGTGCAGCCAGCTGACGTTGGTGCTCCTGTTCGGCATTCTCGAAACCTCAGCCTCAGTGTCTGGGGGGGCGGCTTTTCTGGCCGGAGCGGTACCGAATTTCCTCATCCACCGCTTCTGGACGTGGCGGCGCTCCGGCCCAGTCATGATGCGCCGCGAACTCCTGCCCTACCTGGCGGTGATCACATTGAGCGGCCTGGTGGCAATCGGCATCACCACCGGCGTCGATCGGGTTCTCAGTGGCACCATCGACGACCACGCCGTGCACACCGCCGTCCTCGCGGTCACCTTCATCATCAGTTACCTGCCGATCTTCGTGCTCAAGTTCGCCTTGCTGGACCGGTTGGTGTTCGGCTGCGCGGACCGCCGGCTGAGCCAGCGATCAGACTCCCGCAACCAAGTGCCCACCAGCGCCCGGGCGTAGCGCATCCCGTACCGGAAGTTGTTGCCTTTTTTGGTCTTGCCCGCGGTGCGGTCCAGCATCGTCATCGGTTGCTCCAGCACCCGGTAGCCATGCGAGATGACTCCCAGCAGCAGCTCGGAAGCTTGGTACTGAGCCTGTGACAGGGTGAGGACCCCAGTCACGTCAGCTTTCATGGCGCGAAAGCCGAACGAGGTGTCGGTCAGCCGCTGCCGGGTCAGCGCGCTGGCCAACGCCGCGAACACGCGTACCCCAAGATGCCGCACCGCGTCGGAAGTTTCCCGCCAGCCCAAGACTCGCGAGCCCGTGACGAAATCGGCTTCGTCATCGATCAACGGCTGCAGCAGCAGCGGCAACTCGGCCATGGTGTACTGACCGTCAGCATCCGTGGTAACGATATAACGGGCGCCGCCGCAGCGGGCCAGCGCATACCCCAACCGCAGCGCCGCACCTTGGCCCCGATTGGTCGGCAGCTCGCAGACCCGGGCGCCGTGGCACCGGGCCACCTGCGCGGTACGGTCGGTGCATCCGTCGACAATCACCAGGGTGTCCACTGCCAGACCACAGCTCATTGACGGAACGCTGGCGAGCACCGCGCCGATGCAGTCCTCTTCGTTATACGCCGCGATAATCACCGTCACCGGGGCGAACCGTGCCTCACCCTCGGCCCGGATGAACTCACTGACCGCGGCGGCGTCCACCGGATCCGGATAGGGCTGCAGCGGAGGGTGCCGCTTGCGTCGTCGGCCCGGTCGGCACAGCGGACCGGTGACGGCGGTGAGGCCCAGGGCCCCCGCGATCGGCAGCAACACCAACCCGGGCAGCTGGTAGCGCCAGGAGAACTCGAAGACCGCTGCGGTCATCAGGACCGTGACGCCCAGCCCGGACACCAGCAGACTAGCCGCGCGGATTCCCGAGGAGCGGGCGTTGCCGATCCCGAGTCCCCCGAGCAGTCCAGCCACCAAGCCTAGGCCAAGCAGCGGGCCAGGGGTGTACCCGACGGTGAGCTGGTAACTTCGGAGCAACTGCGCCAGCGCCCGGTTGGTGCTGATCGGCACGCCACCGAACTCGAAGGCCCTTGCCTGGACGCGCTGCGCAATCCCCCAGTACGGGTACGAGGTCTGGAAGTACCACCGCTGTACCGGTACGTCGTTCACGGCATCGACGCGGGCCGGGCGGAACCCCTTCACGAAGTCCCTCAAGATCTCCACGGTGAGATCTCGTGGCTGATTGGCGAACACTGTGCGGACGAAAGCGGCCTGGGTTGCCTCCATCGACTCGCCGGGCGGCAATGCGACGGTCATGGCCGGTGACGCGGGGTCGTGGACGTAGTAGTCAACGCCGAAGCGGTGCTCACGTGGCTGCGCCGGGCACAGGGCACGCACCCAGGTGCCGGCCGGGAGTCGCGCACAGTCGGCGATGACCGCCGCCCGGCCGTAGAGCGCGCCGTTGCTGGCGCCGCTGAGGCCCCAGACGCCGGTGATGATCCGATAATAGCCGGCGTACCCGGTGATCAGCACCGAGAAACCTGCGGCCAGCGCCACCGCCCGCTGCCCGATGCGGCGCCAACCCCTCCGGTTAGCCCACAGCGACCCGGCAAGGAGGAGGTAAGCCAGCGTCGGGATCACCAGGGTGATTCCAACGAGTCGCACGATGACCGCACAGCCGATCAGGGCGCCTGCGCTGGCGGCGTGCCATGGGCTGGGCAGCCCGCGCCCGGTGAGCACCCAGACGATCGCCACCAGTAGTCCCTGGAACCAGACATCGGGCATGATGTTGTGCTCGATCTGCACCTGGTAGGCGTCGAGCAGCACCGGCACGGTTGCCAGCGCAGCCAGCCAGCACCGGGCACCGTGGCGAAGCAACAACAGGTAGATCCCCGCCGCGAGGCCCAGCCCGAGTAGGTGCTGCACCACGGCCACCCCACGCAGACCACCCCAGGGCAACAGCAGGTTCAGGATGAGGTCGTATCCGATCGGGCGCAGCCCGTCGGGGCGCAGATCGTGGAGGTTGTCCAGATAGCTGAAGGAGTCGATGTACAGGACCGCGGGCTGGTAGGCCAGCACGGTGAGCACCCGCAACCCAGCGCCCAGTCCGAGCAGCACCATCAGCATCCCGTGCCGGCGCACCCAGCATAGCGCCCGGGAGGCCGCCACGAGGGCACCAGAATGCCCGGCGCTCGTCTCCGGGCGCGCCAGCAGACTCCTCACCGGCCCGAACCGCCTGCCCCCGGGGTGACGAGGGCCGCAAAGTCCTGCCATACCGTGGCCAGCCCATCGACCAGCGCGACCGAGGGCCGGTAGCCCAACTGCTCGCGGGCCCGACTGATGTCGACGATCACCGCAGGCATCTCGCCAGGCTTGGCGGCAACGTGCTCGGCGGCCAGTGCGCAGCCGGTGACGGTGCGTACCGCGTCGAGGAGCTCCAGGACGGTCACCGATTGGCCGGAGCCGATGATTGCGGTACCGGTGAAGCGGCGGTCCCACGCGGCGAGCACGGCCGCCACGGCGTCAGCGACGTGCACGAGATCGCGTCGCTGCAGCCCATCGCCATAGATCTGTACTCCCCGGCCGGCCAGCGCGGCGCGCATCAGTCGCGGCACGAAGCTGTCCTTGTGCGCCATCCCCGGACCGTAGATGTTGGTGAAACGCAACGCGCAGGTGGCCATGCCGTAGGCACCCGCATAGCCGGACAGCAGCATCTCACCGGCCGCTTTGCTGGCACCGTAGGGAGTCAGTGGGTGCAGCGGTGCCGCTTCATCCACCGTGGCGTAGCCAACATCACCGATCACCGCGTTGGTGGACGCCATGATGAACCGTCCGATGCCGGCTTGGCGACAAGCCTCGAGCAGGTCCTGGGTCACCGCCACGTTCGCCTGGTAGGTGGCAACCGGGTGCTCCACCGAGCCCAACACTGAGGTCATGGCGGCCAGGTGCACCACACCGGCCGTGTCCTCATCAGCCACCGCCTCAGCGAGCACCCCTGGGTCGGTGAGCTCACCGACCACGCTGCGGATCCCCGGGTCGGGATGGGCGCTGCGGTCCACCACGGTGACCGGGTTGCCCTGAGCGGCAAAAGCGGTGGTGAGGGCGCGGCCGAGGAAGCCGGCTCCCCCGGTAATCACGACCCGACCGGTGCAGGCTGGTGGGGTGGGCATCGACGCGGAGGTGGTCATCGCCGCAGGAGCCTAGCCGGTGAACGAACAGGCCAACTCGATTAGGGTCCGGGTGGCAAATCCGGTGCCGCCCTCGTTGACCTCGTCGTAGCTCTGCTCGGCACGGGCTGGACCCGCAATGTCCAGATGCGCCCACGGCAGCCCGGCGGTGAACTCCCGCAGAAACAATGCCGCCGTGATGCCCCCGGGTCCCGGCGGGCACTGTCGCAGATCAGCGATGTCCGAGCGGACTGCCTCGACGTGATCATCGATCAACGGCATCGGCCACCAGGCTTCGCCGACGGCCTCGCCAGCGTCCTGGATGCGCTTGGCGAGATCCGGCTCGGTGGCGAACACCCCGCCCGTACGCAGGCCTAGCGACACCTTCATCGCCCCGGTCAGCGTCGCCACGTCGACCAGTGTGGTGGGCGCCAGAGTGCGCACCGCGTAGGCCAGCGCGTCAGCGAGCACCAGTCGGCCCTCTGCGTCGGTGTTGGTGACCTCGGTGGTGGTCCCGTCCACGTGCCGCACCACGTCACTGGGGCGATACGCCGATCCGGACACGTGGTTTTCCGCGCAGGGCACTAGCCCCGTTACCCGCAGCGGCAGCGCCAGCTGGCCGACGGCAAGCAGCGTGGCGATCACCGCGGCACCCCCGGACATGTCCGTGCGCATCAGGTGCATGCCCTCAGCTGGCTTGATCGAGATGCCGCCGGTGTCGAAGACGATGCCCTTGCCGACTAACACCAGGTGCTCCGCTGGGTTCACGCCAGGGCTCCCCTCGGGTGGGTGCCAGGCCAGCTCGAGTAACCGTGGCGGGCGGGCTGAACCGCCGCCGACCGCCAGCACTCCCCCGAAGCCATGCTCGGCCAGCCAGTGCTCGTCACGCACGGTGGCGCGCAGACCGGGCACGGTGGCGGCCAAGCGGGCGGCGGTGCTGGCGAGCCAGTCGGGATCCTTGTGTCCGCTCGGGGTGTTGGCGAGGTCCCGGGCCAGCCCCGTGGCCCGGCCAAGCAGCTGCGCCCTGGCGACGGCTTCGGTGAGTGGCCCTAACCCGTCGCCGGGTGGTGCGATGAGCGCCACAGTGGTCGCGGGCGGCGGTGCCCCGCCGGCCGAGCCGGCAATCGGACCACCGCCGGCCGAGCCGGCAATTCGACTACCGCCGCTGGTGACGCGGTAACGATGCGAGCCCACGACGCACCCGAGGGCCAGGGACGCCGCCTGGTGCGCGCTTGTGCCGGGCGGCAGGTGCACTTGCACCAGGCGCTGCGCTGGCCGACCTGCCGCCGAGGTAGCCCGGACCAGTGCGGCGCCAGCCGCCCGCCAATCCCCCGCGCTGCCCGCGCCGGTGCCCACAAGCCATCCGTGATCAGGCCGCGCTGCGGCCAGCGGCACCAGCTGAGCCGAACCCGCGGTAGCCCGCACCCGATACCGGGCTAACCAGTGTTCGTCCACACCAATTTCGTCCGCGCCAGGACCTAAGATCAACTGATCACCTGTCGATGACTGGGTGCAGCGAGCGTGGCTGACCAGCACGACATTAGGCACCTGAGGATCGCGCCGAGCCTGCACCCGGACCTCAACCAGCGGGGTCGGGACTTCAGGGATCACGGCCACTGGTACCTCCGGTCAGTCTGTGGCCTGACCCGGGGGCGTTTGACGGCGCCCACCCAGACCCCGGGAGCAACGGATGCTGGGCGCGGCCCGTCACTCCACGACAGCCCGTAATGCCTTGCCAAGTTCGCCAGCTTCGTCCGCCGACATCTCGACGACGAGCCGCCCCCCGCCCTCAAGCGGGACGCGCATCACAATGCCCCGTCCTTCCTTCGTCACCTCAAGGGGACCGTCGCCGGTCCGGGGCTTCATGGCCGCCATAGCGTGCTCCCTCCATGCATCCGTCACCACAGGTGGCCACGCGACACCGGTGACCCCCTGCATTCTCCCTTATCGGTTTCGGCGTCCGAAAAGCAACCGATGATCTCGCACGTCGACACATCACACCGGCGGTCCCCAGCGCACCGGCTCACCAGCGCCGGAGTTCACTCGACGCGGCGAGGAGAAGCAGCCGACACAGTGGTCATCGACCGTCCCCGTGGTCTGCCTGAGCGGACGGCAGGTACCGACACCGACCCAGGTGAAGCCCCGGCACCGTTGCGCCCTCGACTTGAGGCCAGTTACGGGGACCAGCTAGGGGAAGGTCATCTAGGGTAGGTCCGGCAGAAGTCGGCGAAGCGGACCAGTGAGAGCCGCAGACCGTAGCCGAAGACCGGACGAAGCAGCGGAGCGCTCAGGGCACCCAGTGCCCCCAGCGGCAGCTCCAGCTGCTCAGCCCACTCGAAGGTGGCCGCGTCGCGGCCGCGTGGCACCACCGCGAAGATGCCGGTGCCGCGCACCACTGTCCCAAGGTGTTGCACCTCGCATCGGAATGGGGCGTCCCACACGGTGATCCGCATACTGTCGGTGACCCCAATTCCGCGTATCCCGGTGACCGCCTCCACCTCCGAGCCGACCGAGCGGCCATCGCCGTGGCGGACCCGCACGGTAGTGCCGAGTATCCATTCGCCCTGGCGCTCCCAGTCGGTGGCGGCGGCGAACACTGTTTCTGGCGGCGCCGTGACCTCGACCCGGGCCTCGACTCGCATGATCCCGCTCACCGCCGTGCCTCCAACTCGGCCACCCGGGCGCGCAGCGCGTCAAGCTCAGCTGCGGCTCGCTGCAGCGCCCAGTCCACCTCGGACATCCGGTATCCGCGCACCACCTGGGAGAACCGGATGGCGCGTACGTCGTCGCCGACGATTGGTCCGTCTGGCAGCCAGGTCGGGGTCACATCCGGCGGCAGTGCCGCCAGCTCTTCGCCCCGACCGAACAGCAGCGAAGCGATCAGGAACACCACTGCGGCTACCACCGCCGCGACGATGAGATAGCTCAGCACCGTGCCCACGTTCGGAGATCGTGGCACGTTGGTGGCTCTTCAAGGACGGCCAACCCCCCTGATAGCGGCCGTTAACCGTTGCCATCCCCTCCCACCGGGAGGGGATGGCAACGGTTAACGGCCGCCCGAACCGGGGTTGGCCGTCCTTGAAGAGCCACCAACTTAGGCTGAGCGCGCGGCGAGCACATCGCGCATCGGCGGCCGGTCGGCCACCAGCACCCCGCTCTCGGTGGGTATGAAGCGGGTACCGAGCTGCACGAACTGGGTGATGCCGGCCGATCCCGGGACCTCGGCCACCCCGCAGCGGGGCAGCGCAGCACCGAGAATCTGCCGGGACATCACCCCAAGCTCGAGCAACGAGCGGTTCCGGTGCCGGCGCACCCCGAGGTTCACCTGAGCCAGCCCGTCGAGCCCGTGGCGGGTGTGTGCGTCGAGCAACAACCCGATCTCCACGCCGTACCCGGCGGCGAAGGGCACCGATTCCAGGAATGCGCGACTCGCCGCGTACTCGCCACCCAATGGTTGCACCACCCCGGCCAGCTCGGGGCGCAGCGTGTTGAGCAGCGGCCGCGCCAGCAACTCGGTGACCCGACCGCCGCCAGTACCCGCTTCCCGGCTTTCGATCCAGAGCGGACGCCGGTAGAAGCCCTTGACCAGGACAACCGGTTGCCGCATGCGCCGACGGGGCAGCAGCAACGGCCCGAGCAGCGCGGGCACGAACCCGGAATCGAAGTCGAGGAGGTCGGCGTCGATGAAGACCAGCAGATCGCCCGAGGTGGCCGCGAGGGAACGCCAGAGCACCTCCCCCTTACCCGGCCACGGCTCGAGCTCGGGCAGCACATCGGTGCGATGCACCACCCGGGCGCCGGCCTCGCGGGCTACGTCGGCAGTCCGGTCGGTACAACCGGAATCCATCACCACCAGCTCGTCGACCAACCCGCCAACCAACGATCGCAGCTCACTGACCAGCGCACCGACTGTTGCCTCCTCGTTCAGCGCGGGCAAGACCACGCTGACGGTCCGGCCCCGCTTGGCCGCGACGAGCTGCTCGACGGTCCACGGCACGCTCTGCACGGTGGCTTCACTGAACCACCGCCGGGTTTGTGGGAGCAGTGCCAGGCCCCTCATGCTGTATACTCCTCAGCTCGTGGCGCGCTTCGCGATCAAAGGCTGCTTTTTTCCCATCACAACACTCACCATGTCGATAGCCCGCCGAGCCTCCTTGACATTGTGTACACGAAACACTCGGGGCCCGTCCAGGCGCATAGCGAGATCACCACCAACGTCCCTTCCGGTCGCTCCGCCCCGGGGAGACCAAGAAATTCGCCAATGAAGTCTTTATTCGAGACGGAGACCAGGACAGGCCACCCGACTTCGACAATCTCATCAATTCGACAGGTCACCTCAAGAGAATGATGAGTATTCTTAGCAAAGTCGTGACCAGGGTCGATGAGGAGCGATTCTTTAGGCACACCGAGGCACACGGCCCGATCCGCTAGCCCAGACAAGAGCGACTTGACGTCCAACACGACATCCGAGTAATTCAGGCCGCGCGCTTCGACCCTCGACACCAGGGCTCCCGCATGAGTACACACAAGACCGCAGCCGTAGCGCGCCGCGACTCGTGTGAGGTCCGGATCGTAACCGCCCCAGGCGTCATTGATGAGGTCGGCGCCCGCTTCAGCGCTCACCGCCGCCACCTCACTTCGCCAGGTATCAGTACTGATTACAACCTTTGGGTGTAATCTGCGAACCTCTGTAATAAGTGGTACGAAGCGCTCGATCTCCTGGTTGACGGGCACCTCCAGTCCGGGCGCAGCTTTTACCCCCCAATGTCCACGATATCCGCCCCGTCGGCAACCGCCACATCAACAGCCCGCAACGCATCCGACAAAGAATAGCGCCTCCCTTTGTCGTAAAACGAATCAGGAGTTCGGTTGATCACTGCCATTACTAGCAGTCGGTCACCGTGGAAGTCATGGCACCCGAGCCTCACGTGTCCCCCTCATGTCCTGCTACTTCGAGACACCTCAAGGCAGATATTAGCGCCTGGAGCGCCCGGAGATACCGGTGGCCGATGCGCGGTAGACGCACCCGCGCTGCGCCGTCAATGGACGTCTTGCCAGGCCTGATAGGACTCGCTGACCAGGCGAACCACCTCGTCGATGTCATCAGTGACGTGCAGCAGGGCGAGTTCGGCCTCACGAAGCTTGCCCTGCGCCGTCACGGTATCGGCCAGCCACGAGTACAGCCCACCCCAGTAGGACCGCCCGAACAGGACGACAGGGAACTTGGTGACCTTTTTGTTCTGCACCAAGGTGAGGGCCTCGAACAGCTCATCCAAGGTGCCGAATCCGCCGGGCAGGCAGACGAAGGCCTGGGCGTACTTGACGAACATGGTCTTGCGGGTGAAGAAGTAGCGGAAGTTGATTCCGAGGTCGACCCAGGGGTTGAGCCCGTGTTCGAAGGGCAGTTCGATGCCCAGTCCCACGGACAGCCCACCCGCCTCAGATGCCCCGCGGTTGACCGCCTCCATGCTGCCGGGCCCACCACCGGTGATCACCGCGAAGCCGGCAGCGGCGAGTGCGGCACCGAGCGCGATACCGGTGGCGTACTCGGGATGGTCGCGCTGGGTGCGAGCCGAACCGAAGACGGTGACCGCGTGGGGCAGCTCGGCCAGCGCTCCGAAGCCCTCAACGAACTCGGCCTGGATCCGCAGCACCCGCCACGGGTCGGTGTGCACCCAGTCGGTGGGGCCTCGCGAGTCGAGCAGCCGCTGATCGGTGGTGGTCGCCTCATGGCGGCGGCCCCGCCGCAGCACGACCGGCCCGCGCTGCTTCTCCCGGGGGTGTTCCTCGTCCTCGCCGTTCCGACTGGATCCCCGCCACCTGTCCACCGCCATACCGCCAGCCTAGTAACCCACTCGGAGTGTCCTGCTGGTGCAGCCTCCCCTGATCTGCAGACACCTCTCGGGGGCTATGGACCGTCTCGTGCGTCCGATATGTCCACCGCTGTGGAGGTGAGGTAGCGACGCAGCGACTCGGTGCAGGCGGTGATCTGGTGCGTGCGCACATGCTCCTCGCGGGTGTGCGCGAGGTTGGGATCGCCGGGCCCGTAGTTCAGCGCGGGGATCCCCAACGCGGCAAAGCGGGACACATCCGTCCAGCCGTACTTCGCGACCGGGGCGAGGGCGAGGGCGGCCAGGAACTCCCGGGCTACCGGCGCGTCCAACCCCGGGAGCGCACCGCACGCACCATCGGTGAACTCAAGCTCGAATCCCGCGAGCACCTCACGGACGTGCTCGCGGGCCTGCGGCAGCGAGCGGTCCGGAGCGAACCGGAAGTTGACCTGCACCTGGCAGGCGTCGGGCACCACGTTGCCGGCGACTCCGCCGGAGATACCCACCGCCTGCAGCCCTTCTCGGTAGGTGCACCCGTCGATCTCGACGCTGCGCGGCTGGTAATCGGCCAGCCGGGCCAGCACCGGGCCGGCGGCGTGGATCGCGTTGTCCCCCAGCCACGACCGGGCACTGTGCGCGCGGCGCCCCGCTAGACGCACCGTGGCCCGCAGGGTGCCCTGGCAGCCGGCCTCAAGGCGGCCGCTGGTGGGTTCGGCCAAGATCGCCAACTGCGCGGACAGCCAATCCGGATGCTCCCGCTCGATCCGTCCCAGCCCGTTGCGGGCCGCCTCGACCTCCTCGCAGTCGTAGAGCACCACGGTCAGGTCGCACACCGGCTCAGGTACCGTGGCCGCGAGGTGCAGGATCATCGCGTCGCCCGACTTCATGTCCGAAGTGCCGCAGCCATAGAGCAGCTCACCGCAGCGCCGGCTGGGCAGATTCCCGGCGAGGGGCACCGTGTCCAGGTGCCCCGCCAGCAGCACCCGCTGCGAGCGGCCCAGCTCGGTGCGGGCCAGTACGGCGTTGCCGCAGCGCAGCAACCGCAGGTGCGGCGCCTGCGCGGCCAGCGCCCGCTGCACCGCATCGGCCAGCGCGTCCTCCTCCCCCGACACGCTCGGCACGTCCACCAGCGCGGCGGTCAGCTCCACGGGGTCAGCGGTCAAGTCCAGCTCCATGGGTGTGACGGTAGCGCCGCGAAGCCGGATCACCACCCGCTACCGTAACTGGCTGTGGACAACACCCACGCTGTGGACAACCCCCCACGGCATGCCACACCGATCACCTCGGCGCACGGCCTGGGGCTGGCCACTCTCACGCACGCCGGCACCGTGCTGGACACCTGGTTTCCGAACCCGACCCTGGGCCTAGGACCCGAGGCCGAAGACGACGCCGAAGCCGGCACCGTGCGGATCGCACCGGAGCAGGTGCCCGCGGAGTTCGCCGGGCTGCTCGGCCCGGATCCGGCCCGCGGCGTCGAGCTGGTGGTGGTGCGCACTGCAGTGCCGGACCTGCAGGCCCCACCGGTTGACGCGCACGATGTCTACCTACGCCTGCACCTGCTCTCCCACCGCCTGGTGACCCCGCGCAGCATCAACCTCGACGGGGTCTACGGACTGCTGGCCAATGTGGTGTGGACCAACTTCGGGCCGTGCCCGGTGGCGGAGTTCGAAACCACCCGCCTGCGGATGCGCCACCTTGGCCCGGTCACCGTCTACGGAGTAGATAAGTTCCCGCGGATGGTGGACTACGTGGTGCCTTCGGGGGTGCGCATCGCCGACGCGGACCGGGTTCGGCTCGGCGCATACCTGGCCGTCGGCACCACGGTGATGCACGAGGGGTTCGTCAACTTCAACGCCGGCACGCTCGGCACGTCGATGGTGGAGGGCCGGATCTCCGCCGGGGTCACCCTCGGTGCGGACTCTGATCTGGGCGGCGGCGCGTCAATCATGGGAACGCTGTCGGGCGGTGGCACGGAGCAGATCTCGATCGGCCGGCGCTGCCTGGTCGGCGCCAACGCTGGGGTCGGGATCTCACTGGGTGACGACTGTGTGGTGGAGGCTGGCCTGTACGTCACCGCAGGAACCAAGGTGACGCTGCCCGATGGCAGGGTGGTGAAGGCCCGCGAGCTCTCCGGCACCGATGGGGTGCTGTTCCGGCGGGACTCAGTCACCGGCACGGTGCACGCGCTACGCCGCGCAGGCACAGCCGGCATCGAGCTCAACGCCATGCTGCACTCCAACGACTGATCTTTGGACCAGCAAGGGCAGTGATTCACTAGGATCGATGCGATGAGCGCCGTCACTGATAGCCACCACGACAGCCCCCGGGGCACCACCCGAGTGGGCATGCTCGTGACGCTGGGTGCCCCGGTGCGGTCCCGGCCCGGCGACCCGACCGCGCATCTGGTGCGCGCCGCGCTCGACACCCGGCTGCGTGCCCTGCTCACCCACGACCCCGGCACCCGGGTCGGTGCGGACCCCGAAGAGCTGCACCAGATGCGCGTCGCCGTGCGCCGGATGCGGGCCATGCTCAAAGCCGCCCGACCCGTGCTGGACCGGACCTGGGCCGACGATCTGCGTGCCGAGTTGGGCTGGCTGGGCCGGGCGCTCGGGCCGGTACGGGATGCCGATGTGCTCATCGAGCGGCTCCGCGGTCACGCGGTGGCCCTCGACGACACCAGCCGCGCGGCGGTGGAGACCCTGATCGAGGCGCTGGTGACTGACCGAGAGCGCGCTCGGGCCGAGATGCTCGCCGCGCTGGAGGGCCGCCGCTACACCGCCTTGCTGCGCCGGCTGGCGACCGCGGTGTCTCAACCCCTGCCCACCCCCCGCGGCCACGTCGCGGCTCCCCCGCTCCTGCAGCTGGTCCGCACCGAGTACCGCCGGCTGTCCAAGGCGGTGCGAGCTGCCGGCAAAGACCCGCCCGACGACGTCCTGCATGCCCTGCGGATCCGCGGCAAGCGGCTGCGCTACACCGGTGAGCTGGCCGGCTCTGGTCGCACGCCGGTGCGCAAGCTGGTCGAGTCGACGGTGGCGCTGCAGGACGTACTGGGTGAGCATCAGGACGCCTGCGTGGCCCAGCAGCGGGTGATGCTGCTGCTAGCCGGCCTGGGCGAGGCGGTGGACCTCAGCGTGGCCTTCGTCGCCGGACGGCTGGTGGAGCGCGAGGAGGCCAGCCGGATGGCGACCCGACAAGCCTGGCCGGCCGCCTGGCAGCAGGTGGAGCACCAAGCTCGTGAGTGGGTAACAGTGGTGTAGCACTGTTACCCACTCACGAGGCGGTGTGCTGCGGCGGCGATCCGCTCGTCGGTGGCCGTCAGAGCTACCCGGACGTGCCGGGCACCAGCGGGACCGTAGAACTCACCCGGGGCGATCAGCACCCCCAGTTGCGCCAGCCGGGTCACCGTGTCCCAGCACGGCTCATCGGCGGTGCACCACAGAAACAGCCCACCTTGGGAACGCTGCACCCGCAGCCCGGCTTTCTCCAGGGCGGGCACCAGCAGCGCTCGACGCCGGGCGTACCGGTTCCGCTGACAGGTGATGTGCGTATCGTCGGACAGCGCGGCTACCATCGCCTGCTGCACCGGCCGGGCCACCATCATCCCGGCGTGTTTGCGCACCGCCAGCAGGGCGGCGACCAGCTCGGGATCACCGGTCACGAAACCAGCCCGGTAGCCGGCGAGGTTGGACGACTTGGACAGCGAGTGCACCGCCAGCAGCCCGCTGTGGTCCCCGCCGCAGACCTGCTCGTGCAGCACCGAGACCGGCTGGGCCTCCCAGCCCAGACAGAGATAGCACTCGTCGGAGGCGACCACCGCGCCGATCTCCCGGGCTTGGCGCACCACGCTGGCGAGCACACCAACCGCAGCGATAGCGCCCGTGGGGTTACTCGGCGAGTTCAGCCAGCGCAGCCGGGTGCCCGGCGGCGCTGGCTCGTCATCGGCCAGACGCACCGCGGTAGCGCGGGCCAGCCGGGCACCGACCTCGTAGGTGGGATAGGCCAGGTTCGGCAGCGCGACCACATCACCGGGGCCAAGCCCAAGCAGCGTGGGCAGCCAGGCCACCAGCTCTTTGGAACCCACTGTCGGCAGCACCGCCTCGGCCGGCACGCCGGTGACGCCGTAGCGGCGCGCCAAGGCGGCGACGACGGTCTGGCGAAGCTCGGGCGTGCCATGCGTGGCTGGGTAGCCGGGCAGCGCTGAGGCGGACTGCAGCGCTTGGCGCAGCACATCGGGAACCGGGTCCACCGGGGTGCCGACCGACAGGTCGACCACCCCGCCCGGATACTCGCTCGCCCGCCGGGCTACCTCCGTGAGGCTGTCCCAGGGGAAGTCGGGAAGGACCAGGCGCGCGGAGGCGCCCGAGGTCATCCGCGCGTCACTCGTCGTTCTGCGGTGGCAGCTCGGCGATCATTGGCGGGTCGTAGTCCACCGAGCCGACCTTAGACGCCCCACCGGGCGAGCCCAGGTCGGCGAAGAAGTCGGCATTGGCCTTGGTGTAGTCCTTCCACTGCTCCGGGACGTCGTCTTCGTAGTAGATGGCCTCCACGGGGCAGACGGGCTCACAGGCACCGCAGTCGACGCACTCGTCGGGCTGGATATAGAGCATCCGACCGCCCTCGTAAATGCAGTCCACCGGGCATTCTTCGATGCACGATCTGTCCATGACGTCCACGCAGGGCTCTGCGATCACGTATGTCACGGGGTTTCTCCTGCTCCTCACTCGCGGTACCCGGACGGGCCGTCTACCTGCACAGTATCTCCGTCTACCCAAACGTTGGCGCAACCGACCCCGCTACTTACGAGCGGGCCAGCGTCCGGCCTAGCAGCACAGCAGCCGGGAGCATGCCACCACCCAGCAGCAGCGCCGAGCGCCAGTCCGCAGGAAGCAGCACGTCACCGCCTGGTCCGCCGACTCCCAGTACCCCGAGCGCCAGCGCCCAGACCACCAACGGAACCGCAGCCACCATCGGGGGCCCGCCCAACTCCGCCGCGCTGCGCACCAACCATGGTGTGCTCACCATAGCGAGCAGGATCGTGATCGGACACGGCGCCGCACCCACCCACAGCGGGAGGTACAGCACCTCCACCGCGGCCAGCGCGAGGGCATCGAACACCAACACCATCAGCGTGAGGCGAGAAAGCAGGCTCACGGGTGCCTCTTCGCCGGCGCCGTGACCGGGCCAGGGAGCCCACCGAACAGGTCGTCGTGCGCGCCCGCGGCCACGCCACGCGCCAGGGTGAAGTGCTCGGTGTCAAACACGGGTCGGGCCAGTCCGTCGGACAGCGCAAACGCCGCATGCGGGCCAGCAGTCCACAGCCTGATCTGGGTGGCGTGGGCGCGCATCGCGGCCAGCAGGGCACTCTGGTGGGCGCTGACGTCCAAGACAGTGGTCACCTCGGCATCGGCCACCCCGGGCAGCCCGTGGGATCCCGGCAGCGGGAAGGGCAGACCCGGCATCGTCCGCAGTGCGGCGATGCCCTGCGCCACTGCCGAGACCGGTTGCACCACCCAGAACACCCGGGCCACCTCAGGGATCTGCGCCGTCGCGGCCATCGTCACCTGATGGGCCCGGACGTGATCGGGGTGCCCGTAGCCGCCGTCCGGGCCGTAGCTCACCACGACCTGGGGACGCACCTGCTGGAGCACCTCGACCAGCGCAGCGACCTGCTCCTGGAGGATCCCGGCAGCGAACGCCCGCGGATGCAGCTGCGCCGGCGCGCTCGCCCGCGCACCGGGTTCGGCGACCATGCCGGAGTCACGCCAGCGGCCGATCCCGCCGAGAAACCGCTGATCGGTAAGGCCGAGTACGGCCCCGGCCGCCCGCAGCTCGGCCAAACGGTAGCCACCGAGCTGGTCGGCCCGATCCGCGGCTAGACCGCGCAACTCGGCGGTGAGCACCTCACCCTGCTCGCCGAGCGTGCAGGTCACCAGTGTCACCGCGACACCGCCCGCCCCGTAACGGGCGATCATGCCGCCAGTCCACAATGTCTCGTCATCCGGATGCGCGTGCACTACCACCAGTCGCCGCTGCACGATCATCCTCCCTCGGGTTGCCGCAGGGCGCGGGCGCAGCGGGGCACACCAGCACCCTCGCTCACCACGCTGAGCCCGCTCGATGCCCCAGGGGACCAGTGGCAGGCGACGAGGTGACCGTGGCCGTGGTCAGTGAAGGGCGGAATGTCGGTGGTGCAGCGCTGCCGTTGGGACGCGGTGAGCTGAGTGGCGAACAGAGGGCATCGGGTCCGAAACCGGCAGCCCGACGGTGGGTCCGCCGCGCTGGGGACATCCCCGCTGAGGATGATCCGCTCCCGGGCGCGTTCCTTGCGCGGGTCAGGCACGGGGATCGCCGAGATCAGAGCCTGGGTATAGGGATGTGCCGGCGCGCTGAACAGCTCCTCAGCGGGGCCGGTTTCCACGATGCGGCCGAGGTACATCACGGCGAGGCGGTCGGCCACGTGCCGCACCACCGACAGGTCGTGGGACACGAACAGGTAGGACAGGCCCAGGTGCGCCTGCAGGTCGGCCAGCAGGTTGAGCACCCCAGCCTGGATGGAGACGTCCAACGCGGACACCGGCTCATCCAGGACGAGGACCTTCGGGCGCAGCGCCAGCGCCCGGGCGATGCCGATCCGCTGACGCTGCCCCCCAGAGAACTCGTGCGGGAACCGGTTGCCGTGCTCAGGGGGGAGCCCGACCAGCGAGAGCAACTCCCGCACCTCGTCACCTCCAGCAGGACCGTACAGACCATGGATGCGCAGTGGCTCAGCGATGATCTCGTTCACCGGCAACCGTGGATCCAGTGCGGCGTAAGGATCCTGGAAGACAATCTGCAACTCGCGCCGCAGCCGCTGCATGGCCCGCCGCGGCAGGTGAGTCAGCTCGGTGCCCTGATACTGGACCTGGCCCGCGGTGGCCCGCTCCAGGTTGAGCAGCACACGTGCCGTGGTGGTCTTGCCACAGCCCGACTCACCAACCAGCCCCAGCGTTTCGTGCGGGTACAGGTCGAAGGACACATCACAGACGGCGTGCACCTCGCCGACGTGGCGACGAAGCAGGCCGCGGCCCCGCACCGAAAAGTGCTTGACCAGGTGGCGCACGGACAGCACCGGCGGCGGCGTCATGGTGCGGTGTCCCGGGCGAGGGGGCGGAACAGATCACCGGGCGCCAGTCCCTCCAGCTGGTCGCTGAAGTGGCAGGCGGAGAGCCCTCCGGTGCTGCCGGTGGGCGCCAAGGGGGGCTCCTCGGCCACGCAGACCGGCGCGGCCAGGGGGCAGCGGGGAGCGAACGGGCACCCTGGTGGCATCGTGATCGCCGAAGGGGGCCCGCCGCGGATCGGATGCAGCCGCAGCATGCGTACATCCAGCCGAGGTTGGCTGCCCAGCAGGCCCAGCGTGTAGGGCATCCTCGGGGTGTAGAAGATCTCCTCGACGGTGCCGGCTTCGACGACCCGGCCGGCATACATCACCAGCACCCGGTCCGCTTGCCCGGCGATCACGCCGAGGTCGTGCGTGATGAGCAGCATGGCCGCCCCGGTCTGCGCCCTCGCGGTCCGCAGCGCCTGGAGGATCTGCGCCTGGACAGTCACGTCCAGCGCGGTCGTGGGCTCATCCGCGATGATCACTTCGGGCCGATTGGCCATCGCGATTGCGATCACCACCCGCTGGCGCATCCCGCCGGAGAGCTCATGGGGGTAGCTGTCGACCCGTTCGGTGGGGTTGGGGATGCTGACCGCCGCAAGCAGCTCCACCGCCTGCTGGCGCGCCGCGTTCGCCCTGACGTCCTGGTGTGCCCGGATCGCCTCAGCGATCTGGTAACCGACGGTGTAGACCGGGTTAAGCGAGGTCATCGGATCCTGAAAGACCATCGAGATGCCCTGGCCGCGCACGCCGCACAGCACAGAATCCGACGCCCCGAGCAGCTCAGTAACTCCCGAACGACTGGCGAAGCGCACCGACCCGGACACCCGGGCCGAGCCGGGCAGCAACCCCAGCACGGCCAACGACATCACCGATTTGCCGGAGCCCGACTCCCCGACGATGCCGAGCACCTCCCCCCGGTGCAGCTGGTAGCTCACCCCGCGCACGGCCTGCACCCGGCCTTCGTCGGTGCGGAACTCCACCCGCAAGTCCGCGACCTGGAGCACGGCGTCTGCGGTGGAGGTCATCTGGGCACCCTCGTCTGCTGGGGATCCAGCGCGTCGCGCAAACCGTCGCCGACAAAGTTGATCGTCAACGCGATCAGGATAATAAACAGGCCCGGGAAGAAGAACAGCCACGGCCGGGTCTGCACCGCTGTCTGCGCCTCGCTCACCAGCAGCCCCAGCGAGGTGTCCGGGGGCCGCACCCCAAAACCGAGGTAGGACAGCGCGGTCTCCAGCAGGATCGCGACGGAGACCAAGACAGTGGCGTTCACGATGATGGCGCCGAACGCGTTGGGCACCAGATGCCGGAAGATGATCCGCGCGTCGCTCGCACCGATCGCTCTGGCGGCCTCCACGAACTCCTTCTCCCGCAGCGACAGCACCACACCCCGGGCGATGCGGGCGACGTAGGCCCAGTACAACCCAGCGATCACCACGGCGATCAGCCACCAGCTACCCCCGAGGTTGTGCCCGAGCACCGCGGCGACGGCGAGCAGGGGCAGGGTGAGAACCAGGTCGGCGATCCGCATCAGCACGGTGTCGAGCCGGCCCCGGTAATACCCCGCGGTGGCTCCCCAGACGGTTCCGACGACGGTGGCGACGAGGGCGACCAGCACCGAGATCCCGAGCGAGATCTGCGTGCCGCGCAACACCTGGGCGAAGGTGTCGTGCCCCGCCGCGTCGGTGCCGAACGGGTGGTCCCAGGACGGTGGCACCGACTCATCCGAGGTGAGGTCCGCGACGGAGTAACGCCACAACCAGCCACCGACGAAAGCCACCAACACCAGCGCCAGCAGCACGATGAGGCTGGCCACCGCCAACCGGTGTTGCCGGAAACGGCGCAGGACTAACTGTGCCTGGCTACGCTGGGCAACAGTGAGCTCCTCCTCACGCATAACGGATCCTCGGGTCGAGCAGCGCGTAGCACAGATCAGCGGCCAGGTTGAACAGGATGACGAAGGTCGCCGAGATCGGCAGCCACCCCGCAACGGCATAAACGTCATCGCGGCGGACCGACTCCAGTAGGTAACTGCCCGCCCCGCGCCACTGGTAGACGTTCTCGGTGACCACGGCCCCGGAGATAATCGCGCCGAGATCCAGCGCGGTGACCGTGACCAGTGGGATCAGCGCGGTGCGCAGGGCATGCCGGATCATCACCGTGCTCCTCCGGAGCCCCTTGGCTCGGGCCAACCGGACATAGTCACTGCCCAGCACGTCGAGCATGGACGCCCGCTGGAAACGGCTCCAGGCCGCGAAGGACAGCAGCGCCAGGGAGATCGTGGGCAGGATCAGATGCCCCAGGATGTCCATGATTGACGCCCACGCACCACCCTGGACATACACCGAGCGATCGCCGATGGTGAACAGCACCTGGCGACCGAGCGCGTCATTGACGCTGATGCCCCCTTCCTTGAGCAGGATCGCGAACCAGAACGAAGGCATGGCCAGAAAGAGGAACCCAATGAAGGTGAACGTGTAGTCAGTCCCGGAGTACTGCTTGACGGCGCTGAGGACTCCGACCAGCACGGCAAGGACCAACGCCAGCAGCATCGCCAGCCCGATGAGGCGGAAGGTGACCAGGAATCGATGGACCAGCTCGGGGCCGATCACCTGGGTGGACTGCACCGATGGACCGAAGTCACCGTGGAGCACCCCGGTGATCCAATGCCAGTAGCGCGCCAGCAGCGGCTCGTCCAGATGCAGCCGATGGGCTTCCAGCTCCAGGGTGCGCGGGGGCGGCGGCGGGTTGCGGTTCTTCAATTGCGACAGCGGGTCGCCAGCGCAGGCCACCATCACGAAAACCACGAACGTGGCGATGACCAGAACCGGCACCGACACGAGTATCCGGCGAACCGCGTAGGCGAGCATGAACGTCTTCCAAGCGTTGCGGAGGTGCGCAAGCATCCATGAGACTGGCTGGTGATCAGCTGGCAGCGCGGAAGCCCCACTCGGTGACGTTGTAGGGCGGGCCGTCCAGCGAGGAGTTGTTACGTACGTTGGCGATGTTGTCGTACAGCGCGACGAACGTCGGCTTCTGGTACAGCGGCAGCACGTAAGCATCCTTGGTCATTCGCCGGTCCGCCTGGTTGAGCGCTTCCTTCGCGAACGACTCGTCAGTCGAGCTAGCCGCGACAGCGATCAGTCGGTCAACATCCGGATTGCTGTAGCGGCCGAAGTTATTGCCCTGCCCCGTGGTCCAGAGCTGAACCGCGCCACCGTAGGGGAAGGGCGTGTCGACCCAGGCGAACACCACGATGTCGTAGTCGCCTCGGGATGCCGTGGCGCCAAGGTCGTCGGTGGGCACCACCTGCACGGTGATTCCCAACGGCTTGACCTGCTGGGCAAACAGCTCGCACTCGACCTGACGGACCTGGTTTCCGATGGTGTAGCGGATCCGCATCGGCGGCACCGGCATCCCGATGGGTGTCATGAGCTGCCCACCGTCGATCTTGTACCCGGCGGCAGCGAGGATTCGTTTGGCCCGCTCCAGGTTGCCGGAACCCTGACCAGTCTCGCTGACCACGTCCTCGTAGCCGCTCTGCTGGGGAACGAAGTTGTGGTTGTTCAGCGGTTTAATTTTGCTGGTGAACTGGCCCACCGTCTTGTTGATGATGGCCTGCCGGTCGACTGCGGTGAACAGGGCGGTACGCAGTACCGGGTCGGCGAGGTAACTGTTTTGTAAGTTCACATCGACATGCTCCCAGCTCAGCCCGAGGCCGACGAAGGACGATAAGTTGGGGATCCTGCTCACCTGCTGCACGAGATCGACCTGAGGCTGCGGGTAGATAACCTGGACCTCACGATTCTGCAGCGCCGTTGGCTCCTGGTTCGCATCGGTGATGACCCGGTAGATCAGCCGATCGAGCTTCGGGCGCGGCCCGTACCACTTGGGGTTGGGCACCAGAGTGACCGACTCGTTGTTCGTGAAATTGTCGATCTGGAAGGGTCCACCGGAATAGGTAGGCACGTTTTTCCCGAACCAGGCGAACGAGGCGGCCCGTCCCTGCGGAGTCTTGATATCCCCGTGCTGTGCGGCGATGTGCGCCGGGTAGATCGGTGATCCGCCGCTCCAGAGCTGCTTCCAGTCGGTGAACGGCTTGGTCAGCCTCACCGTCACCGTCTTGCCGCCCTCGGCGCCGAGGACCGATTGGACCTGATCGTACCCGGAGGTGGTGAACACTGGGCAGCCCGGGCAGTCACGCCCGTTCTGGACCTCCCAGTTGTAGCGGAAGTCCTCAGCGGTGATCGGCGTCCCATCCGACCACACCGCGTTCGTCTTGATCGTGTAGACGATCGTTTCCGGGTTGGTGTTGGTCACCTTCACCGAGTCGAGCAGATCGGTGTTCATCACCACGGTGAGGTCCGGCTGGGTGACGAACGTGTAGGGCAACACGGGCTTGAGGATCTCGCCGTTCTCGAACACGCTGCCCTCGTTGGACAGCAGATTCCAGTTCGTGACGTTCTTTTCGATGGCGAAGGTGAGCTGGCCGCCTTGCCGCAGCTTGCTGGGCTCCGCCGAATTGCACGTGTTCGGGGTCGCGTCGCACGCAGCGAAAGCTGACCCCGTCTGGCGCTGACCGCCACCACCGGCTGCACCGCCACCGCCGCAGGCTCCCAGCAGCACCGCGACGCCCGCAACGAGCGCGACCGCGCGCCACCGGCCTGATCGCCTTTTACACCCCATGGCTAAGGGACATTACGCCCACTCCGTACCCGACCACCTCAGGAGCTCTCCTCTTCCGTTGGGGATTCCGCTGGGGACACCGCCACGGCGCGGGCGGCCTCGGGGCCATCCCTGAGCAGGACCCGGAACCCGTCTTCGTCGAGCACGGGCACCTTGAGCGCCAGGGCCTTGTCGTACTTGGTGCCAGGTGCCTGCCCGACGACCACGAACGCGGTTTTGCGCGACACTGACCCGGCCGCCCGGCCGCCCCGCTCAGCGATCGCCTCGGCGGCCTCGTCCCGGGAGAAGCCTTCCAGCGAGCCGGTGACCACAATGGACAACCCCTCAAGGTGGCGCACCGCTGAGTCGTTGACCGGTTCAGCCAACCGCACCCCCGCGGCGCGCCACTTGGCTACCATCGCACGGTGCCAGTCCACCGCGAACCACTCGTGCACGGCTGCGGCGATCGTCGGGCCGACCCCGTCGACGGCGGCCAGTGCCTGCTCGTCGGCGGCCTCGATGGCCGCCAGCGTGCGGAACTCCCGGGCCAGCGCCTGCGCCGCGGTGGGGCCGACGTGCCGGATCGACAGCGCCACCAGCACCCGCCACAGTGGTCGATCCTTCGCGGACTCCAGGTTGGACAACAGCTTGCGCCCGTTGGCCGACAGCTCTCCCGCCTTAGTGCGAAACAGATCCACCACCAGCAGCTTGCGCTCATCAAGGGCGAACAGATCTCCCTCGTCGCGCACCACACCAGCGGCCAGCAGCGCCACCGCAGCCTCGTAACCGAGCACCTCGATGTCGAAGGCGCCGCGCCCGGCCATATGGAAGATCCGCTCCCGGAGCTGGGCCGGGCAGGAGCGGGCGTTGGGGCAGCGGATGTCCACGTCACCTTCGCGCTCGCGGCGCAGGGGCGTGCCACATTCCGGACAGTAGGTGGGCATGACGAACTCGCGTTCGTCGCCCCTGCGCAGAGCTACCACGGGGCCGAGGACCTCGGGAATGACGTCGCCGGCCTTGCGAATCGTCACAGTGTCCCCGATCAGCACGCCCTTGCGGCGCACCTCGTCGGCGTTGTGCAGCGTCGCCAACGACACCGTTGACCCCGCAACGGTCACCGGTTCCATGAACGCGAAGGGAGTGACCCGGCCCGTGCGCCCCACGTTGACCCGGATATCCACCAGCTTGGTGGTGGCCTCCTCCGGCGGGTACTTGACGGCGATCGCCCAGCGCGGTGCCCGTGAGGTCGAGCCCAGCCGGCGCTGCGCCGATACTTCGTCGACCTTCACGACCACGCCGTCGATCTCGTGCTCCACATCGTGGCGGTGCTCGCCCCAGTAGGCAATGTGCTCGATCAGTTCGTCGATCGTGGACAACAGCCGGGTGTGCTCGGAGACCGGCAGCCCCCACGCCGCCAGCGCCCGGTAAGACTGCGACTGGAGATCCGGCTCGAACCCGCGACGCCGCCCGAGACCGTGGCAGAGCATCCGCAGCGGGCGGGTCGCGGTCACCCGCGGATCCTTCTGCCGCAGTGAGCCCGCCGCGGAGTTGCGGGGGTTGGCGAAGGCCGGTTTGCCTGCCTCCACGAGTGCGGCGTTCAGCTCGGCGAAGTCGGCGAGCCGGAAGAACACCTCACCACGTACCTCGAGCAGCTCGGGCACCGGATACTCCGCAGACTCGCGCAGCCGGTCTGGGATGTCACGCAGGGTGCGCAAGTTGAGCGTAATGTCTTCGCCGGTGCGCCCATCGCCGCGAGTCAAGCCGCGGATCAGGCGCCCGTTCTCGTACAGCAGGTTCACCGCCAGTCCGTCGATCTTCAGCTCAGCCAGGTAATGCACATCCTCACCCACTTCCCGGGTGAGGCGATCAACCCAGGCGCGCAGCGCCTCGGTGTCGAAGGCGTTGTCCAGGCTGAGCATCCGCTCAAGGTGGTCGTAGGCGGCGAACTCGGTGCTGAAGCCACCGCCGACCAGCTGTGTCGGAGAGTCCGGTGTCACCAGCGCCGGCCAGTGCTGCTCCAACTCCTGTAACCGGCGAAACTGCCGGTCGAACTCGGCGTCGGAGACCGTGGGGGCGTTCAGCACGTAATAGCGGAACTGGTGCCCGCGCACGGTCTCGACGAGCTCGCCGTACTCAGACCGGACCTCAGCACCCGGTTCGGTCCTGCTGCTCGACCCTGCGAGGGCGTCTTCGGGGTTCACGCACGGGAGACTAACTCCGGACACCGACAGTTCCGGACACCGACAGTGGGCGTAGCGCGCGGCCCCGCACCGGGAGGCGGTGCGGGGCCGCAGGTGAAACGCTCTAGAGGGCGCGAACCTTGTCGGCCTGCGGACCCTTGGGTCCCTGGCTCGACTCGAACTCCACGCGCTGGTTCTCGTTCAGGCTGCGGTAGCCCTGTCCCTCGATGGCGGAGAAGTGGACGAAGACATCGGGGCCACCCCCGTCGACGGAAATGAAGCCGAAGCCCTTTTCCGCGTTGAACCACTTCACGACGCCCTGTTGCATGTGCTCTCCCTGTGGAATGTGATGCTCGGGCCGGCACCGCGCCGACCTGCGGTTGTGCAGACGACGCGGGCCTGACGGGAGACGTCCCCGACAGCAACGCGGCGCCCGTAGTCAGACATTCCACGGACGCTTCACAACGATCGGGGAACTACACGACTACAACCTGGTGTCACGCTATCACTTTCTGGTGCTACCACCAGGACGCGACACTCGCCAGACCGGCTCCGCACGGGGTGCCTCACAGCTCAAGCTGCCACTCAACCATGCGGTGGTAGAGCCGGAACCCCATCGCCTCGTTGATTCTGACCATGTACGGGTTGGAGTCAGCGTTGCAGGTTTCGATGACGCGCAGCTCGGGGCGCTGGGCTTGAGCAAGATCGAGGTTGGCCACCTTGACCAGCATGCCCAACCGGTGACCACGGTGCTCTGGCGCGACGATCGTGTCCTCCTGGGCGGCGAACCAGCGCGAGGTGGCGTAGCCGACAATCTGGGTGACGGCGACCAGCCGCCCGGCGCGGTCTACCGCCGCGGTGGTGAGCAGGTGCAGTCCGCGGGCCAGGCGGCTGGCGTCGTAGGCCTGTATCCGCGCCGCGTCGTACGCTTCCGCGTCCCACCGCAGGTCATCCAGCGGGCATCGGTGGACATCCGCCCCATGAGGTAGGCGATATCGTCGAGCCACCGCAGTGGCGTGCTACCCACCCACCGAACCAACGAGTAACCCGCAGACCTCCCTCGCGCCTGCGCATCGAGCCGGGCGAGCACAGCCGGGTCCACCGAGTCGATGTCGAGTCGCCGCCGGGTGATGGCCTGGGCCGGCACCGCTCCGGAGGCCACAGCGAATCGCCCTGCCGGGTCGGGCGCGGCAGGGTCCAGCGGATGCTCGGCCGAGACCACCAGCCGGATCCGGTACGCCCGGGTGGCCTCGGCCCGCAGGTGGGCGAGCAGCGCCCGGCCGAGGCCACGCCGTCGGTGCCCCGGTGCCACCAGGATCTCGCCGCGGGCGTTGCGCTGGTTGTCCAGCATCGGGAGGGTGAGCAGGCAACCGCCCACCACCGAGCCAGCCTCCTGAGCCACCCATACGGTCTCGACCTCACCGGGCCACGGGTGCCGAAAGCCGCCGAGCTCGTAAACCCAGCATGGCGGCGGGTAATCCGGCCAGTCCGCGCGCATCACCGCGTGGCGTAGCTCGTACCACCGCCGGATGGCCTCCTCATCGGACGGTTCCACCGGTACGAGGGAAAGTCCGCTGAGGCTCACGGTGGCCATACCCTCATTTCGCCACGATCCGCCCGCCGCACGCCACCGAATTCCGCTTCAGGGCGACCACACCTCGGGCGGGTCGAGGAAGGCTTGTCCCAGTTCCCGGGCCAGGGCCAGCGCTCGCTGGGCCCAGGCCGGGGTGGCGCCGGCCAGGCCACAGGATGGGGTGGGCAGGCAGCGCTCGGCGAGCACCGCGCGGTCGAAGCCGAGTCGGTCCACCAGATCCAGCGCCGGTCGGGCCAGATCAGCGAGAGCAGACGGCACCGTGGGCGCAACCACCGGCACCAGCCCGAGCAGCACCGAGACTCCGGCCTCCCATGCCTCACCCAGGGCATCAAGGGTTGTCCAGGGCGCGCTGAGGAGCAGGTCAGCGTCGACGGCCAGGGCGTCGGCCCCGGCGCGGCGCAGCAGCGCCAGGGGCGGCCGCGGCGCGCAGCAGTGTGCGATCCGCGGTACCGGTAGCTCTTGGAACACGCTGTGGAGGAGTTCGACTGCCGCACTCTCCGGGACCGCCGGCACGGTGCCGAGTCCCGACGGGGTAGGCACGCTCCCGGCGAGCACCGCGGGTAGGCCCGGTTCGTCCAGCTGCACGATGGCCCGCGCCCCGAGCCGGTGGGACACCTCCGCGGCGTGCACCCGCAGCCCCTCGGCTAGCGACGCCGCGAACTCGCGCACCGCGCCGAGGTCGGTGAGCACCGTGTGCCCGCTGTGCAGCTCCACCGCGGCGGCGAGGGTCCACGGCCCGGCGGCCTGCAGCTTGATCACCTCCGGTTGTGCCCCGGCGGAGCCGAGCGCCTCCTCAAGCGCGTCGAGATCCCTGCGCAGCCGCTCGACACCACGGCGGTGGTCGCGGCCGGCCCGGGCGGTGACCCGGTACCCGGAGGGAACCAGCTCGACGGCGAGGTCGACGAGCAGCGCCGCGGTGCGGCCAATCATGTCGGCACCGGCCCCCCGGTCGGGCAGCTCGGGCAGGTGTGGCAGCTGAGGTAGCTCGCCGATTACGATGCGAGCGGCTTCGAGAGCGTCAGCGCCGGGCATCGAGCCGATACCGGTCGCGGTTCCAGGAGGCCAGGGTCGTCGGTCGGTCACTGAAGGATGTCTACCAGAGTCGCCGATGCGCGGCGCGGGCCCTCCGGCGGTATTCATCGTTTTTGTGTGCGTATACCATTGGCGGATCAATCTACTTCCTAGGTAGGATCTCTGCGCAGTTACGTGCACCTACCAATTGCCATCAGACATCACTGTTGGGCACGGTATGTGATGCCGAGCCGGCACTGCCGCCGATGAGGTGTTTTCCGTGCCCGGAGCCACCCGGGCCACTTTTCCTAGGAGGATTTGATGTCTGACGCACTGAGCTCCGCTGAGCTCGACGGGCAGCAGGTAGAGCTGCTGCCGGCCCGCACCGTCCTGTCGATGTTCGCCCAAGGCATCGATGGCGGCCAGGCCAGCAACGGCACCGACGGCATAGGTACCACCGGAATAAAGGTCCTGAACATTCCCCTTATACCTGGCGGCGGTAATGGCATCGGCACCGCCGGCGGCAACGCCGATGGCAGCTCCGGCTGAGCCCAGCTTGCCACCTCAGCCACCTCCTCCGGTAGGGAGCCTTATCCGCCAGCTGCGCTGGGGCTCGATCGTGCCGATAAGGCTCCCTATCGGCCCATCGAGAAGCTGTCGGGGCATCGAGACGTCACCGTCGGGAGGGAACGTTATCGGGTGGCGGTGATGGTGGCGCTGCCGAGCACGACGTCGCCCTCAGGGTCAGGGCGGTAGAGGGCGACGGCCTGGCCGAGTGCCACTCCCCGCAGCGGCTCTCGCAGCCGCACCAGCATGCGATCGTTAACGGCCTGCGCCACGGCGTTGGCGTGCCCGCCATGCGCCCGGACCTGCGCAACGCACTCTAGGGGGCCATCGGGGGCACCGGCCGCCCACACTGGACGGTCCGCCTCGATCACGCTGACGTCCAGGCGACGGGCAGAGCCCACCCGCACAGTCCCGGTGGCCGCCTGGAGCCCCAGGACAAACCGGGGGCGACCATCAGGCGCCGGCCGGGACAACCCCAGCCCGTGGCGCTGACCAACCGTGAAGCCGTGGACCCCCTGGTGGTGTCCAAGGACTTCACCGGTCTCCGCATCGACCAGCTCCCCGGGTCGGGACCCCAGCCGGTCGGCCAGGAATGCCCGGGTATTTCCCGAGGGAATGAAGCAGATGTCGTGGCTGTCTGGTTTGTCTGCAACAGCCAGGCCGCGTTGGGTCGCCTCGCGGCGGATCTCAGCCTTAGCGGTGTCGCCGACCGGAAACAGCGCATGGGCCAGCTGGTCGGCAGACAGGCCGGCGAGCACGTAGGACTGGTCCTTGCCAGCATCCAGCGCCCGGCGTAACACACCGCCAGACAGCCGCGCGTAGTGACCGGTGCAGAGCGCGTCGAAACCGAGGTCTCGCGCCCGGTCCAGCAGTGCGGTGAACTTGATCTGTTCGTTGCACCGCAGGCACGGGTTGGGGGTGCGCCCGGCGGCGTACTCCGCGACGAAGTCCTCCACTACCTCAGCGGTGAACTGCGACGCGAAGTCCCACACGTAGAAGGGGATGTCGATGACGTCGGCGACTCGCCGCGCATCGGCGGCGTCTTCTTTTGTGCAACACCCGCGGGCGCCGGTCCGCAGCGTGCCGGGACGGGCGGACAGCGCCAGGTGCACCCCGACCACCTCGTGCCCGGCGTCCACCGCCCGGGCGGCCGCCACGGCGGAGTCCACCCCGCCGCTCATCGCTGCCAAAACCTTCATCGCCGCGACACCGTCATGACACCGCCGCCCGCCGGGTTCCGGCCCCGCGGGCCCGGGCGACCACCGGCTCGATGGCATCGAGCACCTCAGCCACATCTGCGGCCGTCGAGGTGTGGCCGAGAGAAAAGCGCAGCGAGCCGCGAGCCGCAGCCGGCGCGGCACCCATCGCCAGCAGCACGTGGGAGGGCTGCGCCACGCCCGCGGTGCACGCCGCCCCCGTGGAGCACTCAATCCCCCGGGCATCGAGCAGCATCAGCAGCGAGTCGCCCTCGCAGCCGGGGAAGGTCACATGGGCGTTACCCGGCAACCGCGAGGGACCGCCGCTGATCACACCCTGGCCCGGATCACCGTTGAGCACCGCGTCGGGCACCTTGGCCAGAATCCCGTCCACCAGCTCATCGCGCAGCTGAGCGAGCCCGATCGCGCTCTGCGGTTGCCTCGCCACGGCATGCCGGATCGCACTGGACAGCCCAACGATCGCCGGGACGTCCAGCGTGCCCGATCGCACATCGCGCTCCTGGCCACCACCGTGCAGCAGCGGAGTGAGCGCCACCTCCCGGCCCAGCAGCAGCACCCCCGCTCCGTAAGGGCCGCCCAGCTTATGCCCGGTCAGAGTGAGCGCCGCGGCTCCAGAGGCGCCGAAGTGCACTGGCAGCTGGCCCACCGCCTGGACCGCATCGGCGTGCAGCGGCACCCCGTGCTCGGCGGCGAGGGCGGCCAGCTCGCGCACCGGCGCCACGGTGCCCACTTCGTTGTTCGCCCACATCACACTGACCAGGGATACCGATCCGGGGTCGCGGGCCAGCGCGGCGCGCAGGGCCTCGGGGTGCACCCGGCCGTCGCCGTCCACCTCGAGCCACTCCACCTCGGCGCCTTCGTGATCGGCCAGCCAGGACACCGCATCGAGCACCGCGTGATGCTCGATGGTGGAGGTCAGGATCCGGGTGCGGCGCGGATCAGCGGCCCGCCGCTGCCAGTACAGGCCCTTGACCGCGAGGTTGTCACCCTCTGTGCCGCCTCCGGTGAACACCACCTCCGACGGGCGCGCGCCGAGTGCCTCCGCGATGCTCTCCCGGCACTCTTCGACGGTGCGACGAGCCCGGCGGCCCGAGCCGTGCAGCGACGAGGCGTTGCCCAACGTGGACAAGGCCTGGCTCATCGCCGCCACCGCCTCCGGCAGCATCGGCGTCGTCGCCGCGTGGTCAAGGTAAGTCATCACCATCAGCCTAACGGCGCCCACGGTGGCCGCTGCGGCAGCGGCATCCGCGCAGACCCGCTCGTGAGGCGCCACACTATAAGACCATGAGTCCCCTGGCTCCCGAGGCGGTCAACCTCGCCGAACACGTGGCTAGCCGCCTCGGGCAGCCATGCGACAGTGTCGAGCTCGTCGCTGATCGGCGCGGATCGCGGGTTTACCGCCTCCGGTTTCCCACCGGCGACGTCGCGCTCAAACTCGCCGCACGAAACACCGACGACCAAGGTGTCCGCGACGCTGAACACCTTGGTCGCCGCGAAGCCGCCGTCCTCGGCTGTCTGCACGATTTCGCCCCCGGCTATCTCCTCGACTCTGGCGACCTAGACAGCGGTGGGTCCTGGCTGGCTCTACGCTGGCTTGCGGGCATCACCCCCTACCGGCTGTTCACACCGGCTCGGCACGGCGATGACTCCCCCGTCCGGCGCGGCAGCATTCTGCACGCCGCCATCGACATCGCAGACCGGCTGGCTGCGCTGCACGCCCTGGGATGGCTGCACGCGGACCTGCAACCCGCCCACATCCTCCTCGGACCCACCGCCGTCGATCTCATCGACTTCGCGCTCGCCTAAGGCCCCGACCCGTTTCACCCAGACGTCACCTATCGGGGAGGAATGGCGCATTTCACCGCCCCTGAAACCGCCGCGCGCATCCTCACCACTTTAGATGAGGAGCCCCTCGTCATCGATGAACGCGCCGAGGTCTACGCATTCGCGGCCGTCCTCCACCTCGCGTGAACCGGCCTACCCCCCACCGCCTACACCCACGACCAGGCGCCACTGCGAGACAAGCTCAAGGACATAGCCCATGGAAACCATTACGATCTCGCGGCCATACGACCCTGGCCCTGGCCCGCATTCGAAAACGCACTACGCCACGCGCTGCGCCCCGAACCCGAGGACAGGATACCCTCAATGACAAGATTCGGCGATGTCCTCTCATCGCTGACAAGGAAAGACCCAACCCGGGGCCTTATTCAGAAGTCTGGGCTGGCCGACGTCGGCGGTACGGCTCTCTGGTAGCACCGCAGGCGTCCAGCACCCCACCGCAGGCAGGGACCCGCCTTATGATCACCGAAACTGTGGTGTGGCCGTGCGGGGATGCACGGCCACACCACAGTTTCGGTGATCAAGCACCGCTTCACGTCGCCGGCAGGCACGAGCCAGCCCACGGACCGAAGACTTCTGAATAAGGTTCCCGGTAGACGCCGTCCACTAGCTGGCGACCTCAGCGACCTTCCATGCGCTTCAGCTGGACAATTAGGTGTTGAAGGTGATCCGCCGTACGCTGCAAAGTTTCCAGACCCGACACCGCCGTAGTGAGTTTTGAAGCTGTGTGCGCAAGATTCAGCTCCGCAAGGTACAAAGAAGCGCGATATAACTTGCTCGCCGAGTCTGGGTCAAATAGCACACTGGACTCACGAAACAGCTCAAGCTCCCCCATCATCTCGCGCAGGAGATCTGCCGCCTCCTTGTCACGGACTTCTAGGGGCTTAAGTATCTCAATGATCTGGTCCTGCTTGGTTTGGAAGGCTTCTACTATGATCTTTTCTAAGCCGTCTTCGGTCAAGCGTATAAGTCCAGCGAGAGCGTCTTGACCGTCTGCCTCGCGGTCAGACTTCCACTTGTGGAGAATTTCGGGAGTATAATCGTCCGGGTGTGTCCTATCCACGCGCTTGTGATGCACGAGGCACAATAAAATGAGGTTGGAAAATGCTTTGCGTTCAGCTTCTGACATCTTGGGTTCGTGTCGTTCGCCCTTCTCTTGAGCTCCCCTTATATGAGCAATCTCATAGTTAACATAGTAATCTCCTTCGACACACCTAACTACCGGCTCACCACATCCTGGGTAATAGCATGAACCTCGACTGAGCGTCACCAAAGCCGCACGTGTCCCTGCAGGATAGTTCCGTAGCCCAGCCGATGCGGTTCTCTTTGTCATTGTGGTTATACCGTCATCAATCCTCGCGCTCGCGCCAAGAAATCTCTTACTGCAGAGAGCCTGGCGAACGGCGCCAGCTGGTGGGAGAGGATGCGGATCAGACCGGTAAGGCGGGCAGAGTCCAGGTTCTCGATCAGCTGGATCGCCTCCATACCGCGATCAGCAGCGGCCTCCAGGCCGCGCTGCTTGCCCGGCCGGACCAGAGTATTGGCTAGGTGAATCAGGTAGCCGGCGCGGCTACCGGGACGTGAGTCGTCGAGCATGGCGATACTATTCTCAAGCACTGTCGCTGCCTGTTCAGTGTGCCCCAGCTGCCGTAGCGCGTTTCCGACCTCGCCTGTCATGTTCCCCTGGCCCACCCAGTACAGCCAGGACGGCCCGGCGCCGGGCGTCAGCCGCTCGATCTGCGTGCGCAGCTGGGAGAGCGCCGTTGCACCCCGACAGGTCACCCAGCGTCGCGAACGCATAGGCTTGCCGACCGTAGAGTTCGGCCAGCAGGCTCGGGATCTCTTGGCCCCGCGTACCAACAAGAGCTGTCTCGATGAGCGTGACGGCCTCGGCGGGCTGGCCCTGACGGGCCGCCTGCTCGGCCATGCAACTGAGGTATGCGTACCCAGCGGCCGGTCGCCGGCGCTGTGCGTGGCGCGCAGGGCGGTGACGTATGGCGCAGGATCCTCGGGCAGCTCGTGTGCCGCATCCCCCTCACCCAGCTGACCGTCCGCCGGTGACTCCGCACTACCTGGTGAGCCTCCATCGTCATCCATCTGTCCCTCGGCGAGCATGGCGTCCAGCTCATCGATCGACACACTCAAGGCCTTGGCGAGCTTCGGTCGGAACCAGGGCAGCGGTGTCGTCTCCCCTGCTTCCCACCGCCCCACGGTCGACCGATACACACCGAGCAACCTCAGCGAGCCGTTCCTGCGAAGAACCGACCGCCCTACGGCGGCCCGCTAACCTGCGACGTTTCCCCGGCACGGCAGCAACGGCACTGTCAACTTGGTCGTCTGCCTGGTGGCTGGGAGGATCGCCGGGTTGCTCGCAGTGAGGTGGGAGGGGCTGGGGCTGGTGACCATCGGTGCGCCGTCCTACAAGGGGTTTCGCTTCCCGGCGGAGATCATCAGCCACGGTGT
>JAFAPC010000059.1 GCA_019247305.1 Pseudonocardiales bacterium
CAGATCGGGGTCACCTGGAGTCGCTACGCCCCCGGTGATCACACAAGATCTGGCGACAGTTGAATAGGCGAGCTCGCCAGTCCGGGAGGCCACGTAGCGCCACCGGCCGGCGACCTTGACGTAGGTTTCATCGACGAACCAGCGATCGCCCGGGGCATGCCGGCAGGGCCGTGCCGCGTCGATCAACAAGGGAGTGAACCGCTGTACCCAGCGATAGACCGTGACGTGGTCAACCTCGATACCGCGTTCGGCCAGCAGTTCCTCCACGTCGCGGTAGGACAACCCGTAGCGCAGGTACCAGCGCACCGCCAGCACGATGACCTCACGGGGGAAGCGGAACCCAGCGAAGCTGGACCCCGGCGGAGGCACTCGACGGTGACGACGACGCATCAGCACAGCCTGCACCAACCGATCATCCACCAACGCAACAGTGCCGAAGGGGGCAGCGTGATCAACTTAACCTACGTGGCATTGCCGTTAAGTGTGGCAATGCCACGTAGGATATCGCTACCGATTACGTATTCCAGTGGCGCTCGTCGGTAGGCGGCGCGGGGGGACTTAAGTACGGACAACGATTGACGTCGACCCCACCATCTGCCAATCTATATGTAGAGTCCCTGGATAACCGGAGATGGCGAGGTGTTTCTGCGCTTGGCCCACCGGGAGGAGGTCTTAATTCTGAACCAGGAAGAATGTGATGTTTGGCGTAAGGAATCTATCATGACGTTCGCTACCATCCTGATGAATCGAACCAACGTTCCTGTCCTTCCCGCCCGATCTAGGCTGGTCATTCGCAAGGCGCTGGTCGCAGCTGGCCTCGCGGGTGCGCTGACGGCTGGAGCAGTGGCGTTCCCAGGAATGGCCTCGGCGCAGACATCGCCGAGCCACACCAGCCTCATGGAGAGTGCATCGCAGCCGTTTCCGGCCTGGTGCCCCTTCGGCACTCATGGTGGAGATGGTGGGGGTTGTCGAGGCGGCAGCATTGCTAATGGTGTTCGTAAGCACGCACCCACTGCCGCGGGGTGCGCTCTCGCTGGCGGCGCAGCCGGGCTCGCAAATCCCGTCGTTGGCGTCGCCGCCGATGCCGGTTGCCAGATACTGCTCGAGAGCGACCCAGCCCGTTGAGAATCGAGAGATGACCAGTATCCAATCATGATAATTGTCAGTGATCGTTAAAGGGCGCAGGTGCTGGTCTTGGCTGGCTAGGGGCGAGACGCGAATAGCGAGCCGTTAGCTCCAGGATAGTCTAGTGAAGTCGGGTAGCCCCGACGCATTGCTGCCGCTAGATAACCCGTGGGTTCCGCCGCAGGTTCCAGTCCGCCTGGAACGCTTGTGACCAGGGGTTTCTTCTTGGTTTCAGCTGTGCTCTGGGGAAAGTTCATGAGGATCCTTGTGAGATTTTGAATTTCTGTCACCCGTCATCAGGCCGGGCTGTTGCCCCCATGCTGCCGGTGACCTGGGACAACGTGGTGACCGCGAGGAGCGCTGGCGAGGCGGAACCCACGGGTTATCTCACAAACCTCACCGGACTCACGAACACCCCATAACCCCCGACCGAGCTCGTCGTATGGGTGGACTGACTCATCGTTCGACAGCCGAGACGGCACGGGCGGCGTCATGCCAACACACGGCGGTGGCGTTGTGGGGCCGATTGTCTCCTGGTGTTCTCTCAGGTCAGCACGTAAATCGTTAAATACTCCGCCGAATGTCCGGGAGGGCAGCTCGCTTATGTGTTCTCGACCAGGGCAAATCTGTGCGTGGCTTGTTGCACCAGGGGGGTATGCCATGCGTTGGAGATTGTGAGGAGGAATCTGACTTCGCTGTCCAGGTTGTCGCCCCCGAGTTCGGTGGTGTTGAGGGCGTGCGGCCGCGGTGGCGTCCCGTGGATCATGTGCTGCTGTGCGATCTGGAGCCAGCAGGCCGTCACCAGGGGATCGGTATCCACACAGCTGGCGTGGTGCTCCTCGAGGAACTGGTTGATGTCCTGCACGGTGTCCGGCGTTACGTAGTCGCGCAGGATGAGGATGGCGTCGCGTATTTCGATGACTCGCCGGTAGAGATGGAGGTGCGCGTCTTTGAACGCCAGGAACTTCCCCCAGGGGGATGCGGAGGGTTCCAGGACCACGTAGGGCGCTGTGTGCACCAAGGTCCGCCACAGGGGGTGGAGGCGGCGTCGGTTCCGCCAGTCCGAGACTTGTCGGATCAGCGGCTCGAGAGCGACTAGGGATCCTCCCACCGCGATGAGGAGAAAGAAACTCGATGATGTCACGGACATCACGCCGACGACGGTGCGGGATGCGGTGAGCAGCATCAGGGACCGAGAGGCGATATAGACCAAGCCGACGCCGGTGGCGATGGCCATGATCGTCATCCCGGCGCGTAGGAGGCCCCCACGCACCTGTGTGAGGTGGCCCCAGAACAAAAGAGCGGCCAGCGCGGTGACCACCGCATAGTAGATCAAGAACGGCACCCAGTAGATGATCAGGACATCCCCCGTGGCCGGTGGCGGCAGGAAACGATCTCGCGTGGGGTGCGCGAAGGGAAAGGCCGCGACCATGATCAGCGCGGTAGCTCCGGCCAGGCAGAACGGTATCCACCGCTTCCACACCGGGATACTCGCTCCGGAGGCGCGCACGTGGAGGATGAAGGCCAGCAGGGCGGCGACGAAGACGAGGGCTGCCAGATGTTTGGAGAAGTCCGCCGCATGGGGGATGCCCGTGGCTGCATCGATGAAGCGCGTCACGGGCCGCAGGTCGATCAGGGTGACGACGGATTGTGCGGTCACCGTGAGCCAGATCCAGCGCTGATGGGCTGAACGAATCGCGGCGGGCGTGCGCAGGATCACGACGGTGCACGACACGGTGAACACGGTCGTCCGCATAAGGTCTTCAGGATCGATCACGGGTCGACCCCGGCGGTACCTAAGGCTTGGCCTAACCGTCCGGCCATGCCTTCGCCGAATGAGGCCGGGCGGTTGCGGTCCACCCGTTCGAGGATGAGGCTGGCGATCATCTCGGCTTCTCGTTCCTCGACGGTCGAGCAGTGGTCCCGAGCCAGGATCCGGGACACCGCATCAGGATCGAGGTGCCGCGCCAGACGCGACAACCGGTCGGCACGCAGACGCTCATCCTTCGAAGGTTCGCATTGGCTACCATCGAACTGATGCATGAGCATGTGTCCGATCTCGTGGAGCACGATGTGTTCCCGGTGCAGGGGACTGGTGTGCCGCTCGTAGAAGATGTAGTCCTCGTCTGCGGTGACCAGCCATAGCCCGTAGGGGCCACCGGGGATGGGATCCCCCGGCAGGGGACGGACATGCAGGGGTCGGTCTCGCTGGAGGGCGAGGCGTTCAGTCAGGGCCTCGACAGAGAACGGCTGCGGCAACTGCAGGTCACGCAGAAGCCGCCGACACCGATATCGCAGTTGTCTCACCACAGCGAACCCATCCTCATCGTCACGCGACAGGTTTCTGTCCCCACACGGTGATGAACACCGAACGGACATCGACAAACGTCGGGTCGTCGAACAGGGCGACCATCTCGTCGAGCTCGGCCTGGGTGATGTCCCCGCCCTTGACCATGACGTCGCCGATCTGGCGGATGCTGGCGAGCGCGAACGCATCGTGCACTCCGCCCAGGCCCATGCAGGTGGACCTCGTAGCAACACTCAACTGTTGCAGGCCTGTTTGCGCCATCAGGCCCGGGAGCCGGCGGGCCCATCGCATATCCGAGCCTTGAGCGATCCACCGCTTATCCACCGCACGGTAGAAACGTCGCAGCGGCGGATACGGCGACGTGTCTGGCGCGAACATGTAGGGCTCCCCCACTACCAGCCAACCCCCCGGGGCCAACCACTTCACGGCCTGGGCCAGGACTGTGTCCCGGGTCGGCACATGACACAGCAGGGACCGGGCATGGATGAGATCGAAGGAACCCGCCGGAGACCCGTCGCGGCCCACATCGAACTGCCGGACCTCCAGGTTGCCGGGCCGCGCATGGTCAAGGAACCGGACATCGATGTCGGCGGCGACGACGTGTCCGTCACGGCACCGATCGGCCAACCAGTACGCGATCGAGCCCGCTCCTGCGCCCAGATCCAGGCACCGCCACGACGCATTCATCGGCAGTCCTTGGAGGATCTCTATTGTTTGGGGATCCGAGTCCCGCTCCAGTAAACGCAGCCGTTCACGCTCGGTCGGGAGATCCTTGCTCGCAATCCCCTTGCTGTAGGGGTCGGTGAGCCGCGCCGCATGACTTCCCGGGGCTCCGGCCTGGTTCATGCCCCACCTCCACCTGCGGCACAGACCCCGATCCGTTTAGCAACCCTGCCTCGCACCACGCGCACACTCCCGACAGCTCTCGCGAACCCGTCTCCGCCCTGCAGACATCACACCCGTGTTTTCACGTGTCCTTGGTAGCTGTCAGATTCTTGATCAGATTGGTGATCGCTATCAGACCCTGCTGGTCCAGCCGAGGGGCGTGGAGGCAGATTTCCCGAATCCGGCTGTCCCGCATCGCTGCCACTAACTCGTATTCCGCCATGACCTGCGCCGCGGTGTCCTCGTCGAAGAAATAGGTCACTGGCACACCGAAGAAGGACGCGAGTGCCTCGACATGGTGGATTCGCGGGTGCGGCTGCTTGCCCTTGACGAGCTGGTTGATGTGGGCAGCGGTCACGGCCCCGGGATGGTCGGCGATCCCTGCGGCGATCTCCCGGTAACTGTAGGGACCCCGACCCGGCGGGTGCACCGTCTCGATCAAGTAGGCGAGCTTGTCCCCGAAGGATGCTTTCTGCTGCTCAGCTCCGGTCATCCGCGCCTCCTGAGGCCCCCTGTCGTGTCAACGCTGGTACCCCTCACCCGGGTCAACCGTATCTGAACGTTCACCTCTTCCGGGAGACTGGCCAGGCGGCGATCCGGGAGAGCGGAAGCAACCGTGGGAGATTGGGCGACTTGGACTCTTACCGAGTCCCTTCGATCTGGGACTCCTTCGGAGACTTCAATGTCGGTAGCATGGCGGCGATGAGGGCCACCGAGGCCGAGCTGCAGCGGGGGACCCCGGTGCGGTTTGCGGCGGGCCGGGACTGACCGTGGCCGCGACCCGCTACCCGGTGAGCACCATCGGGCCCGGCTCGGGGACTGCGCCGCCCGGTACGTCACCATCACCGTGCGGCGGGCCCACCGCGGCACTCTGGGGGCAGGTGCGTGGTGTGAAGCTGGGACAGGTTGGCAATGGCCTCGGACGGGACGGTCTTCGAGGTGTGGCCGGCCCCGTCCGAGGGCCTTGCTATTCCGGTGGCTGTGGTTTCCATGTGGTCGGGACCCTTCTCCATCCCTCAGGGGCGGAGGTTGGCGCCGGAGAGGGCGGGGATTCCGCGGAAGAGGGAGGCGGTTGCGGTTGGCTGGTCGTGCTCTCGTGCACGCCGTTGTCCCACCAGTTGCTGCTCTGCGGTGCGGGCACCGCAGGAGCTGGCCGCTCGGGGGGACCGCCTGCTGATCGGCGACTCGACGGACTGGGTAGGACCACGGCGGGGTTCGGTGCAGCGGAGGTCAGGGGTGCTTCGGGAGCGCTCACGGGTGCGGCGGGAGTGGTCACTGGAGCTTCGGATAGCGTGGCTACCGGGGCCGGTGAACTCATCGGGGCCGCGGGCAGGGCAGGCCGCGCCCGGGGGGCGGTCGTTGAGGGTACCGTGATCTGCTCGCCCCCCGGGCGGCCCGACGGATCCCCGGTCAGGGAGTACACCGCCGCCACCAGCAGCAGACCTCCCGCCACGATCCCCAGCGCCGACACTCCGAGGATCCACCTGGGCCGGGACCCCGCCACGGGAACGTCGAACGCCTCTGGGCCCCGGGCTAGCCAGCCACTCTGCTGATCACCAACGGGAGCCTCCGCGAGGGTCACCACAGGCGAGTCGGCCCCGGATATCCCCGGAGATGCGCCCTCGGACAACTCGCCCGCCTTATCGGGCAGTGCTGCCGACTCCACCGTGAGTTCCTCATTTCCGTTGACGGCGTCGTTATGCGTGGGGTCTGATCGTCGCGGGCTGTCGATCAGCATTCAGGGATCTCCTGAAGAAGACCCTGACGGTGGCCACGGTGGTGGAGCTGGCGGTGGATAACCCGACACCGGAGGGTAACCGGGTGGCGGCGCGGTGCGCGCCGCCATGGCGAGGGCAACGACCCAGCCAATCACGGACCAGCCAAGGAAGAAGTCAATCACGAATATCGATACAACGTTCGGCACTTTACGGATGACACCGATGATAGTGGGAATAAAGTAGAAGAATATCGCCATGATAACGACAGTATAATATATTCCCAGGCCCGTACTCTCGGACTCGGACTGCGCGATAAGCAGACTGACAATCATGACCATGCTCCAATCCAGAAATTTAGGACACAACGTCGTGAGACTGCTCGGCGAGGGTGAACCGGTCTGGGTGTTCGGTCACACCGGTGGCGCGGTGCTCGCCGTCGAGGCAGTCGGAGTGGACCCACTCGCGGGTCAGGCGGTCGGTGAAGCCGGGTCGCCATTGGTGGTGCCAGTACTGCGCCTCGCGCGGGTTGGCTGAAGCCCCGAGGTTGGCTGCGCGCCAGCTGTAGGCGAGGGTGGCGATCTCCATCGCCAGACCAGGGTGTTGCCGCCAGCAGTGCGGGATGGGTTTCGCGCGGCTGCCCTCGACGCCAACGTAGGTGATGTTGTACCAAGTGACGAAGGTGTCCAGGGTGATCCGCGGGTCGGTGGCCTCGGGGTCGTCCTCGGCCACCGGTGGGGTGAACCACACCCAGGCGGCCGGTTCGTGACCCTCGGCGGTGTCGTCCTGGCCCCGCGACCTGGTGGCTTTCTCCAGGCGGGTGAGGCGGTCGCTGAGCTGGGCGACCGCGGTGGCCAGTGCGTCGACGATCTCGGTCAGCGTGGTGATCTGGCGCTCGACGTCGCTGTCGTGGGCATCCGCGGTCACCAGCGGGTCACCTGCTGAGGTATGGCGAGGGGGTGGGGTGCGGTGAGTGCATAGCCGGCCGGGGTGACCGGGACTGATCCAGTGCGGACAGCGTCGATGTCTGCGCGGATGGTGACCCAGTCGGGGCGTTGGGTGACATCGACGGTGCGGGCGAGGATGGGGGGCAGGGTGCGGTGGATGACCAGCACCCGCCCGCGCTGTATGCCCCGGACGGCCCCGGGTCGGTAGGTCGGCACGGTCTCGGTACCGACCGCGGTGCGACCCGGGGTAAGGATCCCGGTGGCGTGGTGCTGGTAGCGCAGCCGGTCGTGGTGGCCGGCGAGCAGGGAGACCCATTCCAGGGTGCGTTGGTCTTTCAACCCGCCCCACACGCTCAGCGTGGTGGTGTTGTCCAGCAGTTGGCGGGCGCGGGCTGGGGTGTAGACGTCCTCGAGTTTGGCCAGGGATTGGGCGGCCCAGTGGATGAGGACCCCGCGCCCGGCGGAGTCGGAGACGATGTCGGGCAGCTGGGGCACCGGGGTGGCGTTGGTCAGCTCATCCAAAACGGTGGTGACCGGTGGGTCCAGGCGCCGGTGGGGGTAGGTCAGGGCCATGTCTTGGGCGGTGCTCAGCCAGTGCTCGACCAGCGCGGTGAGCAGCGGCGCGGCTTGCGCGGCCTGATGCTGCCCGGCGATGAGGTACAGCGAACCCTGCTGGGCGATGAAGGCCCGGGCGTCGAAGTCCTCGCCCGGCCGGGGAGTGCACAGCTGCCGCAGCCGCGGGTCCATCAGCGGCTCGATGACCCGCCGCACGCTCATCCACACCGCATCGGAGGTCTCCGCGACCATCCCGATCTCCGCGCGGAGGTTGCGGGCCAGCTCCGGGTAGCCCCCGTGGTGGAGCAACGTGATCGGTTCCTGGTCGGGTGGTTTGGACACCGCCCAGCGCACCAGGGCACCGACGTCGTGGCCGTGGATGGCGGCGGCCAGCAGGTAGGCCTGCAGGACAGTCTTGGCGCGGTCCCGGAACACCTTGTCGTTGCCGCCCACGTGGGCCAGCTCGACGGAGGCGGCCTCGACCATGGTGTGCGCCCGGCGGCGGGCGACGTCCGAGTCCGCACACCCGGCGATCGGTGACCAGCGCAGCTTCGCTGGCCAGCTCACCGCGCCGGTGGCGTCGTAGACCAGCACCGGCCCGGCCAGGGGGCGGCGGGTCCGGGACAGCGCGGAGAACTCCAGCAGATCAGGCTTGGTGGTGCTGCACAGCAGCGCGCCGGGTGCTCCGATCGTCTTGTGCACCAAGTCGCGCCGCGACTTCCCGGACTGGGTGGGCGCGAGCGTGCCAGTGGGGTTCTCCAGAGGTGTGCACATGGGCTGGCCGCTCGGGCTGAGGTGCAACGGGGCGGCGATCTCCTCCAGCCTGGCCTGACCCCGCTGGGCCGGAGACAGGCCAGGCCGGGTCCACGCCGCGGTGGCCCGGGCCGCACTCATCGACAGCTCCCGGCGGATCTCAGCCCGGGAGGCGTGCCCGGCTGAGGTCGGGCCGAACCGGCGCCAGGCCGGCACGCCGAGCGCGGTGAGCATCACAGCGCCCAGCGCCACGACCGACACGGTGATCGCCCAGTACAGGCCGGTGTGCCCGGCCACCGCCGCCGCCCACGGCTGGCCGAGGCCCACCCCAGGGTGTGCGGGGCGCCCGAGCACGGTGAGCACCGCAGGCACCCAGAGGTGGGGGCCGGGAAGTCGCCAGGGTCCGCCGAGCAGGGCGGTGGTGATCGCGGCGCTGAGGACCAGGGCCGCGCCCAGGGCCATCAGGCTGGCCAGCGCCGCAATCACCAGCCCCATGAGGGCGAGGTCCCGGCCTGCGGCGGGGGAAAGGTCACGGCTGGTCATGGTTGCGGGCTCCTGGGTGGTGTGATGGGACCGGCGATGTGCCGGATCGCGACCAGGTGCGGTGCCCACGCGCTCAGCGATTCGAGGATCACGCCGTGGTGCTCGTCGTAGGCGTTGACGACGATCCCGGCGCCGGCGTAGAGGCCAACGTGTCCGGGATAGCGAGCCGTGCCTCGGCCTGGGGTGAACAGCAGGTCACCGGGCTGCACCTGGCGCAGGCTGGCGACGGGGGTGCCGTCGTGGACCTGGCTGGTGGTGCCGGCTGAAATGGCCACCCCGGCGGCGGCCCACGCCGCTTGCACCAGCCCCGAGCAGTCGAACGCCTCCGGTCCCTTGGCGCCCCACACGTACGGTTTGCCCACCTGGGCCAGGGCGTAGGACACCGCAGCCCGCTGCCGCGGATCGGCCGGCAGCGCGAAGCCGGGTAGCAGCCGCTGGGAATCCAGCCGGATCGTCGAGCCACCCTGATCACCGCACCCGGTCGAGGCAGTGAACGCGGCCAGTGTCGCCCGCTGGTCGGTGGACAGATGACCAGTCGGCGGGAGGAAGGGGTTGTCGGGGCCGGTCCAGAATGTGCCAACCAGCTCCGCGGCCGACACCTCCTGCGGGGCGTAGCGCTCCGGCCGCGCGGAGCGCTGCACCAGCTGCTCAGCGACACCGGGGAGCAGGAAGGACCAGCCTGGGATGGCCACCAGACGGTCCAAGAACTTCCCGGTCGCCACGGCCGGGTTCAGGATGTCCACTGGGCCGCCCCAGCCTTGGCTCGGGCGCTGCTGGAACAAGCCCAGCGAATCCCGGTCCCCGTAGCGCACGTTCACCAGGTCCGACTCCACGATCGCCGTGGCCACCGCAAGCACCGCAGCCCGCCGCGGCAGCCGCCGGGACTGCGTCACCTGGGTGATCGTCTGACTGTTGGTCATCTGCTCGGCCGACCACACTCGGTCACCGAGCTGCTGGGATCCCCCACCCGCTCCGCCGTCTCCGCCGCAGCCACCACCCGCGATCACACCGCCGCCGATCGCCAGCAGGACGACGCCGCCCACCGCCACCGGCAGCCCGATCATCGCGGCGATCCCCGCGGCCACTGCGGGCGGCACTGTCAACTTGGTCGTCTGCCTGGTGGCTGGGAGGATCGCCGGGTTGCTCGCAGTGAGGTGGGAGGGGCTGGGGCTGGTGACCATCGGTGCGCCGTCCTACAAGGGGTTTCGCTTCCCGGCGGAGATCATCAGCCACGGTGT
>JAFAPC010000127.1 GCA_019247305.1 Pseudonocardiales bacterium
CAAGCGGGAGCTGGCAGCAGCCCTCGAACGCATAACATCTGACGACCAGGACCAAGCGCCGTGATCCGGGCGGACCGCGAGCTGCTCGCCGAGCTGGCCCGGCTTAACCGAGAAATGGCACCGCTTGCCATGCGCATCATGGACGACAGCGCCAGTGCAGATGAACAACACAACTACGCCCAGCGCCTGATTGCGGCCGGTGAAAGGTGTCCATTCAGGGGTCGCGTTGAGCTGGGTCGTTGACAAGTAGTTAATTTTGATCGCCTGGTGATAGGTGACGGCGTGTCGAGCTCGTTGCTGGGTCGTTGATCGTCGATCATCTGGGTCGTGTCCGCGTCCGAGCCGCCGCAGTCGTATCAACAGCTTGTCGCGCTGGTGGCGAGGTTGGCCGCTCGGGTGGAGACGCTGGAGGCGGAAAACGCCGAGTTGCGGCGGCGGCTGGGGATGAACTCGACGAATTCCTCGACACCGCCGTCGAAGGACTCGATCGAGGCCAAGGCCAGGCGGCGGGTGGATCGGTCGTCGCGGGACAGATCGGCCGATCGCCAGCCCGGTGGGCAGCCGGGGCATCAGGGTTCGGGGCTGGCACCGAGCATGGCGCCGGATCGGACCGAGACACTGCCGCCGCCGGGGGCCTGTGGTGGGTGTGGCGGGGATCTGGCCGATGCTGCGGATGCGGGGATGAGCTGGGCGCAGGTGTGGGACATCCTGGCTGTCACGCTGGAGAAGGTGCACTACCTGCTGCCGCGGCGGCGCTGCGGCTGCGGCAAGATCACCACCGCGGTGCCGCCGTTTGGGTCGGTGGGCACCGTCGTGTACGGGCCGAGTCTCAACGCCGCAGCGATCCTGCTGGCCAGCGAAGGCAATGTGCCCCTGGAACGAACCGCGATGCTAATACAGGCCCTGTTCAGGGTGCCGGTGTCGACGGGGTTCGTGGCCCGGGCGCTGCAACGCCTCGCTCAGCGCCTGACCGCGGCCGGGTTCGATGACGCCATGAAAACCGCGCTGCGTGCTGAGGAGGTGCTCTGCACCGACGAGACGCCGACCAACGTCATCAGCAACAGCACCGACGCTCACGGCCAACCAGCGGCTGGGTCACCGCACGCGGTCACCGTGCGCACCCCCGATGCACGGCTGGTCTACTACGCCCCGATTGGCTCCCGGTCCAAGACCGCCCTCGCGGGCCTGGGTGTCCTGGAAGGCTACGCCGGTTACCTGGTCCGCGACGACTACGCCGGCTACCACCAGTTCGACGCCCAGCTCGCCGGCGTCCAGCAATGCGCAGCACACCTCATCCGCCACTGCAAGGGTGTGCTGGAGCTGCACTCCGCCCAGCAAAACTGGGCCAGTGAGGTCATCACCGTGCTGCGCGAGGCCGCCGCCGCGGTCACCGAGGCCACCACCAACAACCGCGACCAACTCGACCCCGACCTCCTCGCCGGTCTGCGCAGGCGCTACGACCACGCCGTCGCCTGGGGCATCACCACCAACCGGCACCGCACCTGGGCCAAGGGCAACCACCCCGGATACACCCTGGCCAAACGCCTGGCCGACAAGGCCGACCAGGTCTTCACCTTTACCCGAAACCTCGCCGTGCCCTGGACAAACAACAGCTCCGAGCAGGCCCTCAAAGGCCCCAAACGACATCAGGCCGTCTCCGGCTACTGGCACACGCTGACCACACTCGCCAACTACTGCCGCGGCCGTTCCTACCTCGTCAGCACCCGCGGCCACGGCATCCGCCCCATCGACGCCATCCACGCCGCCCTCACCGGCAACCCCTGGCTGCCCACAGCCTCAACAGCCTGACATCACACCCCTGAATGGACACGTTGAACTGGGTATGGGTCAACGAAATCGTTTCAGCAGCCTTGCAAGACCAACGTGTAAGGCGAGCAATGCGGCAACCGTTACAGTTGTGCGTCCGAGCAGCTGGGGTACTCCCAGGTTAACGCGACGGTGCACAGCTAGAAGCGGTGCCTACCAAAGCCGTGCACTGAGTAGGTGCGGCGCTAAACACGCTCGGCCTCCAGGTCGTGGACGTCCCCGTCTTCGCGCATGACTCGCATTGCAAGAATGCCATGCCGATTAAGCAACCGACATACATCTTCACGGTCGTCAAAAAACATCTCAATCCCTAGTTCTTTCACATTTCTCCAGCTTCAGTTCTGGCGACTGGCACGCATCGTCGAATATCACTTCA
>JAFAPC010000072.1 GCA_019247305.1 Pseudonocardiales bacterium
TCTGGTCGACGACGGCGAGTTCCTGGAAGTGCATGCGCTATTCGCGCCGAACATCATCGTGGGCTTCGCGCGGATCGAGGGCCATCCGGTCGGGATCGTCGGCAACCAGCCGCTGAACTTCGCGGGCACACTCGACATCAACGCCTCGGAGAAGGCCGCGCGGTTCGTGCGGACCTGCGACGCGTTCAACATTCCGGTTCTGACCCTGGTCGACGTTCCGGGCTTCCTGCCCGGCACCGACCAGGAATGGAACGGCATCATCCGCCGCGGCGCCAAACTGATCTACGCCTACGCCGAGGCCACCGTGCCCAAGATCACGGTGATCACTCGCAAGGCCTACGGAGGTGCCTACGACGTGATGGGGTCCAAGCACCTCGGTGCGGACATCAACCTGGCCTGGCCCTCAGCGCAGATCGCCGTGATGGGCGCTTCCGGCGCGTCGAACATCCTGTACCGCAAGGAACTGGCCGCCGCGGCAGCTGAGGAGGTGGAGGCGCTGCGAGCCCGCCGGCAGCAGGAGTACGAGGACACCCTGCTCAACCCCTACGTCGCGGCCGACCGGGGCTACATCGACTCAGTGATCCCGCCCTGCCACACCCGTCCCTCCGTGGCCCGCGCCCTGCGGATGCTCCAGACCAAGCGCCAGACCCTACCCGCGAAGAAGCATGGGAACATTCCCCTGTGAGTGGCGATGCGAGCTATGACTTGGGTTGCCACTCACGGGTTATCCACATCCGGGGCGAGCCCTCGGATGCGGAGCTCGCCGCGCTGATCGCGGTGCTCGTCGCGCTGACGAACGCTGCCGCTGCTGAGCCGCTCGTGCCACGTCGGGCCGCCTGGGCCGACCCGGTATACCGGCTGCGCGCTCCGCTGCATCCCGGCCCCGGTGCCTGGCGCGCCTCGGCGCTACCCCACTCCGGGTGAGAGATGGGTGTTGGGTGCTTGCGCCTGCTGCGCTAGCTCGGGAATTTCCACCACCGTCACGCCGGCGGCGGTGAGCAGTTCGTAGCCTTGGCTGTCTGCGACAAAGGGACCGGGTTCCCGCCAGGCCAGGACAACCCGAGGAATTCCGGCCGCGAGAATGAGTTGGGTGCAGGTGCGCGGTCGTGACTTTCGCTGTGAGCAGGGTTCCAGCGTGCTGTAGATCGTCGCTGTCTTCAAGCGGGGGTCCTCAGGTGCCAGTTTCGCCAGCGCTGATTCTTCAGCGTGCACGTGACTGTCCGTTTCCCGGGAGTACCCCCTGCTGATCTCCGCCCCGTTCTGGTCAACGATGACAGCCCCGACAGAGAAGGCGCCAAAGCTCGGCGGGCACAGGTAAGCCAGTTCTAGGGCCAGCCGCATCCACTCGTAATCCTCAGCAGTCGGCTGAGTCATCTCACCCTCTGTTTCTCAACCGTTATGATCCGTAAGTCTCCACGGCGAGAACGTCGTGTTCATGGCGTCACGGAAATCAGCCGCACTGGAGTTTGATGGAAATTGCCCCAACGAGGCGTTCAGGTGCTTCAGCTCTCCGATGATGCGGGCGGATCTCGTCTCGGCACCAATGGCCAGCGCCTGCAAACCGACTGCGCAAGCCTGTTCCACATCGCCCTGGCCGAGGTGAGCGCCCGCTTCCCGTGCCAGATAGACACCGCGATCCCGGCGGTAGCCGCGAGGCAGGCTGGAGATGGCCCGCTGAAACGACTCAACCGCCGCGCCATACTCACCAAGAAAAGTCAAGCTGCGAGCGCGATACACCTCAATGTACGAAGGATCCAAAAAGAGAGCCCACGGAGAAGCTGGGTCCGTTTCAAGCCGTTCGGTCAGGTCATGAGCCATGGCATAGGAGCGCTCGCAATCCGTTTTCTCCCCTCTCAGCGCATGAGCCTGCCCAGCAAAAGTCATGGCTACGGCAGCTATCCGGCCGACCTTGTGGGGCGCCGCGTCCAAGGCGGCCTCGGCAGCATCGAGTGCTTCTGCTGGGTCGCCCATGTCCGCAGCCAGGTGACTCTTGCGAGCTAAAATGAACGCGATCGCGTCGTGATCGTCACACATGTGCGACCATTCCAGTGCACGGCCACACCAATAGATCGCTGGGCAATAGTCGCCAGAGTCCTGATAGAGCCACCCGCAGAGGTCAGCGAACTGAGCTTGAAGGTACAGCAGCTTCTGCTGGTCAGTCTCTCGATAATTCTGTCGTAGCTGCTGCAAATTGTTAATCTGTTCATGAACCGATAAGATTGTGCTATTCGCTCCGAAAACACGGTCATTGTGCATGAGCACCTTCCTCATGTGCTGGAAGTGCTCGACGGGATCGATGTCAAGACCGGGTGTTGCCTCGGGCACCGTCCGCGCCGCGAACGGGTATCCGCCGGTGCCGACCGGCAGCAGGCGTATCAGCTCGCGGCGGTTCACGTTAGCTGCCCAGGTACGGAGATAATCAGCGAGTTGGTGAACACGGGCTTCCTGCTCTGGGGTTAGGTCGGTGGTTGCGGCTGAGGCCGCTGCTCCGTGAGCCAGCAGGAGGCTGGCCAGCTCGGTGAGCGGATGCGACAAACTTGTGCCATCGTTCCCTGGCGAGGTGCCCGCGTCTGAGACAGCTATCCGCCGGGCGAGCTCCACGGTCTCGTGCCCTTCCCCGCCGACCAGCGCGGCGCCGAGCACTTCAGCCAATGGCAGACCAGGTGATGTCGTCGCGGACGGGGTCTTACGTTCCTCGTTAGCTTTGTTCTGCGCTGCGAGGAAGCGGTTACGCTGCAGGTCAGAGGCCTTCTCGAACGCCTGATCCAGCGCACGGCGCAGCGCCAGGCCCGGCTTGCAGGCGCCGCGCTCAGCGTTGCCGATCGTCCGCTTCGTGAACCCCAACTCTTTGGCAAACTTCTCCCGCGGCAGGGACAGTCCCACATCCCGGAAGCGACGGATCGTCGCGGCAGTCCACTCCACCGGCAGAAGGTAACACAAGACCCGCTACCGAATTACCTCCGGCAAAGAGATCGCGACTGCCAGCCGCTCCCTGACCCCGGCTGTGCTGACCCGCCACTCAGCGAGCGCAGAGCCCAGCCGTCCCGTACTCTCGCCCATCCACCAGCGTGGGACGGCCAAACCCTACCCACGGCGAAACCAGGAATGACCCCCGACGGAACGCCGGGCGCACAGTAGCGCGCCGACCACGCTCAACGCGAAACATTCGCTAACCTCGAATCGCGTGGCAAGGAGGGGAGGCGGAGGCGATGGCGCCTGGTGGCGGGTTGCTGGTTACGTTCGACGGGCCTAGCGGTGTCGGTAAAACCACAGTCAGTGGACTGGTCCGGGATCGTCTTGCTGTGGCTGGTGTGCCTGTTGTGCTGACAGCCACTCCTTCGTCATCTTCGCTCGGCGAATTGGCGCGGCACGGTACCAGTCGGCTTGCACTTAAGCTGGCCTGGGAGCAAGGCGTGTTGACCTACCGGAACAAGGCAACACACTGGAACCGAGAGAACCGCACGTTCGGACTGACCGCAAAGTTGTACCCCGGCCTCGACATGTCAATAGAAAGAGACCAGGCGACTGGTGACCTAATTCACGAGTATTTCGACCGCTACGGACCCGCGTCACTGCGAGATGCCATGTGGTGGTCAGGATTGTCTCGCTTAGCAATCATCACGGCAATGAATAAATCTCCGCGCCGCTTTATAGCGCTTCGGGCACCATGGTGTCAGTCGCCGCTATACATGTACAATGATCTTTATGAGAGATTTCGTGATACGTGGTCACGACTCCAGGAACCTGCACTGAACTTCTTAGCGCATGAAGACGTAGCATTAAAAGCGTATTTCGAAAGTCGTGGTCGGTATTTAGGAAAGTTGTTACCGAGATGCGCGTTCAACCAGATTGGCGAAGTACTGCCGACAATCGTATATGACGGACAGATCGTGGGCTCATGGGCGTGGGACGCAAGTAGGATGGCCGTTACATACTCGATTATTCGCAGCTATGGCTCGGCTGGACTGCGCAAAGAGACGAGACGTCAGGCGAACGTACTCTCCGAGACGCTCCGTCTTCGCTGGACATAGACGTAGAACAGCGCGGCTGACCATTCAGCTACAGAACGGCCGACTGGCCTGACGGCCTCGTTATTACTTCCAGGTTCGGGTCTCATTCAATGCTTCCTTTTTTCTGAGAGCGTCATCAATGCTAATTCCTAGTCGATTTGCGATCGCACATAGATAGATCAACACGTCGGCGAGTTCTTCGTCAACGGTACCGGTTACGGAAGTCGTCCCGATACGCATCTTTTCATGCTTGCGGACCGCCTTGAATAATTCGCCGACTTCTTCACCCAGCAAGAGACACTGCTGCACGACGTCACGGTGGCTGAAGCCGCGCTCCTCTTCCATCTCCGCGACGTAACGCTGAATATCGTCGAGCGGCGTAGCATGCTTCAAAGGGATCACGCGACAGCCTCCGAAAGAACGAAGTACTCTTAGGGCAGAGCAGGTAAGAAACGACGGCGTACTCTAGTCGTGCATGCCCTGGGGAGCGCTACGTGCACAACAAGCCGCAGCCTGGGGATAAACCCGAAAATTCGCGTTACAAGCTGTGGACAGCTTTCGCTCGCGGCGACGTATGCCCAAGTCAGGAATGTGGATAGTCACGGTGTGCCTGTGGACCACCCGAAGGTAGATAAATACCCCGATCCGGTGAGTCGGACGACAGCTACCTGGTAGGCAAACCCGACGTGACCGCCGGCAGTGCAGCTGGACCACCGACGCCCTGCCGCTGTCTTCTGCCCTGGGTCACCTGCGGGCCAGTGACCTGGGCGCACTCACCTCAGGTGGACGCAGCCGTCAATACGGGATCGGGGTGTGCGCTGGCCCAGCGCGGCGAACGAGCAGCGGAGGCGACAGGTTCCGATGGTGGGGCAGCTGAACGCGCTGGACTCTGACCTGTATGGCCAACCCCCACACCACAGTAATCCACGTGCTGCACGTGATAAACTGTGGGCATGAAGCGAAACCTGACGATCCAGCTCGACGCTGACCTCATCAGGCGGGCGAAGGTGATCGCCGCTGAGCGCGGCACGTCGCTCAGTGGCCTGGTGACTCAGCAGATCACCGAGTTGATCGAGGCACGGGACCGGTACGTCACAGCACGAGAATCGGCGCTGGAGATGATGTCCGCAGCGACCGACCACGGTGGTCGCCACTGGACTCGGGAAGAGCTATACGGACAACGGCTCGACCGGTATGGCGCGTGAGCACTTCCGTGCAGCTCCGGACCACATTCGTTGATACCAACATCCTGATCTACTCGCACGATATCCACGACGAAGCCAAGCATCGGGCTGCCGAGAACCTGCTCGCGCAGCTGTGGACATCAGGACTCGGTATCTTGAGTACTCAAGTACTGCAAGAGTTCTACAGCGCAGCGACGCGCAAGTTCCGACCGCCGCTGACGCCGACGCAGGCGCGCCAGGTGGTGGGCGACTACAGCGAGTGGTGCCGCGTCGACACTGATCCGCTGCTTATCATCTCCGCTAGCCGGCTGTCCGAACAGCATTCGATCAACTTTTGGGATGCGCTGATTATCGAGGCAGCCCTGCGTGCCGGCGCCACCGAACTAGTCACCGAGGATCTGCACCATGGTCGCCGGTTCAGCCAGTTGACGGTGCGCAACCCATTTTGTGCCCAGTAAGCGCTCTGTCCGTACAGTGCGTCACCGTGCGTCTGGTTCTTGCGTCGGACTCCCCCAGTGGGCTCGCCGTGCTCCGCAGCGTCGGGATTGATCCGGTGGTGCGGATGTCCGGAGTGGACGTTGACCCGACGAGGCCTACGCACTGAAGTGCTGGGAATCGCCGTACAGGTCCGAGCAAGGCAGAAGGTCACCACTGGGCGTCACCTCGCTGAACCAGCCGGCGGCCAGGCAGCCAAGGTCGTTAGTGGAAAGCGGCTTCACATCGGCCAGCGACGCGTCTGGGGATAACCACGTCGACGCCAGTCTCGGTCAGCAGCCTGCGAGCACGGGAGTTGGGGCAAGCGTGGGCACGGAACGCGACCCGTACGTCGTTGTCGATGTCGATGTGTGCCCCGTTTAATGCGAACGCTGGGCGCAGTATCAGGTAGTCGATCTCTCCCACACCGTGCGGCTGGCAAAGCCCGGATATGAATTCCGCGGGTCGTGGTCGTGATGACGGCGGTGCGCGGGATAGCGACATGATGATAGGATTGCGTTGATCTAGTGAAAGTAGTCGAGATGATTGTCCGTCCCTATGTGATTCTGAGCTGTGTGATGTCGCTCGATGGGTTGATAGACGACGTGAGCGACGAGCGGTTGCTGTTGTCCAACGAAGCCGATTTCGACCGCGTGGACGAACTTCGTGCGTCCTGTGATGCGATCCTCATCGGCGCCAACACCGTTCGCCGTGACAATCCGTGTCTGATCGTGAAGTCCGATGCCAGGCGGCAGGCTCGCGAAGCGCGCGGATTGTCACCGTATCCGGTTAAGGTGACGATCACCGGTACCATATTCGATCCTGACTTGAGGTTCTTCAACAGTGGTGGTGAAAAGTTGGTATACAGCCCTGGTGTCGCCGTCGAGCGCGTGCAGGCCAGCGTTGGTGACCGGGCAACGGTTGTCGGTGCAGGCGACAAAACCGTGAACTTCGTCGCGATGCTGCACAACCTTGCTGACCGGGGAGTTCGGCGGCTCATGGTCGAAGGCGGTGGCACTATCCATACCCAGTTCCTGACGCAGGGCCTGGCCGATGAGCTGCACCTTGCCATCGCGCCGTTCTTCGTCGGCCAGCGTGCGGCGCCGCGTTTCGTCAATCCTGGTGTATTTCCGCAAGATGCGCAGCACCGGATGGTCATTAAAGAGGTGCGTCAGATCGGTGACATCGTGTTCGTGCGCTACCGGGTGGCCGGGCACGGTGACGACGCATGAACGCCCTTACCCGGGTGAATGCCAACCCGCGCCGTGGCGCTCGGGCACCACTGGAGGGCATGACCTGCTAGCATGTCTCTACGACCAGCTTCCGCTCCGGTGGAGGCGGCAAGTGGAGCCCGCTCCCACCCGGTCTGCCGCGAGGCGGCCGGGTCCGGTCCCGGAATCCCTAGCCGGATTCCGGCGTTGACGTGGTGTGTTGACGAGACACATGGCGTCGACCGGTCGGATCTACGGGCCCCGCACGCCAGGAGGCGTTCGGGGCCGCGTTGCGTCCGGGCAGGGTGCCCGCATGCTCGGTCGCGCCGTGGGTTAGGACGACCGAGGAGGCCACATCACCGTCGAGACACGCATCAACGAGCGCATCCGCGTTCCCGAGGTCAGGTTAGTTGGTCCCAATGGGGAGCAGGTTGGTATCGTCCGCATCGAGGACGCGCTGCGACTAGCTCAGGAAGCCGACCTTGACCTGGTCGAGGTGGCGGCGCAGGCCCGGCCACCGGTCTGCAAGCTCATGGACTTCGGCAAGTTCAAGTACGAGACCGCGCAGAAGGCCCGTGAGTCCCGCCGTAACCAGCAGATGACGGTTATCAAGGAGCAAAAACTTCGCCCCAAGATCGATGACCACGACTACGAGACGAAAAAGCGTCATGTTGTGCGGTTCCTCGACGCGGGGCACAAAGTGAAGGTCACCATTATGTTCCGGGGTCGTGAGCAGTCCCGGCCGGAGTTGGGTTTCCGGTTGCTGCAGCGGCTGTCTGACGACGTCGCCGAACTTGGCTTTGTGGAGACCTCCGCCAAGCAGGACGGCCGGAACATGACGATGGTGCTGGCTCCGCACCGCAATAAGCCACGGGGGCACAAGACCGATCGGAGCGCGGTCGAACCGACGGAGCAACCAGCGGAGTAACGGCCTGTGTAGTCGTATCCGGGTGGCGGCCCTACCGGCCGCAGTGACATGTGGTGGCCCTGAGGGCGGGCCACGGCGACATCCAGGGTGGCCCGTGGGCCACAGCCGACATCCGGGCTGGCCCTGCGGGCCACAGGAGATAGTGCGGTGGCTCGGACGGGCCACCGCATTCACCGCCGCCCCACTCAGGCGGCACGACGAGGACGGACATGCCGAAGAACAAGACCCATCGGGGTATCGCGAAGCGGGTGAAGCTCTCCGCTACCGGCACATTGCTGCGCCAGCGCGCCGGCCGGCGCCACATGCTGGAGAAGAAGTCTTCCAGGATCACTCGCCGACTGGATGGAGTGGTCGAAGTGGCTCCGCAGGACAAAAAACGGGTCCGCAGGTTGCTCGGTCGCTAGACCGCGCGTATCCCGACCCTGTTTCTGACCCTGGGCGACTACTCGCCCCCGAGACCGACAGGACGAACCAGTGGCACGTGTCAAGCGAGCGGTCAACGCCCACAAGAAACGTCGCACGACTCTGGAGGCCGCCAGCGGCTACCGCGGCCAGCGCTCCCGGCTCTACCGCAAGGCCAAGGAACAGATTCTCCACTCGATGCAGTACGCCTACCGTGATCGGCGGGCCCGCAAGGGAGACTTCCGACAGCTCTGGATCACTCGGATCAACGCCGCCGCGCGGCAGAATGGGATGACTTACAACCGGCTCATTCAGGGCCTGCGCATCGCCGAGATCGAGGTAGACCGCAAAAATCTCGCCGAGCTCGCCGTCGCTGACCCCCCCGCGTTCACCGCGCTGGTCGAGATCGCCAAAGCCAACTTGCCAGCTAGCCGGGGGGCGGGCGTCCCGATGTCGCAGGAGGACGATGCCGCCTGAGTGCAGCTGCCGGCCATACCGCAAACCCGGGGGCTCCCTATACCGAGCGGAGTTCCCGGGTGGTGGCTGCCCGAGGGCTGCTTCGACGGCGGGACCGGGAGCATGCCGGGCGGTTTCTCGTCGAGGGCGCTCAAGCCGTGCGCGAGGCCCTCAGCTGCGGATCGGTGCTGGAGCTGTTCGTCACCGAGCGGGCCGCTACCCGGCATCCTGAGCTGCTCAGCCCGCCCGGCGTTCGAGTATCCCTGATCACCGAGCGGGCCGGGGCTGGGTTGTCTGAAACGGCTACTCCGCAAGGCATCGTGGCGGTCTGCGCCACCCTCGGACGGCCTGCGGTGGACGCGACAGGCGGCACCCGGCTGGTCGCGGTGCTGGCCGGCGTCGCCGATCCCGGCAATGCCGGCGCGGTCATCCGGGTGGCTGATGCGGCCGGGGCCGGGGCCGTGCTCTTCGCAGGCGACACCGTGGACCCGCACAACGGCAAATGCGTGCGGGCGTCCACCGGCAGCCTGTTCCACCTCGCCCTCGGGGTGGAGCCCGATCCGCAGCGGGCCATCGCGGCGTGCCGGCAGGCCGGGCTGCAGATCCTGGCGGCCGACGCCGGTACCGGCCGGGACCTCGATGACGTGGTCGACGCCGGAACTCTGGCGGCGCCGACCGCGTGGCTGTTCGGCAACGAGGCGCACGGGCTGGAGCGCGAGCTGCTCGCCCTTGCTGACCACGCCGTCGCCGTCCCGCTGCACGGTCGCGCGGAGAGCCTCAACCTGGCCGCCGCGGCGGCGGTGTGCCTGTATGCCAGCGCGCGCGCGCACCGTCGGCCGCGTTCTTGTCGGACCAATCACCTACGATCTGGCCAGAATTGACCGCATACCGGCACGGCAGGCACCCCGACGTCGCGCTCTGCGCCAAGCCCAGGAGTTCGCACCTTCGATGTCTGGATCCAACGACCCCTACGACCCTAAGCAGGTCGCCGTGCTGACGCCGGAAGCGCTGGCGCAAGCCGTCGAGGACGCTAAGTGGGCCTTCGCTGAGGCCACTGACCTGGAGGAGCTGGCCGCGGTCAAACCCGTCCACCTCGGTGACCGGTCCCCGCTGCTGAGCGCCCGACGCGAGATCGGCGCACTGCCACCCCAAGCCCGCGCTGAGGCCGGTAAGCGGCTCAACGCCAGTCACACGGCGGTGCAGGCAGCCTTCGACCAGCGCCGTGCCGCGCTGCTCCTAGAGCGGGACTCCACGACCCTGCGAAAGGAGGCCCTCGACGTCACCTTGCCGTGGGATCGCGTTCCCCTCGGCGCCCGGCACCCGATCACCACGCTCGGCGAGCGCATCGCGGACGTGTTCCTCGCCATGGGATACGAAGTCGTCGAAGGCCCGGAACTGGAGGCCGAGTGGTTCAACTTCGACGCGCTCAACTTCCCCAAAGACCACCCGGCGCGCACCATGCAGGACAGCTTCTACGCCGCGCCCGAGGGATCGGGCCTGGTGCTGCGTACACACACCTCCCCGGTGCAGGTACGGGCCCTGCTGGAGCGGGAGCTGCCGGTGTACGTGGTGTGCCCGGGGCGCACGTTCCGCAGCGACGCGCCGGACGCCACCCACGTCCCCGTCTTCCACCAGGTTGAGGGCCTCGCGGTGGACCAGGGCATCACCATGGCCCATCTCAAGGGCACCCTGGACGCCTTCGCCCGGGCGATATTCGGGGCGAGTTCGCGGACCCGCTTGCGGCCCTCGTTCTTCCCCTTCACCGAGCCCTCCGCCGAGATCGATGTGTGGTTCCCAGAACGCAAGGGTGGCGCGGGCTGGGTTGAGTGGGGCGGCGCTGGGATGGTCAATCCGAATGTGCTGCGCGCCTGCGGGGTCGACGCCGACGTCTACTCCGGCTTCGCCTTCGGGATGGGCATCGAGCGCACCTTGCAGTTCCGTAACGGCATCGCCGACATGCGCGACATGATCGAAGGCGATGTCCGGTTCACCTGCGCGTTCGGAATGGAGGTCTGAGACCGTGCGCGTTCCAGTGTCCTGGCTGCGCGATCACGTCGCGTTCCCGGAGGGTCGTGAGCGCCCTACCGTGGAGCAGATCGCCGATGCCTTCGTACGAGCCGGGCTGGAAGTCGAGGCGGTGCACCCGCTCGGCCCGGTCAGTGGGCCACTTGTGGTGGCGCGGGTGCTGGAGATCGAGGAGCTGTCTGGCTTCGCCAAGCCCATCCGGTACTGCCGCCTTGATGACGGTGAGCCGACACCGCGCGGAGTGATCTGCGGTGCCACCAACTTCGTCGCCGGGGATCTGGTGGTGCTGGCCCGGCCCGGCACGGTGCTACCCGGTGACGTCGCGATCGCGGCGCGCACCGCCTACGGTCGGATCTCCGAGGGCATGATCTGCTCGGCTGCCGAGCTCAAACTCGGCGAAGACCACACCGGGATTATTGTGCTGCCGGCTGAGGCCGCCGTCCCCGGAGAAGACGCCACCCAAGTGCTGGGCCTGGACGATGCGGTGATCGAGCTGGCGATCACCCCCGATCGCGGCTACTGCTTGTCGGTGCGCGGGCTGGCCCGGGAGCTGGCCATCGCCTTCGACGTCCCCTACGGCGACCCCGGCCTGCGCGAGGTGCCTCCGCCGGAGCAGCTCAGCTGGCCGGTCCGCATCGAGGACGGGTTGGGCTGCCGGCGGTTCGTGGCCCGCCAGGTGTCGGGCGTGGACCCAACCGCCGGATCTCCCTGGTGGATGCGCCGCAGATTGCACCTAGCCGGAATGCGGTCGATCTCGTTGGCGGTCGACGTCACCAACTACGTGATGCTGGAGCTCGGCCAGCCACTGCACGCCTTCGACGCGGCGAAGCTGGACGGTGAGCTCCTGATCCGCCGGGGGATCGAGGGCGAGAAGCTCACCACACTGGACGGAGTCTGCCGGGAACTGGATCCGGACGACATGGTGATCTGCGACGGCAGTGGCCCGGTGTCGCTGGCGGCCGTGATGGGTGGGGAGAGCACCGAAGTGGGCGCGCAAACCACCAGCCTGCTGCTGGAGGCGGCAAACTGGGACCCGGCCTCCGTCGCTCGCACAGTCCGCCGCCACCGGCTGCCCAGTGAGGCGGCCCGGCGTTTCGAGCGCGGCGTGGACCCTGCCCTGCCACCGGTCGCCGCCGAGCTCGCCGCGACGCTGCTGACCCGCTACGGCGGTGGGCAGATCCTGCCAGGCTGCACCGACGTCGGCACGCCCCCCGGCCAGGTGACGGTGGTGATGCCCATCGAGCTGCCGGATCGGGTAGCTGGGCGAGCCTTCGAGCGCGGCGCCACGGTCCGTCGGCTCTCCCAGATCGGCTGCGCGGTGGAGGTTCATGGCGCCAACGGCACCACCACGGTGACCGTCACCCCGCCCTCCTGGCGTCCCGACCTCCTTCAGCCCGCCGATCTTGTTGAGGAGGTGCTGCGGCTGGAGGGTTATGACACCATCCCCGCCGAACTCCCGCCGGCACCGCCTGGCCGGGGGCTCACCGCCGCGCAGCGCCGTCGGCGAGCGATCTCCCGGGCCCTGGCCGGAGCAGGGTATGTGGAGGTGCTGCCCAGCCCGTTCGTCTCCGCCACCACCTGGGACGCCTTCGGTCTGCCCGCAGACGATCCCCGGCGGCATACCATCGCGCTGCTCAACCCGTTGGAGTCCGACCGCGACCAGCTGGCTACCACGCTGCTGCCTGGCCTCCTTGAGGCCCTGGTGCGCAACGTCGCCCGGGGGCAGCGCGATGTGGTGCTCTATGGGATAGCCCCGGTGGTGCAGCCCCGCGCCGGTGCCGCCGCGATGCCGGTCCTGGGGGTGCGCACCCGCCCCAGCGACGCCGAGATCAGCGCACTGATCGCTGTGCTGCCCGCGCAGCCGCTGCATGTCGGCGCCGTGCTCGCCGGGCAGTGGGAGCGCCCCAGCTGGTGGGGCGCCGGCCGGCTGGTGAGCTGGGCTGATGCGGTGCAGGCCGCCCGAACGGTCGGACACGCCGCTGGCGTCGAGCTTGCGGTAGGCGCCGCCGAGACCCCGCCGTGGCATCCCGGCCGGTGCGCGCAGCTGCGGGTGGCGGGCCACCCGGTGGGGCATGCTGGCGAATTGCATCCTGCAGTGGTCGAAGCGCTGGGCCTCCCGCCGCGGACCTGCGCGATGGAGGTGGATCTCGACGCGCTGCCGCTGATCGACCGGCGGCCCGCACCCGTCGTCTCGCCCTACCCGCCGGTGCACCAGGACATCGCGTTGGTGGTGGACGCGGCCGTGCCGGCCGCCGAGCTGACCGCCACGCTGCGCACGGGTGCCGGGGAGCTGCTGGAGGACGTGCGCCTGTTCGACGTCTATACCGGGGAGCAGATCGGCGCGGGTAAGCGGTCCCTGGCCTTCGCGCTGCGGTTCCGCGCCCCCAATCGCACCCTCACCGTCACCGAGGCCAGCGCCGCCCGCGATGCCGCGGTCGCCGCCGCCATCCACACCCACGGCGCCGCCCTGCGCTCCTGAGAGGGCCTGGCATTGTTCGGTTCCGACCTTGGTGCCACCCGTTAGGGGCGATTCCCAGGTGCCAGACCAGGCCGTGCAGCTCACGACCACCGGCGTCGCGCCGGGCACGAGCCAGCAGGTCCGCGACCGCTTCCCGACCGGAGAGGTTGTTTCGGACCCACGGTGGGGCGAGTTGCTCACCGAACGCGGCATCACCGTGGGTCACGTGAGCGTGTACCGGTGGGTGCAGCGGTTCACCCCGCTGCTGATCGAGTCGGCACGACCGAGGTGAGCACCGACCGGGCTCCTACGTCTCCGCGAGGGCTCGAGGAGCTGCTGCCCTCGGCCTGCCACGTCACCGAGCAGGACGCTCACAGCCCGGTGGAAGCGCCATGGGCCTGGATCACAGGCCACAGGACCGTGTTCTCGACACGGCTCGTCGCTGACAGCACTGATCACCTTTGTTGCATACCAGCATCGAGATCACCCTTGTTTGATACCCCTGCGGGTATAAATTCTAGGGTGTCTACATTATCCATATCCATGAGATGAGGAATCTGATCCGGTGACAGGTGGGGTGGAGGGGGTGACCCCGTCAGTACGGGTGGCGGCCCGTGTGCTCACCGCAGGCGCACTGCTGGCTGGATTGTTCCTCATGCACGGCCTGGTCTCGGGCGAGGTGACCGGCTGCTCGGGTGGTATTCGGGCGATGGCCACGAGCGTGATGGCGCCTGCCTCCGCGATGACTGACGCCGTGGCTCACGCGGACGGCACGCCAGTGGCGAGCGTGCCGCGCACCGGGGGGCACGGCGAGGTGTGCGTGTCCACGCCCGCACGGCTCGGACTGGTCGGTCTGCTCGCATTGGCGAGTATCGGGTTGGCCGTGCTCATCTCGGCCGCGTGGCCGCGGGTGGGCGAGGTCCGGCGCGAGTGCGCCGGTCGCGGCCCACCCCGTGCTGGTCCCGCCCTGCTGGTGAAGCTGTGCGTATCTCGGACGTGACCGGGACCCGTTGACCGGAACTGGCAAAACCCCGGTCGACCACAGTCTCTTGTTCACCCTGCGCGGCGCATTGCCGCGTACCGTCCGAAAGACCACTGACTCATGTCCACTCGCTCACGCGCGCTCATCCTGACCGCTCTGGCTGTCGGGGTCGGTCTTGTCACAGCCGCCTGCGGCGGTGACTCGTCCTCCGCCATACCGGGGACGAGTCACCGCTCGACGTCCCCCGTGATGCCCCCAGGTGACCCTGGAATGCCGGGCATGGACCACACCATGCCCGCCGGGGACGGCTTGGCCTCCTCAGCGTCGGGATTCCGGTTCACCACGACCACGGCGACACTGCCGGCTGAGCAGCCCACCTTGTTCCGCTTCCAGATCCAGGCCGCCGACGGCACACCGGTCACCGCCTACGAACCGGATCAGACCAAGCTCATGCACTTCTACCTGATCCGCTCCGACCTGACCGGCTTCCAGCACATCCACCCGGAGCTGGCCGGCGACGGAACCTGGACCGCCCCGATGCAGGCGCTGCACCCCGGGTCCTACCGGGTCTACGCCTCGTTCATCCCTAAGAACGGCTTCGGCACGGCGGCGCCGCTCGTGCTCAGCGATCGAGTCACGGTCGCCGGCACGGCCGCGACAACTCCCCTACCGCCGGCGTCGGCCACCACCCAGGTCGACGGCTACACCCTGACCCTGGCCGGAGACACCACGGCCGGCAGGGGCGGCATGCTCACTGTCACGGTGTTCAAAGACGGTATGCCGGTCACCGACCTCCAGCCCTACCTGGACACTGACGCACACCTGACCGCCTTCCACGAAGGCGATCTCGCCTTCGCCCACCTGCACCCCGAAGCCCCGGCCAATGTGGACCACGGCGGCCCGACCCTGTCGTTCCACGCCGAACTGCCGCGTCCCGGCAACTGGCGGCTGTTCGTGCAGTTCCAGACCGCAGGGACACTGCACACCGCAGCGATCACCATCACAGCCTGAGCGCACCATCCGAGCCGTGTGGAGGTCCCCACACGGGTCTGTCCAGCGAACGGTGTAACTCGATCGTGTTGTTTTACTTGCGTCCGGCGGACAGTCGTCCGTCGAAGGTGATCTCGAAGGCGTTCAAGGCCGCTTTCCACCGGTTGGACCAGCGTTGCTGTCCCGTGCCGGTGGGGTCC
>JAFAPC010000197.1 GCA_019247305.1 Pseudonocardiales bacterium
GCAGCAGCATGCGGTGGTTTGGAACCTCCCCCTGCAGAGCGGTCCCGGAGGGCCCACCTCCATCACCAGCACAGCACCACACACGAAGACTCAGACCTTCACATCCGAACCTCCCTGCATGCTCGTGGCACACCACAAACAGTGATCTCTGCGTCCCGAGTCCGGCTCAGCCGACTGTTGGGCCTGCCCGCTTGGGCGAGTCATCGGATACGTGTCAGCGCCCGGCTAAGCCGGAGAACCCGACTCACATGGGCAAACCAGAGGAAGGCGCGGGAGCACCTGCCATACGGCGGCGAGCAGGCCGAATGGCAGCGCGCTGCGGATCGGGGCAAGTAGCGCTCCGAGTTGGTCGCTAAAATCGCTCATACGCCCCACTCCCGTACATTCAGGGCCGAATCGCCTCGTGGTCGATGGCGAGTAAGTCGGTGAACCCAGGCTAAGCTATCAACAGTCCTGTAGTGAGGAAGCGGTGGTGGGGTTGGCAAGAACGGATGGTCGATCCAGGGGATCGGGGGGAGCTGGACTGTTCAACGTTGTCAGCGTCGTGATCCTCGTTATTGGCGTGTTGGTGATCGGCATTGCGGCCGCCTTGCTCGCCCGCACGCTGGCGGCGGCACAGAGCATCGACAAGAAAACACAGACTATCGCGGAAAACGCTGGCAAGATCAACATTGCGACCAACCCGGTCGTCGAGTTGAACCGGACCAATGAGCTTGCTTCCTCGATCTTGTCGAGTACGAAGCCGCTGCAGGGTCTGCTCACCACGCTCGACGACACTGCCCGGGACATCGCTGGCCTAGCAAAGTCGATCGACACAACCGCGCGAACAATCGCAGGTACCGCCGGTACGATCAACAACACCACAGGCGGCATCCACACCAGCGTCGGGACGATCAACGTCACCACGGGGAACCCGGGATCACGAGGTTAGCGTCGTGCCCGTGTGGGTGCTGCGGCTCGACGACCTCGCGCGGGCATGACCGCTCGGCGACCGGCTCGCGTTGCCGTTTGGATCACGCTCTGCCGGGTATGCGCTGTGGGACGAAAGCGCCGCACCAGGAGGACAACATGACCCTTGTCAGCAGCTCCATGAATACTTCGGGTGACGACGAGCACTGCGCTGAGGACGGCGATGAGCACAATTACGGCAGCCGCACCGGCTAGCAACGGTCCGGACTTCGGCCTGTTCGGCCCAACCTCGATGACCTGGCGCGTCCATCTGGAGCCGGTATTGTGGGTGGCCGGTTTACGAGCACTCTACTTACAAGCCCTGCATCCGCGGGTCATTCGTGGCACCGCCCAAAACTCGGCGCTGTTTGACCGGGACCAGGCCTGGCAGCGTTTTCAGCGCACCGCTGACTTCGTCGCCACCCGCACATTCGGTACCACCGAGGAAGTCGCCCGAGCGGGCCGGCGGGTTCGCCGGATGCACGCTCGCTTGCGCGGATACGACCCCGACACGGAGACGGTGTTCCGCATCGACGATCCGGAATACCTGCTGTGGGTGCACTGCGGCGAGATCGACTCCTATGTGGACGTTGCCCGTCGCGCTGGAATTCTCACCTCGACGGTCGAGGCAGACACCTACGTGGCCGAAAGCCGCCGCGCCGCCCAGGTCGTCGGCATCCCCGCCGAGGACGCGCCCGCATCAACCGCCGAGTTGGCTAACTACTTCGCGCGGATGCGACCACAGCTCTACGCCTGCCCGGAAGCTCTCCAGGGTTTGGTCAGCTCACTGAACCCACCGCTGCCCCTGCCCCGCCTACTCAGACCACTCAAGCTGGCGGTTCCCGCGTTGGTTGCGCTGTCATTTGCGGTGCTCCCGCCGTGGGCACGTCGACTTTACGGCACGCCCGGGCTGCCCACTACCGACCTTGCCGCCACGCTCGCTCTGCGCGGACTGCGTCGGGCCACCACCCTGCTTCCCGACCCACCCGCAGCCCAGCGGGCCCGATACCTGATCCGAGTCGCCCAAAATCCGTCGGCAGGATGACCGTCGTTCCTTCCTCCGAGCAGGATGCCTGTTTGGGAGCACGTAGGCGGGGTACACCGTGCTCAACGTGATGACGAGGAGGCGTGCATGGCGACCGGAGAAACCGGCTTCAGTGACGTGGTTTTCGACTTAATTTCTGTACAATATCACTCGCTCAAGGCCGGGCATGACTATGGTCAGTACGTCCGCGACGCGGAGAATGGCGGGCATACTCAGATTGCGGAGTTCTTTCGGCAGGTGATGAAGGAAGATTCTGAGCGAGCGCGGCGCTGCCACGAATTCCTCACCCAGCTCGAAGGCACCAAGGAAGCCGGCCCCGCAGTCAGGTGAGCCCCCGTCAACGGGCTGGGTCAGCCGGGAAGGGTTTCGCCCCCGATGATCACCTGGGGGAGCCGTGGACGGCTAGCCTCGGCGCCAGTCCTCTATCTGGAGGTGGGAGCCGGCCATGGGACCCATCTGCAGCATCCCGCCGTCGACTGTCCAGGATGCACCCGTGACGTAGGACGCGGCAGCAGAGCAGAGGAAGGCCACCACGGCAGCGATCTCGCGGGCATCGGCGGGGCGACCGAGGGGCACGCCGGCGCGGTGCTGGTTGTGGACGTCAATGTCCGCCTGGCCGGTCATCGGCGTGGCAACCTCGCCCGGCGCTACGGCGTTGACGGTGATGTGGTGCTCGGCCAACTCCAGGGCAGCGGTCTTGGTCAACAGCCCCAGCGCGCCTTTCGTCGCACAGTACGGGGCTGCACCGACTCTGGGCTGGTGCTCGTGGACGCTGGTGATGTTCACGATTCGCCCGCCCCGGCCGGCGGCGACCATCCGCCGCGCGGCTCGCTGCAGGACGAAAAAGGCGCCGTCCACATTGACCGCGAACACCTCCCGCCAGGTGTCATAGTCAATGTCCAGGAGCGGCGTGGCAGTGCCCGTGCCGGCGTTGTTCACCAGGACGTCGACGCCGCCGAGGAGCTCGGCGAGCTCGTCGATCACGTTCGCCGCCTGTGGGAGAATCCTGAGGTCGAGGCGGCAGATGTGCGCGTGCCGGCCGGCAGCCCGGACCTTGTCGGCGGTCACCTGGGCGCCGTGCTCATCGGTGTGCCACGTGATGCCGACATCACATCCCATCTCGGCCAGGGCGATGGCGGTGGCTCTGCCTATCCCGGAGTCCGACCCGGTCACGATCGCGGTACGGGGGAAGTCGTGCGGAGTGGTGTGAGAAATATCCATGCTGAGGCTCCTCAACCGGTGTCGATCACGTGGGATGCGGACGTTCCTTGCGCCGGCACCCAGGGTGCCCCTGAGGCCTCAGGGCCAGTCGCCCAGGTCTCGTCGTCCTTCTCCGAGCGCGCGCTCACCAAAACCCGCTTGATCACCCTCCTCGCAAGTTTTTGATCTTGGCGCGCAACCAGTCGTGGAACGCCCCGATGTGATGCTCACTTGGCACCAGCACGCCACCCCGCGCATAGGCCCGCGAACCCATGGTCAGCTGACAACGCTCGCAGGCCTCGAAGTCCTGTTGGTTGACGCGGTGAAACAACTCCACTGAGCGCGAGAGGTCAGCTCCGGACTCGATTACCTCCGGCAGATACAGCCAGTCGCACCGGACCAGCGTGCGATCCGGCCCACGCGGAAACATCCGGTGCACGATCACATGGTCGGGGACCAGGTTGATGCGCCGGCCCAGCCCGAGCTCGTCGATGCGGTAGGCGTCGATCTCCTCTGGTCCGCCCAGCCGGCCGGTCACCTGGGCGATGACGGTGTCCTCAAACGACGGTGGGTCATCGGCGAGACAAACCCACGCGTAGCCCAACCACTCCCGCACTGCCAGCCAGGTCAGGCCGTACTTGGTCCGATCGATGTCCGGCATGTCGGTGAGGTTGGGCACGGTGATCAGCTTGCCGTCCAGCCCGTAGGTCCAGGCGTGGTACGGACATCGGAATGACCGTTTCACCGCACCACGGTCGTCTGTGCACAGACGTGCGCCCCGATGCCGGCAGGCGTTGCGGAAGGCGTTCAACGCTCCATCGCACCCGCGGGCGATCAGCACGCTTTCCTGGCCGATCTGGACGGTCTCGAAGCAGCCGGGCGTCGTCAGGTCCGCACTGCGCACACAGCAAAACCAACCGGCTTCGAAAATCCGTGACTGCTCAAGCGCGAAGACGGCTGGGTCGGTGTAGTAGCGGCCGGGCAGGGTTGCCAGCAGGCTCGGTGGCAGATCTGTGGGCGGCAGGTCGATGCTGGCCACGGTAGGTGCTCCTCTGCATGATGAGACGTCGGTGGCCTCGTTCGCGAAGTCGAGGACGTGCACGTCGTCCTGCGACTTCAGCGGGTGGATCCGGTTGAGCCGCAAGAGCGTCTGCGCGGCCGTCACGCCGGTGAGCGGCTTGTCGGCGTCGAACAGATTCGACAGGCGGTGTGACAGCCACGCGATCGTGTTCGATCGTGTTCCTCAAGCGTGAACGGGCCAGGGCACCAGCCTATGCTGCGGGTATGACAGCAGCGCGCTCGTTTGAGCTACCGCCGCATAGTGGTGCCCCGGCGGAGGCTGTTGAGGCTGCGGTCGATGGCCAGGTGGTGTACCTGATGCGCGATGGTCAGCCGGTCGCGGCGGTAGTACCGGCCGATGTTGCGACGGCGGGGGCTGCGGCGCTCGAGGCGTTGGAAGAGGCAGAGGATATCCGGGCCGCTCGGGCTGCGCTGGCTGACCGTGCGCCTCGTGTTCTGCTCTCTGAGGTGTTGGCGGAGTACGCCGATGATCTCGTCGCATACCCGGATGTCGATGCTCGATGAGAGGTCGGTACCAGGTCGAGTTCCAGCGGTCAGCCACGAAGGAACTCGATCGGCTCGATAGTCCTGTTCGTGCGCGCGTGCTGCGCAAGATCGCCGCGTTGGAGAATGATCCCCGACCGCCTGGCGCCACTCAGCTGGTCAGGGCAGATGATCTATGACGCATTCGGGTCGGCGACTACCGGGTAGTCTACGCGATCCAGGATAATCGGCTCGTGGTGATCGTTGTCCGGGTCGGGGGACGCGGCAAGGTCTACCGCCATGCCTGACCTTAATGACACCTTAGTAGTCCCCGTGCGGGTTGTTGGTCGCCTCCATCCGCTGCTCACGACGGTCAGGCGAACAGGTCGTCGGCCGCCTCGACGGTGGCCGCCCGGCGCACGAGAACGTCGAGCTGGTCCAGGTCACGGCACCTTCTGATCTGGGCGCGGACATCGTCGGACACCTCGATGCCGCGCGCGTCGAGCACCGCAAGCACCGCCCGCGCCTGACCCTCGGCCCGGCCCCGGGCCTCGCCCCGGGCCTCGCCCCGGGCGATGAACTTCTGCGCGTATTCACTCACGTACTCATAGGTCTGAGTGGACATCAGTGCCTCCAGGTGACGTCGCGCCGCCTGCGGCAGCGCGGCGAAGACCAGTTCAGCGTACAAGACCGCATGCTGCGTCTCGACCAACGACAGCGCCTCGACCAGCACATCCAATACCCCGCTGCGATCCGGGTCCCCGCCGTGGGCCATCGCCGAGAGCACCGCGATCTCCGGGGCCTGATCAGCGGTGCCGGTGGCGGTGAGTACCGGCACCAGTTCCGGGCCCAGCACCAACGGCGGCAGCAGCGCACCGGGGTTACCGAGCTTGATCGGCGTCGCCGCCCACCCGGCCACCCCGGTGTCAACGCACACGACCAGCAGCAGCGTCGGGCACCGCAACCGAGCACGCAGCATCGCCACGTACACTGGCCAACTCCACCACTTGTCCGGGTCACGGGCCAGCTGCACCTCGACCACCACCGCCAGCACCGGGGCGCCGTCAGCGGTGAGCACCACCACCGCGTCTGCCCAGTACTGCGCCGGGGTCAGATCGACACACTCCGCCGCCTCCAACCGCACCCCCTCATACCCGGGCAACTCGACCCCCAACACACCGGAGAGCAGATCGGCGACCAGTGACGGGCGATGGCGGAACATCTCGACCAGGGTCTCGTGCAGAGTCGACAACACGACACGTACCGTAACCAGCTGAACGCGCTGCGGATTGGCCCCCACTACCGCTTGGGCTACCGCGGCGCCAACCCCCGGCAGGCGCCTACCGTGGTCTGCTACGGTCGCGGCGGGGAGGCGTCTGGGTGCCTGGTGGTCCCCGCGGTCTTCAACACCGACGTGGTCGAGTAACTCGACCAGGCGGGTTCGATTCCCGTCCGCCTCCGCCGACCACAACAGACCTGATGAGCTAGCGTGCGGCTGTGGATGTGCGTCGGCAGGTTCCGCGCACCGACGCGGTGCTGGCCGTTCCGGCGGTGGTCGCTGCCGCACGGCGGTTGGGGCGAGCGCAGGTGAAGCGGGCGGTGACGGCTGCACAGCAGCGGGTGCGCGAGGGTGCCTTGGCGCCCGATGCCCTAGTCGCGGAGGTGCTGGCCGCCTTGCCGGACACCGCGGCGACCTTGCGTCCGGTGCTCAACGCCACGGGGGTGCTGCTGCACACCAACCTGGGCCGGGCGCCGCTGTCGGCCGCTGCGGTCGAGGCACTGGCGGTGGCGGCCGGCACCACCGACGTGGAACTCGACCTGGCCACCGGCGGGCGCGGGAGGCGCGGGGCAGGTGCGTTGGCGGCGCTGGCCGAGGCGGTGCCCGCGGCGCAGGGTGTTGCGGTGGTGAACAACGGCGCCGCGGCGCTGGTGCTCGCCGCGACCGCGCTGGCGGCAGGCCGGGAAATCGTGCTGGCGCGCGGGGAGATGGTGGAGATCGGTGACGGGTTTCGCATCCCTGAGCTGCTGGAGTCCACCGGTGCCCGGCTGCGCGAGGTCGGCACCACCAACCGGGTCACCCGCGAGGATTACACTGCGGCGATCGGGCCGCGTACCGGGTTCGTGCTCAAGGTGCATCCCTCGAATTTCCGCATCACCGGGTTCACCCACTCCGTGCCGGTAGCGCAGCTCACCGGGCTGGGCGTGCCCGTGGTCGCCGACATCGGCTCGGGACTGCTCACGCCGCACCCCGCGCTGCCTGAGGAGCCTGATGCCACCACCATGCTGGCCCACGGTGCTGATCTGGTCACGGCCAGCGGTGACAAGCTGCTCGGCGGTCCGCAGGCCGGCCTGCTGCTGGGCGCTGAACCGCTAGTTACCCGGTTACGCCGCCACCCGTTGGCCCGGGCGTTGCGGGTAGACAAGCTCACCTTGGCCGCGTTGGAAGCCACCCTGCGGGGCCCGACGACCCCTACCGCCCAGGCGCTGGCCGCCGACCCGCACGCGCTGCAGCAGAGAGCGAGGGTGATCGCGACGGCCTTGGCCGCGCGCGGGGTGGACGCGACAGCGGTGGCGTCGGCGGCCACGGTGGGTGGTGGCGGTGCTCCGGGGGTGCTGCTGGACAGCGCCGCAGTCAGCCTGCCGGCCCGCTACGCCACGTTGCTGCGGAGTGGCCGCCCACCGGTACTCGGGCGCCTGGACGGCAACCGCTGCCTGCTCGACCTGCGCGCGCTGAGCGCCGAGCAGGACACCGCAGTGCGCGACGCGGTCCTGGCATGCACGTCATAGCGACCGCCGGCCACGTCGACCACGGCAAGTCCACCCTGCTGCGCGCCCTGACCGGGATGGAGCCCGATCGGTGGGAAGTCGAACGCCGCCGGGGGATGACGCTGGACCTGGGGTTCGTCTGGACTACCCTGCCCACCGGAGTGACCGTGGCGTTCGTGGACGTGCCCGGGCACGAGCGGTTCGTCCCGACCATGCTCGCCGGCGTCGGTCCGGTGCCTGCCGTGCTGTTCGTGGTCGCGGCCGATGAGGGCTGGATGCCGCAGTCCGAGGAGCACCTGGAGGCGCTGGACGCGCTGAACGTCCGGCACGGGCTGCTGGCGGTGACCCGCAGTGATCTGGCGGACCCGGAGCTGGCCCGGGAGGAGGCGCTGGAGCACCTGGCGGATTCTTCCTTGGGCCGGATCCCCGCGGTGTGCGTCTCCGGCACCACCGGGGCTGGGCTGGAGAAGCTGCGCATCGCGTTGAGCGAGCTGGTCGCCGGGCTGCCCGCACCGGAGGTCGAGGCCGACGTGCGGCTGTGGGTGGATCGGGTGTTCACCATCCACGGCGCGGGCACCGTGGTCACCGGAACGCTCTCCGGTGGGACGCTGCATGTCGGCGAGGAGCTGCAGGTGTGTCCCGGGGGGCGGCGGGTGCGGGTGCGGGGGCTGCAGTCATTGGGCCGGCCCGTCTCCTCGGTGCCGGCGGTGGCCCGGGTGGCGCTCAACCTGCGCGGGGTGCCCCGGGAGGCCCTGCGCCGCGGTGATGCGCTGCTCACCCCGGGAGCCTGGCTGGCCAGCAGCACCCTCGACGTCCGGGCCTCCCGCGGCCCGGCAGCCGAGCTGCCCCAGCAGGTGATGCTGCACATCGGCACCGCCGCGGTGGCTACCCGCCTGCGGCCGCTGGGCGAGGACACCGCGCGGCTATCCCTGGCACACGGGCTGCCGCTGCGGATCGGGGACCGGGCGCTGCTCCGCGATCCCGGGGCCCGGCGCATCCCCACCGGGCTCACCGTGCTGGACGTGGCCCCACCCGAGCTGCGCCGCCGCGGGGCGGCCGCGGTGCGCGCCAGGGAGCTGTCCACGATGACGGGCACCCCGGACGGAGCCGCTGAGCTGCGCCGCCGCGGCGTGGTGCGACGCGCCGAGCTGATCGCGATGGGCGCGCCCGCACCCCCGGGAGCACCGCAGGCGGGCGGGTGGCTGATCGACCCCGCCATGCTGGCCCAGCGCGCCACCCAGCTCGCCGCCGCCGTGACCGCGCACGCCGCCGCAAACGCCCTGGAACCGGGCCTGCCGCTGGAGACCGCCCGGCGCCTGACCGGGATGCCGGACCCGCGGCTGGTCGAGCTGCTGCTGAGGCCCCAGTTAGGCCCACCGTTGACCCTCACCAACGGGCGGGTGCACCTCGCCGAGCAGACCATCACGATCCCTGAAGCGGTGCGCCACGCGATCACCGAAATCCGCGCCGGGCTCGCGCAGCGGCCCTTCGCCGCACCCGAGGCGCACCAGCTCGCCGAGCTGGGGCTGGGCAGCAAAGAACTCGCCGTCGCCGTGCGGGCCGGCGAACTGATCAAGATCGCCGAGGGGATCTATCTTGCTCCCGGCGCGGAGGAGGCCGCCATCCCGCGGCTGCGCGACTTGCCGAGTCCGTTCACTCTCAGCCAGGCCCGCCAAGCCCTAGACACCACCCGCCGCGTCGCCGTCCCCCTGATGGAACTGCTGGCCCGCCGCGGCATCACCCGCCAACTCCCCAACGGCACCCACGAGTTCCACTCTGCTGCCCAGGTGTAAAGCCTCCAACCAAACCGCAGCATTCGCAGCCCGCACAGCTACAACAAACCAGCCCAGTCGGTTTCCGTCGCCATGACGCTGGGGGCCTCGGCCAAGTCTGCGCCGCTGAGCATGAAGAAGCAGTCCAGGCATCGCCATCGATCTCCGCCGGGAACCCCGACAGCTGCTCACGCAGCGCATTCGACAGGAACCGGACCGGCGCCGTGCCGACCCTACAGCCGTCACTGTGGGGCCACTCACCTGACGACCACGTTGGTTTTTAGTCCGCTAATGCTTGGTACCCGTGACCAACCCTGAGCCAGCAGCAATGGCCAGGGCCTCACCCCGGCCGTTTTCCCGCTCTCCTACAGCAGGTCGAGGTCCGGGTCCGGGGTAATCCGGTGCAGCCGGCTCGTGTCGGCGGTCAGCACCGGCCCCCAGCCTCGCTTTCGCTGGACAGACCCGCACGCCGCCGGTGCCGCCGTGTCAGCCCGGCAGGACGGTGGGTACTGGCCTGGTGGGGGTGGCCTGAGTGAATGCGTTCCAGAGCAGGTTCAGTGGATGGTTGTGGGCGTAGCGCTGCCGTTCGCCTTTGCGGGCGAAAATGCCGGTGACGATTTCCAGGCGCGGTTGGTAGTCGTCGGCGAGGTCGATCTTGCGGAGGTTTCTGCCGGGCAGGCGTCCGTCGAGGGCGGCGTCAGCGACTCGTTCAGTGGTCAGTAGGCATCCATGCATCAGTTCGGCGGTGAGCAGGTTCAGGCCGTAGGTGAGAGAGTCGATCTCGGCGATGACAGTGAGCACGCCGCGGTAGTCGGGTCCATACCAGCGGCCGAGGAACTGCGCGAGCAGCCCGGCGGTTGGTGCCAGTAGCGGCAGGCCAGGCAGCTTGGTCGCGGTGACCGGGGTGTCGGGTAGCTCGCGTGGGCTGAGGTTGGTGAGCAGCGCGACGCGTTCGCGGTGCCATTCGAGAAAGTCGTACTCGAGCACTAGCGGTCGGTTGTGTTCGGCGGCGAAGCTGCCGCAGACCATGTCGACCTGCTTGGCATCTAATTTTGTCCATAGGTCGCGGGTGCGGACGTGCTCGATCTTGAGCTGCACACCTCTGCGTTCAAAGTCCGCGCGCAAGCTCGGCCAGATCACGCCAAGGAACTCCACGGTGAACTCGGTGGTTCCGAAGGTGACAGTGGATCCCACCCGACGTCTGCTGCGGTGCAGGCCATCGGTCCAGGACAGCAGGGTCTGGGCCGCCAGTTCCACGACCTCCTCGCCGGAGGGGGTGAACAAGAACTCCTTGCCCCGGCCCTGTTTGACCACCAGCACCTCGCCTAGGAGGCGGGCGGCGGTCTTGTTGAGGTTGTCGAGCTGTTTTTGCACGCTGGACTGCTCCCGGCCCAGGGCGCGTGCGGCCCGCTGGGCCGAGCCGGTCACATGCACCACGGCGAGCGTGCGTAACTGATCGAGGGTGACGTCGAGCATCTCGGCCGGAGCGCCCAGCAGGGTCGCCAGCATGCCGGCCGCATCGCCCTGGTCGTCTCCGTTGCTGGGCACTTCGCCTCCTGGTTTTGACACCGACTTGGCCGTCTGACATGCGAGTTGTTCGAGCGGACAGGTGGGTTGTCGATGCTCGCAGTTCCACCTGAGTTGGCCAAAGAATGTCCGCTTGAACAACTCTAGCCGCGATAGTGTTCAAGCGAATATTTAGTGAGCGGCTCGCGCTCGGGGGTGCGCGCAAGGACGGGGAGGTTTTTCGATGGTTGGAGCCCGCAGCGTCGCCGAGAAGGGTCGGGCCAGGTCTTGCTACTTCCGGACCACGGTGGCTGCTCCGCACCGCAAGGCACTGGTGCAGATCAACGAAGATTGTAATTTGCGGTGCGCTCATTGCTTCGTGTCCGCCACCCGGATCGGTCGGCGGATGTCGCTGGCCGAGGTGATCGACACGCTGATCCCGCGCCTGGCCGGCTGCCGGGTCCGGCGGGTCACCCTCACCGGAGGGGAACCGACAATCCACCCCGAGTTCATGGCCATTGTGGGTGCGTTCCGGGGCGCCGGGATGGATGTCGGGATCTGCACCAATGCCAGCACTCTGGACGACGACCAGGTTGGAGAGCTTGCGAGTCTGGGCGTGCACTGCAACGTTTCCCTGGACGGCTTCGCTGCGGACTCCCACGGCAAGTTCCGTGGCGACCGGTCCTGCTTCGAGGTCACGGTGGTCACGGTGGAAAAACTCGGCACGGCCGGGATTCTCCAGGGGCTGCTGTGCACGCCGAACACCCTGGCCCAGAACGAGGAGTACGCGCGGCTGTGCGAGTTCGCCCGGCGGAACGGGGCACGCTATGTGCTGCTCAACCCGCTGGGCAGCATGGGCCGCGGGGTCCGCTCCCAAGGCCGGCTGGCCAAGAGCACCCTGCACATGCAAGAAATCTTCGAGCTGACCGCACCGTGGGAGGGGCCGGAACTGGACGTCGTGCACATCCGTTTCCCCAATACCGCGGGCAAGCCGCTCTCCGGCTGTGAGGCCGGCACGATCATCTATGTATTCACCCCCGGTGAGGTGACCGTGTGCCCTTACCTGGTCTTCGCCGCCCGGACCCCAATCTCCCAGCACGCCGACACCGAGTTCATCGTCGGCAATATCTTCACCGATGCGGACATTGCGCAATGCCTGGACGACTACCACTTCCACGACCGATACCCCCTCGGTGCCAATCCCACCTGTGGCTCGTGCGCCCTGAGCACCGGCTGCGGCAAGGGCTGCCCGGCTGCGGTCATCGCCGCCGGTGGGCGGATCGGCGACGTCGACACCGAGCAGTGCCCGATCGCCACCAGCGGACACCGGCTGCTGCCGCTGACCCCCACATGATCGGTCGCGTCGATGACCAACCCCGCCTGTCCGGGACATTGATCACCGTCGACGGGCCGGGTGGCGTCGGCAAGTCCAGCGCCCTCACCAGAGTGATCGCGCTGCTCACCGCCGCGGGCCTGCCGGTGCACGGCACCCGGCAACCCTCCCGGGCCAAACTCGGCGAGCTCGCCCGACACGGCACCGACACCTACCGCGGCATGTCGTTGGCCTGCTTGTGCGCCGCGGATCGCCATCACCAACTCGACACCGAGATCAAACCCGCCCTGCGGGAGGGCAGGATCGTTTTCTGCGATCGCTATGTCGCTTCCTCGCTGGTGCTGCAGGGGCTGGACGGCATACCCAGCCAGATCGTGTGGCAGCTCAACCACGGCGTGTACCGGCCCGATTTGTCCCTGATCCTCACTGGCGATCCCGCCGTGATCAGCGCCCGGCTCCGGGCCCGTGGTGGGCACAGCCGCTTTGAGCGGGCCGCGGACAACAGCGAACGGGAATCCGCGCTCTACGCTCGCGCCGTGGCCGACCTGCTGGACAAGGAGTGGCCGGTGCAGACCCTCGACTGCACCGTCGAGGGTTCCGACGTGATCGCTGCCAGGATCGTGGCCCTCATCCACCGCACCTTCGGCGAAAAGAGCCTCATATGTCCCTGAATGTGATCACCGTCAACGTCGGCGCTCCCTCACCTGCGCGGGCCCGCCGGCAGCTCGAGTGGATCGCCGCACGCCCCGAGGACATCTTCGTGCTCACCGAGACCAAAGCCACCCCCGGCAGCCAGCTCCTAGCCGAGGCATGCGCTGCGGCGAACTACTCGGTGACCTTCCCCACCCACGATCCCGGCGAGCTCGGCGTCATGATCATCAGCAAGGTCACCACCACCCCCGATCCGCTCACCGGAGCACTCAGCTACCTCCCGGCCCGCGCAGCTGGGGTCATCATTGCCACCTCGGAGGGACCGTTGCGGGTGCTCGGTGCCTACGTCCCCTCACGGGATGCGACGCTGGACAAGACCGAGCGCAAGAAGCGCTGGATCGAGGGCTTCCACACCGCCCTGGAGGCCACGGACTCCAGCGTCCCCGTGCTGCTGCTGGGGGATCTGAACGTCCTGGAACCCGGTCACCAGCCCGAACACCACCAGCAGTTCGCGCCGTTTGAGTACGACTTCTACCGCGCCCTCACCGACCGGCACGGCCTGCGCGATGCCTTCCGTCACCTGAATCCTGATCGGATCGAGCACAGCTGGGCGCGACGGCCCGACCTCGGCTACCGCTACGACCACGCCCACTGCTCTGCCCAGCTCCTGGCTCTGCTGCACGGCTGTGACTACGTCCACCAGACCAGGGACGTGCTCGCGGATGGATCGCGGCTGACCGATCATTCCGGACTCGCCGTGCGCCTGGCGATGACGGCGCGGGCACCGCTGCTACCCTCGGACCCCGCCACGGCGGCACCCAGCGAGCCCGGGTTGGAGCCAACCCTGTTCTGACCTGGTCTTTTCGTGCTGGCCGCCATCCCCTGACCAGCACGAAGGGTCTACCTGCATGTCTCCCACCAGCGTGGTCCCGCGTCTCGGCGCCCGGGTCTTGCTGCTCGATCCCCTCGATCGGGTCCTGCTCCTCCACGCCAGGGACCCCGAGGACCCCGGTCACCACTGGTGGGAGCTGCCCGGCGGTGGCCTGGACGAGGGAGAGGACCTGGCTCAGGCCGCCCGCCGTGAGCTCGCCGAGGAATCCGGGATCTTGCTGCCGGAGTTGGGCCGCAAGCTGTGGGTGCGCGAGTCACGATTCCGCTACCGGGGCCGCGCCCACCATCGCATCGAGCACGTGTTCCTCGGCCGCACTCCGAGCACTCTGGCCCAGGTCCCGCTCAAGCCCACCGAGAACGAAAAGGCCGGACTCATTGAACGGCGTTGGTGGCCCGCCACCGAACTTCGGACCTGTCCCGACAAGCTCCTGCCGAGCAACCTCGCCGAGCTGCTTGACAACCTCCTCAATGGCCGGCTCGGCGAGGCGCCCCTGATGCTGGTCGGCTGAGTACTCCGGTAGACCCAGGCGGCCCCGCCCGCGGCGCGGGCGATCGCGGAGACGCTGATTACCCCGCCGGCCTGGACCGCGTCATGGAGTGCTGGCCACCCATCCTCCGCTGATATAACGCTTGAGGCGGCGCTGGCCCAGCATCCTTATGCCTGCTTGGCTTCGGTCAGGCCAGGACCGCTAGCCGCTGGACGATGTCTTGCACGTCAGATCGTTTCGGCCAGCGGCTTTCCAGAATAGGACGGATGCGGTTGAGCTTGCGGCGCGCGGTCGCCGAGTCGATGACCGCGGTCGTGTCGAGCACCTCAGCCAGGGTACGGCCGACCTCGTCGGGGTGCCCGGCCAGCGCGTAGGCGTGGGCTAGCTGGGCACCATGGATGGCGTAGGCGCGGGGTGAGTCGGCGTTCATCCGCCGAGACAGCACGTCGATGGCTGGCTCACCGCGGCCAGCGAAGACGTTGCAGATAGCCCAGTTCAGCTCGAGGGGGTCCTGGTTCAGGACATATCGGGGGCCGATGGATAGTTCGTCCTCGGGATGCGCCGCGGCCTTCTGGTAATAGCTGCTGGCCAGCTGTAGTGCCCGGCGGCTGGCGCGTAAGTCACCGGCGAGGGCGTGACCGTAGGCCAGCGCGGCGGCGGCGAGCCGCTGCACCGCAGGGGTTGCGCCGGGGGTGTGTAAGGCTACCTGGGCAAAGTCAACAGTGCGGTGGGCATCGGCGGCGTGCACGGTCGCCATCACGCCCTTGCGGACCGAGGCGTAGGCGAGCATGGGTGCCCACTTGCTGGCGTGGGCCCACTGAGTCGTCCGGTCGAGCCACCAGATCGCCTGGGTGAGGTCACCGGCCTCTTCGTGCATCCAGCTCAAGAACTCGCCGTAGCGGGCTTGGGTGATCCCCAGTTTGGCGGCGAGATCGGGGCTCGCTTTCTGGCGCATGGCGCTGATGACCGCGACTTTCCCGGTCAACGCATCGAGCAGCTGCGTGGGCGGCATGACCCGGCCAGCAATCACGAGGCCTTCCAGAGCCTTGTCAAGTTCGCCGACCACTTCGGGGGCAACGGTGGTGCGGTGCAGGTCGGGAAGCGCCGAGCTGCCGACAGTACCGATACCCAGGGTCATCATCAGGTCACGTCGCGGTACGGGCACGGTGATCACTCCTTCCGGCGTAGCCACCTCGACGATCAGCAGGCCGCCGGTGGGCCCCTCATGCCATCGCTGCCCAGCGTAACCCGCCCGCACCAGGTCCGTGAGAACTCCGCCGGTATCCAGGCACCGGTCCGCCATCTGGGCGCATTCCAACGACAGCGGGCGAACGCCCGACTCCATCCGGGACAGATGCCCTGGGTCACAGCACATCTCGCGAGCAAATGCTCGCAGGCCCACGCCTTTGGTGAGGCGGAGCTGGCGCAGTGCTGTGCCCGGCGTGACCGTGTTATCTATGGCCCCCTCAGATCCTGGTGTCCGTCGTTGCCCCTACCCGCGAATGGCTCGCTATTGCAAGCCTGAGTCGGCCACCTTAGCCGGGTGTTCCACGGCAAAGCACCGACAGATCCAGCTTCTGTCTTCTGGTCAGCCCCCACCGAGACCCAATGCGCGGTGAGTGTGCCCGGCCGGGTCCTCCGGGAGCTGCTGTGCGTGACGGTGCAGCTGGGTGCGTGCCACGCGGTGCTCGACGACGTCGTGGCTCTGGCCAGGCAGGTGCCCGGGCTGGGCGATGCGCAGGTGCGGGCTGTTCTGATGGCCTTGGGGAAGCGGGCCGCGCGCCTGCTGGAGGAGGAGATCCGGTGAGGGGCGTGGTGCGGTGGGTGTTGTGACTCGCGTTGGGCTCTGTGGGCTCACCCCTGAATCCTCGGGCGGGCTTGCGCGCGCGCCTGAGCCTGGAGCTGAGCACGAATCTCGTCGTGGATCGTGGTCGATGTCTCGACCGTCGTCTCCACAGAGACGACGAGTCCATATCTGATCTTGACGCCTGCCTTGAGTCGCTGCGCGTCGTCCATGCACTCGATGTGGATCGGTAGTGCGTCGTCGGCACCGAAGATCATCGCCCGGGTGCCCTCGATGATCTCGTGCTGGCAGCTCCCGCGCCTAACTGCGTAGTGGTCAGCCTCTGCACGACTGCCGCCGGTCACCGTCTCGTCGGGGTTCTCGAAGAACACTCGTGCTCCCCGGTACCTCGTCAACTGGCCAACGGTGGGTGCCATGTAGGCGAGAGTGACGGTGAAGCGGTGCCACTCGGCCTTAGACTGAAGTGAGATCGGCAACGGAATGCTGTAGGTGTGACGCTCTTCTCGGCCAACAAGACCGCCAGCGACAAGGACGGCCCGGTTCGTCGCAGCGACAGCCAAGCGACTCACGTCAAGCGCACCGTACCCGAGGATCGCGGTGAGTTCGCGCCGCGACCGTTTCGGATCGAGGTTCAGCGCTTGCTTGAGCCGTTCCCCCTGCCCGCCCCAACTGCTCGCGTGGACAAGGAGCGCTTTGGCCAGCACCGGGTGGAAGAGCGCGTCGGGGAACGGTATGTCATCGGCATCGTCTGCGCCTACCTCCAGGACGTCGAAGACACGGTTGGCCTGCCGCGCGACAAGCGCGGTCGCGTTGCTCGTGCCGTAGGTGAACGCGGTCGTGTCCGTCGCTCCCCGACGCCCTGGCGCGGCGACCCGATTGCCCGGTCCTGTCGCCGCCGTCGGCGCAAATCCCAGTTCGACCGTCTCCGCGCCCGGTAACGCAACTGGCCGGGTATAGAGAGCACGGCCTCCGGCGTGATGAAGGTCCGGCTTGATTGAGCGTCCGACTCCAGGGCCGACCGCTCCGTAGAGTCCAGGCATCCGTGGTTCGGTGATATCCCATGCAGTGTCGGGCAGGTCGATCTCACCTGTCGCGTCATCGTGGGTTGCACCGACCGTGAGGGCGTTGATGGCATCGCCGGGCGGAAGTATGCCGCGCAGACGGCTGGTACTGCGTGCGGCTTTAAGCGCCTCGGTCCGGGCGTTATCGAGGTCGCCAGCTGCCTGAGCTGGGATGACGATCGGGCCGCGATGGTTACCGGCGCTGACGACGAACAAGAGATTGTACTGGACGGCGAGCCAGTCCAGCAGCCTGCCTAGTGAACTCATGCGTCGAACGAGCGCCCTCGACTCGGCCCCAATCGAGAGGTTCACGATGCGCACACTCGGCGCTGTCGGTTCCCGGCCAGCTTCGCCCTCAACCATTCGCCGGACGGCGCGGTGGAGCAGGTCGGTCAGCAGCTTGTCGGCGACCACCTGCTCGTGACCGGTCACGAACTCGTGGGGCCGCATGATAGGTCGCACGTAGAGGGGACGGTCCAGCGGCTCACCGGGAGCCGAGAGGTCTCCGTGGATGATGAGCGAGGCCATCGCCGAGCCGTGGTGCCTAGACGAGACCGGGTAGTCCCGGCCAAGCCCATCGGGGTCGTCCACAGTGAGCCGACCCGCGAGTACGTCATGGTTCACGAACGGAAGCCCGTCGAGCAATGCGATCCTCGGAAGCCCCGATACGCGCGACCCTGCGGGCAGCTTCCGGGCGGCCAAAGGGTCGAGCGTGGGAGGCGCGACGCTCATCGGGGTATATGGACTGACGAACATGATCTCGTCTGTCGTCAGCAACTGGATTGCCTTTGCGCCGTCTCGCAAGACGGCGTGCACTTGCTGCACGGGCAGGTCCACGAGGAGCGCGTGGTAGGCGATCTCGCCGATCTGGACACGGTCGTTGCCCTGGCCACCGGCGGCACGGATGACCTCGTCCAGATGTGCCTCCGCGGCTGCACGTTGCTCTGCGTCGCGTCGGTACCACAGCTCGATTTCGGCGAGCACTGAGCTGACGGACTGGCCCACCAGTTCGATGTGCTCGCGCCAGACCTCGATCAGACCTGTGTCGCGAACCCGATCGGCGGCGCTCCACCGACGGATCGCGCGCAACTGCTCGAACGCTGCGCGGAACCTCGTCAGACCCCGTTCGAAGGTCATGGATTGATCGGCTTGCCATTGCTCAAACAGGTGGACGAGCTGGGACGCTGCTTCCGCATTCGACATGACGAGGTACAAAGAGTGCTGCACCATATTATCGGTTCGGCCGTCCTGGCGGCTGACCATGTGGAAGTCGTCGTCGGGCTCGGTCTCGTCATCGAAGAACTCCGACACGAACTCAAGACCCTCGACCCGGTTGATGGCGTTGTGGAAGTCCTGCACGCTGCCCGCGAGGTCGAAGACGATGACGAGTTCGGGGTCAACCTCGTCGACGTTCCCATCGGAAAGCTGGGCGCGCTTGTTGTCGAAGGCTTCCACGAGTGCTCGAAACTGTGGCGAGAGCCGTTCACCCTGGCGCGCGGCGCTCGGGCGTGAGACCTGGGGTGCCGGCGGTGGCTTCTGCTTGAATCGCTTGCCGACTTCGGGCGTTCCCAGCGCCAGAAGTGGACGGCGCTCCCCCGTCACTCCGACGCCTGACTGCGCCTGTGCTCAAGTCGCTCTTGCACGATTCGGCGCAGGTTGGCGTCGGGAAGCTCAAGCACCGCGCGACGGCGGACGTCTAGCGCGAACTCTTCGAGTTCGGCGAAGCTCGCTCCCATGAGCTTGTCGGCGAGAGTGCGGGGGGCGAAGCCAAGGTCGCCACCCAGCCGTACGGCCAGCTTTTCCAGGAAGCGCGTGGCCTGCGCGCGGCTGGGTGAGTGCAGTTCCGCGCGGACCTGGAACCGCCGCCACGTCGCCCGGTCGAGCAACTCGCTGTGGTTCGTAGCACCGACGAGGATGACGTGCGGTGGAAGACGGTCGATTTGGAGCAGCAACGTGGAAACCACGCGCTTGATCTCACCTGTCTCGTGCTCGTCCGATCGCTCTTTGGCGATCGTGTCGAGTTCGTCGAAGAACAGGACGCAACGGCGAGTGCGCGCGAATTCGAACGCGTTGTCGAGACGCGCTGCTGTCTCGCCGAGGAAGCTTGAGGCTTATGCAAAACTCGGAGACGAGTTCTGTGATCACGTCGCTGACCTGCGAGGACGCCAATTCTTGATCATGTTCTCAAGGGGTTTTGCATAAGCCTCCTTGACACCACTCCCTCGTACCTGATGACGTAGAACGGCAGCATGAGTTCGGTCGCTATCGCTTCCGCGACGCTTGTCTTGCCGTTCCCGGGCGGACCTGACAGCAGGAGTCGGTTCCTGGGTTCAATACCGTAACTGCGCAACAGTTCGGAGCGCTTCTGTTCTTCAATCAGCTCTGCGATAACCCGTCGAGTGACCGACTCAAGCTCAAGTTCATCGAGGCGACGGCGCGGGACAACCTCCTGGACGAGATCGCGAACAGCCGATGCACGATCATCACGGGCGAGACCTTGGCCGGTCGTCGTGATGATCTCGGAGAGACGATCGGCAAGCAAGTGATGCTGGTTGGCACGTTCCTCAGCGATCACAGCCTCAACGAGTACGCGGAACCGTTCGCGATCGCCGCGTCGCTCCGCCTCTACGAGGTCAAGAAGCAGGTCTGCGCGTGCCACGTCCTGCCTCTCTTGCTAGACCACCATCGTCTCCTCATCGTATCGATTGTGGCCCTGAGCGTACCGAGCCGCGCCGACGCTCGGCCTGCCCCGCCCTGGCCTGGCCGGCGGTGTCACACAACGGTCATGGACAGCCCCACCTGCCGCCCAGGCTTGTAGCCCGCGACCTCGCGTTCCGCGTCCCACCGCTCCGGCGAGCCGTGCGGCAACCAAGGAGTCGTGTTCTAGCACGTCACGCAAGGTGCCCTATGTCGATACCTTGCGTGACGCTACTACAACAAGTGAAGCTTGCGGGGCGGTTCACCATGAGCCAGAGCACCGCTTGGGCACGAGTGATCAGCGCCGGGCACGCGTTCGTCCAGAACCTCCGTCGCGGGCACTACGCACTCGGCTTGGATACCGACCAAGGGCATCGGCTCACAGCAGCCTTTGCGAACTCGCCCGCGCCCTCTGATCCTGGATCCACCGCCTGGATTGTGACCGAGGGTGTGTCGTGCGAGGAGAAGTGCCCTTTGACCTGGGAAGATGGGAGTTGCTGAGGCTCTGGAACCCACTGTCGAAAGGGCACTTCGTAGATGCGATTGTTGCAGAGGGCGGCCAAGACGAGCGCGAGGTTTGATGATCCGAATCTGGTGTCGCACGCCGGGCTGGTGCCGGCGCTGCGGCTGGTCGAGAACGTCGGTCTGGAAGATGTGGTCGTCGAGCATGTGCAGGTGGCCGCGAAGGTCGGTGCGAACCCGGGGGTGAAGATCGGTTC
>JAFAPC010000199.1 GCA_019247305.1 Pseudonocardiales bacterium
CCCCTCACCCAGAAACCCCTCACCCAGAAACCCCTCACCCAGAAACCCCTCACCCATGTTGTCGTCCCCCCCCCTCCCCTCGTTACGTCCCCACGGTGGCACCGTGCATTCAGCGGGCTCAGCGGGGTAAAACGGATGGGAGTAACCCCGCTGAGCCCGCTGAATGCACATTGGCACGGGCTTTGGTGAGGGCGGCTTGGATGGTGCGGATGAGGGTGTCGGGGTGGTGGTAGAGGTCGTCGGCGGTGACGAAGACGACCTCCCAGTCCAGTGCCTGTAAGCGGTTGATCATACGCCGGTCCTTGCGCAGTTGCAGCCGCAGCGCGTGCCACTGGCCGTCGTAGGCAACGCCCACCCGCCATTCACGAAAAGCCAGGTCGAGCCAGCACACCAGGCCTGCGGCATCCCACACCGGCACCTGTGGCTCCGGGTGTAGGTCGGCCAACCGCAGCACGACTCGCAACTCCGACTCCGGCCGCGACTGTGCCCGCGGATCCGCAAGAGCGACGGCCTGTCGGGCCCGGACCACACCATGCTCGTGGCATCCCTGCAACCGTTCCTCGAGCTCGGCACGATCGATGCGGCCGGCGCGTAGTACCTCGTCCAGGTCCGCGACCGCACCCCGCAGGTCTGCTCGAGCAGCCAAGTCCAAACCCAGCCGCGCCGGGCTGGCAATCCTGATCCCGTTCCAGTCCTGCCAGTCCGCGCTGGTAAGGCCGGTGCGCTTGACCACGATCCCCCGGATCGGGCCGAACCGATAGCGCTCGTCCACCACGAACTCCACCGGGTCAGCAGGCCGGGCTAGTCCCACTCCGAGCACGGTTGCGGCTGATCTGCCGGTGAGAACCGCCTCGGGTGGGGTGAGGAGCGCCGCCCCTTCGCATCGCCGCTGGTGAGTGAGCTGCACACCGGCGGGTAGATACACGTCACGGAACAGCCTACGTACCCCAGGACCGCGCAGCTGTTCCTTCGTCACGACGCCCGCTGCCAGCGCCTCAGTTCCACGGAACACCCCGGCCAGGTCCACCAGCCGCACCTGTCTCCCCATAGCCCCAGCATCAACCCACCCCCCGTCCCCAACCACCCGATCACCCCACCCAACCCCCAACTTATCCACACCACCCCCCACCATCCCCACCTCCACTCTGCGACCCACGTTCAGCAGGCTCAGCGGGGTAAAACGGGTGGGAATAACCCCGCCGAGCCCGCTGAACGCGGATTCCTAGAAGGTGATAGAGAGGGCGGGGTTGGTGAGCAGGGCGGCGACGTCAGCGAGGAACTGGGAACCCTGCTGGCCATCCACGACCCGGTGGTCGACGGACAGGGCCAGCTGGCAGACCTGGCGCGCCACCACAGTGCCGTCCACCACCCAGGGCCGCTCCCGGATCGCACCGAGGGCGAGGATCGCCGACTCACCAGGGTTGATGATCGGGGTGCCGGTGTCGATCCCGAAGACTCCGATGTTGGTGATGGTGATCGTCCCGTCGAGCATGTCCCCTGGGGCGGTGCGTCCCTGTCGAGCTGCGCTCGCCAGCTCCTCCAGGGCGAGGGCAAGCTCGCGCAACGGCATCCGGTCCGCGTCGCGGATCTTGGGCACCACCAGCCCGCGCGGGGTGGCAGCGGCGATCCCGAGATGCACGTAGTCGAAGTAGACGATCTCGCCGGTCGCCCCGTCCCAGCTGGCGTTGACCTCCGGGTTGTGCCGCACCGCGAGGCACACCGCCCGAGCAACGAACGCCAGCGGGGTCAGCTTCACCTCCCGGAACTGTGGGTGCTCCACCAGCTGGGCCCGCAACTCCATCATCGGTGTGACGTCGACGGTCACGAACATCGTGACGTGCGGAGCGGTGAAGGCCGAGGACACCACCGCTGCCGCGGTGGCTTTGCGGACCCCGCGGACCGGCTCCCGGCGCTGCCGCCGGGCGCCAGGCCCACTGACCGGCCCGGTAGCGGGGCCAGTGACGGGCTCAGCGCCAGGCCCAGTGACGGGCTCAGCGCCGTTGCCCACCGGGTGGGCGGCGTGTTGCACGTCCTCCCGGGTGATCACCCCGCCAGCTCCGGAGCCGGGCACGCTGCGCAGGTCGATTCCCAGCTCTTTGGCTAGCTTGCGCACCGGCGGTTTGGCTTGCGGAAGCGGTCCCCCGGTGGTGGGGGGTACGGCAGCCGGGGTGGCCTTGCGCGGCCGGCGGGTCACGGTCGCGGCCTGCGGGCCGTAACCCACCAGGGTCGTGATCCGCCCGCTGGGTCCCGCCTCGCCGATCGGGCTCGCCGGGGCGGGCTCCGAGTCGGCTGTGGTGCTGCGGGATCCAGCGGCGGGCGGACCAGCGTTGAGCGGGCCAGCGTCGTGGGGGCTGGTGTCGCTGGCGCCGGTATCGATCGCGATGATCGGGGTTCCCACCGTCACGGTGGCGCCAGGTTCGGCGAACAGCTCGCGGACCACTCCGGCGTAGGGACTGGGCAGCTCGACGGCGGCCTTGGCCGTCTCGATCTCGACGATGATCTGGTTGACGGTGACGGTGTCCCCAGGCGCGACGTGCCAGCTGAGGATCTCCGCCTCAGTGAGTCCTTCCCCGACATCGGGGAGCGCGAAGATACGGGCCATCGCGGTCAGTACGCCAGCGCTCGGTCGACGGCGTCGAGAATCCGGTCCAGATCAGGCAAGTAGGCCTCCTCGCACTTCGCGGGCGGATACGGAGTGTCAAACCCAGTCACCCGCAGGACCGGAGCCTCCAGCGAGTAGAAGCATTCCTGGGACACCCGGGCGGCCACTTCAGCCGTCAGGGAGACTTCGCCGGGCGCCTCGGACACGCAGATCAGCCGCCCGGTGCGGCGCACCGAGTCGAACACCGGCGCCAGGTCCAGTGGCGACAACGTGCGCAGGTCGATCACCTCCAGCGTCTGACCGCCCTGCTCGGCGACGGTTGCGGCATCCAGCGCAGTGCGCACCATCGGCCCGTAGGCCACCACCGTCGCGGTCGTCCCGGCGCGCAGCACCCGGGAGCTGAACAGCGGCGGAGGTACGGCCGCCAAGTCCAGCGGTGCCTTGTCCCAGTACCGCCGCTTGGGTTCAAAGAAGATCACCGGATCGTCGCAGGCGATCGCCTGCTGGATCATCCAGTAGGCATCGACCGGGTTGGCGCAGGCCAGGACCTTCAGTCCCGGAGTGTGCGCGAGGTAGGACTCCGGGGACTCCGAATGGTGCTCGACGGCGCCGATACCGCCGCCGTGCGGGATGCGCACCACCACCGGCATCCGCAGCTTGCCCTGCGAGCGGTAGTGCAGCCTGGCGAGCTGGGAGACGATCTGGTCGAAACCGGGGAAGACGAACCCGTCGAACTGGATCTCACACACCGGTCGGTAGCCCCGAACCGCGAGCCCGACCGCGGTGCCGATGATTCCGGACTCACCCAGCGGGGTATCGAACACCCGCTGCTCACCGAAGTCCTTCTGCAGGCCGTCGGTGACCCGGAACACACCGCCGAGCCGGCCGACGTCCTCACCCATCACAATGACCTTGGGGTCAGCCTCCATCGCAGCCCGCAGTCCCTGGTTGAGACCCTTAACCAGAGTGATCATCTGCGGCGCGCCGGTGGCCGCCATCAGTGTGCGCTCCTGACATCAGTGACCGAGGCGGCGTCGGTGGCCGAGGCGGCGTCGGTAAACGAGGCGAGGTAAGCCAGGTAGTCCGCACGGGCCGCCTCCAGCGGAGGCGACGGTTCGGCGTAGACGTGCGAGAAGATCCGCTCCGGGCCGGGGGCAGGCATCGAAAGACAGTAGTTGCGCAGCCGCAGCGCCAGCTCATCGGCCTCGGCGGCCAGGCCGTCGAAGAACTCCGGGCTCGCCAGTCCCTCGCGCACCAGGTGCACCCGGACCCGCTCCAGGGGGTCTTTGAGCTTCCACTCCTCCACCTCGTCGGCGAGCCGGTAGCGGGTCGGGTCATCGGAGGTGGTGTGCGCGTCCATCCGGTAGGTGCATGCCTCGATCAGCACCGGGCCATTGCCGGTGCGGCACTCCTGCAGCGCCCAGCGGGTGACGGCCAGGGTGGCCAGGACGTCGTTGCCGTCCACCCGGATTCCGGGAAAGCCGTAGCCGCAGGCCCGGCGATACAGCGGCACCCGGGTCTGGCGATCCACCGATGCGGAGATCGCCCATTGGTTGTTCTGGCAGAAGAACACCACCGGTGCGTCGTAGACGGTAGCCCAGACGAAGCTCTCGTGCACGTCGCCCTGGGAGGTGGCGCCGTCGCCGAAAAAGCAGATCGTGGCCTCACCGTGCTCAGCATCGCCGATCTTCCCGTCCAGCCGCTGCCCCATCGCGTAGCCGGTGGCGTGCAGGCACTGATTGGGGATCACGATGGTGTACAGCTGGAATCCCGTGCTGAGCGGATCCCAGGAGCCGTGGTCGATGCCGCGGAAGATGCCGAACAGCTCGGTGGGATCCACCCCTCGGCACCACGCCACGCCGTGCTCGCGGTAGGAGGGGAAGGCCATGTCCTGCGGCGCCATCGCGCGACCAGCACCAATCTGCGCGGCTTCCTGACCCAGCAGCGGGGCCCACAGACCGAGCTCACCTTGCCGCTGCAGGGCCTTGGCTTCCCGGTCGGCCCGACGAACGAGCACCATGTCGCGATACAGCGACTGGAGCTCGGCGGGAGGGATCTCCAGGTGAAACTGCGGATGGGAAACCCGTTGCCCTTCGGGGTTCAGCAGCTGGACCAGGTTCTCACCTTCGCTGGTGGCACGTAGTCCCGCGATCACCTGCTGCGGGGTGTGGTGACCCTCAGTTTCCATCGCGGTGCCCACGATGGAGCGCCCAACGGGTGGCCGGGTAGGGGGTCTGGAGCGAGATGAAGGGGTCCGGTAGGACGGCATGGCATCTCCTTGTGATTACGCCCCGCGCCACTTGTGATGGATCACGGGACGACGTCTCCGCGCAGGCGACTCCGGGGTGTGGAGTCCGCTGTTAGGAGCCGACGCTGACGAATCACTCCACCCGCAATCCTGGCACGGGCAGCAGCGATCGTCACACAGTACGGGTCTGGTGGCGGTGGGCTACGCGGTGGTCCCCGTCTGCTGGGTTTCCTCACCGTGATCATGGGGAGGTGTGTCGATGGCCGATGTGACGGTCAACTACGCGACGTTGGAGTACTCTGGCTGGGCTCCGGAGCTGACCCACGCTCAAACCGAGTCGCTGCGAGCCTTGGAAAAGGCTCAGGCCGCCGAGGTCACCCGCGAGGCCAACACCGTGATTCGCGCCACGCCGCATCCCGGTGATCCCCACCGAGCCCGGACGAACAGGCCCGTGAGCGCCGCCGGCAAATCGCGCTCGACGAGGCGACCCAGGACCTAGCCGCCGCGCGACGGCAGCTGAATGACGCGATCGAACACGCCGATCGCATGGGCCGTCATTACGCCGGGCGGATCAACGACGCCATCGACGACGACGTGAAAGACAGCCGGTGGGACACGATTAAGAACTGGATCCACCACAACGCCGGGCGGATCACGACTGTCGCTGAGGTCTTGGGCTGAGTGGCCACCGCGCTGGCGGTCCTGGCGCTGTTCATCCCTGGCGTGGACATCATCGAGTGGCTCGCGATCGGACTGACTGTCGGGGCCCTGTGCGGGCACGGGGCGCTCGCCCTCTCCGGCGACGGGTCCTGGGCCGACGTGGCGCTGGACGTCTTCGCGCTGGCCACCTTCGGTACCGGCAGGGTCGCCACCCGGGGGCTCAAAGGTATTCGGGGGCTCAAAGGTGTCCAGCAGGCAACTCGCACGGCGGGGGCACGTGCTGCCGGGAAAATGGCGCAGAGCGCCGCCCTGCGGTCCAGCCGCGCCGTCCGCAGCGCCGCTGGACGAACCCTGCAACGCCGCACCGCGACAGCCGCCCAACGCCGAGGCGCCCGCCGCCTCATCGACAACGCGAAACGCGATGCGAGCAAGGCGTACAGCCAGGCAGCCCACCAGGTCCGCGACGCCCCCTTGGCCGATCCCACCCGTACCGAAATTCTGCGCGCCGGCAACGATGTCGACTCCGCACGGTTCTACAAGGACGTCGACGCCATCCGCGGTAGGTTCCCCGGGGACGCCGACGTCGCCCACGCCAGCCGTCACGCTGACGCGCTCCACAACACCCGTCTGGGCGCGTTCGTCGCCGGTTCTGTCGCCGACTACGGATCCCGCTGCGCCGGGGCACCGAGCAGGCGATCACCAAGGTGTTCGACCGGTCGTTCGCCGGCCTTCCCCGCGATCAGGTTGCCGAGCTGCGCCATGAGTTGCGGCTGCGGTTGCAGGACCTGGCCGGACGCGCCCGGGACAACCACGGACTGGATCTGTACGTGCCGACCGAGCGGAGGCACGGCGTCACCGCCGCCGCGTCGTTCGTGGTCGCCGAGGTGTCCGTCGGCTCGGTGCCGGACGCGGATCCGGCCCTGCTCGTCGCCCAGTTGATCGCCGGCGACGCCCACACGAGCGCGGTGACCGTCGACGGGACGATCGGGGCCAGAGCCCAGCGGGTGGCAGCGGCAGATGCCGCCTGCGGCGTCGAGCACGCCTCCCGCCGGGTCGACTACGTGCTGCCGGTCCCGGCCGATCCCGACCGATGGGTGGTCGTCTCGTTGAGCACGCTAGGGTCAGGCGACCCGGACGACGAGCTCGCGCAGCTGCTGGTCGAGCTTTTCGACGCGATGATGACGACTTTTCGATGGCGGCGACCGTGAGCGGATGGCCCGAGATCGATTTCGACCCGGCGGTGTGGATCGAGCTACCGATGATCTGGTGCGAAGCGACCTGGCCTGACCACCGCGCCTGGGCTCGCGATCTTGCTGAGGCCTGCTGGGATGACTCCGGACTGGTGCCCGGGGAGTACCAGGTCGACAACCTGGCGCTGACCCTGGCCATGGTCGCCGAGAGGATCCAGTCCAGTCAGCTGCCCGCCCAGCACTTCTTTCTGCACTTGCCCGACCCGCGGATGATGCCCCTGCAGGTGTGCCTCGGCGTGTGGGACGCCGCCGGCGAGCGGGACGCGACGCTGCGCGTGCTGACCGGGGCCGACGACCCGGATGCGGTGGAGCCGCCGGTCGTCGAGGTCTTCCCGACGCAGTACCTGGGCGACGGGCTGCGAACCTTGCGGTACTGCCCGTTCGACCCCAGTCCCGGTCACCCGCCGGATCCGGGAGCGATCTACGCGACGCTGAACTACGCGTGGCGGGTTGAGCAACACGACACCGACGTCCGGCTGTTCAGTTCCTGCCCCGACCTGGCCCGGCTCATCCAGGTTATCGACGACATCGATGCCCTGGCCCGAAGTATCCGAATTGTTCCGCTGACCGAAGAAGGCCTGGATCCCAGCTTCACACCTGCCTGACCACGGGCCCCGCTTGACACGGAAACGCGACCCGCGGCCGTGTTGGGTCTTCCACCCCACCAGTGTCGCAAAAACATCGGTATTGACGGGTTCGCCTCACCTCCGGACGGCGCCCGCGCCTGGTGGCCACGGTCCGTCGCCCTCGGAGAAGTTACCCTACGTCAGAAAAGTGTGCTATTAAATCAGCCGAGGAGGGATCGCGTCACTCGAAGGGTGTAATTGTGGTTACTCAGACGGTATTAGGTATGCTGCTGATTGGCGGAGCGGGTGGGTGGTTAGCCGGACACTCGTACGGGCGGTGGCGGGCGGAGAACCGGCGGGCTAAGTTCGACATGGACCGGGTCTGGAACGCGCGCAGGAACTACCGGAGGGGTGGCCAGTCCCGGGGGTCTCCGCCCCCGCCCTCGATGTAGGTCGTTGCGTCGCTCCGGTCAGCGTGTCGCTTCCTAGCACGCTTAGGGTGCTCGCCCGGGCCGATGCTGCGATGTTGCCCAAGCGGTGGTATGCGCGTTGCGCCGAGTCTGTTGCCCTACCCATGGCCAGGTGATCAATGCCCAGGCCGTGGCGCCGAGGACCAGCTCGCCGAGCAGGTACCACGGCCACGGACCCAGCACGTCCAGCAGCGAGCGCACCACGGGCTTGGCGGTGAGAAAGCCGTAGTTGGTCCCGGTAAGGCGGTCGACCGCGAACATCACCACGGCCCAGCCGATCGTGACCAGGACCGCAACCCGGTAGCTGCGCCAGTCTGGCCGCAACCCGACCCCCCAGGTCAGATAGATGGCTGCCCACAACACCACGCTGTGCATGCCGAAGAACGACAGGAACTGCAGCGACGGGAAATCTGGACCACTCAGTTCCGGGCTGATGAACGCCTGCGAGGTGAGGGTCAGGCCCCAGAAATAGCTCAGCGCGAACGCTGTCGAGGAGTACGACCACAGCGCCCACACCACGGCCGCGGCGGCCAGGTCACACAGTTGCAAGGGCAGCGAGTACTTGATCTCCTGCTGCCCAGCCAGCAGCCAGTGGAGCTCCACCGGCACCACGACGGCAGCGAACAGCGGCGCCAGCGCCTGGCTCAACCGCCGCTCGAGGTGAGTGCCGCGATACCGCCGACCAATAACGACCAGCGCCGCCGCAACCACGACGAGCACCACGATCACCACACCGTGCGACACCCCGAACGCCCTGAATTGGCGCTCCGCCAGCACCGGTCCCACATCAGCGAGCGTAGTGGCAGGTCACGTCACCGCAGCGGTGATGGGTGGAGCCCGCCACCGTGCTGGCGCGATGGTCGCCGGGTATGCGGACGAGGCAACCTCGCGTCCCGCGCCACGTCATTGCCATCGTGCGGGTTGATGCGCGTGACAACTTGTCGAACATGTGTTCGAATAGTTCGTGGTCGTGACACTGCGGTGGCGATGTAGGGAGTGACTGTCGTGAACGAGCGCGCCGCGCGCCGCGCCGGTCATCAAAGGTACTGTTGCATCGTCCCGGGTAGGTCAAGCTGGCGGCGTATCCTGCACCCGGCTTGGCTGCCTGGGCCTGCGGCTAACCATGACAGACTGCTATGGGTTAGGCCGAGGCGGTGGGGAGCCCGCATGCACCGTAGCAGGGTGACTGAGCTTCACTACATCACTCCGGTAGCGAACCTTGGCTCCATCGTCACTCATGGGGTGCTCAGCCACAACCTCGCAACACGACTGCCCGACACACCCGTATTTATCGCCGATGCGGACGTCCAAGGTCGGCGAGCAGAAAAGCCCGTCCCCCAGGGTCGGTGGTTACACGACTACGCGAATCTATACTTTCATGCCCATAATCCTATGATGTACACGCTGAAGAAGAACAGCGTTGTTCCGCTCACCGTGGTCCGTCTGGACCCTGCTGTTCTTGACTCGCCCAACTCGGTTATTACCGACGGAAATGCGGCGTCGCACTACACGCGGTTCTTGCCGAGTCCCAGCGGATTGGACCAGCTCAAGGAGGACCAAGTCTACGCGGTCTCGTGGGATGACCCGAACCCCATCAGGAAGGCCGAGAAAGGGCGAGCTCGATGCGCCGAGTTGCTTGTGCCTGATCGAGTCGATTCGCGATTCATACTCGGCTGCTATGTCGACCGCAGGAGCCGTCGATCGGAGTGCGCTTCCCAATCACCAGGGGTGTTGGTGGAGGTAAACACGTATGTCTTCTTCGACTGAGTCACTGGTGAAGCTGGCGAAGGGTGATGTTCTTCGATCGCAAGCCCAGACGATCGTCAACACAGTCAACTGTGTTGGTGTCATGGGGAAAGGGGTTGCGCTCGCGTTCAGGCACCAGTACCCCGAGATGTACCATGACTACATCGCCCGATGCCATAAGCGTGAGGTTGAAGTCGGCAAGCCATACCCGTATAAGGCCGATGATCATATCATTGTGAACTTCCCGACCAAACAGCATTGGCGGTCGGTCAGCCGTCTTAGCGATATTGAGGCGGGTTTACGGTACCTTCGAGCGCATCTCAATGAGTGGGGCATCACCTCGCTTGCCTTACCCCCGCTTGGCTGCGGGAATGGCCAGCTTGACTGGTCGGTTATCGGGCCAGTACTACACAAGCATCTCGACACGTTCGGTATTCCCGTGGAGCTGTATGTTCCGCATGAAGTCCCACTTGACGATACTCAACCCGGTCGCCTTGGTGTTGCACCGTCACCGACCACGCCGTCGTACAAAGTTCACAATTTCTCAATCGCACTCGTGGCTATACTCGCGAACCTTGAGGAGGGTATTTATCACTGGCCGGTAGGGCGGGTGATGCTGCAGAGAATCGCATATTTTGCGGCGGCCGGTGGGTTGCCAACTGAACTTAAATTTGAAGCAGCGAGTTACGGCCCCTTCGCACCCGGACTGAAGCGTGCGATCGCTCGCCTTCAGGACAACGGCCTGGTTCGCGCGGAGCGGCGAGGAAAAACGTTCGAAGTAACAGTTGGTCCAACGTTTGCCGCCGCTAGCACCCAAGCTCAGGACTTCTTGGTTCAATGGCGGGGCGTCATCGAGCGAGTGGCGGATCTCTGCGCCCGCTTTGACACTCATCAGGCTGAAGTCGCAGCAACTGTTCATTATGCGGCCTCAGACCTGAGGACGAGACTCAACAGGGCACCCTTTGCTCGTGAAGTTCGCACGACAGTGGAACAGTGGAAGGTCAGGCGCAAGTCACCGTTCACCCACGATGACATCAACCAGGCGATCGTGAGCCTCGTCGCGCAAGGATGGATCGACATCGTTTCCGATGCGTCCATGGAAGAGTTCCTCGACGGGCTCGCACTGTGGTGAGGTCTCGGAGTTCGCTTCATCAGCGTTAAGTTCTGGGCCAAGTGCCGGACCCCAACGTTACCGGTTCGGTGGCTGTGGCGACGCTGGGCTGGATCGACCGGATCGACCGCGGATGGGGAGCGTCATAGCCTCAGCTACCCAAGATCGGTTTTGCGGCTCGACCCGCAGGACCTAGCTGCATAGCCGCATTGCAAATGCCCTCCAGACGACCTGCCGGCGGTGGTGATACCATGCGCCGCGAGTCTGTTCCCTACCGGAGAGGTGCAGCACACTGTGGCGCAACGTATGGTTCGCTTCTCGGATTTGACCAGTAAAATCATCGAAGACGACGACGTGGTACGCATCGTCGTCGAACAGCACCCGGCTCTCCGCGCTGGCCCGGTGGAGATCGAGGTCGCGCAGGACGAGGTTGAGTTGATCCGAAAGGGTGCGCTGAGCGTCGTCAATCTCAAGCTTTACCAGGGAGATGGGTCAGAGCCGGAAGCTGTCACGATGGAGATCGAAGCATTCGACAAGCTTGCCGACGGTGTCGATATGGCGGACATTATCCGGCGAGCGGCGCCGGCGTATCCGCCGCGCAAGCAAGCGAGGTCAGCCCCGGCACCGGCGATCGATAAACAGGACTACTCGACTCTGGAGCATGCGGGCAAGCCGCATCGAGGTAAGGTCACGGAAGCCGAGAAGGAGACCGTGCTCAATAACTTGCCTGCTATCAACGAACGACTGAGGCGTGAGGGCAGCCGCGTCATTGACCTGGGTGACCCAGAACACGTGGCGCGGTATGGTCTTGAAGCTCTTGCCCAGGAGGCCGGGTACTCCCAGCAATGAGACAACAAGGGCCTCACACGGGGAAAGGGTGAGCCGGTGTCCGTACACCGGCTCGGGTAGCCACGAAGAGTTACGCGCCACACCCCGGAGCAGCTGGCGCACGATGTTCCGCGGAACGTTGCTGCGTCCCCGGATAATTCGGCTTGTACGCGAGACGCCGCTTCTCGGCCATGGGTTCGTTCGGCCGTCCCTCCGCACTGGTAGTGATCGTTGGCGTCAGAAGCGTTTATGCCTGACAGGTCATGATCGGCTGCTCGGCAGGCGGGTGGGGGAGAGCTATCCCAGCGTCCAGCTGACCTAGGACATAAGAAACGGCCCCAGGGCGGGGACCGTTGGGCTCAGGCTACTTACCTGAGCGGGGTACCCATCTAGTGAGGTGTCGCCTCAGACTGCCAAGCAGGGGCAGCTGAGCTAGGCATTGGGCACTGACACGGCAGGTGCCGGACGCCGGGAACCCCATGATCACTGTTTGTGGTGTGCCACGAGCATGCAGGGAGGTTCGGATGTGAAGGTCTGAGTCTTCGTGTGTGGTGCTGTGCTGGTGATGGAGGTGGGCCCTCCGGGACCGCTCTGCAGGGGGAGGTTCCAAACCACCGCATGCTGCTGC
>JAFAPC010000206.1 GCA_019247305.1 Pseudonocardiales bacterium
TAGTCGTAGGTCATCGTGCCCGCCCGACCCTTGTTCATCGGCAAGGACGGCTGGGTCCGGTCCAGGGCCTGGACCTAAGACTTCTCGTCCATGCACAACACCACAGACTGGTCTGGTGGATTCAGGTATAAACCCACCACGTCGACGAGCTTTTCCTCGAAACGCCGATCGTTGGACAATTTAAAAGTCTTCACCAGGTGGGATTTGAGTCCCCGCGCCGACTAGATCCGCTGCACCGACGCCGGACTCACCCCGACCTGTTTCACCATCGAACGGCACGACCAATGCGTCTCGCCCTTCGGTTTCGAATGCAACGTCAACTCCACGATCTCGGTGACCTTCTCATCACTGATCGACGGTTTGCGACCTCGCCCCTTGGCCACCTCACCGAATCCGACCAGTCCGTCTTTCTCGAACTGGCCACGCCAGGTCAGCACAGTCGGACGAGATATCCCGACTACTTCGCCGATTCTGGTATTCGACATCCCCTTCCCGGCTAAGAGCAACGCCCGGGCTCGCTGCACCACACGGTGCGCCGCACTCGGCGACTTGGCCAGAATTTCCAGGACTTCTCGTTGCTCATCGGATATCGCCAACGGCGCCGCTGCTCGACTCATAATCCGTAGCATAATGGACTATAAAATTAATTGCAAGACACTACACTAGGTGTATCTCTACACTTATCTACATGGATGGTTCTCTCTTCTTTCAAGGTACTCCCCTCCTCACGGAGGAGTTATTGGTGCTCGAATCCGTCGGACACGTGATCAACCGGCCGGCCGATCACATCTTCATCAGCGAGGGGGAAGACACGGACTTCGCCCTGCTGATCAGAAAGGGGCACGTCAAGGTGGTGATGGGCAAGCCACCGAGGATCGTCGCCATCCGAGGGCCTGGCGAGATCGTGGGAGAGATGGCGGCCATCCGGCAAAAGCCGCGCTCCGCGAGCATCATCGCCCTGGACGAGGTCGAAGTGCTCCACCTGCCTGCAGGGGAGTGGTTGCGGTTCCTCTACGAGTACCCGCGCGCGATGCACGCACAGCTGGCCGCCGCAGATGAGCGACTCGACCAGGCGACGCGCAAGATCGTCGAATCGGATCTGGCGATCGAGCAGCGGTTAGCCAAGGCACTGATCGAACTGGTCGACAGCGGCATCGGCGCACACAGTGAGAACGGCGTAGCCCTGCGCGTCAGCCAGCAGGATCTCGCCACGCTGACCGGTGCCTCGCTCGACTCGGTCAAAAAGATCATCCGGTCCTTGAAGGACGGGAAGCTGATCGGGACCGGACGGCAGACGTTGATCATCCATGATGTCGCCGCCCTCATGGAGATCGCCGACGGCAATCGCACGGCGTTGCTGTGATTGTGCCGGAGCGACCGATGCCCGCGAGCCTGCTCACCGACGCTGCCTGGCTGGCGCCCTTTCTTGCGCTGGCTGTTGCCGCAGTTTCGTCGATCACCCGGTCGCTGGTCTCCCTGGGCAAGAAGATCGTGGAGGAGAGGTCACGCACGGCCCGGTTCACCATGGCGCTCAAGGACAGCACACCCCAACAGCGGTCAAAGATCATCATTGCCTACGGATCGCTTGAGGGAGGGCGCGCGAGCGAACCGACCACCGGGGAATCCGAGGAAGCATTGCCGTCTTCGCCGGAGAGGTTTTCGCTGGTCGCTCGCTCCCTACGAGGCGGGCGTGAGACTGAGCCGGGGAAGGAATAGACCTTGCTCAAAAAAGTCAAGAGAACCAGCGTCCTCGACAACCGGTTCATCGCCCGTTTGATCAAGTTCGGTCTCGGCTGCGACGACTTCGTGCTGTTCGGCAGTGCGCCGTTGCTGGCGTACGGCCTGAGGGAAGACATCCGCGATCTCGACGTGGTGACTCGGGGCCACGCTTGGCGATACGTATCAGCGCGTGGCATCCCCGCTGTCGGGACGGTCAGCGGGGATCCCGTGACGCACTTCTGGGGTGGGCGTATTCAGTTCTCCCAAGGCTGGATATCCCCTGCTTGGAACCCAGACGAGCTGATCGACAATGCAGAGATTATCGAAGGTCTTCGTTTCGCTCGACTAACCGACGTCCTCGCCTACAAACAGGTCCTGAGAAGACCCAAGGACATCGCAGACATCCGAAGAATTCTCACCATGGTTGAACCATTGACGCGTGACGCGTGTTCCTACTCAATCTCGCCTTTGGCGTAGACAACCTGTCGGTCCGGTTTCGGTCGACACCGTCAGCACCTGGACGGCCCGGGATGCCGGGCACCTGACCGGGGCGTCCCGGTACCTCATCGGCATATGAGTGCACTGACGCATGATCAGCGGCAGAAGCGCGACTCGCGGCGTGAGAGTGTACTTGGACGTGTCCGATCTTGGTCCAACGTTGCTAGCGGTGTAGATCAGAACCGTGATCAATCCTGAGATACGAAGAGTCTCTTCCGCAGGTGACGAACCGGATTCACGCCGAGTATCTTCCCGTCGTCCGAGATAGAAGATCTCCGTCTTCGGAGATCATTTCGAACTCCTACGCATGCGAGACAATTGGCTCAAGCACGTCGACCAACACGTCAGTCCGCGCTGTGCTGAGGTTGATCGCGCATGCCCGATTGTTGTCGTCTTGCCTGAGCTCTGACCAGTCCAAACGCCAACCGGCCGAAGCGGACATTTGTCGGAGAAAAGTACGCTGTGTTCGCCCATTACCTTCCCGGAAAGGGTGTCTGGCGTTGATTTCACCATAGTAGTAGGCAAGCTTCTCGATGAACGCTCGCCGTCGCAAGCCTCGAAGCCAATTGTCCTGGGCCAAGCGTCTCAACAGACTGGTCATCTCGTCGTCTAGGAACTGGTGCGCGGCAAACATCGACCCAGCTTTGTGAATGTTCACCGTTCGTAGTTCGCCAGCCCACTCGTAGACGTCACCGAAGAGTGCTCTATGGAACTGCATCAGGTGTTCGAGATTGTACTCTCCGGGTAATGAGTTCACACTGAGCTCGACGTCGCGAGCGCTGACAATTCGAGCTTCGAGGACCTAGAGTTTACCAGCGTCGGTGATGCCGAATTTGTTGCGGAGACAGTCCGACCCTGGCCAGGAGTAAGGATCACCGGTCACTGAGGTGTCGGCCGACCTCCCGCTGGATCAGTTCGTCCGCTCTCACTCGTCCGTCAGCGACCTTCCGAAGCTCCTCTTGCCATGCGTCGTCAAGCTCAACGCCTTCAATCGCTGAGTTAGCAGCAGCTAGAGCCACCGCCACGTCCGGTTCGACCACCTGGTTGGCGTAGAAGTTGCGCATGATGTCATCGGAGATAGGAGTCTGCGACGGCTCACCCTCTGGCAGTAGGCCACGCGCTACTCGCCATGGCGATTCGGCGTGTGTCATCCGGGAGAGACTCTCCGCGGAGAACCGGCCATAGGCGGTAGCGACCCAGCGCACTGTGGCCAACTCGTCGTCGCCGAGACGGGCTGGGTCGCCATCTGGCCAGGTTCGGATCTCGTACTGGGTCCGATGTTTATCGTAAAGTTTTCTCACTACCGGACCTTCACGCCATGCCTGAATTTCGTCAGGGAAGAGACGTACGCCATGACGAGCAAGATGCCATGCCTGCGAGTAATAAACGAGCTTCTGAAGTTTTTTTGTCGTCATTCGTCTGAGCATGATGAGAATCGCCGCCGCCACGTCGTCGATGGTCGCCATAAGCACCTCCCATCTTCCTCAACTCATCGTACTCAGTGTCGCCTCCGACCACCAGTAATGAAAGGACGTGTCGCGTTGACAAGTCCATGTTGCCTACCCTAACGCGCTCCGCGGTGCTGGCTCCCCGATGTCGAGGGGTTGATCACCCTGACGGCTGGTTGGACCACGGACATAGGCGTTCGAGCGCCGATCGTCTTGGCCGCAGCTTGCGGGCAGAGCCAACCTATGCCGCGTAGTAGCGAAGCGTCATCGTGCCATCGCCGTGGCCAGGAGACCGGCCGGGAGTTCGCAGGCGTGGCAATGTAGGACGCTCGCGCAGTGGGAACCCACGCCGCGATGCCACCCGAGCACGTCGAACACACCGCCTGAGCCTCTCACAACGCACCCACAGATCCTGCGAGAGGTCCTCTACACGTCTGCTCATCGGCATGAGCGGGGAGCGTTGTTTGCCTACTGCACGCGATCGGCCTGGTCGCGCATCCGTCGCGGTGGCTCGGTAGTGCGAGCTCTAACGGGGCTGCGCCCCAGCCCGACGAGGCATGCCGTGGCTGGCGTGGGTAGGCGGGCTCCGGTCAGCGGGATTTAGACCGTGACCGGCGTGCCGGTCCGGTGTATGAAACCGCCCGTAGCGGTCTGGTTGGCCTGCTGGCCCCCGTCCGACCGGAGCCCATGTTGACGGTAGCGCGCACTGTGGCTGATGTCTTGGCCGAGCATGTGATTTTTGAGATGAAGTGCATCGACCGGATGTACCTCAATGTCTACGTGCCGCAGTTGGCAGTACCCGGCGGGGTTGGTGGGGTTCGTTACGACCTCCGGCGGCTCCGCGCCCACGGCTTGATCACTCGAATCCCTGGCACCCACCGCTACCAGATCAACGACACCGGACTGCACCACGGCATGTTGCTCACCCACCTCCACACCCGCATCCTGCAACCCGGCCTGGCCCAGCTCACCGACCCCAACCCACCAGGGCCCAGCACCCTACGCACCGCCGCCCGCAACTACCAACACGCCCTCGACCAACTCACCCAGGACGCCGGATTCGCCGCATGACCAAAACTTGACTCGATCAAACCGACTTCGTCGGACCTAGCCGTCCAAGCGGCGCTAGGTGCAGGGGTGGTTGTCGCCGAATACATGTCGCGCTCGGGCGAGGGTATCTTCGCTGAGGTGTCGGCTGCCTCGACCTCACCAAACACCCGCAGGTCACAGGGATTCTTGGCTCTGCCGGGAGTACCCCAAGTTACGCCCATCCAGGATTAAGTGAGTCTGGACTAAGAGCGCGAAATATATGCCGGTTCATTCAGGTTTTACGGAAGCGGTCGGTTGCCTCGATCAGTTCATGGATGTTGCCGGGCTCCCACATCGAGTGGCCGGCGTCGGGCACGATGCGTAGGTCCCCCTCGGGGAAGGCGCGATGCAGCGCCCATGCGCTGGTCATGGGGCAGACGATATCGTAACGTCCCTGGACGATCACAGTGGGGATGGGGCGGATGCGGTCGATCTTCATGAGGAGTTCCCCGTCGCGCTCGAAAAAGCCACGGTTGACGAAGTAGTGGCATTCGATCCGGGACCGCGCCAGAGAGAACTCCTCCCCCGCACTCCGGGCAATGTTGTCCGGGTTGGGGTGCAAATAACTTGTCTTGCCTTCCCAGACGCTCCACGCTGTAGCCGCCGCCTGCCGGACGGTCGGGTCGCTGCTGGTGAGCCGGGTGTGGTAGGCGTGCAGCAGATCACCGCGCTCGTCGAGGGGGATAGGGGCCAGGAACTCCTCCCACGCGTCGGGGAAGATGGCGTCCGCGCCACGCTGGTAGAACCAGTCAATCTCCTGTTTGCGGAGCAGGAAGATCCCGCGCAGCACCAGCTCGGTCACGCGGTCGGGGTGTTGTTGGGCATACGCGAGGGCAAGAGTGCTGCCCCAGGATCCGCCGAATACCTGCCATCGCTGGATGCCCAGGTGCTCTCGGAGGTGTTCCATGTCCGCGACGAGGTGCCAGGTGGTGTTGTCGGTCAGGCACGCATGAGGCGTGCTCTTACCACAGCCGCGCTGGTCGAACAGCACAATGCGGTAGGCCGAGGGACCAAAGAAGCGACGTTGCCGGGGCTCGGTGCCACCGCCGGGACCTCCGTGGACGAAGACGACCGGCTTGCCCTGCGGGTTCCCCGACTCTTCCCAGTAGATCTCGTGGAGATCAGAGACACTCAGGGTACCAGTGCGGTAGGGCTCGATCTCGGGATAGAGGATGCGCCGCGGGGGGCGTTCAACAGTCATAGGTCGAGTTTGGCAAAGGTGGCCAGTGACGGGCTGCGGGTCCGCTGCGTCGGGGCTGCGACTGCTTCGGTGGCCCGCAGCACCCGCAACGCGTTATACCAAGTCAGCTTCGCTAGTTAGCGTTTGACCAGCCTCGTGCGGCCAGTTCGGCCAGCAGCGTGGGGTATCCATCGACGCCGTCGAGCCCGTCGGGGACGGCAGCGACCCCGTCGAAGTCGCTGCCAAGCCCCACGTGATCCACACCCGCGACCTGGCGGAGGTGCTCAAGGTGCTCGGCGACGTGGCTTACCTCGCTGGGTGGGCGGGGATGGGCCTGGACCCAGGCCGCCTGGGCCCGGTACCACTCCGGGCCACGATCACCAAAGTCCCGTGCGAAGCGCTCGCGCTCGGCGAACAGCCCGTCTATCCACTGCCGACATTCTTCGGTGAGGAAGCCCGCCGAGAAGTTCACCATGACGATTCCCTCGCTGTCCCGTACCCGGATCAAGACGTCGTCGGGCACGTTGCGTGGGTGCTCGCACACTGCCCGGGCGCTGGAGTGGGAGAAAAACGCCGGTGCCCTGGAGACGTCGAGAGCGGCGTGCATGGTCGAGGTCGCGACGTGTGATAAGTCGACGAGCATGCCCAGGCGGTTGCATTCCCGTACCACCTCACGACCGAACGCGGACAGTCCGCCCACACCGGGACTGTCGGTGGCGCTGTCAGCCCAGGGGGTGTTTTTCATATGGGTCAGCGTGAGGTAGCGCACGCCGAGGGTGTACATCATCCGGAGCGTGCCCAGCGAACAGGCGATCGAGTGACCACCCTCCATACCGAGCAGCGAGGCGATCTTTCCGGCCCTGTGGGCCTGCTCGATTTCCTCAGCGGTGGTGGTCAGCACCAGATCATCGGAATAGCGCTCGATCATGCGGCGTACCGCATCGATCTGCTCCAGCGTGGCGACGACGACGGCCTCACCGCTCAGCGAGCACGGCACGTATACCGACCAGAACTGGGCACCCACACCACCGGCTCGCAACCGCGGCAAGTCGGTATGCAGCCCCGCTGCTGACTGATCAACCGCGATGTCCAACTTGTCAAAATCGTAACCGACCCGACGGCGCAATGCCCACGCAAGATCATTTTGCCCATCGAACACGGGCGCCTCGGCCAGAACGGCCCTGACACGCTCAGCAACAGTCATGACAGCATGGTACTGACACGCCGCCCGCAATGACCCCTCCCCGCACTAGCACACCCACCGGGGAATTCAGCTGTGTCGTCAAAGGGATACCAGCACGCAACGCGACGATCACAGCTAGGTACAGAATTTACCGGTGAGCGCCGCGGTCCACGCTGTTGCTTCTCGACGCGATCATCCTGTGTCGGCACTCCCCCAGTGATCGCTGGTTCGGCGAGGAGACCTCCATAAGGTTCCGGGTCAGTGGGTCTACCTGGACCGGATGATCGACCAGTTCTGCCTTCGGGCAGAACCCCCACCGTGGCCACGACGAACTCGACCTTGGCGCCGACCCCAGACATCGGCTCCCAGGGGCCTATCGAGCTTGTCCTCGTTCTCTGCCCACTTCCCCCCAATACATCGGTGTCCCTCCTGGTCGGGCATGCTGGGGTGGTGGGCGGTGGTGCCGGGCGGGGACCGGGTGCGGCGGGGGTGGATTTCTTCGTCAGTCACGTCGGGCGGGATCAGGCGTGGGCGGAGTGGGTCGCTTGGCATTTGGTCGAGGCCGGTTACACCGTGGAGTTGGATTGCTGGGACTGGGCGGTGGGCGAGAATTTCCTCACCCGGATGCATCGCGCTCTGGATGCCGCGAATCGGGTGGTGGCGCTGTTCTCCCCGGCGTATTTCAACGAGATGCGCTACACCACGCAGGAGTGGACCTCGGCGCTGATTCACCACGACGACCGGGGTGGGCCCCGGTTGGTGCCCGTTCAGGTGGAGCCGTGCACGGTGCCGTCGTTGCTGCGCCCGCTGGTGTGCGTGAATTTAGTTGAGGTGGACGAACCCGAGGCGGCCCGGCGGTTGATCGCCGCAGCGTGCGGCCCGGCGCGCCCGGATGGCAAACCGGTGTTTCCCGGTCACGGGCGGACGGGGATGTTGACGGGGCGGGGGGAGGTGAGTCCGCGGCTGCCGGGGGTATTGCCGGCGGTGTGGAACGTCGGTCCGCGCAACCCGGGGTTCGTGGGCCGGGACGCCACGCTGGTGCACCTGCGGGAGCGGCTGCGCTCTGGAGGAACGGCGGTAGTGCAGGCGCTGCACGGCATGGGCGGGGTGGGCAAGACCCAGGTGGCGCTCGAATACGCGCACCGCTACGCCGGGGCCTACGATCTAGTGTGGTGGATCAGCGCCGAGCAGACCAGCCTGCTCGGCGAGCAGTACACGGCACTGGCCACCGAGCTGGGCCTGACCCCACCGCGCGCGGACACAGCCAGCGCAGCGGGAGCGCTGCGGGCCTACCTGCGGTGCCACAGCCGGTGGTTACTGCTCTTCGACAATGCCGAATCACCCCGCCACCTCCGGGAGTGGCTGCCCTCAGGCCCCGGGCACACCCTGATCACCTCTCGCAACCCCGCCTGGGGTGAGCTGGCCGCCCGGGTAGACGTCGATGTGCTGCCGCGGTCGGACTCGGTGGAGTTGATCCACGTGTTCCGGCCCGGTGTGGGCGAGGCCGAGGCTGACCGCCTAGCGGAGGCCTGGGTGATCTGCCGCTGGCGCTGGCTCAGGCGGCCGGGTTTTTGGCTGAGACCGGCATGTCGGTTGGTCAGTATCTGGGGCTGCTGGAGACTCGGGCAGAGGAACTGCTCGACCAAAGCCCCCCGGAAAGCCATCCGCTCTCGCTCGCTGCGGCGATCCGAGTGTCCACCGACCGCCTGGCCGAGGTCGATCCGGCCGCGCTTGCCCTAGCGCGGATCGGTGCGTTCCTCGCCCCTGAACCCATCCCGGCTGACATCCTGACTCGTCCCAGTGTCACGGCCGACGAGGACCGACCGCCGGAACTTGAGGCGTTGAGCACTGCGGTGACCAGTCCGGTGGCGGCGCACCGCAGTCTGGGGCGGGTGGGTAGCTACGGCCTGGCCCGCATCGTTGACTGCGGGCTGCAGCTGCACCGCCTGACCCAAACCATCCTCCGCGACCAGCTCCCCGCCGCCGACGCCGTAGCCTATCGCGCCTGTGCAGAGGCCCTGCTGGTCGCAGCCGACCCTGGTGATTATCAGGACCCGGCATGCTGGCCGGGCTGGGCGCGGATCCTGCCCCACTTGCTGACCACCGACCCCGCCACCAGTCCCAGCGCCGACCTGCGGGACTTGGCCTGCCGCGCCGGCTGGTACCTGTACTACCGAGGTGATATCCACCCGGCCCGTGACCTCGCCGAGTACCTCCACCAGCAATGGTCTGAGCAACTCGGAGCAGACAACCAGCACACCCTGCGCAGTGCCAATGCCCTCCTGCGCGTCCTCATTCACCTCCGCCCTAACAGCCAAACCCGCCAGCTCGGCGAGGACACCTTCGCCCGGTGTCACCGAGTGCTCGGCGACGACCATCCCGACACCCTGCGCGCGGCGCATCTCTTGGCAAGTTGCCTGCACCATCAGGGCGCGTTCGAGCAGGCCCGGCAGCTCGACGTGGACACTCTGGCCCGCCGGCGACGAGTGCTCGGCGACGACCACGATGGCGTCCAGCGCTCAGGTCATAACCTCGGCCGTGACCTCCGCGAGCTGGGCGAAGTCGAGGCAGCCCACCAGCTGCATGAGGAGATCCTCGCCCGCAGTCGAAGGCATCTCGGTGAGGAGCATCCCGACACTCTCAACACAGCTATCGAACTCGCCATTGACCTGCACGCGCTGGGCCAGATCGACGCGGCGCGACGGTTACACCAGGACACCCTCACCCGAGCGCAACGAGTGCTCGGTGATGACCACATCTATACCCTGGACTGCGCGAACCAACTGGCCTGCGACCTGCAGGTGCTCGGTGAAGTCGAGGCAGCTCGGCACCTCGGCGAAGACACTCTGGCCCGGGCGCGGCGGGTCCTCGGCGAGGAGAACGACTTCACCATGGACGTCGCGAACAACCTCGCCACCGCCCTCCACGCACTAGGCGAGGCTGAGGCAGCCCAACAGCTCAGCGAGGACACCCTTGCCCAGGCGCGGCGCGTGTTCGGTGAGGATCACCCCTGCGCCCGGAAAGCCGCCCACACCCTCGCTACATCTCTGCACCTCTTAAGAGAGCGCACCTAAATGGTGGTGGACCCCCGCACTGTGGCCGCCGCGGCTTGCTTACCCTCGGTGTTGCGGGCTATGAACCGTGGAGCGTTGTGCTTCAGATCGCCCCTGCCCTCTCCGTGTCGATCCCCCACATATCCATCGCGACCACCAAACATTGGGACCGCGCCTCCGGACAGACCCTGACGTAGAGTGCGGCATTAACCCGACAGCCGTCGGCGGCCGTTCGAGCTAACCGCCGGGTCCCCCAGTGGCCCGGACGAGTAGGCCTCAGAGCGCCCGGGGAACACGGCTGCCTGTCCCACGGCAGTGGCCGGACCAGGGAAGTGGTCCGGAACTGGGCAACTCGCCGGCCGGAATCGGGGATGGTCGGGTAGCTTTCCCATTATGGAAGAGGGGCTGACTCGCCCGTTGCGGGTGTTCGTCAGTCATACCGCTGAGTTGGCGGGGTTTCCTGAGAAGCGGTCGTTTGTTGATGCTGCCTGTGCGGCGGTGCGCCGGGCTGGTGGGGTGGCCGTGGCGATGGTGGATTTCGGTGCCCGGGACCAGAGGTCAGCGCAGGTGTGCCGGGCGGAGGTGCTGGGCTGCGATGTCTACTTGGGAGTGATCGGTTTCCGGTATGGCACGCTGGTGCCGGGCCAAGACACCGTGTCCTACACCGAGTTCGAGTTCGACGTGGCCACCCAAGCCGGGATGCCCCGGCTGGTGTTCCTGCTGGAGGAGACGACAGCGACGGTCCCGGTGGCGCTGGTCGATGTGGACCGACGCAGGGTTGACCGATTCCGGCGCCGGCTGCGGGAGGAGCGGGTGACCGTCGCGGTGGCTAACCCCGATGAGCTGGCGGCCCGGGTCGGGGAAGGGCTGGCCACCCTCACCCGTGAGCGTCGGTCGTGTCCGGGCCAGCCGCGCAGGCCATGGATGGCCCCACCCATGGACCGGATGGTGCAACGCCCCGAACTAGGCAGTCAGCTGATCCCTGCACTGAGCGCACCGGGCGCGGCGGAAATCGGATTAACGACTGGTCTGACGGGGGCGGGCGGGTTCGGCAAGACCACACTGGCCGCCTGGGCGTGCCACCGCCCCGAGATCCACCATCGCTATCCCGGTGGGCTGTTGTGGGTGACAGTTGGTCAAGAGATCCACGGCGCGGACCTGGCCCAGAAAATCAACGATCTGGCCTTCGCCCTGTGCGGGCAGCGGCCACCGATCTCTGACCCGGACGTGGCCGGGGCGGAGCTGGGCCGTCTGCTGGAGGAGCGGGAACCGGTGCTGCTGGTCGTCGATGATGTCTGGGATGAGCGGCAGTTGCGCCCGTTCCGGTTCGGTGGCCGGGTCTGCACCCGACTGGTCACCACCCGCATCCCCGCCCTGCTGCCCCCGGGCGGGCCGCGGATCCGGGTGGATGCCATGTCAGCCGATCAGGCCCGCGCGCTCGTCACCGACGGGGTGGCTGGGTTACCGGTGGCGATGGCCGAGTAGCTGGCCGCGGTAGCGGGACGGTGGCCGGTGCTACTGAACCTGGTCAACGGCCTGCTGCGGCGACGGACGGACTGCGGCCAGCCACCCAGCAAAGCCGCTCGCGAGATTCTGCACAGGTTGACCACCGAAGGGCCGGCGGCATTGGACCCGGCACGGCCCGCGGACCGGACCCGGGCGGTCGCAGCCAGCATCGAGGCGAGCCTGACCCTGCTCGACCCCGCCGACCAGGACCGCTACCTCGATCTGGCGATCTTCCCCGAAGACGTCGACATCCCCCTGGACGTGCTGGCGCTGCTCTGGCCCGCCCCTGCTGTGGAAAGGCTGTGCGAGGAGTTGACCGGACTGGGACTGGTCGCCGACTACCGCCTCGACCCACCCGAGCCCCGACTAGTCCTCCACGACGTGATCCGCGCCTACCTGCGGGCCCGCCGCAGCCGCGAGGAACAAGCCAACGCCCATCAGCGGTTGACCACGGCCGCTGCCGGGCTGCTGGCCCCCCACGACAACCAGGACGGTAGGCCAAGGCCGTGGTGGACACTGCCCCCTGACGCCGGCTACCTGTGGCGCCACCTGCCGCACCACCTCGCCGCGGCCGGCGAGCACGAGGAGCTGGTCGCCGTGGTGTGTGATCTGCGGTGGGTGGCGGCCAAGACCCAGCGGCTGGGTTCGGTCGTCGGCGCCATCGCCGATCTCGCGCTCGTGCCCACGCCCACCACCGACAAGCTGCGCTGGGTGCTCGAGCAAGACGCGCCGCTGTTGAGCCCGATGGAGCCCCCTGAAGCACTTGGGGCGACCCTGGCCAGCCGACTGCACAACATCCCCGGGCTGGACACGGTCCTTCACCGCTACCGCCGCACGCTGCCGCGGCCCCGACTGGAGCCCGCCTGGCCGCTGCCCGACCGACCCGACCCGACCCAGCCACACCCCACTGGGCACACCGGTGTGATAACCAGCTGCACCTTCTCCCCAGACGGGACCTTGCTGGCCACCAGTAGCGACGATGGCACCGCGAGACTATGGCAGGCCACCGAGGGCACCGAACGGGCGGTGCTCACCGGCCACGCCGGCGGAGTGTGGGACTGCGCGTTCTCTCCCGACGGCGCCCTACTGGCCACCACCAGCGACGATCACACTGCACGGCTCTGGAACGTCTCTGACGGCACCCTGCACACGGTGCTGACTGGTCACACCGACTGGGTCCAGCGCTGCGCGTTCTCCCCAGATGGCACTCTGCTCGCCACGGTCAGCAGCGACCGCACGGCCCGACTGTGGCAGGTCGCCGATGGCCGTGACCATGCCGTGCTCGTCGGCCACGCCGGTGAGGTAACTGGTTGTGGGTTTTCTCCCGATGGCACCCTCCTCGCCACCAGCAGCGCTGACAGCACCGTCCGGCTCTGGCAAGTCACCAACGGAACCCAGCAAGAAGTACTGGCCCACCCCCACGGGGTAAGGAGCTGCGCGTTCTCCCCGGATGGCACCCTGCTCGCCACCGCCGGCGACGACGGCACCACCCGACTCTGGCAAATGCCAGAAGGTGCTGAGCAGAGCGTGCTCACCGGCCACGCCAACGCAGTGTGTGCCTGTGCGTTCTCCCCGGATGGCACCCTGCTCGCCACGGCAGCCCACGGCGGGACGGTGCGGCTGTGGCATGTCAGATCCGGGACCACGCAGGCAGTGCTTACTGACCTCGGCGCGTGGGTGCGGGGCTGTGCGTTCTCCCCGGATGGCACCCTGCTCGCCACCGCCGGCAACGACCAAACACTACGGCTCTGGCAGGTTCCCGACGGCGCCCTGCATGCCGTGCTCATCGACCCTGCCTGCTGGGTGCACAGTTGCGCGTTCTCTCCCGACGGCACCCTGCTCGCCACCACCAGCCGCGACCGCACGGCCCGGCTCTGGCGCGTTTCCGACGGCGCCCTGCAGACCGTGCTCAGGGGCCACACCAAGTCGGTCAGTAGATGCGCGTTCTCTCCCGATGGCACCCTGCTCGCTACCACCAGCAGCGACTGGACAGTGCGCCTCTGGAACGTTCCCGACGGCACCCCCCAGGCCGTGCTGACCGGCCACACCGGCCGTGTGCGGGGATGTGCCTTCTCTCCCGACGGCACCCTGCTCGCCACCGCCAGCTACGACCGCACAGTGCGGCTGTGGCAGATACCCGAGGGCACCACGCACGCCGTGCTGACCGGCCACACCCACGACCCGGACAGCTGCGCATTCTCCCCGGACGGCACCCTGCTCGCCACGACCAGCAGCGACCAGACCACACGGCTGTGGCAGGTAGCCGACAGTGTTGAACAGGCCGTGCTGACCGGCCACACCGAGAACGTGACCGGTTGCGCGTTCTCCCCGGATGGCAGACTGCTGGCCACCGTCAGCGACGACCGAACCATACGACTCTGGCACGTACCCGACGGCGCCCCGCAGGCGACACTTTACGGCCACGCCAGCTGGATCGAGACCTGCGCGTTCTCCCCGGACGGGACCCTGCTCGCCACCGCCGGCCGCGACCGCATGGTGCGACTCTGGCACGTGGCCACCGGCCGCTGCCACTGCGCCCTGCGCGTCGCCAGCGCCCACAGCGGTATCGCCTGGCACCCCAGCGGCAGACTGCTCTGCGCCGTCGGGGGAGCCGGCATCTACCTCCGCACGTACCTGCGATAAACACCGGGCACCCTGGCTCCCCAGGCTTGAGCCGGCCCGTGACAGTCCATCAAGCTGATCACACCTACTACACGAACGGCAATACGCCGGTGGTCGTGCTGCTCGCGACCTCGGTCCTACGCGCCCCGCAAGAACTCCAGGAGCGTGCTGAAACGTCCGAAGACGAGACACAAAGCACCTGAAAAATGGTTCTCCCCAGGCCACAGTTACTTGATCTTGTTTTGGCTCCACCGCATCGGCCGGAGCGACGTCCGAGCCCCTCCGATGGAAATCATTTGACACTCGAAGAGATACCAGGTCGGCCCCGGCATTGGGGATTCCTGTCTACGTTTTTAGTCCGATCCCGGGAGTTTCCCAGATTACCGCCCATTTTCAGCGGACACGCTGACGTAACGTGAGCCGCGGTGTCAACATTGAGAAAGACATCACCAACTTTTACACAGTACAGGACAAACCTGTGGATCCACGACCCCGCCAAAGAAATCCAGGAGGTCTGCGTCGTCAAAACCGACGCACCTGCAGCGAATAGCTGGGTGCAGCTACCCCCGAAGCGGCAATCCTTAACGAGACAGAACGCACGCTCATCAGCATGAGCGGGGAGCGTTGTTTGCCTGCTGCACGTGATCGGCCTGGTTGCGCGCCCGTCGTGGTGGCTCGGTAGTTCGAACTCTACCCAATAAGCCCCAACCACAGCGGTCTTCCGTCGTTCGGGCTGTCGGAGATGAAAAGATCCAGAAAGCTGTTTGAGCTAATCGCGCCGAGCGATGCATGGCAGAAGCAGGTGCCGTAAGACGGTTGGCCATGGTAACTGCCTGCCGACGAGGCCGATTTGCTACACGGTGGGATAGAGCGTGAAGACGCGAGCTTCCTGCACAGCATGAAAGTGCCGGCGATCGGTAGTGGTGACCTCTCAGCCCTCTAAGTCGCCCAGTCACTCGGCGACCGAACCGAGGCGGGTTTCCAGGAGGTAGCAGACCTCGGTGATGACGAGAGCGGGCACGCGAAGCGGACCTGGTGCGGTGCTGAGCAGCTCGGCCGCAGAAGCGTGCCAGTCGTCGGCTCGGTCGATGTCGACGTAGCTGACACCGGTGTCGACGATCACCTGGGGTGCGGATCTCAGCCGCCGAGTCCCTGCCGCAGAATCTCGGCCGATCGAGTAGCCGTGTCGCTCCGACCGCTGTCGTAGGCACCCCCCGGGCGGTTCACCCACACTGTTTACCTGTCATTCCGGCAATCGACGTTGCGCAGAGCTTGAAGCCATCCGACAGTACGATTCACGCCCATGCCGGATCCTGGCGAGGTCGCGCGGCTTCGCGAGCAGGCCGTTCTCACCAGCTCTGACGCTGCCGCTGCCCGAGGCGACGATGCCGGTACTCAGGTGCCGGCGGTCGGCGCAGACCGTGACGTGTCGGAAGTCCGCGCTAAGTGGTCGGCGCTGCAAGTCCGTCGGGGGTTTGTCGGGATTCCCGGGCACCCGGCTAAGAGGCACACCCACAATCAGCGCGGGGCACCTCACGATCCATCCCAACGCTACTGACGGGGGCGACCGCTTAGCAGCGCAGGGGGTTGCGCAGTGGTCTACGATCCGGATCCAGAACTACTGGGGGGATGAACTCAACGTAGCCAGGGTGGATGAGGATCTCCCAACCAGTGTGATGCACCTGCCGATGATGGGTCTCACACAAAAGAACACAGTTCTCCACACTGGTCTCACCACCATCAGCCCAATGCCGACAATGATGAGCCTGGCAGAGTCCCGGCGGCCGGTCGCACCCCGGGAACGCGCACCCGCGGTCCCGGGCCACGAGGGCGCGGCGCAGGGACAGCGGGACGCTGCGCATCGCCCGCCCGACGTCCAGCGGTTCCGATGCCCCACCCAAGACGAGGGGGATAACTTTCGCGTCACAAGCCCACCGCCGAGCCTCAGATGCGCTGAGATGGGTCCCGTAGTCCAGCGTCGCGCTCCCCAGACCAGTACGCAGAGCCTCCCAATCAATGGTGACGGTCAGGTGCGGGGGCTCCCCACCGGTGGTAGGGCAGTCTTGGGCGGCGCGGGCGAGCCCACAGACCTCCAGCAGGGCATCGGCGTTGCGCTGGACAGTGGTCCGCGGATCGGGTATCCCCTCAGCGGCGGGGCGGGGCGCGGCGAGTTGCTCGATCAGGGAACGGAACGCGGCGCTGTGCTCAGACTCCAGGAAGCCCTCGAACCCGAGCCGCCCGTCGCGGCGTTCCCGGAATCGAAGTTCCCCCGCAGCAGGGGCGGGCACGGGCTCCTCTGGGGGCTGGGGACCGTCCTGGTCCAGGTGCGCCAGGAGGTGCCGCCCGATCTTGCCCAGCGACGCCGGGTTAAACGAGTGGGCATAGCGGGCCAGATCAGCCTCGGCGGCCTGACGCTGCTCAACACCGACCGAGGTGGGGATCGCGTTCATCGTCTCGGCGATCACCCGAACCTGCCCCACCCCGATCTGCCCGGCCGCCAGCGCCGCAGCGGTGTTCGGCAGCAGCGGCGGCAACACCTCGCCACTCAGGGTGCGCCGCGCGGTGAGCTGGGTAGCATGCGCGACCCGGGTGGCGGCCTCGGTGGCCGAGAGCTGCAGCATCCCCACCAGCAGCCGCTTCGTACTGCCAAACCCGCTGGCCGCCGCGAGGTTGCGGGAGTCCAGCTCCGCGACGGTCTCCAGCATCACCGAACGCAGCATCCGCGAGACGGCTTCGATATCCCGGATCTGATCTTGCAGACCGGCGTCATCACACCCGACGATCGAGTTCCGCCACTGCTCCAGGCAAGCAACCATCGCCTGTCTCGGGTCCAGTCGGGTGTCTAGCACCTCACCATCATCGACCCCACCCCTGACAATTTCGGGTGTTCCCCAGGCCAGACAAGAAGATCCATCGTGGTCGCCCCTCAGTCGACAGGAGTAGATCACGGGGTCCCACCACGGTCCACACCCAGGCCCTCAACGCACTACGGGAGATCCAGCTGGAGCAGGCGCGGGAGATACGCAGGGCCAGAAACCCCAGTTAACCCCACGCACTCGCCAGACCCGCGATCACTAAGGCAGGTACTCCGCAATGCGGTCACGGACCACGGCGCGGCGGAGCTTGCCCGAGGGCGTCTTGGGTAAGGAACCCGATGGCAGCACCACGACCGCACCCGGTCGCAGTCCCACCGCATCGATCACCTGCGAGATGACCTCCTTGCGCAGGATGCGCTCGGCTTCGGCATCTCCCGCCCGGGTGGACTCCACCGCCACCGCGAACGATTCCCGCCGGGCGCCAGCGTCGATGCGCACCGCCGCCACGTTGCCTGGTCGGACCCCCTCAGCCAGTCCCGCAGCCCGCTCGATGTCGATGGGATAGATGTTGCGCCCGCCCATGATGATGACGTCCTTGCGCCGCCCGCACACCACCACATCCCCCTCGGCGAGGTAGCCCTCGTCGCCGGTGTCCAACCACCCGTCGGAATTCTGGGCGAGCCGAGGTCCGGCTGCGGTCAGGTACTCGCGGGTCACCGACGTGCCCCGCACTCGGATCCGGCCGACCTCGCGCGCACCGAGCAGCTGACCGTCCTCGGCGACGACCTGCACCTCCATTCCCGGCAACGGCGGTCCCAGCCGGGGGAAGGCCCGGACGCGCTGGTCGGAGGACTCAGCGCTGACCGCCCGGTGCCGGATCTCCAGCGCGTCGGCGTCCACGGTGTCCACCTGCATGCCGACCCCGCACGGCGCGAAAGACACCCCAAGGGTGGCCTCGGCCATCCCGTAGGCGCACACCATGCAGTGCTCGGGCAGCCCGAACCGGGCTCCTGCTGTGAGGAAAGCCCGCACCGCCGCCGGTTCGATGGGTTCGGCACCGTTGAGCGCGAACCGCAAGCTAGACAGGTCGAAGTGCTCATCGGTGCTGGCTAGCCGCCGGGCCAGCAGGCCGTAGGCGAAATTCGGCGCGGCAGTGATCGTGCCACGATGCCGGCTGATCAACTCAGCCCACAGCAGCGGGCGGGACATGAACTCCGCCGGCGTCACCTTCACCAACTCCAGGCCCAACGCCATCGGGAGGGTGAGGAACCCGACCATCCCCATGTCATGGAACAGCGGCAGCCAGGACACCATCACGTCGCTGGCCGGGTCGAGCGCTCCGGCCTGTGTCATCGCGGTCATGTTGGCATAGAGATTGCCGTGGGTGATCCGGACCGCCTTGGGCTCGGCGCTGGACCCGGAGGTGAGCTGCAGCAGCGCGGTATCGTCCTCGCCCACGCTTACCGGGGCCGTGAGTGGTTCGACAGCGGGATCATCGAGGTCGCTGAGCATCAGGTAGGCGATCCCGCGCTGATCCAACAGTGCGGCCAGCCGGTCGAAAGGTGGCCCGAGGAGGACCAGCTTGGCATCGATCATGCCGAGCACCCGGACGGTGTCCGCCGCCCAACTTCTCAGATCGCCCCGGTGGGTGGGTTGATGCAGCATGGTCACGCTGCCGCCGGCCAGCCAGACACCCTGGACCGCGGGAGCGATCAGCGCGGGATCACCAGCCAGCACCGCGACCGCGTCCCCATGGTGGACACCGGGAGCGGCGGTGCCCGTCAGGCATCCGGCGGCCCGAAGGGCCTGCTCGTGCACCTGTGTCCAGGTGGTGCGGCGGGGCTGGGTGAGTCCACCGGTGGTGATGCCGCGGTCCGACCGGAGCGGTGAATCCGGCGCGCCGTGGGCCCTTAGGGTGTCGATAAACCTGCTCACAAGCGGTCACCTTACGACGCTGACCGCACAACACACCACCGATAGTCAGCAGATGTGCGCTAGCAGTTCGGGAAGCGGCCCCGGACGCGGTCCTCCACAATCCGGGCGCCGGGCACCGGGCCGCTGGCGACCCGGACCGTACGGCACACCCCAGCACCGGCCAGCTCGGCGGCAACCCGAACCGCGGCATCCGCGTCGGCGCACAGGAACGCGCAGCTCGGACCGGAGCCGGACACAATGCCGGCCAGCGCCCCGGCATCGACTCCGGCCCGCAGGGTGCGGCGCAGCCCGGGACGCAGCGACACCGCGGCGGCCTGCAGATCATTGCCGAGCAGCGCTGCGAGCTGCCGTGCCTCCCCCGACGCCAGCGCCTGCAGCAGCGGCTCAACGGCACCGAGCCGCGGTAGCGAGGGACTGCGCCGAAGCCGGTCTAGCTCCCGGTAGACCTCCGGAGTGGATAAGCCGCCGTGGTCCAGCGCCATCACCCAGTGGAACGTGTGCCGGAGGAGTACCGGCACCAGGCACTCACCACGTCCGGTGCCCAGCGCGGTGCCGCCGCACAACGCGAAGGGCACATCGCTGCCCAGCCGGGCGGCCAGTCCGGCGAGCTCGTCGCGGCTGATATCTAGGCGCCACAGTCCGGCCAGCGCAATCAGAGTGCCCGCCGCGTCGGCACTGCCACCGGCCATCCCGCCAGCCACCGGAATGGCTTTGCGCAGCACCACCCGCACCGCAGGTCGGCGTCCGACGTGCTCGGCAAGCAGGAGCACCGCCCGCCACGCGAGGTTGCGGCGGTCGGTGGGCACCGTTCCGGCACCCTCGCCGTACACGTCCAAACCCGGCTCGTCGGTGGCCGCGATGGTCACCTCGTCCATTATCGACAGCGCCTGGAAGACGCTGACCACCTCGTGGTAGCCGTCCGCGCGCAGGTTTCCGATAGCCAGGTGCAGGTTGACCTTGGCCGGCACCTGCACGGTAACCGGTTGCGGCACCACGGCGAGCACGGCACCAGGGTAGGTGCTACGCACCCGTGAGTGGCGATGCGACCTATAGGTCGCATCGCCACTCACGGGCGATTTTCGCAAACTCCCCAATCGTGAGCTGCTCGCCGCGGGCGCTAGGATCCACCCCCGACCGGCGGAGCACCTGCTCGGCAGTGGCGGCCGAACCCGCCCAGAGCGCCAAGGCGGCCCGCAGCGTCTTGCGGCGCTGCGCGAACGCGGCATCCACCAGCGCGAAGACCTGCTCTCGGGGCACCGTGGACGGTGCTGGGCGGCTGGTCAGGCGGACCAGGCCGGAGTCCACATGGGGCACCGGCCAGAACACCGAGCGGGGCACCGGCCCGACGCCGCGGGCCTCAGCGAACCACGCCACCTTGACGCTGGGTGCGCCGTAGCATCGGGTACCCGGCGGGGCAACCAGCCGGTCGGCCACCTCAGCCTGCACCATCACCAGCCCCCGGCGCAGGCTCGGCAGCTCGGCCAGGAGGTGCAGCAGCACGGGAACGCCGACGTTGTAGGGCAGGTTCGCGACGAGCGCCGTGGGTTCCCGGCCACCAGCCGCCTCAACGATCTCCGCCCGCCGCACCCGGAGTGCGTCGGCGGTCAGGATCCGGAGCCCCTCGGCGCGCTCCCCGGCGCGGTCGGCCACTGTGGCGGGCAGCGCGGCGGCGAGCAGCGGATCCACCTCGACCGCCAGCACCCGGCCCGCGAGCCCAAGCAGGGCCAGCGTGAGCGAACCCAGCCCGGGCCCGACCTCCAGCACGACGTCGTCACCAGCCAGATCGGCGGCCGCCACGATACGACGCACCGTATTGGCGTCGTGTACGAAGTTCTGGCCGAGCCGCTTGGTCGGCCGCAGCCCCAGTCGATCGGCCAGCGCGCGCAGCTCAGCCGGCCCCAGCAACGCGGGGCCGGCCGGGGTAGCAGCCGCCTCCTGGTTCATCCTCCCGTCTTACCCAGCAGCCTTACTCCAGGCCCACTTACTCTAGGCCCAGTCGGGCTGAGCAGGTGGGCCAGGCGTGGTAGTTGCCCCGGGCGTTGCGGACTCGCTGAGCGATTGCAATCTGCTGCTCACGGCTAGCCTGGTAGGGATACGGGGCAAACTGGTTACCGCCGTTGGCATTCCAAGTGGACTGGTCAAACTGCAAGCCGCCGTAGTAGCCGTTGCCCGAGTTAGCGGCCCAGTTGCCGCCGGACTCGCATCGGGCCAGTTGATCCCAGATAGTGGCCCCGGTCACGACGGAGGGTGCACCACCGGCCTGGATCCGGTTCCGAACCTTCCTGACCGCGGTCCGGATAACTCGCTTGTCGCTCGCTTCCTCGGTCCACTCTTCCCCGATACCCCCGCGGATAACCCGCACCATCATGCCGGGTAGCACGGGCGCGGTGGGTCCTGGGATCACCGTGTCCCGCTCCTGCAACGGCACGCCCTGCTGGGTGAGCAGATCACTGACCGACAGCGCGGTGGAGCGAATCTCCCGCACCGGGAGGCCGCCATCAACCAGAGTGATCGGCTTAGCGCTGCGCACCACCAACATCATGCCGTCGAGCGGGATACGCCAGGACGGATCAGCGGACAGCTCAACGTTCCGCGAAGGCATCCCCACCTGGTGCAGCGCGTTCTCGACGGTGAGGGCAGTCGTCCAGATCTCGTGCTGTGTGCCGTCGACGGTGAGGGAAAGCGGTCGGCCGCGCTGGAGCACGATATGACTGCCGTCCGCAACAGCACTGGTCGCCGTGGGGGCCAACGTGTCCTGATCACCGACCCGCAGGCCGGCGGATTCCAGCGCCCCCGCGACCGAGGACGCGAATGTGTGCACTGTGCGCTGCTCATCGTCCACCGTAATGGTGATGGTCTTATCCATGGTGAGAGCTGCGGCAATGCCGGTGGTCAGCGCCAGCATGCCAGCGACGAGAGCGCCTGGGACGAACCTGCCAGTGGTCACCGATGTCCAGTCGTTGCAGTTCCGGGCAGGGGAAGCACGAGAACGCACAGGCCTCCTCGTACCGAGAAATACCCCATCCCGGCTGACAGTGACGGAACAGTAACGATTCGTAGCGAGGTACGCAAACACCTCGCCGCTCGTGTCGCCGGCTAATCCTCACCGACCGGCCAGTGGTATCGGTGGCACCGAACCGTGCGCGCGACGGGCGAACCCGAAAACCCGCTCAGCGACAGCTGAGCTCGACGCTGCCAGCTCCGCTACGTCCTGCCCGCGCAACGCGGCAAGATCCCACACCGTGTAGGGCAGGTTAACCGGCTCGTTGGCCTTTCCGCGGTGTGGATGCGGGGTGAGGAAGGGGGCATCGGTCTCCACCAGCAGCTGCTCCTCGGGCACCAGCACCGCTGCCTCACGCAGCGTGCGGGCATTACGAAAGGTCACGGTGCCGGAAAAGGACAGCACATAGCCGGCGTCCACGCAGACCCGCGCCATCGCGGCATCCCCGGAAAAGCAGTGGAACACCACTGTCTGCGGCGCGCCCTCCTGCTTGAGCACGGCCAGCACGTCGCCGTGCGCGTCCCGATCGTGGATCATCAACGGCTTGCCGACTCGCTTGGCGAGATCGATATGCCAGCGGTAGGCCTCCCGTTGCGTCTCCGGTGAGGAGCACGTCGGATCGAGGCGAGTCCAGTAGTAATCCAGGCCGGTCTCCCCCACGGCGACCACCCGGGGAGCTCGTGCGAGCTGCTCCAGCTCGGCACGGTCGGCGTCAGTCATCGTCGCGGTGCGGGTGGGATGCAGCGCCACGGCCGCGAAGACGCGATCGTCCCAGCTCGACGCCTGCACCACCCAGCGCGCCGCGGTCATGTCGTCGGCCACCGTCACCACCGCGCAGACCCCCACCGTCGCGGCCCGGTCCAGGACCGCGCGGACCCCGGCCGGCCCCGTTGCCCCACACGCGTCCAGGTGGGTGTGCGCATCAACCACCGTCGCCGGCAACGGTGCCGGTGGTGGCGGCAGTTGCATCACCTCAACAGCCCCCCATGACTATTAAGCGCAGGATAACGTGCGGCAGCTTCCGCTCTGGACGCCCCACCCCGCATCAAGGAGGTCCCCGTGTCCGCAGAATCGACGATCTCGGTGTCCGCCCCCGTCGTGACTTTGATCAACGTGTTCACCGTCGAGCCCGCACAGCAGCAGGAGCTGGTGCAGCTGCTCGTGACCGTAACCGAGGAGGTCATGCAGCATCAACCCGGCTTCGTCTCAGCCAACATCCACGCCAGCACCGACGGCGAGCGCGTCGTCACCTACGCCCAGTGGGAAAGCGAGCAGGCGTTCCACTCCATGATGCAGGATCCATACGCACGTGAGCACATGACGGCGACGAGGCGGCTCGCCCACGCCGAGCCGCACCTGTATCGGGTGGCGTCGGTGCACCACCGGTGACGGGCGCACTCACGAGCTGTCCACGGCCGCCTGGTAGAGCTCGCGTTGCGGGACACCGTGCGCCCTCGCCACGGCGGCGACGGCCTCCTTGAGCCGCACCCCCGCGCTCACCCGCTCGGTCACCTCCTCGACCAGGCCCGCGACCTCCGGCGGAGGAGGCAGCGGCGCACCGGAGAGCACGACGGTGATCTCGCCCCGCACCCCGTCGGCAGCCCACTGGGCGAGCGCGCCCAGGCTATCCCGGCGTACCTCTTCATACGGCTTGGTGAGCTCCCGGCACACCACCGCCACCCGATCCGCACCGAGAATCTCCGCGGCCTCAGCCAGCGTCGCGGCCAGCCGATGGGGTGACTCGAAGAACACACAGGTGCGCTCCTCACCGGCCAGGCCGGCCAGCCACCGCTGGCGGGGACCGGCGCGGCGCGGCGGGAAGCCTTCGAAGCAGAACCGGTCACAGGGCAGTCCGGACACGGCCAGCGCGGTGGTCACCGCTGAGGGGCCGGGCAGGCAGCTCACCCGCAACCCCTCCTGCACGCAGGCGGCTACCAGCCGAAACCCCGGGTCAGACACGGCGGGCATCCCGGCGTCGGTCACCACCAGCACCGTCGCGCCGCCGCGGATCGCCGCCAGCAGCACGGGGAGTCGGGCGGTCTCCACCGCGTCGTAGTGCGAGACGACCCGGCCGGTCACGCTCACGCCCAGGGCCGTGGCCAGCGCCCGCAGCCGACGGGTGTCCTCAGCAGCCACCACGTCCGCGCACCCGAGCGCCTCCGCCAAGCGCGGCGAGGCATCCCGCGAGTCGCCGAGGGGGGTGGCCGCGAGCACCAGGATCCCCGCACCCTCGGAGCCCCCCCCACACTTGGCGCTGATGGAGCCCGACATGCCGCCCATGACGCCGAGCCTACGATCGGGCCCGTGACGGCGGCCCGGCAGGCAACCCCCGATACCTGGGTGGTCGGCGTTGGGTCGATACCTCCAGCCTCGGCCAGGCCGGCCGGTCCGCTCCAGCGGCTGGTACCGCGCCCGCTCACCGACCGGGGACGGAGCTGGACGGTGACGCTGACCCTGACCGCCCTGGCCGCTGCGGTGCGGCTGTGGAATCTGGGTCTGCCCACTGATCGTGGTACCCCGGTGTTTGACGAGAAGCACTACGCGCCGCAGGCCTGGCAGATGCTGCGCAACGGCGGCGTGGAGGACAACCCGGGCTACGAGCTCGTGGTGCACCCCCCGCTGGGCAAGCAACTCATCGCGCTGGGCGAGCTGGTGGTGGGCTACAACGGCTGGGGGTGGCGGGTCTGCGCCGCGCTGGCCGGCACGGTGTGCGTGCTGCTTATCGTGCGGATCGTCCGTCGCATGACCCGCTCGACCCTGCTGGGTGGGATCGCTGGGGTGCTGCTCATCGCCGACGGCGTCAGTCACGTGCAGGCGCGCATCGGGATGCTCGACATCTTTCTCGCGATGTTCGTCCTCGCGGCGTTCGGCTGCCTGGTCATCGACCGGGAGCAGGTGCAGGCGCGGCTGGCCACGGTGGTCCGGGAAGGTCGCATCCACGACACCGACTTCGGTCCGCGGTTCGGGGTGCGCTGGTGGCGTTTCGGGGCCGGGGTGCTGCTCGGGTTGGCCGGTGGCACGAAGTGGTCCGGGGTGTACTACCTCGTCGCCTTCGCCGCAATGAGCCTGATCTGGGACGCCTGCGGGCGACGCACCGCAGGTGTCCGCAGACCCTGGGCCGGCACGCTGGCCCGAGATCTCGGGCCAGCGTCGTGGGCGATGGCGGTGGTGCCGATCGGGGCCTACCTGGCGACGTGGTGGGCCTGGTTCAGCAGTGAGACCGGCATCGACCGGCATGCGGTGGGCAAGGCGATCGGTGCGGGCGGCCCGTGGGGTTTCGTGCCGGGGGCACTGCGGTCCCTGTGGTACTACAGCGCGGCCGTGTTGCGCTTCCACGAAGGGCTCTACACGCCCGACCACCCGCACCCGTGGGAATCCAAGCCGTGGAGTTGGCCGATGGGGCTTCGGCCGATGCTCTATTACTACTCCTCCGGTGCCGCTGCTCCCGGCTGTGGGCGCTCAGACTGCGTGGCCACCGTGATGCTCATCGGCACGCCGGCACTGTGGTGGCTTGCGCTGCCTGTGCTGGGGTGGGCAATGTGGCGGGCGACCAGCGGATCGGACTGGCGCTACGCGGCAGCGCTGAGTGGCTACGCCGCCGGCTGGCTGCCCTGGTTCACCAACATCCACCGCCAGATGTACTTCTTCTACATGACCCCGGTGGCCCCGTTCCTGGTCATCGCCGTGACGTTGGCGCTGGATGAGATCCGCGGCCGGGCCGGGGACGGGACTGAGCGGCGGGGCACGGGGTTGCTGGTGGTCTCGATGTACGTCGGGCTGGTGGTGGCGAACTTCGTCTGGCTCTGGCCGATCCTCACCGGTGGCTCGATCACTCCGGAGCGCTGGAACGCTGAGCTCTGGCTGCCCTCCTGGCGCTGAGTTGGTCACTCCAGGGTTGGTCACTCCAGCAGGATCTCCCCGCTCCAGACCGTGATCGGGCGCTGCGGCAGCGGCCTCGGCGCGGGGCCACCGACCACTGAGCCGTCCGCGATAGCGTAGCGGCTGCCGTGGCAGGGGCAGTCGATCGTCCCATCGGCGACCGTGGTAACCAGGCAGCCCTGGTGGGTACAGATGGCCGAGAACGCTCTGAACGTTCCCGGCACCGGTTGGGTGACCACGATCTTCTTGCTGGCGAACACCGTGCCGCCGCCGACGGGGATGTCGCCGGTGCTCGCCAACCGCTTACCAGCGCCAGCCGCAGCCCCCTGGTCGGTGTTGCTGGCGCACGCGGCGAGCGCAGCGGCGGCAACCAGCACCCCGGGGCCGGCCACGACGGCACGCCGGGCTAGCTCAGATTCGTGGTGCGGATGCCGGGACCCAGTGTGCTGGCACATCCTCACTCCTTACCAGCCAAGTCCTATCCCGCTGGCCGAGTAACCGTACCTCCGATCCCCTCGGTTCGTCGGCCACGAGAGGCGCGAACCGCTCCTGGACCGCCAGACGAACGTCCTGACATAGGGAGGTATCATGATCAACAATGCTAACCCGACCTCCGCCCGGGCCCGCAGCGCTCAGCCGCAACACCGGCCCGCCGACCTTGCTGCCAAGCACCTCCACTGGGCCGACTCCGGTCGCACCAAGCCCGTCCGGCGCAGTGTTGACCTGTCTCCCACCTACCACCTCAAGCTCACCCAGTGGTGCGCCGAGACCGCCGATATCATCGGCACCGCCCGCGTCACCGGTCAGGACGTCATCCGGGCCCTGGTCGCTCGGCTGCTCATGGACGAGTCCCTCGCGCGCCGGATCCGAGCCGACCTCAGCATGGACATCTGACCCGCCTGACCCGGACCGCGATGGTTGCATCCTCGATGAGGGGAAGGTGCGGCCCCCGCCAGACAGCTCGCCAGCGCGCGGGTTAGCCAGCGCGTTCGAGGCGGATCACGATGGACTTGGATGTGGGGGTGTTGCTGATTTCGGCGACCGAGTCCAGTGGGACCAGCACGTTGGCTTCCGGGAAGTAAGCAGCGGCGCAGCCACGCGGCGTCGGGTACTCGACCGCGCGGAACGCCTTGGCGCGGCGCTCGCCGTCGGGAGCGATGCCGACCACGTCGACGATGTCTCCGTCGCCAAGACCGCGTTCCCGCAGGTCGTCGGGGTTGACGAACACCACACGCCGCCCGCCTTTGATGCCACGGTAGCGGTCGTCGAGCCCGTACACGGTGGTGTTGAACTGGTCGTGCGAGCGCACTGTCTGCAGGAGCAGGTGCCCCGGCGGCACCTCGACCGCGCTCGGCGGGTTCACGGTGAAGCGCGCCTTGCCGGTGGCGGTCTTGAATGTGCGCGAGTCGTGTGGCCCGCGCGGCAGCATGAACCCGCCCGGCTGCGATACCCGCTGCTCGAACGCGTGAAAGCCGGGAACGACGTGCTCGATGTGCTTGCGGATCACCCGGTAGTCCGAGCCCATCTCGCGCCAACCGACGTCGTCGCCGAACAGCGCGTGCCCCAGCCCGGTGACGATGGCGATCTCGCTGCGCAGCTTGTCCGAGCCGGGCAGCAGTGTGCCGCGCGAGGCGTGCACCATGCTCATCGAGTCCTCGACGGTCACGAACTGCTCACGCCCGCCCTGCACGTCACGCTCGGTGCGACCCAGACACGGCAGCAGCAGCGCCTCGGCGCCGTGACACAGGTGTGAGCGGTTCAGCTTCGTAGCGACGTGCACGGTCAGCGCGCAGTGAGCCATCGCCGCCTCAGTCGCCTCGGTGTCCGGTGTCGCGGCGACGAAGTTGCCGCCGAGGGCGAAGAACACATCGACCTTGCCCTTGCGCATCGCCCGGATCGCCTCGACGGTGTCCCCGCCGTGTTCGCGCGGTGGGTCGAAGCCGAACTCCTCGCGCAGCGCGTCTAAGAAGGTGTCGGGCATCTTCTCCCAGATGCCCATCGTGCGGTCGCCCTGCACGTTGCTGTGCCCGCGGATCGGCGACGGCCCCGCACCGGGCCGGCCGACGTTGCCGCGCAGCAGCAGGAAGTTCACAATCTCGCGGATCGTGGCGACCGCGTTGCGGTGCTGGGTGAGCCCCATCGCCCAGCACACGATCACACTACCCGCAGCGACGACGTGCGCGGCGAAGTCCTCGATCTGGGTGCGGGACAGCCCGCTCATCGTCTCGATCGCTGGCCACTCCAACACCCGCCAGGCGTCTGCCGCCGCGTCGAACCCGTCGCAGTACTTCTCGATGAAGTCGCGGTCGAGGACCGTGCCCGGCGCGGCGTCCTCGCGCGCGAGCAGCGCCTTGTTCACCCCGGCAAAGAACGCCAGGTCGCCGTTCACCCGCACCGGCAGGTAGGAGTCGGCGAGCACCGTGCCGGGCCCGAGGAGGCCACGCGGAGTCTGCGGGTTGCGGAAGCGGCCGAAGGCCGCCTCCGGCAGCGGGTTCACCGCGACGACGCGTGCGCCGCGCCGCTTGGCCTTCTCCAGCGCGGTCAGCATCCGCGGATGGTTCGTGCCCGGGTTCTGCCCGACGATGACGATCAGCTCCGCGTGGTCCTCGATGTCGGCAAGGGTGACCACGCCCTTGCCGATACCGATCGTCTCGGTCAGCGCGGCGCCGCTGGACTCGTGGCACATGTTCGAACAGTCCGGCAGGTTGTTCGTGCCCAACCTCCGCGCCAGCAACTGATAGACGAACGCGGCCTCATTGCTCGCCCGCCCGCTGGTGTAAAACACCGCGCGGTTCGGGTCGTCCAGGCCCCGCAGCCGGTCGGCGACCAGGGCGATCGCGTCGTCCCAGGAGATCGGCTTGTAGTGCGTCGCCCCGGGGGCGAGATGCATCGGCTCGGTCAACCTGCCGTGGTGCTCGAGCCAGTGGTCCTCCTGCGCGCGCAGCTCGGCCACCGAGTGCACGGCGAAGAACGCGGCGTCCACCCGCTTGCGCGTGGCCTCCCACGCGACGGCCTTCGCGCCGTTCTCGCAGAACTCCGCCGCCCTGCGGTGCTCGGGATCGGGGTCGGGCCAGGCGCAGCTCGGGCAGTCAAAGCCCTTGACGTGGTTCATCGTCAGCAACGTCTGCAGGCTGCGCCTGGGCCCCATCTCCTCGAGTGCGTACCGCACTGAATGAGCGATCCCAGGCAAGCCGACAGTGGTCTTCTTCGGCGGCCTGATTTGGGGGCCGTCGGGACGCGCGCTCTCAGTCATATCCACGTGTTTACCCCCTTAAGACCTTCCACGGGTAGCTCAGCGAGAAGTCGACGAACGCACGACCGATGAGTGAACCATGCAGGTCCGCGTGGGTTCGGCGGTTCTTCTGCGCTAGCGGCGTGTGGCTGCGTAAGCTCGACGTGGAGCGAAACGGACGGTGATGCGGGACATGGCGGTGATGACCACACGGCGGGCCATCCTGCGCGCCGCCCGTTCCGACGAGCCGGTCCAGGCACCCGACGAGCTTGCGGTGGAGCAGCCGCTGGCGCTCGCCCACCGCGGCATGGTGATCGCGACGCTGATGCGCACCCCCGGACACGACCTCGAACTCGCCGCAGGCTGGCTGGTGGCCGAGTCCGGTGCTGCGCGAGTCGAGGACGTGCGTGAACTGCGCGCCTGCCGTGAGGACGACACCGACCGCGTGCACGTCACGCTGCGCGACGGCGTCCGAGCCCCGCGACCGCGTGCGTTCGTCACCTCTACGGCGTGCGGCGTGTGCAGCGCCGACGTGCTCGACCTGCGCCCACTGCGCCGCGCCGCGCCACACACGCCCGGGTGGACGGTGCCGCGCGAGGTCGTGGCCGGGCTGCCCGCAGCGATGCGCGTCCGGCAGCGCGCGTTCGACCGCACCGGCGGCGTTCACGCCGCGGCGCTCGCGACATCCGACGGCGACCTGCGGGCGGTGCGCGAGGACGTCGGGCGGCACAACGCGGTCGACAAGGTCGTCGGGCGCGCGCTGCTCGACGGGCTGTTACCGGCGACCGACCAGCTGCTGGTCATCAGCGGCCGAGTGTCGTTCGAGATCGTGCAGAAGGCAGTCGCGGCCGGGGTCGCCGGCATCGTCGCGGTGTCAGCGCCGTCGAGCCTCGCGGTCGATCTGGCCCGCGAGTACGGCCTGCTACTGGCCGGAATGGTGCGCGACGGCGCAATGAACGTCTACGCCGGGGGCGAACTGCTGGCCTGAGCCCGGGGCAACCCGACCAGCACCAGCACGCCGATCAGCGCGTAGACCACGCAGACCAGCGCTGACTTATGATCTGGTCGTGCCCACTGTGATCAGTGGTCCGACGCCGAGAGGGTCCGAAGGTTGCCCCCACAGCTCTTCCTCGGAGCGGGCGAGGTCAAGGTGCCCGTGATGGCGGCTAGTGGCTCGGGCGTAGTACCGAGACCGGGCAAGCTGGCGGGAGATTACGCAACGGACCTCGACGAGCTGACCAGGCAGGGCGGTGAGCAATGGACGGGTGTAGTCAAACCAGGTGCTGTCCATCACCGCGCCTGGACATCGTTGCGCGACCCGAAGCATTGCTCACACGGCGGCTCGTCCGAGGCGCCGTGATTCCGCTACTGTCGGCGGCTGACCTAAGCCGTCTATCAAGACCTCCTTGATCTCGTCAAGTGCCACCTGGCGATATTATCGCTATTCAACGGCACTTGATGACACATCCTTAACGGAGCGTGCACGCGATTCACGAGTTGCTTGGCATCACGTAGTGGATGCACCCACCTAACCTTCTTGGGGGACCCCCAGATGTGCGCGGAGGAAAGCTACCGTGGCGTCCCAGGCCTGGGCGGCCTGTTCCGTGTCGTAGGTGCCGAGCAGGTTCTCGTCGTTGAAGAAGGCGTGCCCGGCCGGGTAGAAGCGGAAGTCAGGCGTGCGTCCAGATTGCTGCTCGATGGTGGCCGCTAGAGTGCGGACCTGCTCCGCGGGGACAAACTTGTCCTGCTCGCCGAAGTGGCCCAGCAGTGGAGCCGAGAGGTTGGTAAAGCTCGGGTGCTCCTCGCGGGGGGCCCCGTAGAACGGCACCGCGGCGCCGATCTTGTCGCCCTGCTGGGCCGCGAGCACCAGCACGAAACCACCCCCCATGCAGAATCCCACCGCTCCGACCTGTGAGCTGGTGACCGCCTCATGACCCAGCAGGTAATCCACCGCGCCGCCCAGGTCGCGGGCCGCCCGGTCCACCGGTAGGGCCTGCATCAGCTTGGCCGCCTCGTCGGCGTCATGGGTGGTGGGGCCGCCGTAGAGGTCGGGGGCCAGGGCGACGAAGCCCTCAGCGGCGAGCCGGTTCGCCACATCGGCGATGTGGCTGGTCAGCCCCCACCACTCCTGGATCACGATGACGCCGGGGCCGCTGCCGGAGTCGGGCAGCGCAAGGTAGCCGTGCGCGGTGGAACCGTTGGACGCGAACGTGACGTTCTGCAGCGAGTTGTCCATGCCCCCAATCCCATCACACCCGGGGAACGGCACGACAAAAAGGTCCTGAATGGCGATCAGCGGGGGAAGACCCGGAGGCCGGTTTCGGTGCCGAGTAGCCGCCGAGCGCCCTCGATCAAGGCGCGAAACTTCTCGTCGGCCAGCAGCGCCCACAGGGGGACCAGCAGCGCGGAGTCGTGGGCCTGCTGGGTGGTGACCAGCTCGTAGGGCTCGTGAGCGGCCGGCACGAAGTCCAGCCCGAACGTCCGAGCGGCGGCCAGAACGCCTAGCCCGGCATCTGCCCGTCCCGCGGCCACCGCCGCCGCGACGGCGAGATGCGTGTGCTCCTCCTCAACGCCTTGGCAACGAGCACCAGGAACTGAGCCCGTTGAGGATGTGCCCGTTCAGGATGGTGTTCCAGGGCGGTGGCCCTTACCCCACGTCAGGGAGCTGAGGCCACCGCCGGTAGGCGAGAAGACTACAGCTTCCCTAGTCCTCGATCATGACCGTAGTAGGTGTACCCCCCGTAGTTGTAGCCATTGTAGTAGTAGACGGAGCTGTAACGGCCGTAATCATCGTAGTAGCCGTACTTGCCGTAGTAGCAACCGCAGGAGTGGTCCCCGCCACGGTCATATCCACCCATTGCGAAGACTTCCGAGACTCTCATATCGCTCCTTTTCTCGTTGATGGAGCCATACAAGCCATAAAACTCGGACCGGCCTGGGAATTATTGCAGTCCAGCGCCCTCGCGCGCCCTCTTAACATAAGGTGATCCCCGGCGTATCAGTGATCCGAGCTGGCCCCCCTTACTCTCCGTGGTCACGTAACTCCCCGCGGTCACGCACTTCGACGGTAGGCCATCCGGGTGGCAACTGCAACAACAACTTTCCGTACACCAGTCACCACGCTTAGTCACACCACCTCCCGTCAGACGGCCTGCGAGTGATGAGCTACCCCAGGACGTGCTGGAGCCCACGGCTGCGGGTGTAGCCGTAGCCGTAGTGGTCGTAATAGCCGCAGCCCTCGTAGTAGTAATAGGTCCAACGGCCGTCATCCGGATAGTAACCGTAGTAGTAGCCGTGGTCATAATTATGCCCATAGCCGCCACCCATGGAGAAAATTTCCGATACCCTCATCATCGCTCCTTTTCCAGTCGACAGAGGATCCAGACAGACGAGAAAGACCCGGACCGGTCCATGAGATTCGCCCGCAGCTGCCCGAGAAGTTAACTCCCCCTCACTCCCCGTGTTCAGGCAAGTTGAAGGTAAGCCACCCCAGTGGCGTTCGCAACAACAACTTCCTGTACCGAAACGGTGACGCTACGTGAACACCACGGGGACCGCTGTTAGCGGTACAGCGTGACAGAGACAGGGTCCCCGGCGTCCAGACCGGTGGCTGTTTCGGGCACCACGAGGTAGCCGTCGGCGCGGGCGAGCACGGAGAGCAGCGCGGAGGCGCCGAAGAGCGGCTCAGCTCCCCCGCCGCCCAGCCGCACCTGCACCACGTCCCGGCGTCCGGCCTCGGAGGGCACCTCACGGGTCAGCAACGCGGTCACTGACGGGTCGGGAGGTGGGGTGGCACAGCCCGCGAGGCGCCACACCAGCGGGGTGCCGACCAGCCGGAACACCACCAGGGCGGACAGCGGGTTATCCGGTAAACCGATCACCAGCACGCCACGCCGTCGCACTCCGCGAGCAGGGTGGGCTTGCCGGGCTTGACCGCGAGACCATGACAGAAGACACCCGGCTTCCCGAGCGTCGCGACGGCCTCGGCGGTGGCGTCACGCACCCCCACCGAGAAGCCAGCGGAGACCACCACCAGATCCGCCTGCCCCAGCGCCGCCGCGAGCGCGCCGCGCAGGGCAGCTGGGTCATCGGGCACGATTCCGCACGGCACCGGCCACCCGCCCGCCTCAAGGACGAGACCGGCGAGTGCCGGGGCGATGGCATCGCGAACCTGGCCCAGACCGCAGATCGACGTCTTGCGCATCACATAGTCGAGCTCAGTGAGCTGTGCTGCCCCGGCCTCGTCGAGCCCGCCGGCACGCAGTACACCCCGGCCTGCTCGACGTGCCCAGAGACGGCGAAGAACTTCCACCCCACCGACTCGCCCAGGCCCGCGTCGACCCACCACCGCGCGCCGCGCTGGACAATCGCCGGGACGTGGGCGGTCTCCACCGAGTTCATCAGCGTGGGCCGGCCGTGCAACCCGTACACCCCGGGAAAGGGCGGCTTGTTCCGCGGTTCACCGCGGTGGCCTTCCAGGCACTCAATCAACGCGGACTCCTCGCCGAGGATGTACCCCCCGGGTGAGGTGACGATGTCCACCTGCAGGGTGCGCCCGCTGCCCAGCACGTCCACCCCGAGCAACCCCGCCGCGCGCAGCGCCGTGATCTCAGCGCGCAGCAGGTGTTCCTCGGGGCCGTACCTGTGCCGGATGAACACCCAGCATGCTCCGCGCCGACGCAGAGCATGCCGACCAGCAGGCCCTCCAGCACCAGGTGCGGCTGGTCGGCGATGCTCTGCTGGGCCTTGAAGGCGCCGGGCTCAGATTCATCGGCGTTGCAGTTCGCGTATTTCACCCTACCCGGCTGTGTGCCGCGCCCAGCGTGCCCTCGCTGGCGGCGGCGACCAGGGCGGCGGCGGCCCGCGCCGGGTGCTCGTTGACGGCGATGGCGGGCGCGGTGTCACAACGCCCCAGACACGACACCTCCCGAACCTCCACATCCGGCCCGTAGCCGTCGGTCAACCCCGGTGCGGACCCGGCAAGCCAGCAGGACAGATCGCGGCAAGCATGCAGCGCCACCTTCGGTGACGCCTCGGTGCGAAAGTGCGGGTAGAACGAGACCAGACCTTCGATCTCATACAACGGCCGGCGCATCCGCCGGGCCAGCGCCACCAGCTCCGCGCGGGGCAAGCAACCCAACCGGGACTGGATCGCCTGAAGCTCAGGGATCAAACTCGGCCCGGGAAAGCGCCCAGCCCGCGCCTCCACGCCCGGCACCTCCTGGCGGCCTACCCCGCTGTCCTGAGCCACAGTCCCGAGATCAACACAGCAGCGCGGACACCCGGATGCTACAGTTGCTACGGAGGTGGGCGGGCGATGCCGAGGACCATCCCGCACCGGGAACTGCGCAACAACAGCAGCGCCGTGCTCCGTGAGGTGCAGGCCGGCGAGACGGTGTACGTCACCAACAACGGCGAGGTCGTCGCTGTGCTGGTGCCGCCCCCGCGAGCGGCTGGCGTGGCGCCGCGGATCCGGCGGGCCACGGTTCACGGCGGATTCGCCGAACTGAAGCGGACCGAGATCCAGAAGCCACTTCAGGATGTCCTGGACGAGCTCCGCGGCGACCGATGATCCTCTATATCGAGACGTCGGCGGCGGCGAAGCTACTCGTCGAGGAGCCCGCATCGACCCGACTGGCGGCGCGGCTCGATACGGCCGTGGACCAAGGTGATGCCCTGCTCTCCAGCATGCTTCTGGAGACCGAGCTACGCCGACTGGCCCTCCGCGTTGAGCTGGCCCAAACCGCCGTGACCCACCTGCTCGAGCACTTCGACCTGGTGGAGACCGACCGATCCCTCTACCGGGAGGCGGGCCTGCTCCCCGGCCCTCACCTCCGCAGCCTCGACGCACTGCACCTCGCGGCCGCGCTGCGCGTCGGTGCCGACGTCATGGTGACCTACGACCGCCGGCAAACCGACGCGGCCGACGCCGCCGGACTGCCCGTCGTGGCGCCCTAGGCTTGAGCATGACGCAAAACCGGTGTGTCGGCACTGTCTGGCGAGCCACCGCTCCGGTGCTGGTTGTGCACGGTGGCGCGGGTCGCATCGTGCCGGAGGAACTCAGCGCGGCGCGCGCCGCCGCGGCTAGGCGCGGGCTGCGCCAGAGCTTGGCGGCCGGCATGACGGTGCTGCGCGACGGTGGATCAGCACTAGATGCGGTGATCGCTGCCGTGCTGGTCCTCGAAGACGACGAACAGTTCAACGCCGGCCGGGGTGCCGTCCTCACCGCGGCTGGTGGCGTGGAACATGACGCGGCGGTGGCGGATGGGGCGACACGCCGCGCCGGGGCGGTGACCTGCATCAGCGGTGTCCGCAATCCGGTGCTCGCCGCCCGAGCGGTGCTGGAACGCACCCCGCATGTGCTGTTGAGCGGCGCGGGAGCCCACGAGCTTGCCCGTCGGGAAGGCCTCGCCTTAGTGCCAGTCGACTGGTTCGTGACCGCTCGTCGGCAACAGCAGCTGACTGGGATCCAGGCCAGGCCCGAACTCACTGGCGGGACGGTGGGCGCGGTCGCGCTGGATGTCGCCGGGCACCTCGCGGCGGCGACCTCGACCGGAGGCACCACCGGCCAGCTCGCCGGCCGGGTCGGGGACACCCCCTTGATCGGGGCCGGCACCTGGGCCGACGACCGCTCCTGCGCGGTGTCGGCGACCGGCGATGGTGAGGCGCTCATGCTCAGCGTCTTCGCCCACGAAGTCGACGCGCTCGTGCGGCTCGCCGGCCTGAGCCTGGGCGCGGCCTGCCACCAGGCCCTGCGGGAGACCGAGGCCAGGGCAGGGACCGGAGGCTGCATCGCCGTGGGACCGGATGGCACGGTAGCGATGCCGTTCACCAGTGCGGGGATGTTCCGAGGCGCGATAGACGCGACCGGTGACCCCAGGATCGGGATGTTCGCCGAGGACACTGAGTGTTGAGCCGCAAACCGGCGGTCGAGGGGAAGTCTGGAGATGGGCAAGCCAGGTCACTCCGTATCCCAATCCCAACCGGAGTTAGGATATTCGGTATGAGCGCCGCTCAGCAGCATCAGCAGCCCGAGCCAACTCGCCCCCGTCGGCAGCGGGTTGGGATCACGGCAGGTTGAAGCCAGTACCGGACTGGGCCGGGGACGCAGAGGCCGCACGGAGATTTGGCTCGCCACGCCAGATTCGTGCCGCTTTGCTGCGTGAGCAGGTGGAGGACTTCGACGCCGCGCTCAACGTGGCACGCCAGACACTGCATCCTGACCGACTGCGGCACATGCTGCAGATGTGGCGTCGGCAGGCCTTGATGACCGAGCGCGATCCTGAGGGTCACCGGCGGATGCTTGCCACCGCCGCCGAGGTTCAGCGCTCCGGAAATCCACGACCGGGGAGCGTGCTCAAGGCCGAGCTCGGTCTCTAGCCCTAACCTATGCTCAGCTACCAGGACCGGGTAGACGTGCTCTTGGTGACGTGGGTCGAGTTCACCGAGCAGGACGACTGAACGCACTGGTCATGCGCCAGTCAGAACCGTCTAACATCCACGGAAGGATGGGCGCCGCCGCGCCGCCGCGCGGCTTGGCCGTGCCCTAGCGCAGCATCACACGATATCGGCCAGATGGCGAACAACCGGCAGGGCAAACGGGTAACAGCCCGTGTTGCCGTCCAGATCAAACCGGACATGTCAACGAACTCACCAGCCCGCGGGCAGCGGACCACCCTCGGCGGAGAGTCGGCCACCACAGTCCCTCGCTCTCAGTTTCGACTCACCGGCTGCACGAACCGCGCACGCACCAGGCTGGAAGGTAACAGGGCTCCCCCAGTCTCCCAGGGAACCCAGTCTCCCAGGGAACCCAGCCTCCCAGGACATGGTGTGAGGGTTCCGCGGAACCGCGTTCGACCCACAACCCGGGAGCCCGCAGCGTGCTGGGAAGCAAGTGGGGAACCTGCTGGTCCGTCAAGTGAGCTGAAGCGGACCGTGGTCGACGAGTTTCGCCGTGACCCGGCTGATGGTCGCCGTTCCGACACGGGCTAGGTAGTGAAAGAACATATCGACCTGGCAGTCCTCGTGCACCGGCGTCACGGTGCCGTCCTCCTCGGCGACAGCGATGCGAGCCTCAGACGCTGGGAGCAACGCCGCGATCTGACAGGTCTGTGCTGTCAGCAGCACCAGCACAGCGGTCCCGCCGGCTTCTCGAAGCCGATCGAGCACGTAGCCGACGGTGTCGTCCGGGAGCACTGGGATGATCGTTTGGTCACCTGGCTCGTTGGTGACTTCCGCGAAGGTAGACCGGACGTCGCGGGAGCGGGCCAGACGGGCGATGGCCGGCACAGTCCGCGCACGTAGTTGATCCCTAGTAGCCACGATCCGACCTCCGCTCATTTTCCAGCCAGCCCTCGGCCAGGCTCAGTCTCCTGCCGGTTGACCAGATGGACGGGCACCCCCTTGCCGTGGCAGGAACCTTATTCCGAAGTCTTCGGTCCGTGGGCTGGCTCGTGCCCGCCGACGACGTGAAGCGGTGCTTGATCGCCGAAACTGTGGTGTGGCCGTGCGGGAGTGCACGGCCACACCACAGTTTCGGCGATCATCAAGTGGGTCCCTGCCTGCGGTGGGCCGCTGGACGATCGAAACCGAGACGCGGTGGGTAACGAGCGTCCTCGTTGATCGAGAACGTCTGCACCATGTCAGGCGCCGCTCACCCGCCGCGCGGTTCAACGGTGACATGGCGCTGAAGGTAGAGCGGGTCAGGGCACACCTGGTGGCCAGCCGTGGGATCTGGGGAGTCGCAGCCGTGCTCCGGGCGGCCACTGTTGCTGCGCACCGTGGCGTCCAGGTGTTCGGACAGCTGGTCCCGCAGCCACGCGACAGTGGACAACGGGGCGAACGCGCACACGCTGGGGCCCAAGTACAGGTCTTTGATGAGCATCCGCAGGTAGGTGACGAACTCATCCTCTGGGCAGAACAGTTGCAGTTCAAACTGACTTAGGCGATCCTCGTAGCAGATCGGCGCTGTCTGGTGCGCCCGTACCCCGTCCTCGGTGACATAACAGTGCTGCGGGTCACACCACGCCGGATGCCACGTCATCGGTCACCTGCCAGGGTCTGCTCGGCCAGGGCAATCGTGTTGGCGCGCGAGCTACCGGCTTCGCGGGGCCGGTGCGCTGTCAGGGGTAGGTGCTGTGGTGTAGTCACCTGGCAGACGATGCAGGGAGATCGACGGTGACCCTTTACATTCGGTTAACCCGGTCCGCCGATACCGAAACGGCGCCGCAGGCTGTCCAACTCCCACGTCCGCCGCCGGGCCCGCTGGTCCAGGGTGAGCAGTAAGTCCCGGGCGATCGGGTCGTGACGGATGCGCACCGGCGACAGGCGCGCGGCGGTATCCAGCGCGCGCAGCGCCTGGTCATCACGGGCGCCATCAGCTTGCGCCCAGGCCCGGGCCAGGTCGAAGTACACGTAGTGCGCTCGGTCCTTGCTGTCGAACACCGACAGGTCGATCGGTGCCGCGGCAAGGCGTTCGGCCATCTCTGGCCCAGCACCGGCCTCCACCGCAAAAGTTATCTCCCAGGCGGCCACGTTGGTCGGGCCGAAGTGGTAGCGCATGTGGTTGCGCTCCCCGGTGTGCGCGGCCAACGACCGGGCCTCGCCAAGATGGGTGGCGACCTCCGCGGTGCGGCCATCGCGAGCGGCGATCAGCGCCGTGGTCAGGTGCAGCATCCCGCAGACTTCGGCGGTGGCGGTGCCGTCCCGCGTCGGACCAGGCAGTGCCGAGACAGCACGAAGGGCCTGGGCACACACCAGGAGGCCCCGCCGACGGGCGCCGACGGCGAGCAGCGCTGTGCTGTAGTTCATCTCGGCCAGCGCGACCAGATCCGGCCGCTCAGCCAGCCAGGCGGCGTCCCGGCCCCGCTGCGCCGCGATTCCCGCCAGCTCCATCTGCCCAGTGCTCCCGGCCACGGCAGAGGCCACCCTGCACGCCGTCGCCAGCGCAACCAGCGCGACCTGACGCGCCTCGGCCCCGCTGGTGACTACATGAACGTGCAATTCCACCAGCAGGGCGGGCAGACCCTGCCCAGCGAAACCGTAATTACAATCGTCGACGGCCTCGTGGGCCAGCGCCACGGCTTTGGTCAGCTCGGGCAGCGGCCGCACCGGCACGTCCGGGACGTCATCCAGCGTGGTGTCGTGCAGCGCCGTACTGATCGCCGCCACCGCCGCGGCGACCAACGCGCTTCGTCGGTCATGCCCCGCGGAGTGCTGCCCGGTCAAATCCGCCACCGAGCAGCCCAGCGCCTCGGCGAGGTTGTCGAGCAGGCCGCGCCGATTGAACCCCCGCAAGCCACGCTCCAACATCGACAGGTAGGGCCCGCTGATGCCGGCCAGCCCGCCCACCACGTCCAGGCTCAACCCCCGGCGATCGCGAATCATCCGCGCCCGAGCACCGATCGCCCGCACCTCGTCAGCGTCCACGACATCCCTCCCCCACCGATCCTCGCCCCCGTAAAGGTAGACGCGGTGATCTCGGCTCCCCGGTGGTGGGCCCAGTCCCGGCGCTGGTGGCAGCGTAGCCCTTTCCCCATCGCTTATCGTTCTGGTAGCGGGAATGCGCTTGAGGAAAGAGTGGGCGCTCAGCCAGCCGCAACACCGGAACCAAACCCACAGCCGACACGTGGTCGGCTCACCACATGTCACCGACACCGTACCAGCCGTGTGAGATGCTCACACTCCATGGATGCTCCTCGAACTTGATCCGATGCAACCCTCAGCAAGTCCCATCATCGCAGTTCACAGGGCATCTACCCCTCGCCGACACCCCCTTATAACGCAATCTCGACGGTGGATCCAAGCTAAGAGTCACGCAGTCCAGCATCTAGCGGGAGCGAGCCAGCAACGCAAACATTCAGCCGGCGTGATCATGTTCATTGGTGGCATGGCGTGATAGCCCGATCGGTGAGGTGTCGGTCGGGTTGGTGTTGGTGATCGTGGTTGGTCAGGTGGGGTGGGGATGGGGCGGTGTCCAGGGTCGCCCGAGCATG
>JAFAPC010000085.1 GCA_019247305.1 Pseudonocardiales bacterium
CCGACACCGGCTCAAGGATCTGCCGCGGCCCCTCACCAGTCTCCACGAACCGGACATGCAGCGCCTCAGCCTCCCCGACCACCTGCCGCAGCGCCGCCTCGAACAACACCGGATCAACCGGCCCAGAGATCTCGATATACTCACCAATCTTGTGCACCCGATTCGCCGTGCCCAACAGTTGTTCAGCAAACCAAATCTCACGCTGAGCAGCGGACAACGACAGAACAACACCCGCACTATCAGACACCATCGCTCCCCTGCGCGCTCAGGCATGAAACCCCACGGGGATGGTGCACCAGGCGCAGAAACTCCCCGGTGACCACGGGCGAGCTCCGGCACTCACGGAAATTGAGGTGGCTACCCCCCACCACGCTCCCGAGCGAACCACGACCCAACACAACCCGGTGGCGATCATGCATTGACGGACTCTCGCGTCGACGTACAGCGCTGCGCCCTCCCCCAGCATCAGCATCGACGACACCACGCCCCCGTCGTCGCTTCTCAAGAACTCGACAATCCCATCACCATGGCATCGACCCATGGATACCCCCACAACTATCTCCGTGAGGGCTCCCTACCCGCAGACCAATCACGGTAGCTAACACGTGCAAGTGTCACGCAAATAAGGGTGATAAAGAGATGGCAAAGAGATAAGGATCTGGCCGTACGGCGATGAATGTGTGGGTGGTGCCCGTAGGCACCGGGGCCGGGGGCGACTAACTAACCACGGTCGCCGCTGACGGTCAGGAGCTCACGACGCAGCACACCGAGGATCCACCGCTCCCACTCCGCGATCGACCAGCCGCGCTCGGTCACCAGCACCTGGAACAGCTCGGGACCGAGCATGGCGTAGCTGATGTCCACGGCCTGGCTCAGGCGCATCCCCGGGGAAAGACCCCCCTTGCGGCGCAGGGCGGTCATCAGCTGGCGGTGCAGGGCGCGTCGCTGCTCCTGGTTCGTGCGCCACAACTGCGCGACCGCGGGGTCGGTGTCACTGGCGCGGCACAGCACGCCCAGCAAGGGGGCGACCCGACTATGCATGGTGGCGGTTCCCTTGACCTGGATCTCAAGCTGGCGGGCGGGGTCGGGCTCGGTGATCGCCTCGGTGACCCACGCCCGCTGCAGCGCCGCGGTGTCCCCGGTGACGTTGAGGTCGACGAGTTGGGTCAGGATGTTCGCCTTGGCCCGGAAACTGAAATACACCGTCTGCACAGCGACCCCGGCCTCACGCGCGATCATCTCCACCGTCGTGGCCGGGTAACCCCGGGTGACGAACAGGCTCAGCGCGGCATGGAGGATCTTGTCGCTGGCGCTCGGCGGAGGCTCGTTCTGGCTCCCGGCGGCTGCGCCGGAATCCGATGCGGTACCGGCACCACTCCCGGTCATGTAGCGGCCCCGGTCATCCGACGGCGTCCAGGATCGTGCAGATGGCCGAGGCGAGCGCCCCGGCGGGATCAGCCGGCACCTCAGTACAGCGCCAGCCGACGTGACCGTCCGGCCGCACGAGCACAGCACCGGCGCTCAGGCGGTAGAGCTCAGCCAGGCGGGCCCGGGCCGCGGCCGAAGTCGCCGGGGGCAGTGCCGCCAGGGGCAGCGTGAGTGCGCCGGCCGCTGCGGCGGCGTGCGTCGCCCACATCGGGTCGGGCCCTACCACGGCGAACCCGTCACGATGGAGATCCACTGTGGACGTCTGGTGGTCGTCGAGCCAGCAGTGCGGGGCGCGGTCGCCCGGTCGGGCAGAGGGCACGTACTGGGTGTAGTCCATCGGCGGAGCCGCCAGCTCACCCTCCGGTTCGCCACCGCGCACGCCACCCTCGGGCAGCACCGCTGCGGAGCGGTAGCGGTATCCGAGCAGGAGCCCGTCTTTCCTCCGCCGCCGGGGCAGCTCCACGCTCCAGCGTCGCCACCCCGGGTCATCCCGAATGATCGACACGTTGCGGCGGTCCTCCTCGACGTTCCACACCGCCACCGGACGCCGCTCCTCCTCGTAGCTGGCCAGCAGCCCCGGGCGGGCGCGTCCGTGCAGCACCGCGGCGAGCTTCCAGGCGAGGTTCGCCGCGTCTTGTATCCCCAGGTTCATCCCGGACCCACTGAACGGCGACACCACGTGCGCGGCGTCGCCCGCGAGGAACACTGGGCCGCGACGGAACCACGGCGCCACCACGCTGCGCATCGCCCACTCAGTCGTCTCCACAACCCGCACCGCGACGTCGGCGCCCAGCACCGCGCGGACGGTGGCCGCGGGATCGGCCCGGGTGCCCGTCGCAGCGTCGGAGTGCACCTGGTTGAACGTCCACCGGTGCGGCTGCGCGGTCGGCTGCAGGTAGCCCCGCACGCCCTCGTGGTCCAGGAAGTAGATGGTGGCGCCACAGTCGGCGACGAGCTCGGTGAGGTCGGCCTCGAACAGCACCAGGGTGTTGGCGACGGCGGGTTCGGCCGGCGCGCCGGACTGCTTGCTCAGCCCGGCAGGGGGAGAGCAGGACCGGCGGACGGGGCTCGCGGCGCCATCAGCGCCCACCACGTAGCGCGCGAGCAGCGAGCTGCCCTCGGCGGTGTGGACCAGCACGTCCTCGCCGCGCACGGCCACGTCCCGCACGGCCACCCCGCGCCGCAGCCGGATGAACCGGGTCGCGGCGATGCGGGCCAGCAGGATGCGTTCCAGCACGTCCTGCGGGCACATCACGGTGGTGCACGGGCTCTGCTCGGCCCGCACACCGCGGCGAACCATGGTGGTGGTCCGCGCGGGCGTGGCCTCGGCCAGGGTGGGAGCGAAGGTGAACGGCAGCCCGATCCGTTCGCTGGCCACCGCTGCGGCGCTGACCTCCTCGGCCAATCCCAGAGTCCGCAGGACCTCCATGGTGCGCAGGGTGACCGCCCGCGCCCGGGGAGTCCGGGACGGCTCAGAACGCCGCTCCACCACCGTGCACGCCACGCCGTAGTGGGCCAGCAGCAGCGCCGTCGTCAGCCCGGTCGGGCCGGCACCCACAACGACGACGCCGGTACTCTGCCCCGGTGGTGGCATGTCGGCATGTTAGCGAGTGGTGCGCTCGAGGGGAACTGCGCTGCGGCGGCGCCGCACAGCCTGGTTTGGACGCGTGTCTCGATAACAACCTGGCAGGGGTGATTTTATGGCGTCTTACGTCAACAACGTTGAGCGGCTGGCCCGCGAGCGACACGACGCACAGACGGACAAAGCGGGACGGCCTTACAGTGAGCACCTAGAGGCCGTCGCGCGGAACGTGCGCGCCAAGGGCGGGTCGGATGCCCAGGTGGCGGCGGCATGGCTGCATGATGCCGTGGAAGATGGCGTGCTATCAGCAGACGAGCTCGCCGCATTAGCTGTTCCGGAGGAGACCAAACGCATCGTGCTGGCGGTCACCAAACGCCCCGGAGAAACCTCCGAGGACTACGCCCGGCGGATTCTTGACGAACCAGGGGCCCGGCTCGTGAAGGAAGCCGATATCGCACACAACGCCGACCCATCCCGCTTGGCTACATTGGACGACGCGACGAAGGAGCGGTTAACTCTCAAATACGCGAACATGCGGCGGCTGCTCGGCATCGAAGCACCGAAGTGATCCACGAGCGGTCTTAGACTGACAATACCGTTCCAGGTTACGGAGCGGGCCTGGTCATCCGGAGAAGTGCCGCATGACGGCAGCGAAGGTGTCGAAGGGCGCTGCGGTATTGAGTCGGCACCAACAGGAACTGCTTCTGCCACTCCCCAGCAGCGTCGTCACCGCTGGTACGGCTTTCGCATGCGGGATTCCACCGTGAGCCACCATTTCAGGGCCGCACAGGATCCCTAGTGAGGCTGCCCCTCGGACCGCCGAGGTATCGCGGTGCGGCTGCATGTCGTGAACTCGACAGGACCGACATTTCCGGCACCAAAAATGTCGGTCCTGTCGAGTTCACGGCACCGGGCTGCGCAGGACGTGATCGACGCAGGAGATGATCGGCAGGGCACGGTCCGGAACGGGAGCGAGGGCATCCTCCCTGGAGAGGCGCCCAGAGCTCGGCTCAAGTGTCGAACTTCTCGAGACCAAGGATCCCTACGTCCCGTCCGAGCCTGCGCTCGTCTAGGAGTAGCTATTCAGACTCTGCGCCGCGGCCCGGTTGCACGCCGCCGCGTCTGACGCACCCGCCGGGTCGGCAGCGCGCGGCGACGGTCGGGTGGCCGAGCCGCCACAGGCCGGCCGCGCAGCCAGTGGCGAGCAGGAACGCCCCGATGACCAGCCCCCAGGTGCCCTCGAAGCCGGCGGTGTCGGCAAGCCACCCGGCCAGCGGCGGGCTGATTACGAAACCCGCGAAGAAACCGCTGGAGGCCAGCGCCGAGGCATGTCCCACCGGGCCGAAGCGGCGGTCATTGATCACGCTCAGCATCGAGACGGCGTTGGCGGCCACGGCGGTGGCCCCCACGCCGAGGGCCCCGGCCCACACCAGCGCGAGGCCCCCCACCGGGACCACGTCGCTGAGCCACAGGGCGCCGGCGGCGATCGCGGCGAGCAGCGCCAGCAGGAACTGCACGCCCGAGGGGTCGTCGCGCCGGCCAGCCAACCACGTCCACAGCACCCGGGAGCCCATCCCCGAGACGCCGAAGCCCGCGAGCACAAGTGCCCCGTGCCGTTCACTGGCACCCAGCGCCTGATGCGCGTAGAGCGGCACGAATGTCGTCACCGCGGCGAGCCCCGCGCCCAGGCACAGCTGCAAGGCGAGCAGCGCACCCAGCGCTCGCCCGGGTGCGGCGGGCTGCAGCCGCCCGCCACCGCCGGCCGATCCCCGGGCCGCATCGGGGGCCGCTTGAGGTAACCGGAGGATGGCGATCAGACAGATCAGGGCGATCGGCGGCACGCACCCGAGGGCAGCCTGCCACCCCCACACCGCGGCCACGGGCGGCAGTCCAACACCAGCGGCCAGGGCGGCGAGTTGCACGCCGGACTGCTTGATCCCGACCACCGTGCCCCGGGCCCGGGCTGGTACCCGCTCGGCGACGACCCGGTTGGTGACCGGGTTGGCCAGGGCTTGAGCGATCCCGCACACCGCGACGGCCACGACGAGGGGTCCCAGACCGCCGGCGAGCGCCATCGTGGCAAACGAGACGGCCACCACGGCGAACAACACCACACCGCCACCCCGGGTGCCTACCCGGTCGACAATGCGGCCGGACCACAGCGACAGCACCGCCGCGACCGCGAACCCGGACGCCGGCAGGGCACCCAGCTGGGTCCGGTCCACTCCCAACGCGCTCACCAGCTGCGGCCCGAGCGCCCCGATGGCGTACAGCACGAGCATGGGCAGCGCCATCGCGAGGGTGAGCATCACCACCAGCCCCAGCGAGGCGCGCTGCGCCGCCCCGTCCGTCCCCGAGCGTGCCATGACCGTCCTCACGAGCCGTCAAACCAGCCATTGACTGTAGTGAAGCTCTAGTGCTAGACACTAGACCTATTCGTGTGATCAGACACGACTGGAGTGCTGATTCTGTTGACTTTCAGTGACAAATTTCGAGTATTACCACCAGGAAGACACGGACGTGGCGTCGATGCAACCTATCGGGTGGCGGTGCCCCCGGGGGCAACGTCACTTGTCCGCGCTGACCTGGACGCCTGCCTGCGCGCTGCAGGCCGGCGGCTGCTGGCCGCGACGGGGAACCAACCGCCTGAGCCGGCTGGAATGGATAGGCCGGCTGGACTGACTGAGCCGGCTGGGCAGGATAGCGCTGCCGAGCCGCTGCTGGACGCACCCGCGGGCACCAGCCTTCAGGTCCTTGGCGCGCACGGCAGCGCCACCAGCTCGGTGCGGGGGTGGCGGGCCGAGCAGGACGGCCCCTACGACGAGGTGTCCGCGCAGGCCGCGTTCGGGCTGATGGCGGTGCACGGCCGCGCGGCGGGCCGGGTGGCGCCGATCAGCGTGCCCTACGTCTGCGCCACGGTGTCGAGCCTGGCGCTGCAAGGCGCGCTGGCGGTGGTGGTAGGCCGGTTGCGCGGGCTCGCCGTGGCGCACGCGGCGGTGTCTCTGCCGGCAGCGGCAGCCCTCACGGTGAGCCAGTACCTGGCCGCCGCGACCGCCACCGAGGATCCCGAGGCGGGCCAGCCCCAGCAGCCCCCGGGAACGCGACGCCCGCCGTTTCGGTCCGCCGACGGTGTGCTGCTGGAGCTGGAGGCCCTCGACGCCGCACCCTGGCAGGCGTTCTGGGGGCACCTCGGCGCCGACGCCGCGGCGATCAGCCGCAGCTGGCGGCCGTTCGTGCTGCGCTACCCGAGCGCCACTGCGGGCCTGTGCCCGCAGCTGCACCAGGTGCTGGCCCGGTGGGCTTTCGCCGATCTGGTGCGCGTCGCCGCGCAGACCGGGATGAGCCTGTGCCCGGTGCGGACGGTGGCGCAGCGGCGGACCGACCCCGACGTCCTGGCCGCGGCCGGTCCGCCCGCGCCGTGGCGGTGCAGCGCCGGTCCCGGCCGCTGCGCCACCGCGCCCGCCGCGGCGCGTGCCGGATCCGGTGAGCTGCCCCTGGCGGGCGTGCGGGTGGTCGAGTCCTGCCGCCGGGTGCAGGGACCGCTGGCCGGCCGGCTGCTCCTGCTACTCGGCGCTGAAGTGGTGCGCATCGAGCCACCGGGTGGGGACCCGCTGCGCGGGATGCCCCCGATGGCTGGCGAGTGCTCCGCGCGGTTCGTGGCGTTGAACCACGGCAAGCAGGTGGTGGAAGTGGACATCCGCACCCCAGCGGGCCAGGCGGAACTCGGCGAGCTGATGCGCGACGCGGACGTCTTTGTGCAGAACTGGGCGCCGGGTACGGCCCAGCGCTACCGGCTCGACGCCGAGCACCTGCAGCGGATCCGCCCGGAGCTGGTGTACGCCCAGGCCGGCGCGTGGGGCGGGGTCTGGAGGGGGGTTTGGGGCGACGCTGCCCCGCCGCTGGGCACCGATTTCATGGTGCAGGCCCACTCCGGGCTCGCCGAGGCGCTGGGCGAACCCGAAGCGCCCCGGCCGTCGCTGATGACCCTGCTTGACCTGTTCGGCGCGCAGGTGTGCACCGAGGGTGTGCTCGCCGGCCTGGCGCAGCGCTACCTGGATGGCCGGGGCGCCCGGGTTGAGTCGTCCCTGCTAGGCGCGGCCGACGTGCTGCTCGCCGAGGCGCTGAGCCCCGGTGCAGGAGGCCCCCACGCGCGAGGTCCGGGCGCGGACCGCGCCCGCTCGCGCACCGGATGCGGCGCGCCACCGCAACCGGTCGTCGGGGTGTTCGACACCGCCCAGGAGCCCCTCGCGCTGGCTGCCCGGTCGGCGACCAGCATCGACGCGCTGTGCCGCGCGGTCGGCGTTCCCCTACCCACGCACCCCCGGGAGACCGCTGGGCTGCGCGCCCGGCTGGAGCCGCCGCTGCGCACGCGGCCCGCCCAGTCCTGGCTGGAGCGGCTGCATCCCGCCGGGATCCCGGCGGCGGTGGCGCGCCGCGACCTCACCACCCTGCCCGCCGACCCGCGCCTGAGCCCGCACATCGCCTACCACGGGTGCGCCGTCGTCACCTCGCCCTGGAGATTCTCATGAGCCCCGCTTCCCTACCCGACCTGGTGCCGGCGGCGCTGCGCCGCGAGTGGTCCCGGGCCGGCCACTACCCCGACCGGGATGTGTTCAGTCTGTTCACCGACCTGGTGGCGGAGGATCCGGACCGGGCTGCGGTGCTCGATGCCTCCGGCGTGCACAGTCGCGCCACGCTGCACGACGCCGCGCTGCGGCTCGCGCACGGCCTGCGTGAGCGGGGGGTCGAGCCGGGATCAGTCGTCTCCTGCCAGCTGGTGAACTCCTGGCGCGCGGTCGTCGTCGACCTGGCCGTCGCGGCGCTGGGTGGCGTGGTGCTGCCCTTCCCACCCGGGCGCGGCGACCACGACGTGCGGGCCCTGCTGGGCCGGTCCCGGGCCAGCGTCGCGGTCACCTGCCGGCACTACGCCGACCTCGACGTCGCGGAGCTCTACCAGCGGGTGCGAACTGAGCTCCCCGACCTCGCGCACATCGTGGTCGACGGCCCCGCCCCGCCGGGCACCACCGCCCTGGCGGAGCTGCTGGCCGGTCCCGCCCTGGACCGCGACACCGTCGCGCCCATCGAGGCGAACTCGGCGGTGCGGATGCTGGTGTCCTCCGGCACCGAGGCGGAGCCGAAGATCGTGGCGTATTCGCACAACGCGCTGGTCGGCGGCCGGGGCCGGTTTCTCGCCCGGCTGCTGCCCCCGGATGGCTCCCCGATGCGGGGCCTGTTCGGCGTCCCCCTCGGGTCGTCCTTCGGCTCGTGCGCGACCGTCGGGGTACTGGTGAGCCTGGGTGGGTCCCTGGTGCTGCTCCCCCGGTTCGACCCGGCCCAGGCGCTGGCGGCCATCGCGGCGCACCGGCCGACCCACGTGTTCGGGGTGCCCACCATGTTCCAGCGCCTGCTCGGCCACCCGGACCTGCCGGCCACCGACGTGTCCTCGCTGGTGGCCGTGATCAGCGGCGGCGCCACCATCGACCCACCGACTGCACAGAAATGCGTGACGCAACTGGGGTGCGCCTTCGTGAGCCTCTACGGTTCGGCCGATGGAGTGAACTGTCACACCCTGCTCGACGATCCTCTCCCAGTGGCTCAGTACACGGTCGGCAAGCCCAACGCCACGATCTGCGACATCCGCATCACCGACGGGGCCGACCATCCTGTGCGCCCCGGCGAGGTGGGTGAGATCCTCGCGCGCGGGCCGATGTCCCCACTGTGCTACGTCCACGCCCCAGAGCTCGACGCCCGCTACCGCACAGCGCAGGGCTGGGTGCGCACCGGCGACCGGGGCTTTCTGGACGACGAGGGCAGGTTGCGCCTCGTCGGCCGCAGCAAAGAGATCATCATCCGTGGCGGCACCAACATCAGCCCCGCGGAGGTCGAGGCGGCGGTGGCGGCGCATGCGGACGTGGTCAGCGTCGCGTGCATCGCCCTTCCCGACCCTGACCTGGGCCAGCGGGTGTGCGCGTGCGTGGCGCTACGGGCGGGGGCGCCGGGGCTGGATGTGACCGCCCTGGGTGCGTTCCTCGACTCCGCTGGCCTGGAGCGGCGCAAGTTTCCCGAGCAGCTGCTGGTACTTGAGGAGCTGCCGGTCACCCCCGCGGGCAAGGTTGACAAGCAGGCCCTGCGCACGCTGGCCACCCGCTCAGCCCGCAGTGCCGGGACCGAGGTCCCCGCGCCGGCGGGGGCCACCGGGACGGCACCAAGTGGCACATCACCGCGGGACCCGGGGTCGGTGGGCGCGGCCGTGCGCCGGTTCACTGAGGAGGAGATCCTGCCCCGTGAGGCGCTGCTCGCCGGCCCAGCGGGCGCCGACGTCCTGGCCGAGCTGCAGCAGCGGGCGCGCTGCGCTGGTCTGTGGGGGCTGTACTACCCACCGGCGCTCGGGGGCGCGGGGTTCACGCTGCCCCAGTACCTGGCGATCGCCGAGCAGGAGGGTCGCTCCCTATCCGGACCTGCGGTGTTCGGCGCCGAGGCCACCCTCGACGTGCGAATGCTGCACGAGTCCGGCTCGGATTACCTGCGCACCACCTACCTGGCACCGCTCGCGGCGGGCACCGCCGTCGCCAGCTACGGCATGACCGAGCCGGGGATCAGCGGGTCCGACGCCAGCCTGCTGCGCACGCATGCACAGCTCGTCCAGGGCGCCTGGACAGTGCGCGGGCGCAAGTGGTTCATCTGCCGCGCCGGGCGCGCCACCTTCACCACCGTAGTCGCCCGCACTGAGGAGCTGGGCCGGCCGATCCGCAGCGCGCTGTCGCTGATCGTGGTCCCAGCGGACACCCCCGGTTTCCGGGTGGTCCGCGCACTGCCCATGCTGGGCCTGGAGTGCGACCAGTGGGAACTGGAGCTCACCGACGCGCGGGTGCCCGAGGACCACCTCGTGGGTCAGCGGGGCCGGGGCAGTGCGGTGATGGGGCGGCGGCTGAACCTGGGGCGCCTGCTGCGGGCGATGCACTGGTTGGGTCAGGCACAGCGCGCCTTCGACCTGATGTGCCTGCGGATGCGCGCTCGGCGCACCCTCGGCGGGGTCCTCGCCGACAAGCAGCTCATGCACCAGCACGTGTTCGCGGCCTACACCGAGATCTGCGCGGTGCGCAGCCTGCTGCGCCGGGCCGCCGCGGTCTTCGACGCCGAGCTCCCCACAACCTCGGACGTGAGCGCGGCGAAGGTCGCCGCATCACGCATGGTCAACGATGTGCTCGACCGGGCGGTGCAGGTCTTCGGTGCCGAGGGGCTGGCGCACCCGTTTTTGTCCGTGGCCTACCGGATGGCCCGGGCAACCCGCATCTACGACGGACCCGACGAAATCCACCTGACCACCACCGCCCAGCGGATCCTGGCCAGCTACGACGACGCAACCGTCTTCGACTTCACCGACCCCCTGGACGCCAACGCATGCTGACCAGGAGCGCAGAAGCATGAGCGGACTAAACACCAACGCTATGGTCGAGTGAGTGGCCACCACGATGTGCAGGTTCCGCAGCTGCTGACCGCCACAGCTGCTTGATCGAGGGGACAACGATATGGGCAGGCATGAGGATAAGGACAAGGCTGAGGAACAACGGAAGATCGACAGTAATGGGCATTTTCCTGGTCGGGACTTACCGCCGGAAGATCCCGGTGGCAAGCACAGAAAGGACGACGAGGACGAGGAGGACGAGAAAAGCACATGAGCAGCACGACATCGCCGTCATGGGTTGGGCTGGTGGATGACGTGATCGCTGAGGGGGTGGTAGGCAAGCAGTGGCGTGCGGCGTTTCTGGCGGTGCCCCGTGAGGTGTTCATCCCCGAGGTGATCTGGCGCGAGGCCGGGGATGATCTGGTGTCGCTGCGTCGCGCTGAGGATCCGGAGGAATGGCTGCGACGAGTGTACGGATCCGGGTATGTGGTGACCCAGGTTGATGATGGCAGTCCGGCCGGAGGCGAGGGGCGGGGCCGGGTGGCGACCAGTTCGGCCTCCCGCGTGGACATTGTTGCGTTGATGCTCGACGCCGGCAAGGTTGAACCGGGTATGCGGGTGTTGGAGATCGGCACCGGGACGGGCTACACCGCCGCCCTGCTCGCCCACCGGCTCGGCCCCGAGAACGTGACCACCATCGAGATCGACCCGGAGTTGGCGGCGCACGCCCGGGCCGCACTGGCGACCGCCGGCTACGGCACGGTTAGGGTGATTACTGCTGACGGCGCGCGGGGTCATGCGGCGGGAAGACCATTTGACCGGGTGCTGTCCACCGTCGCCGCACCTCAGGTACCTAATGCGTGGGTTACGCAGGTCCGGCCCGGTGGGCTTGTGCTTACTCCCTGGAGCAGCCCCTATCAACCCGCCGGACTGCTGTCACTGACTGTGGCCGCTGATGGCACCGCCACCGGAGGCTTGGTCAACACCACCGTCTCGTTCATGCAGCTCCGCGACCAACGGATCCGACGTGTCACGGTCGCTGAGGTGGTGCGCGACACCGACATCCCTGATATCAGCGACACCGACCTGCACGCCTCGCATCTGTGCAACGACGGTCATGCGCGTTTCGCGATCGGGTTTCAGGTCCCCGGCTGCCAGTGGGAGTACGTGCCCGCCACCGGCGATGACGGCCGCTGGTGCGTGTGGTTCCTCGATCCCGTGAGCCGGTCCTGGGCGCGTTTTGCCTACCAGCCCGGTGTGCGACGCTGGCCTATTCACCAGTTCGGACCACGCCGACTCTGGGACGAAGCCACCGCCGCCTACCAGTGGTGGACGAACGCTGGCCGCCCCCCGGTCACGCAGTGGCGCTTCACCGTCACACCAGCTGGCCAACAAGTAGAACTGGTCAACCCCATCCGCCAGGAACAGGGAACCCGGGCTGGTGAGCTCGCGTAGTCAACGGTTCAGGGAAGTCGAAAATCGTGACGGCGCAGTTCCTCGCACATGAAGATCGAATACTCGGCGTAGAAGTCCTGGCGCCCACGCCGTTGGGCAGCGCGGTGCTCGGGATCGTCACGCCAGGCACGATGATGGTCCCACGTGTCGAAGGTGATGATCGATAACCGCTCTCCGTCGGGGGCGGTGAAGGTCTTGAAGTCGATGAACCCGGCCATGGCCCTGGCGCGAGACTCCATGCGGGCGGCGAGTTCGGCATAGCCGTTGGCCGCAGCGTCGGGCCGGAGCCGGGAGCGGAAGATGGTCATCACCGAAAGAGAAGCCGCGTCATCCATGGCATCAGCGTGCACGAGGAGGCGCCGTGACCATCGACGAGCCCCGGGCGCCACGGAGCGTCGGCGTCGTGCTCTTCGATCGCTTCGAGCTGCTCGACGTCTTCGGTCCCCTGGAGCTGTTCGGCGCATTACCCGACCGGTTTGAGATCCTTCTCCTCGCTGAGAACGCGGGGCCCGTGCGCAGCGCTCAAGGGCCGATCGTCGTCGCTGATCGCTCCTACGGGGACACTGCCTGCCCGGACGTCGTGCTCGTGCCCGGCGGGATCGGGACCCGCACGCTGGTCCAGAGCCGCTCCTTCGGCGCGTGGCTGGCCACTTGGGCACTGCGGGCCGAGCTGCTCACCTCGATCTGTACGGGCTCTGGGGTCCTCGCCGCCGCCGGTCTGTTGGACGGCTACCGCGCCACGTGCAACAAACGGGCATTCCACTGGGCGCGGGCCCAGGGGCCGCGGGTGGAGTGGATCGCCCGAGCCCGCTGGGTGCACGACCGCGACCGGTGGACCTCGGCAGGCGTGGCGGCCGGCATGGACATGACCCTGGCGCTCATCGCCCGGCTGCACTCCGAGGAGCTTGCCGCCGCCGTCGCCGATCGGGTGGAGTACGACTGGCACCGCGATCCGACGTGGGATCCCTTCGCAGCCAAAAACGGCCTGGTGGATTGACCGAGCTGACGTGGACCCCTGATAGTTCCCCCTGACCACGTGCCTTCCTGTCTTCTGGGCTCGTTACTCGGCGGAGCGCCCCTGGTCCGGCTGGTTACCGCCGGTACGAGCCTTGATCTCTTTGAGGATTAGTGGGCCGATCTCTGTGACGTCGCCCGCTCCCATGGTCACCACCATGTCCCGGGGCCGGA
>JAFAPC010000129.1 GCA_019247305.1 Pseudonocardiales bacterium
TCCGGCCCCGGGACATGGTGGTGACCATGGGAGCGGGCGACGTCACAGAGATCGGCCCACTAATCCTCAAAGAGATCAAGGCTCGTACCGGCGGTAACCAGCCGGACCAGGGGCGCTCCGCCGAGTAACGAGCCCAGAAGACAGGAAAATACGTGCTCAGGGGCCACCCACTCTGGGCCGCTCAGCCTCCGCCGGGCAACCCTGGGGAGGTGAAGACCCCGCTGCTGGTCGTGGGATTGGTCGATGCGTTGTCCCGCCCGACGGTGATCGTGATGGTCTGGTCCCGAGTGAACCCGGTGCCCGGCGGCACGTCTTGGGCGACGATGACCCCGGACTGAGTGGCGTCCTCCACCGGAGTGGAGATCTGCTTCACGCTGCCCACCCACCCCAGCTTGTGCAGCGTGCTCAGCGCCTGGGAGGGGGTCTGGCCACGTAAATCGGGCATCTGCAGCTGGTTGCCGCGGGACACCGTGAGGGTCACCGTGGCGCCGGCCTTGACCCCGGTGCCTCCGGCGGGGTTCTGCTTGAGGACCTGGCCCTTGGCCGCGGCGGAGTCGACCTCCTGGATCTGCGCGGTGAGGTGGGCGACCTGGATGTTGCGCTGGGCTTGCTCGATGTTGGTGCCGACGACGTCGGGCACGCCGACCGTCTCCGGCGGCACCCCCACGGTGATGATCACTGATTTGCCCTTGGTCAGCTTGCGTCCGGCGGGCGGATCCTGCACGAGCACCCGGTTGATGTCCTTGTCGTCCTGCACGACCTGCTGGCGCTGGCCAGCCGAGAGGGCCAGGCCCACCTGTTGCAGGGAGGCTTGCGCTTGTACGGGGTCCAGTCCGAGCAGGTTGGGCACCTCCACCTCAGCGGGGCCGGTGCCGATGTCGAGCCGGACCGTCGTTCCCGGCACCGCCTGGCCGACGGGGTTCATGGCCACCACACGGTCGAGGTCCTGCGAGGTGGACTCGACCAGATGGTGCTCAGTCCGGAAGCCGGCGGCGTTGAGTGTCTGCTCGGCGGGCATCACCGGCTGGCCGACCACGTTAGGCAGCAGCACTGATTTGGGTCCGCCCCCGAAGACGTTGGTGAACAGCAGCAGCAGCAGCCCGATGACGGCGACCACCACCACCATGGTGAGAAGTCCCAGGCCCCGCCCGGGTCGCCGCTCCTCCGGCGGCTCCGCAAGGAGCTCCGGGTGCCGCCGGCTGGCCCGCGTAGGCCGCAGGACCACAGTGGGGCCCGAGTCGAGCATGAGATCACGGTCCGCGTCGGTCATGACCACCGGCGCCAGCTGCCGCTGCCCGGAGAGCACCCGCACCAGGTCCAAGCGCATCTCCGCGGCGGACTGGTACCGGTTGGCCGGGTTCTTGCTCATCGCTTTGAGCACCACCGCGTCCAGCCCCGCGGACACGGCCGGGTTCTGCTGCGACGGTGGTGTGGGGTCCTCCCGGACGTGCTGGTAGGCCACCGCGACCGGGGAGTCACCGGTGAACGGGGGCTGCCCGGTGATCAGCTCGTAGAGCACGCACCCGGCGGCGTAGACATCCGACCGGGCGTCCACCAGTTCCCCGCGGGCCTGCTCGGGAGACAGATACTGGGCGGTGCCGACCACCGCCGCGGTCTGGGTCACGCCGTGGGCGTCCGCCAGCGCCCGGGCGATGCCGAAGTCCATCACCTTGACCGCGCCGTTACTGCTGATCATCACATTGGCCGGCTTGACGTCCCGGTGGATGATGCCGTTGCGGTGGCTGAAATCCAGCGCGGCGCAGACGTCGGCCATCGTCTCCATCGCGCGCTGCTCAGCCATGGGGCCGTCGGTCTTGATGATGTCGCGCAGCGTCCGGCCTTCGACGAACTCCATCACGATGTAGGGCAACGGACCGTAGTCAGACATCGTCTCGCCGGTGTCATACACCGCAACGATCGCCGGATGGTTCAGCGCGGCAGCGTTTTGGGCCTCCCGGCGGAAGCGGTGCTGGAACTGGGGGTCCCTGGCCAGGTCGGCGCGCAGCACCTTGACCGCGATGTCGCGGCCGAGCCGGACGTCGCGGCCGCGGTGCACCTCGGACATCCCGCCATAGCCGAGCGTCTCGCCCAGCTCGTAGCGATCCGACAGTAGCCGGGGAATGGTCATCGCTGCGCCGTCCCGCTCCTCGTTGGTGACCCGCACCGTGTCGCGGCCCGGCCCGGGCCCCATCATGCCCCCCATTCGACTGTCACCCGATAGGGACTTTCCGCTCATTTCCCCCTCCGACAGGTCAGCTCCACGGTCGATCCGCGCGGGACGAAGCCGGCGCGCGGGTCGACCCCGATGACTCGGCACTGCGACCGCAGGTCCGGATCGACCAGCTCCCCGTCGTCGTCGACCACCCGCGGTATCAGGCCATGGAGTTTCGCCGTGACGACGGCGTCACTGCCCCGGTGGCCCCAGTAATCGGTCGGAATGATGAGCACCTCCGAGGGTCCCTCGTCCTGGTTGCCCGGCTCCGGGCCAGATTGCTCCGGGCGCGGTTCGGGCTGGGTCGGTTCGGGCTGGAAAGGCTGCGGTATCACGGCCGCCCCAAAGGGCGTCCCAAAAGATGGGACGCTTGCGTCCAGCGCCTCGTGGGCCAGGTACCCCGCGAGCGCCAACACGAGCACGCCGAGCAGGGCCATCGCCCATCGCCACGCACCCCCTCGCGCGGGGTAGCGTAGCGGCGGGGGTGGCGGCAGCGTCGCGGTTGGTGACGGATGGTTGCCGAGTGTCCCAGCAGCTCGGCCCGGGAACGCCACCGTGGGGGCGCTGGCGGCCACCCCGCTGGGCAGCGACAGCCGGTGCCCAGCCCGGACTGCAGCGACAGCGGCGGCGAACTCACCGCCGGTACGGTAGCGCTGCCGAGGGTCCTTGGCCAGAGCCGCCTCGATCAGCGCGCGGGTCGCCGGGGGCACCTCGGCGGGCAGCGGGGGTGGCCGGTCCCGGATGTGCATCATCGCGACGGTGACGGCGTTGTCGGCCTCGAAGGGGCGCTGCCCGGCTAGGCACTCATACCCCACCACGCCCAGCGAGTAGACGTCGCCCGCGGGACCGGCCTCGTCCCCGGCGGCCTGCTCCGGGGCGATGTAGTGCGCGGTACCCAGCACCATCCCGTGCTGGGTCACCGGGGCCGCATCGACCACCCGGGCGATGCCGAAGTCGGTGAGCTTCACCCGTCCGTCCGGAGTGATCAGGATGTTTCCGGGCTTGATGTCGCGGTGCACCACACCGCATTCGTGCGCCGCCTGCAGGGCCTTTCCCGCCTGCTCGAGCACATCCAGCGTGCGAGGCAGCGCCAGCCGCGGCTGGCGGGCCAGGATCGTGGCCAGCGAGTCCCCGCGGACCAGCTCCATCACGAAATAGGCCCCCAAGTAGTCCCCAGCCCCATCCGGGTCGCTGGGCACGTCGCCGTAGTCGTGCACCGCGGCGATGCCGGGGTGGTTCAGCGACGCGGTCATCCGGGCCTCGGTGTGGAAGCGGCGCCGGAACTCCGGGTCGCCGGACAGCTCCGGCTTGAGCACCTTCACCGCGACGTGACGGTCCAGCCGGGTGTCGGCAGCCTGCCACACCTCGCCCATCCCGCCGATGGCGATACGCCGGCTCAGCCGGTACCGCTGCCCCAGCAGCTGCCCACTGCTCAACCCCATCCAGCCCCCCCGGTGCTGGCGCAGCTGGCCCGCCGCCCTACCGGTGCCGAGTTCGACAGCAGAGCTGTCCTGAATCGGCCCAACAGCTCTGCTGTCGAACTCGGCGAACTCGGCGCGCTGGGGGCACGCACAAGCAGGCGAGGCGGCATCAGCGGGCTCCTTGCAGGGCGGCAGCGATGACGGCCCGACCGATCGGGGCGGCCAGTGAGCCTCCGGTGGCCTCAAGACCCTCGTTCCCGCCGTTCTCGACCAGCACCGCGATCGCTACCTGGGGGTTCTCAGCCGGCGCGAAGGCCACATACCAGCCGTGCGGGGGAGTGTTTTTGGGATTGACGCCGTGCTCAGCGGTGCCGGTCTTGGCGGCGATACTGACGCCGCTGATTTTACCGTCGTTGCGATAACTGTTCTCGGCAGCGACCATCATGTCCCGGATCTGGGCGGCGGTGCTGGGGGACATCGCCGTATCAGCGTGCTCCGGAGCGAAGCGGTCCAGCACGGACAGGTCCGGGGCCAGGACGCTGCGCACCAACTGAGGTTTCATCCGCACCCCGCCGTTGGCGATCGTCGCGACGATCATGGCGTTCTGCAGCGGCGTGAGCGCCACATCGCGCTGCCCGATGCCGGACTGCTGCAACGCGGCCACGTCGGGAATGGCGCCTAGGGTGGAGGGCGCTACCGGGATCGGGATACTGAGGTCTTGCTGGCCGATGCCGAGCAGTTGGGCCTGCTTGCGTAGGTCTTTCTCGCCGACAATGGCGGCCAGCTGGGCGAAGGCGGTGTTGCAGGAGCGCACCAGGGCCTGGGTGAGCGTGGCGGTGTTGCCGGGACCGCACGGTTGATCAGCAAAGTTGTGCAGCAGGGTCGTGGTGTCTTGCAGCTGCAGGGCGGCTGCCGCGGTGAGCGGGGTGTCCGGGGTGGCCTTCCCGCTCTCCAGCGCAGCTGCGGTGTCCACTAACTTGAAGGTCGAGCCCGGCGGGTAGGTTGAGGCGAGGGCGCGGTCGGTCAGCGGGGAACCACGCTCGGGCGAAGTGTCCGCGGTCCAGGCGGCCTCCTGCTCGGCGCTGTCGTGCGCAGACAGCCGGTTGGGGTCGTAGGAGGGGGTGGAGACCATCGCGAGGATCTCCCCGGTACTCGGCTTGATCGCCACCACCGCGCCGGTGTAGCCCCGGCGGGTCAGCTGCTCGTAGGCGACTCGCTGCATGGCGGGGTCGATGGTGAGCTCGACGCTGGCCCCGCTGGGCTCGCGACCAGTGATCAAGTCGGACAGTCGGCGCACGAACAGCCGCCCGTCGGAGCCGTTGAGCACCGAGTCCATCGTCTTCTCCACCCCACCCGAGCCATAGCGCAACGAGTAGTACCCGGTGACCGGGGCGTACAGCGGGCCGTTGAGATAACTGCGCCGGAAGCGCAGCTGCCCACCAGTCTCCACTGAGCTGGCCACCGCCAACCCACCAGCGATGATCTCGCCGCGCTGGCGGCTGTACTCGTCGAGCAACACCCGACGGTTGCGCGGGTCGGTGCGGTAGGCATCGGCGCTGACGACCTGAATGTAGGTGGCGTTGAGCAGCAGCACAACAATCATGCCCATGACGGCCAGCGCGACCCGACGAAGCGGCGTGTTCACCGGCGCGCCACCCGCCAGGCGACCATCAGTTCACCGTCCGGCAGTCCACTCCGGGTTTTGCGGGCTTCTCCGGCAGTGGTATTCCCGTGGCGGGGTTATCCGTGCTGGTCGGCGCGGATGAGGACGGCACCTCGGTGGTTGGATTGTCGGCTCCGCCGACGGTCGGAAAAGCTCTGGTGTCGGTCCGCGGGCACGGCGGCAGCAGCTTACTGGTGCGCAGCCGGCCGATGATCTGACGCGCCCCGTCCAATCCGCTGGTGCTGGGCATCCCTCGACGCACGTCGTTCCGGATAGCCGGTTGCAGGTCGTGCAGAAAAATCCTCTCGCAGCCGCGCGGGCTGTCTCGGCAGCTGTCTTCCGCCCGGGTATGCAGCGGCACGCCGAGGAACTCACCCCGCACACCCCGGAAGACAGCCACCTCGCCGTTACGGGCGGTTCCCACGTAGTACTGGCCGAGTACCATGATCGAACCGATCGTGGCGACGGTGCCGAGCAGCACAACAGCCACTGCCAGACTGATCAGCGTGCGCCGCCGGGTGCGACGGCGCAGCTGCGGGTCCGGTGGCGTCGGCTCGCTCCGCTTGGGTTCCGGTCGTGGCAGGGTGGTCGTCGCCGCCCGGGCGGCCGCCGAATCGGGCTGCGGTTGCTCGGCGCCGTCGCCCGCTGCCCCGCCGATGATGGGCGCGTTCTCGCCGTAGTCGACGTCCACCACGTCGGCCACGATGCAGGTGATGTTGTCCGGTCCGCCGCCCTTCAGCGCCAGCTCAACGAGCCGGTCGGCGCAAGCCTGCGGGTCGGGAATGGTCAGTCCCTCAGCCAGGGTCTCCGCGCTGACCACGCCGGAGAGTCCATCGGAGCACAGCAGGTAGCGGTCCCCGGCGAAGGCCTCCCGCACGGTGAGCAACGGCTCCACATCGTGCCCGGTGAGGGCCTTGAGCAGCAGCGAGCGCTGCGGATGGTGGTTGGCCTCGTGCTCGGAGATCCGCCCCTCGTCGATCAACGACTGGACGAAGGTGTCGTCGCGGGTGATCTGGCTGAACACACCGTCGCGCAGCAGGTAGGCGCGGGAGTCGCCGACATGGACCAGGCCGATCTTGTTTCCCCCGAAGAGCACCGCGGTCAACGTGGTGCCCATACCCTCCCGCTCGGGATCCTCCCGGACCAGCTCGCTGATCGCGGCGTTGCCGGCCAGGGTGGCCTCGTGCAGCTGGTCCAGCAAGTCGTTGCCGGGTTCGTCGTCATCCAGCGGGGCGAAGGCCGCGATGACGGCTTTCGAGGCGATCTCGCCGGCTGCGTGACCGCCCATTCCATCGGCCAGCGCCAGCAGCCGCGGGCCCGCGTACACCGCGTCCTGGTTGTTCTGCCGGACCAGGCCGCGGTCGCTTCGGGCTGCGTAGCGGAGCAGGAGAGTCATGAGCGCAGCTCGATCACCGTCTTGCCGATGCGGATCGGGACCCCCGGGGGGACCCGGGTAGGTCCGGTGACCTTAGCTCGGTCCAGGTAGGTGCCGTTGGTGGAGCCCAGATCTTCCAGGAACCAGTCCCCGCCCTGAAATCCGAGGCGAGCGTGCCGGGTGGACGCGTAGTCGTCATCGAGCACCAGGGTGGAGTCATCGGCCCGGCCGATCAGAATGGCCCTGCCATCCAGCGAGATGCGGGTGCCCGCCAGCCCTCCCGCGGTGACCACCAGCTGCCGGGGTGTCCGGTTGCGCTCCATCAGGACGCCGCGGCGGGGGGCCACGGTGGCCGCTCGCAACCCAGAGGCCGCGAACAGGTCCGAGCGCACCACCCGGAGCGCGGCGACGACGAACATCCAGAGCAGGAGGAGAAAACCCGCTCTGGTCAGCTGTAGCACCAACTCCGGCACGCTGAAAGTCGTCTCTGTTCTAGGTCGTATGGGTTCTAGGTCGTCTGGGTTCTAGTAGGTCGCGTGGTGGTCAATACCGTTCATTGTGGGACAGCGCTGTGGGTCTCAGTTTCTGGGTCTCAACCCTGGGTACGGAAGACGAGCCGGGACTGCCCAACCCGAACCACGTCTCCATCGACGAGCTGCCAGGTCTGCACCGGGGTGCCGTTGACCGTTGTGCCATTGGTGGATCCCAGGTCGGAAAGCACCGCGGTCTGCCCGTCCCAGGTGATCTCCAGGTGGCGCCGGGACACCCCGGTGTCCGGCAGCCGGAACTGGGCGTCTTGGCCACGGCCCACCACGGTGGCGCCTTGGCTCAGCTCGTGGCACCGATGCGACCCGTCATCCAGGATGAGCGACGCCGACAGCGGGCGGTAGGCCTCCTGGCGGTAGCCGTAGTCTGGCTGCTCACCGCCATAGTGGCCGTAGGACGGCTCGTAGGTTCCCTCCGGGCGCTGGTCGTCATAGGGCTGGTAGCCCACGTGGTAGCCCTCGCCCTGGGCGTACCCGTACTGGCGGTGCTGGTCCTGGGCGTAGCGGGCACTCGGGTCGTGGCCGTACCGGGAGTCCGGAAAGTCATAGCCAGATGGCTGACCGTAATCCGGGGCCCCTCCGGTGTGCTCGCCTGGTTGCTGGCTCATGGCTCGGTCTCCTGGGACTCGATCTCCGGTGACTCGGTCTTCTGGGACTCGGTCTTCTGGGGTACGAGGGTGCGGTGTGTCGGGATCAACGGACGAGCTGGTGCGGAACTGTCCAGTGTGCAGCGTCTCAGACCGCTTCAGAGTCACCACAACGTCTCCATAGACATCCCAAGCCCGCTCGGCAAGGTGGCTGCGGACGGCGCCTGCCAGCATCCGGATCACCCGCTGCGCATCGCCCGCCAGTCGTTCATGGTCGGTCGCCCCGAGTGTCACGGTGTAACGGTTCGGCGCGAGCACTCGTCCCCCCGCGAGTGGACGCGCGTTGTCGTCAGCCTCACGCTGAAGCGCCTGAGCCACCTCCTGCGGCACCACGCTCCCGCCGAAGACCCTGGCAAAGGCGTCACCGACCATACCCTGTAATCGGCGTTCGAATCGCTGTGCCTTACCCACGGCGACCTCCCTTCCCCGGCTCGGCCAGCCTTCCCCGGCTCGACCGGCGTTCCCAGGGACGACCGGGGCACTGCTGCGGGGTGGCCCCGATCGTATCCGGCAAGGCCAGTGGGCCGGGTCCGCCAGTGACCGTGCTAAGCTGCCCGCGTCACTCGGGCGAGTGGCGGAATGGCAGACGCGCACGGTTCAGGTCCGTGTGTCCGTAAGGACGTGGGGGTTCAACTCCCCCCTCGCCCACATCACACCCCCTGCGGGGACTCATGGATGCTTATGCACCTCGTGACCCGCCCCCGTACGGTCTCATGGATGCTTATGCACCGGGCGACGAAAGCGAGGCGGTGTCGCGCTCGACCGAGGACATGTCCGCGTAGCGGTCACCGGCCGGTTGCAGGCCCGATAATCGCTCAAGATCGTCGGTGGTCAGGGTCAGGCTCAGCGACTCGACATTCTCCTGCAGGTATCGGCGCCGTTTGGTGCCGGGAATCGGAACCACGTCCTCGCCTCGCGCCGACACCCACGCCAACGCCACCTGCGCGGGCGTGGCGTCGTAGTGGGCGGCGATGGCGCGGACCTGGCCGAGAAGCTTGAGGTTCGCTTCCAGATTGCCGGCTTGCCACCGGGGTTGGGTGCGGCGGAAGTCATCGGTGGCCAGCTCGTCAGTCGAGGTGAAAGCGCCGGTGAGCAGCCCACGTCCGAGCGGGCTGTAGGCAACCAACCCGATGCCAAGCTCACGGCAGGCCGGCAGCACGGCAGCCTCGATGTCGCGGCTGAACAGCGACCACTCGGATTGGACTGCGGTGATCGGATGCACCGTGGCCGCGCGGTGGATCGTGGCCGCCGACGCCTCGGACAGCCCGAGATGGCGGACCTTTCCGGCGGCGACGAGCTCCGCCATCGCGCCGACGGTCTCCTCGATCGGGACGTCCGGATCGGGACGGTGCTGGTAGTAAAGATCGACGTGGTCGACACCCAGGCGGGTCAGCGACCGGTCGATCGCGGCGCGGACATAGCCGGGCGAGCCGTCCGCTCCCGCTGGTCTGCCCGTGGCCGGGTCCAGGAGGACGCCGAACTTGGTGGCCAGCACGATCTCCTCGCGCCGCCCAGCGATCGCCTCGCCGACGAGCTTCTCGTTCTCGCCGGCGCCGTAGATGTCCGCGGTGTCGAGGAAGGTGACGCCGAGGTCGAGAGCGCTGCGGATGGTGGCGAGGGACTCGGTACGGTCGGCCGCGCCGTAGGCGTAGCTCATGCCCATGCATCCCAGGCCCAGCGCGGAGACGGTGAGTCCGGACCGGCCGAGGCAGCGTTGGGTAACGATCATGATCTTCTTCCTGTCGGGTGGGGACTCCCCAGCGGCAGCTCAGGTGCCGCACCCGGGTCGAGTAGTGCCCGGAGCCGTTCGCCTGCCGCGGTCATAGCCATGACGACTACCTCATCACCGGAATCCGATGCCGGCGAACAAAGAGTTGGGGGGCGGCCGCAACGCGGCCACCCCCCATTGTGTGCCGACGGCCCTCGCGCGCGATCACGTGATCGCGCGGCGGTGCTGCACGACTCACCCTGCCAGTCGGCTGCCCCAGCACCACCCTGAGCGTGACCCCCAGCCGTGCGGTGGGCGTTCCCTAGCTAACGCCCACCGCACCCGATCAGCGGCTCAAATCCGGTGCCTGCTGCTCAGCCACGGCCGCCGTTAGCGCTGCCACCCGCGCCACCAATGCCGTCAGCGGCGCTGTTGGCCTGGTCGCCCAGCACGGCGATGTTCAGGACGTTGGCGCCCAGCAGACCCCCGGCACCCTTGCCACCCTCGCCGCCCTTGCCACCGTCCCCGCCGCCCTTGGCGACGAGGAACACGGACATGACGGTGCGCGCCGGAAGCAGCTCCAGGTGCTGGCCGTCGATCTCGGCGAAGCTCAGTGCCTCAGACATGAAAACCTCCTCAGAGTAGCCCCCCAATGGGGCCGGGAAAAACACCTCATCGGCCCCGTGCCGATTCGGCTAATAAGTACGATGCCGAAAAAAATGGCTTCTGGCAACACACCTTTGCCACCTAATTTTACGTCCGACCACTTAGCCATAGGTCGGTTTTCAACCACCTAAGCCACAGCAGGCGGTTACGGACAGTTCAGCGATGTCAGCACCTATCCGCAGGGTCGCGTGGAGCTTATGCGAGTGCCGTCTCCTGCCGGGTTGTCGCTGGTAACCGCTCCTATCGCGGATGCGCGTAGGTAGTGGGACGCCGTCCGCGGCGCCGCCGAGTACCAGGTGTGGTGTGGTGCCATCGCCGCCGATAACGCACCGAGCGTGCGCCCGTGGAGAAAAACCGGCGAGCTGCTACGTAGGCGCGCTGACGGCAACTACCTAGTTGCCGTTTAGCTAGTTGTCTTTAATAGGCCCGTAGGTCTCCGCGCTTCGCTATCACCCGCCGGCAGCCCAGCGTGTCCAGCGTGGCTGCGGTGACGCAGATCATCAGGTTCGATTCGGCGCGGAGTGGACGCGACACGGGCTCAGGCGGGGCAGTGACCCGCGCTGGGCAGCGGGCACGCAGAATGGGGGGTGGCCGCGTTGCGGCCACCCCCCATTGTTTGCCGACGATCGTCGCACGCGATCACGTGATCGCGCGGCGGTACTGCACGACTCACCCTGCCAGTCGGCTGCCCCAGCACCACCCTTGGCGTGAGCGCCGGCCGTGCGGTGGGCGTTCCCTAGCCAACGCCCACCGCACCCGATCAGTAGCTCAACCCCGTTACCTACTGCTCAGCCACGGCCGCCGTTAGCGCTGCCACCCTCGCCGCCCTTGCCGTCAGCGGCGCTGTTGAGCTGGTCGCCCAGCACGGCGATGTTCAGGACGTTGGCGCCAATGAGACCGCCGGCACCCTTGCCGCCGCTGCCGCCCTTGCCACCGTCGCCGCCGCCTTTGACGACGAACATGGACATGACGGTGCGAGCCGGAAGCAGCTCCAGGTGCTGGCCATCGATCTCGGCGAAGCTCAGTGCCTCAGACATGAAAACCTCCTCAGAGTAGCCCCCCAATGGGGCCGGGAAAAACACCTCATCGGCCCCGAGCCGATTCGGCTAATAACCACCATGGCGAAAGACGGACCGCCTGACAACATTCATTCGCCACCTAACATTGAAAAACTCGCCACCTAGCTGCGCGGCTACCTAAGCATCGACGAGCAGGTACGCAGGCTCCTGTTGGCGACCACGTGGCGCCCGACGTCGAACGAACCTCGCCCCGCCGCCACCTGATCTTTATTGTCGCTGATGAGTGGCCTTGCTGGGGATGGACGTGAGGAGTTGAGCCCGGCTTGTGCGCAGGCACGTACCGGGGACGGGGCGATTCTGTTCCAACCGCCGGACGTCGCAGGTGCGCCGGGCGAGCGGGAGCCGCTGCGGGACTACGTAGTTTTGCTGGTGCTGGCTACTGAGCGCCGACGCCGGTGCAGCTACCGAACGGAAATGACCGCCTAACGCCACAGCGGCGGTATCCCGGCCGCTCGGCCCGCCCTTATGGTCTCCGCGACCACCCGGCGACCACCTAGTCGCCAGGCACGGACTGTGCTCAGTAATCGCACGGACTGCCACAATTTTCCCGGTCGGTGGCCGCCGATGCCGGTGACCCGGCGCTGTGTGCCGCAGCGGATATGAGGTATTTCTTCTCGGCGACGCGGGTGCTATTCGCGATAGTGCTGAATTCAGGCGTGTTCGCGCAGATAGCGGTCAGCCAGATACACCTGACGATGACGTGGTGCGGATCTTCGTGCGCCCGCCTGAGGGGCTGCCTGACCGCCGGTCGTCGGCGTTCCGCTATCGATGGGCTAAACGTGGCTGACCAGTCAGCGCAGCGGAAGAGCCACCGGACGCCGCAGCCGCCGCGCCTACCCCACCGGAGCGCAGGCACCTGGTAGTTCTTATCTGCACAATCTGCACCTCGATCTGCGCGCCGCTGACGCCGCCCGGGTAGCCACGGTGGCCTGGCGCAGCAGGCGTGAATTCACCACAGAACGATGGGAGGCCGTCCCTCGTGGCACCCAAATCGCTGGCCGAGACCCGCGACATCGATAGACAGGTCTGGGCCCTCGACACCGCCGAGGTCTTGTCCGCGCCGGACCACCTGGCCGACGCCGCTGCCGACGCGCTCGGCTGGCAGGGCGTGGTGCTGCCCCCGATGGTGCTGCTCGGCCGTCGGGTGGTGGCCGTCGTCACGCTGTTGCGCGATGTGCATGCGAGCCGGAGCAACTCGGGCTGGGGCCCAGTGACCGACCGGGTGTCGGTCTCCACCTGGGACTGGCCCGAGATGCGGCAGCTGGCGCCACCACCGGCGGTGCAACTAAACGGCATCATCGCGCCGGCCCGGCACTGGCGGACCGGGCTCACCGGTGCCGCGCCGTTCGCCAGGCTGTGCCCCACCGCCCTGCTCCTGCCCGGGCACATTGCTCGCAACGTTGAGTGTCTCAGCCACGCCGAACACTACGGCCCCACCGTGCTGGCCGCCGCAGGACCGCACGACGTCGATCCTGAGGCTGTCGACGTGGTGCACGTCGGGCGGCACCGCCCGGTCGCGACCACCCCACCGACCGGGACCGCCCGGTGGGTGCACGAAATGGTCTACGACCGCCTGCTGGCAACCCCCTTAGCAGTCGGTGAGCGGTAGGCGTTCGAGGCCGCGCAACAGCGCAGCACCGGGAGCACTTCGCTGGTTAGGACGTCGATGAGGGCGATCGTCTCGTCGGGAGACAGCGGCCAGAAAGCCGGCACGATGAACTCGTCCACGCCAGCCACTGCATAGCGGCCAAGTGTGTCACGCAGCTGCTCCACGCTGCCCTCCACGACCGGGAGCCGGTTCTGGAAAGGATGCGGTGGCAGCCGTGAACCGCGCAGCGCCAGCAGCGCCTGCGTGGATCGGCGCAGCTCGCGAGGGTCGCGACCGACTCGCTCACAAGCGTGGTCGAGAACCCTGGCTTTATGCGTGAAGGTCTCCACCGTCCCCCACGCGTTCCACTCGTCGGCATAACGGGCCGCGATCGGGATCGTGCGCCGCTCGCCACCACCACCCACGAGCAACGGAAGCCGACCCACCGGCTTGGGGTGCATCGATGCGCCTTCCAGGTGGTAATGCTGCCCATGGAAGGTGAACCGGTCGCCGTCGCGCAAGCCACGGATAACCTGGCACGCCTCCTAGAGTCGGTCGAGCCGCGCTCCGGTGGAACCGAAGTGGATCCCATAAGCGGCGTGCTCGTTCTCCTGCCACCCGGCGCCGATGCCGAGTACGACTCGTCCCCCGCTCACGTGGTCCGCGGCCACCGCAGTGTTGGCGAGTACCGCCGGGTGCCGGTAGGTGTTGCCGCACACCAGCGCCCCGAGTCGGACGCGGGGAACGACTGCGGCAAAGCCCGCCAAGGTCGCCCAACATTCGAGAATGGGCCACGACGGCTCGCCCTCGGTCGGCATGAAGTGGTCGGGGAACCACACCCCCTCCCAGCCACTGCGTTCGGTGTGCTCAGCAACACGCAGCAGATCCGCCCACGGGTAGGACGACGGCAGGAAGATGCTCAACTTCATGGGGCGGTTTCGGATCGTCGTCGAGATTCCACAAACTCTGACGATACGGCCTGCAACGAACTTAGGCCGGGTTGACTGTGCCGAAGATGCGGACCCGTGCGTCGTCGCTGACCCGCGGGCAGCTGACGCACGGACGCTCGACCCCGGGCAGCGCGTAAAGAAAGCAGCAAGAACCGCGCCGGCGGGTCCAGAGGTCAGCCTCGCCATCGCTCACTGGCGCTACGCTCTCGCCGGCGACGCCAGACCCCGTCGATGGTCGTGGTGGGGAGGATGCCGTCTACTGCGGCTACCTGCCGTGTGCCGCGACCATCAGGCCAGGGCGGCCCGGCTGGAGGGCTTCGGGACTAGTCGACCCGTGGCACGAGCTGCATCCAACCATGCCTCAATGGCCTGCTCGACCTCCACGACAGCCTCGTGGGGGACCACACCATGAGCAGAGCACACCGGCAGGTCGGGAACGTCGGCGATCCAGACCTCATCTTCGTCGCTCCAGAACACCTCGATCCGATAACCAGGGTCCATCGCTCGTCCTCCAAGGACCAATCATACCGTCGTGCCAGCTCCGCGACCTGCCTCACCTGGTAGCGCTTGGCCTGCCCGCGCTCGACCTGCAGATTGACGAGTTCGGAGGCTCCGGAAACACCACAGAACACCGCCGCGAGCGAGGGGGAGACTCCGGCGGGCTCACGGGATGCGTCGAGTCGCTATGTCCGGGGAAGGTTAGTCGAGTAGGTCGTCGAAGTCTCCGTTCTTGGCGCCGGCAATGAAAGCCGCCATCTCGTGTTGGGTGAAGATGAGGGTGCGGGCTTTGCGTTCGGCCGGGGGGAGTTTGTCGTCCTGGAAGCCAATCAGGCCGTCGGCCACGGTGAACGACAGGCAGCCAGCGTTAGCGTTACTAAAGGTTGATTTCAGGTACTGCCCGTTGACCACGGCGTCATAGCGCTGATCGTCGAGCAAGGGGTACGGGTTGGGTGTGCGGGTCACCGGGTCACAACTCCTCCATGACTGTGCGGATCAGGTCCTGTGACTCGCGGGCGGGCAGAGCCTGGGCCAGAGCCGCATCGAAGATGTACGTGTACTGCCGCACGGGGATGCGCTCCTCGTAGATGCGCTGCGCCGTGTCGCTGTCCACATACACCACCTCGCCGTCGAGCTCATGCGGGAACTCGAAGATCACGAAGTTGTCGGTACCGGGTGGCGCTCCAGCGCTGAAAGGCAGGATGTGGATCGTCACCGGGTGCTGCTGGGTCACCTCGATCAAGTGTCGAAGCTGGTCACGCATGACGTCTCGACCGCCCACTATGGTACGGATGACGCCCTCGGTCATCACAGCGGCCAGGCCCTGGAAGCCCTGCTCGCCCAGCCGCTGCTGGCGGCGCATCCGCAGGTCGGCCATCCGGTCGACGTTGATCGGAGAGACGAAGGCCCGGCCGTTGCCGATCAGGGTCTCGGCGTAAGCCCGGGTCTGCAACAGCCCCTGCACGTAGACGTTGTCGTAGCTGCGCGCGGTGGCGGCGTCCTCGCCGATCTCGACCAGCATCTCCACAGCTTCAGTGACGATGTCCGAGTACTCCTGCCACCAGCCCGGTTCGTCGGCCCGGCGGCGTAGCTCGTCGAGCTTTTGCGCCTGCTCGGCGCCGACGTCGAGCACCGTGATGATCCGGTCCAGGTGCTCGGAGGCGATCCGGGCGATGCCGGACTCCACCCGGGACAGGTGCGCGGCGGAGATCCGGCGCTGCCGGGGCTGGTCGGTGTTCATCAGCTCGACCAGCTTCTCCTGGGTGAGCTGGGCGTCGTCGCGGAGCCGCCGGATCTGCTTGCCCAACCGGCGAGACCGGACCGTCTTGCGCTGTGCCACGAAGTTCTCCCTGTCAGAATCACCCGATCAGTGGCTACAAGATTGTGAAATTTGCTGTCATGGTTCACATGTGTTACCTTTGACATGTAAGCAAGCTAAGTGCAAGCCTATCTACTCCTGGTGGAGCGCTCCTGCTACCCCCCCGGTTGAGCGCTACGGAACGCACCAGGACGACGGTGGCCCCGGCCTGGCTCCCCCACCCATATCCGGCTGGGGCCACCGTCCATCAGCAAAAGGTGGTGAGCACGTGCCCGGTCGGCACCAGCGCAGCACGCTGTTGGTCCGGGGGCTGACGTGGCTGGGCTGGCAGCGCAGCCCGGACAGCGGGACGGTGCCCGTTCATGACCTTGACGGCCTGCCGGCACAGCGTGGGGCGCTCCGCCCATTACCACCGGTCAGCCGCCGGGCAGTGGGGAAACTGCGCGAGACAAACCAGGGTGATCAGGACAGGGGTAAAGACCCCGATGAATCAAACACCCGATAAATCAAACCCCACATGAATCAAGCCCCAAATAAATCAAACAGAGGGCGACTTGGCGCGCAGGATCTGGATGAACTCGCGCATCCACTCCGGGTGGTCCGGCCAGGCCCGCGCGGACACCATCATGCCGTCCACGACCGCGGCGCCATCCACGAACTCCGCACCGGCCGCCGTCACGTCCGGTTCCAGCGCGGGGTAGGCCGCCGTTCGCCGGCCGTTGAGGACTCCGGCCGCAGTGAAGATCAGTGCCGCGTGGCACAGCTGCGCCACCGGCTTGTCCGCCGCGAAGAAGTGCGCGACGATGCGCGCGCAGTCGGCATCATTACGAATGTACTCCGGGGCTCGCCCGCCCGGAACCACGAGGGCAACGTAGGCGGCGGGGTCGACCTCAGCGAAGGCCAGGTCAGCATCCCAGGTGTACCCGGGTTTCTCGGTGTAGGTGTCGAAGCCCGCTACGAAGTCATGCACCACGAACTGCAGTTTCTTGCGGCTGGGCGCCGCGATGTGCACCTCGTAGCCCTCTTCGCGCAGCCGCTGGTAGGGGTACAGGACCTCCAGCGACTCCGCGGCATCTCCGGTCAAAATTAGGATCTTCGCCATGGTGAACCTCCCGACGTGGGCCCGCCCGCACTGCACCGAGCTCGACTGTAGAGCTGTCAGGCACGCTCTGGACAGCGCCACTGTCGAACTCGGCAAGCAGGAAGGTGATCGCAGGACAGTAAGGTGGATCACAGTCGGCGCGACACGCGCCGAGGTTGCCGGGGAGCGCGGGGCGAGTGCGGAATACTTGCTAACGATGACCAGGAGCCACGTACTGGGCCAAGCTCGACAGACCGCAGCAGGGGGAGTGCGGGGTGGGGCCGTTCCTCTCGAACGGCCCCACCCCATTGTGCGGGTGCCTGCGCGGTACGCGTCCGGCGCCGGACGGGGGATCTCCCGGGCCTGTGATGCACGAGGACACCGGGATCCGGCGGTCATCGAACCAGCGTTGACGGTGGCGGTCGGTCAGGCAACGACGCTGCCACCGGCGCGGCACTCCACTCGGTGGGGAGCGGGGTGGGCTGGGTGTGGCCGGTGATCCTTCGACATCTCGGTCGGGGGCACGGACGTTCGCCGGATCACCGGCCACATGGCGGCTGCTCAGCCTGCGCGGGTGGGGGGAGACCCGCGAACTGGGACGAGACCGCCAGCTCTATGGAGTTGACAACAGTGCCGTCAGTGCGCGGCACCGGCCCCAACAGGGACTGTGGGCGGCAACAGAGACCTCGAGCGGGGCCCTGGGACGGCAGGACCAGCTCCGGCGGAGATGGGCTCAGCCGGGAGGAAGAGGTTGTGCGCGGCGCGCCACACACTGCAGAGAGCAGCACGGGGCCGCCAGCGGCTTGAGCACTCTGGGCAGCGACCTCGGGAATCGGGGGTGTGGGCATCAAGCAGAGCACGCCAGCCGCTGGTCAAGCGGGGCAGCTCAGTGCGCGCCACCGACAACAGAGACTTATTATCGGCACTGCTCGCCAGCTTCTCAAGCATCTCTAGCCGTTCCCACACGGCCTGCTGCAGCAGCCGACCCAGCTCCTGGTTCACCAGCCTCACCTTCCTGCTGTCAGGTCCCGTACCGATAACCCCTGCGATACGAACCCTGGTTGCTCCACCATCAACCTACAAACCGTGGGGCCGATTTAAACCCCCCCGTCCACCGGACTGCGCTCGTCGGACATACTATGACGGCGAGCGGCCCACAGTGATCGGCGGCGCCGATCGGCTTGACCGAAGTACTCTTCACTAGCGACGAGGCGCATGCCTACTGTGCACTCGTCGCCCGTCGGATGACAAGGGGGCGAGATGAACGTGACCGGCACACAAGACACTCCGCTATCTCGGGAGACCTGGAACGAACCGGAGATGAAGCGGGCACTGGCCGATCGCGACATCAGCTCCGTTTACCGCCTGCTCCGGCGGGTGGGTATCTCACAACGGCACATCGCAGCGCTGACCGGGCAGTCCCAGTCTGAGGTCTCGGAGATCCTCAAGGGACGCCAGGTCATGGCCTATGACGTGCTGGTGCGGATCGCCGGCGGCCTGGGCATCCCTCGCGGGTACATGGGCTTGGCCTACGACCCGGCGACGGCAGCGAGCATCGTCGAAACGCCCGATGATGCTGACAATGCGCAGGCTGAGGAGGAGGCCAAGTCGGTGAAGCGCCGCAATCTACTGGCTCATGGAACCGCCGTGATGTTCGGTACCACAGCGGCGGAGGCCAACCGCGGGCAATGGCTGCCCAGTCCAACCCAGACACCAACTCCACAGCGCATCGGTCTGATGGACGTCAAGCAGGTTGAGGCAACCACCAGAGCCATGCGCTCGTTGGACCAACAGTACGGCGGCGGAACGTGCCGGGACGCGGTCATCGCCCAGCTGTCCTGGGCGCAGCGCCTCCTGGGTGCGTCGGGCAAGGAAGAGGTACGCCTGCGGCTGTTTCGGGCGCTGGGCGACCTGCACAATCTCGCCGGGTGGACGAGTTGCGACGTGGGATTGTTGGACTCCGGCCGCAACCATTACGCCACGGCCTTGGGATTCGCCAAGCAGTCCGGCGACTCAAACTTGCTCTCGAACATTATGTACCGAACCGGTTACAGCTATCTCCATGAAAAACTGCCCAACGAGGCCCTCAAGTGGTTCCAGCTAGGCCAGATCGCCGCGCAGGAGTCTGGGTCAGAGCAGGCTGTAGCAGTACTGTGCGCTAACGAGGCAGTCGCGTACGCGATGCTGCGCGATGATATCAGGGCCCAGAAGCTGCTCGAACGCTCCCAGGCTGAGCTCGCCCGGGCGGATCCGAACGACGTGCCCACCTGGGCCAAGTTCTTCGATCAGTCTGAGCTGACCGCGCTCACCGGGGTGGTGCACCACGAGCTGGAGGTCGTCGACCTGAAGCATGGGCTCCTCGCGATCCCCGCCCTGACCGAGGTCGTGAATGCCTGGGAGGGGTCCAGGGACCGGGGCCGGGCGTTGTGCCTGGCCCGGCTGGCCACCACCTACCTACGGCAGGGCGAGGTGGAACAGGGTCTCCAGATCAGCCACAAGACCCTGATCACGGCGTCTATGGTGCAGTCTCAGCGGGTGACCGACCGGATGCAAGTGATGGAGACCGAGTTGGCGCGACTGTCCACCATGTCCAACAACGCGGACGCCCGTGAGATGTACCAGTTGGTTCAGACGCACCGACGCGTCAGCGTCTGACGCGCCCGCTCAGCCTGCTGCAGCCTGCTGAACATGCCGCTGTCGGCTAACGTCGGACGAGGGTTCGGCGATAGTCGGGCAACGGGACTATCACAGGCGGTGCAGATGATGGCTTGGCAGGAGCGCTTCGGGTGGCACCGGCACCACGCCGTGGTGCCGGAAGCCGCCTTCTTGGACGCCCTGGTGGACTCCGAGCTGGAGCTGATCCGCCAGCTGCCGATGCACCGGCGCGAGGAGCTCGCTGAAGCGCTCGCAGTGCTGGTGATGCTCGCCCAGGATCACCGGTATTGCGCGCAGGGCTGGATCAGCCGTCGTGAGTTGCGATACCGCACCGGACGTGCGCTCGCCAATCTGGACGCGTTGCTCCAGGTCCCCGGCCCGGCAGCTCCTGTGCCGCCGTGGGCGGACTGACCCCGGACGCTGGGATACCCTGGCTGAGCATAGGGAACGCACACCTGTCGGTCCCTCGATCTAGTCTGGCGACGTGAACTCGGCAGTGTTGCTCGATGCGACTGTGGTGACCGGATGCCGTCGCCGGGTGCATCTGGAGCACGACCCTTCGGTAGCTGACGCACCGCGCGCGACCCTGGATACTTCCACTCAACGACGAATCGCCGAGGCTGCCGCCCACCGTCGCTCGGTGGCTGACCGGCTGGCCGAACTCCACCGCGGCGCCTGGGCGGAAATCTCGCCCGACCTGCCTGCCGAACAGCGCCGCGCCGCCACCCTGGCCCTGCTCAGCAAGGGCGTGCCGTTCGTCTGGGGCGGCTTGCTGCCCGAGGATCCCTCAGGCGGGCGGCGCGGTGGCACGGAGCTGTTGGTGCGCCACTGGGGTGGCTACCTGCCGGTGCTTGTCGTGCGGCACAAGGTCACCGACCTCGGCTCCGGGGCCCGGACTAGCCCACTGACCAACCCCCTGCCCTCCGCGGCCCGCGCCAATCCGAAGCGCAAGACCCGCCCGCAAGGGCGGGACCAGATGCGGCTGGCGCATGCGGTGCGGATGCTGCAGGCAGCCGGGCTGGCGGCACGCGGCCGGGCCACCGGTGGAGTGATCGGGCTGGACGCCGACGTGGTGGTCTGGTACGATCTGGACGCACCCACCTGGTCGGGCGGGCATAGTGCGATGGTCGAGTACGACACCCGGTTCGCCGATCGACTGGCCATCGCGCGGGCCGCCGCCACCGGGGCCGACTCCCTAGCTCAGCCGTCCCGGGTCACCGAATGTCGCTCCTGCCCGTGGTGGCTCACCTGCGGCCCGGCGCTGCGGGCGGCTCGGGACATCAGCATGGTGCTGCGCGGCGAGGACACGGCGGCCCTGCGGGCGGCTGGCGTCCACACCGTGGATGCGTTGGCCGCGCTGAACCCGGTGGTGGACTATCCCCCGGCGCCGATGACCGGGATGTCGTTTCGCGACGCGGTGTGGCTGGCCCGTGCCTGGCAACAGGACCTCACGCTGGTGCGGCGTAACCGGCGCGTCGCTGTGCAACGCGCCGACGTCGAAGTGGACGTGGACATGGAAAACTTCGACGAGGCCGGAGCCTACCTGTGGGGCTGTCTACTGTCCGGCGCCGACATCGGGATGCCGGGCGGCTACCACGCTTTCGCCACCTGGGAGCCGGTACCGACGCTGGACGAGGCCCGCTCCTTCGCGGCGTTCTGGAGCTGGCTGAGCGAGGTCCGCCGCCGCGCCGCCGAGCGCGGTCTGAGCGTGGCCGCCTACTGCTACAACGAGCAGGCCGAGAACCGCTGGATGCTCTCCTCCGCCGAACGCTTCGCCGGCTTCCCCGGGATTCCCACCGTCGCCGCGGTGCAGGAGTTCATCTCCTCCGGGTCGTGGGTGGATCTGTACCAAGTGATCAGCACCGAGTTCCTCTGCGCGCGCGGCAAGGGACTCAAGACGGTCGCCCCGGCCGCCGGGTTCTCCTGGCACGATCCCGAGGCCAGCGGGGAGAACTCGATGCGCTGGTACGCCGACGCGGTCGGGCTGGGCGGCGGTAAACCGGACCTGGCGCAGCGGACCCGGCTGCTGACCTACAACGCTGATGACGTGCACGCCACCCACGCGCTGCGGCTGTGGATGAGTTCCGATCGGGTGCATGAGGTGCCCTACGCCTGCGACCTCCTCCCGTGCCACCATGGATAACACAGCGTGAGGTTACTCAACACAGCGTGAGAGGAGGGGCGCATGTTCGTGCGTCGGATCGCGGTGGTCGGCTCCGGGTACGTGGGTCTGACCACCGGCGCGTGCCTGGCCTCCTTGGGACATCGGGTGGTGTGCGCCGACGTGGACGAAGCCAAGGTGGCCCGGCTGTGCACCGGGGAGGTGCCGATCCTGGAGCCGGGACTGCCCGAGCTGGTGGCGCAGGGGCTGGCCGCGGGCCGGTTGCGGTTTGTGGTGGGCGCCGCCGCCGCGGTGGGCCAGGGACCTGAGGCGGCCGAGGTGATGTTCCTCTGCGTGCCCACCCCGATGGGTGCCGGCGGCGCGGCAGATCTATCAGCGGTGGAAGCGGTGGTCACCGAGGTGCGCACCCTGCTGCCAGCGGGCTGCGTGGTGGTCAACAAGTCCACCGTGCCGGTGGGCACCGCGGCCCGCACCGCGCAGTTGCTGGCCCGCCCGGACGTAGCGGTGGTCAGCAACCCCGAGTTCCTGCGGGAGGGGTCGGCGGTGGAGGACTTCCTCAACCCCGACCGCATCGTGGTGGGCTGCGACGCCCAGGACGCCGCGGAGCGGGTCGCGGCGCTGTATGCCCGGCTGGGCGCGCCGACGGTGCTCACCGACGCCGCCAGCGCCGAGCTCGTCAAGTACGCCGCGAACTGTTTCCTGGCGATGAAACTGTCCTACGTCAACACCATCGCCGAGCTCTGCGAGCGCTTCGGGGCCGACGTGTTGGACGTCACTGAGGGTATCGGCTACGACCGGCGGATCGGGCAGGCCTTCCTGCAGCCGGGCCCTGGGTGGGGGGGGTCCTGCCTGCCCAAGGACACGCACGCGCTGCTCCAGGTGTGCGCCGCGGTGGGCTTCGATTTCCCGTTGCTGCAAGCCAGCCTCGACACCAACACCCGACAACAGCACCGGATGGTCGAGAAGGTCCGCGACGCCGTCGGCGGGTCGTTGGCCGGTCAGCGGGTCGGGTTGCTCGGGCTCACGTTCAAAGCCGGCACCGACGACCTGCGGGACTCCCCCGCCCTGACGGTGGCCGCGCTGCTGGCGGCCGAGGGCGCCGACCTGATCGGCTACGACCCCGGGGTGCCCGCCGCTGTGCCCGGCCTGACCGACGACCTGCAGCTCACCGATGACCCGCTCAAAGTCGCCTCCGGCGCCGCCGCCCTGGTGGTGCTCACCGAATGGCCCGAATTCCGCTCCCTGGACTGGGGCCGGCTGGCCGAGCTGGTCGAGCGCCGCGTCGTGGTCGACACCCGCAACCTGCTCGACGCCGACGTGCTGCGCCGGGTCGGCTTCGAAGTCCGCAGCATCGGCCGCCGACCCACCCCCGCGCTAACGCCGTCCTGAGCCCCGTCGGTGGCGCCCCGCCACGGCCAGCGTGACCAGCGACCCAGCGCCTAGCGCCCCACCGGCACCGGCCCAACCAGCGGCGACCAGCAGACCCACCAGAAGCAGCCCGACGAGCGCCACCAGTAGAAACCCCCGCCACCACTGACCCTCACGACCCTGCACCACCAAAAACAGCAGCCGCCACCCAGGCGGGTCATCCGGCTGTGCCCCCACCGGGTCGGGCTTCCCGGTGCTCACAACAGCTCCCGACGACGCGACGCGCTCAGATACTCCGCCCAACTGGTCCAGACCAACTGAGGAATGCTGCGGCGGTAACTGCGAACATACCGCCGCCGTTCCCCCTTGTCGCGCGCCTCAGCGAGGCACGAGGCCACCTCAGCCAACCAGACCGCACCCTCGCCACTAGGCAGCAAACCGCCCGCCCACCGCAACGTCCTGGGCGCTAGCGGCGCGACTACGCGAAGGTACGCAGGGACCTGTGCGACTTGGCGTTGTCCGACCTCGATGACGACGGCGCTGACGACGAGGAGGAGGAACCCGAAGGCGACGATGATGCCGCCGACAACGATGCCAACAACGATGTCGCCGAGGATCCCGCAATAGGCACAGACGCCGAGGAAACCGAGGACGCTGAGGGGACCGAGGACGCCGAGGACGTGGAGGGCGCGGAGGACGCCGAGGAGAAACAAGCCCGAGACGACGCTGATGCCGACAACGATGCCAACAACAATGCCGACGAAGACCCCGAAATAGGCACAGACGCCGAGGAAACCGAGGAGACCGAGGACGCCGAGGGCGCGGAGGAAGGCGTCGGAGTCGGTGATAGCAACGACCAATGGGACGGCTAAGAAAACTAGGAGAACCAAGACCGGGAAGACGATGCCTGTCATGCTGGGCCTGCCTCAGTCGTGGGGGCAGGAGCGGACTGGGGTGGGGTGAGCAGTTGGCTCAGGCCGCTGCGGTCGCGGCTGCGTTGCAGGGCGTGGATGGCGCGGGCGTGGCCTTCCATGGTCAGCCGGTAGTAGCGGCGGGGGGGCCGGCCCTCGGTGTGGGCGGGCTCAGGGTCCTCCCACCGGTCCTTGACCCACCCGGCGCCCCGCAACCGCTGCAGGATCGGGTAGATCGTGCCCGGCTCCAGCCCGCTGGCCTTCACGATCTCCAACCCGTACAGCTCCGCGTCCGGCTGCTGGAGCAGCGCCCCCAGCACCGCCTGCACAGCTACCGTCATGCGTAGCCCACTCATAGCTTCAACTCTACATAGCTGGTGTCCGAGTGTCCACGGTCTGACCGGACCGGTCCACCGCAGGACGCGCAGGGCGCCGGATCACGGCGACGGGGCAGGCCGACCCACCCCGGTTTAGCGCAGATAACCCAAGGAATGGGGTATGAGCTGATGCTGGTATGCGCCACAGTAACCGGCACCGCCCGAGCGGAGATCATCAAAGACACGAGGAAACTGTTGACGATTAGCATTCCCAGCGGGCCGTTGCCGGTGTACCCGATCGTGAATCCGCCGAGGACAGCACGGCTGGTTCGACTACTGGCCGGGTACGCGGAAAAGGCGGTAAGCCCGGGCGATACCTAGTAAGGCGTCCCCTCAGACCCCCTAGCGGGGGGTTGAGCTGGGCTCAGAAGGCGAAGATCACTGTTTGTGTGACAAAACCGACAGATTCTGTCGGTTTTGGCAGGTGAGTCGCCGGGGGGAGTTGCGCCCCCCGGCGCTCGTTGAACCGTGCG
>JAFAPC010000051.1 GCA_019247305.1 Pseudonocardiales bacterium
ACGGCCGGACCCGCCACGACATGGGTCATGCCGAGGGCGCGCACCTCCGAAAGCGGCCGGGAGCTCAACGGCAACGGTTCGGGCTCGCTCTCGCCGATCTTCTCGATGTGGATCAATGGCGTCGACGCGTGATACTGCCAATGATCGCAAGCCTGAAACTCTTCCTGCGTGCGGATCATCGAGATGGGCAGGACGGCCTGCTGGCCCGCGGCCTCGAGGTCCACGGCATCCCACTTGCGTGCCACCTGGGCCATCTGTTCTTCGATCAGACCGCAGCGGAAGATCTGGAACGTCTTGACCTGCTGTGAGGGATACGGCGCCAGGACGATCACGAAGCGGTTGTCCCGTGTCGGCAGCATGAAGCCGCCACCGTAACCGGGCAGCATCATGACCGAGTTGCCGTTGATCAACGTGCAATCGCTCAGGACATCCTGCCAGGGGCTCTGATAGGCGAACGCCTTGCGGAGATCGACGTGAATGTCTTGTTCCGCACCCCCCCGCTGCCGCCACAGGATGGCGGACGCGATCGCGCCGGCCGCCGCGATGGACGCCGCGGCCGCTCCGACCTTCAGCACCGTCGGGCGCAGCGGGTCGAGTCCGGCGAAGGTCACTTTCCCGCCCGTGTCGCGGCGGTCGAGGCCCATCTCCTCGAGGAGGCCATCGACGACGCCGAGAAGATCCTTGTGGTCGTTGACCGGCTGATTCGTACGCATACCGACACCCTTCTCTAGCGGCCTCCTTGGGATTGGCCCATGTGCCGCACCTGTTCCTCAATGGTCGATGAGGTCTTTAACGGAACTCGGACCCCGGCCGGTTCGCCGTCTGTGTGGTATGCGCGCCAACCCACGTCGAGGTTCATCTGCTGTGCTGCCTTGACCGCCACGCGAACCAGTATCCCTGCGTAGGTAGGATACGAGAGCGCAACGCGAGCCAGATCGTCGACTCGCATTCCCGCGGCAAGGGCGATAGCCGCCACCTCGACGATGTCCACCGCCCGCTCGCCAACCACGTGGCAGCCTAATATTTTATAGGTCTTGCGGTCGACGATCAGCTTGCAAAATCCCAATTCGCGCCCGTCGATGATCGTGCGCGTGGTCGAGTCGAAGTGAACTACCGCGGTCACGACATCGTGTGTTTCACGAGCCTTGCTTTCGGTGGGGCCCACCGAGGCATACTCGGGCTCGGTGAAGCTGCCGGCTGGAGTCACGTGGGTGACCAGTGGCATCGTCGTGCCGTGCACGGCGTTGGTGGCTGCCACGAAGCCGTCCTGTATCGCCTCCGGGACAAGCATCAGGCGTCCGGTAACGTCCCCAGCGGCGAAGATATGGGGCGCGGAGGTTCGCAGATACTCATCAACCTTCACGAAACCTCGCTGAGTAACGTCAACGCCCGCGGCGGCAAGATTCAGCCTAGCGGTATCGGCCGCCCAACCTACCGCCACGACCGCAAGCGCCGCCTCGACACTATCGGACTGGTCGTCCTTGGAGAAGATCATTCGCACGCCGGTTGGTGTTTTCTCGAACGACTCGATGGTGCCGAAGTTCTCTCGCATCACCATGCCCGACTCGCGGAATGCTCTCGCGACCGCCGCCGCGACGTCGTCGTCCTCGGTCATCAGGATGCGCGGGGCGGCCTCGAAGAGGTGGACGCGTGAGCCAAAGGCATGGAAAATCGAGGCGACCTGCATCCCCGTTGCCCCGCCGCCGATGACCAGCATCGACGGCGGGATACTGGTCAGACTCCACGCGTCGCTATGGGTACTGGTCAGCTCGAAGCCAGGGATGGGGAGCCGCCGGCTCACGCCACCGGTACAGATGATGAATTTCTCAGCCTGAAGTCGTAGCCCGGTTTCAGTGACGATGGTGTGTGTGTCTGCGAAGCGTGCAGCGCCGGTCTTCTCGTGGATGATTGCTCCCAGTGATTCGAGTTGCTGGCGCAGGGAAGAATGCGCGCGCACCGTGTCGACGACCTCGCGCACACGCGCGAGCAGCCGAGGATAATCCAGCGCCGGCTCACTGACGGCGATGCCGTATCGACCTAGTTGTCGCGCCTCGCGCATCAGCCGGGCGGCATGGGCTAGTGTTCGCACCGGAACTGGTCCGTCGTTGGCGGCCATACCACCAAATTCGGCCTGCGTGATCAGCGCGGTGCGAGCGCCTAGTTCGGCAGCACGTAAGGCGGCGAGCACACCTGCCGGCCCAGCGCCGATGACGATGAGATCTACCTGTGATAATGTCATGATTCATCAGCTAGCATGAGAAGTGGTGTTGTCTCGCCCGCTCGGCCGCTCGAGGAGATCCCGATCCGGCGCGGCCGCCTCTGGTTGTTTTATTCCTCGTGTGCGTGCGAAGACCTGCTGTTCGGTGATGGTGCGTTGTCGGCGGTTGTGTCCCAGGAACGCGACTGTCCAGTTCGTGACTGCTGCGAGGCGGTTTTTGTATCCGGTCAGGAATGCCAGGTGCACGAGTAGCCACATCAGCCAGGCGGCGAACCCGGTGAGGTGCACGCGGCCGATGAAGACCACCGCGCGGAACCGGGCGATCGTGGCCATCGTGCCCAGGTCGCGATAGCGAAACGGGCGCTGGCTGGTGTCGCCCCCCAGGCGGCGGGTGATCGTGCGGGCCGCGTGAATGCCTGACTGTATCGCTACCTCGGCCACGCCGGGCAGGTGATTCAGGTTCATCAGGTCGCCCACCACGAACACTTCGGGATGACCGGGCAGCGTGGTGTCGGGCAGCACCGACACGCGTCCGGCGCGGTCGAATGTGGCCTGGCTGTGCTGGGCCAGGATCCGGCCGAGCGGCGATGCCTGCACGCCGGCCGTCCAGATCTTCGTGTACGCCTGGATCCGCCTGGTGGAGTGATCCTGCTGCGTGATGTCCAGCCCGTCCCGGTCGACGCCGGTGACCATGGTTCGGAGCCGCACCTCGACCCCGAGCCGCTCCAGGTCGCGTCGGGCGCGATGCCGCAGCGGCTCGGGGAAGGGCGCGAGCACGGTGTCGGTGGCCTCGATGAGGATGATGCGAGCGGTCTGGGGATCGAAGCTCCGGTAGTTGCGCTTGAGCGCCCGGCGCGAGAGCTCGGCGATCTGCCCCGCGAGCTCCACGCCGGTGGGGCCCGCTCCCACCACGACGAAGGTCAACCACGCCTCGCGCTGGGTGACCTCGGATGCCAGCTCGGCCATCTCGAACGCCCCGAAGATCCGCCCGCGCAGCTCCAACGCGTCATCGATGGTCTTCATCCCCGGCGCGTCCAGGGCGAACTCGTCATGACCGAAATACGACTGCGCCGCTCCGGCAGCCACGATCACGCTGTCATAGGGAATGCGCGTGCGCTCGCTGATCGTCTGGAGCACCACCTCATGCGCATCGAGGTCGATATGCACCACCTCGCCTAGCAGCACCCGCGCGTTGGGTTGGTTGCGGAGGACCTCCCGGATGGGCGGTGCGATGTCGCCCTCCGAGAGCACTCCGGTGGCCACCTGGTAGAGCAGCGGCTGGAACAGGTGATGGTTCGTCCGATCGATGACCGTGACCTGGACTGGTGCCCAGCGCAACGCACGGGTAGCGAACAGCCCGCCGAACCCGGCTCCAATGATCACCACACGGTGCCGAGCCGTTTTCGGGCCACTGTCTGCGGCAGCGGTCATGTCTGCGACTCCTCGGTGGGAAGCACGGCATAGGCGATCCCGGTGAGGTTGCCCTGGGCGAGGAGGATCTCCCTGCGGTGGGATCCGTCGAGATCAGCTTCGTAGACGGTCCCGCCCAGGTCGGTGACGAACATGCGGTTACCGCCCGGGTCGAGAGCGATGCCGATGCCTTCCATGAGGTGGGCCGAGAGGATCTCGGGCTCCGCCCGCCCGTTTGTCGCGTCGATCGGGGCGCGATTGACGGTGTTGCCGCGCGGGGGGTCCCCGCGGTCGGTCCAGTACAGCAGGCGGGCGGCCAGGTCGAGCTCGAGGTCAATCGGCTCCGGCAAGCCCTTAAAGAGCACCTCGATGTCGGTGCGGTCGGCCGGGGTATCGCCGGTGGGTAGGTCGATGCCCGCCCGCAAGATTCTCCCGAGTCCGGCATCACTCGGGCCCTTCTGTGTCCAGTAGAGGTGTCCGCTGGTGGGGTCGACGGTGACTCCCACGCACCACCGGGTCTGGTCGCGGCGGTCGTCGTCTGTCTGCCCGGTCTGCACGAGAGTCTGGACGTGGGAGCCGTCGAGGTCGCAGCGCATGACGCGCATCCCCTCGCGATCGCCCCAGTACAGCTTCCGGTTCACGCCCTCGAAATGCAGCTGCTTGGGCGTGTAGGTCACGCCGGGGGGCACGATCGTCGTCCGATTGCGTCCATCTAGGTCCACGCGTTCGATCGAGCCGTCGTTGACCGGCGGAAGCCCCATGTTGGTCCAGTAGACGTGCCCCGCTGCGACATCGACGGCGACCCCATCGGGGACCCGGCATCCGGTGACGATGACCTTCTTGTCGGAGCCATCAGGGTTCACCGAGAACACGCGACCGCCCCCACTGGCCTCGAGCACGAACAATTTCTCTTGTAGCTGTGTCACAGCTCGCTCCTTTCGCGCCGAAGAGCACGCACCACGCACCTGTCGCGGGGACAGCGGGTGGTGCCTTACGTGGACTGACGGGCTGTAGTGATCGGTGGGCCGGATGCCGCATCCTTGGCGCGCACCGCGAGCAGGCTCAACAGCATCGCGTCGCGCTGGGCGGCGAGCTCATCGATCGAGTGGCCGTCGGCTTCGTCGAGGACGCCGTTGACGATCTTCTCCTGGAGTTCGGGGGTGAGCTGCGGGGTGCCCAGCGCCGGCCACAAGGAGGCGGCCATCGACGGCATGAGGGTGTCCATGAAATGCTGGATGCCGCCCTCGCCTCCGCCGAGATGCCACAGCAGGTTGGGTCCCATGACCCCCCACCGCAGTCCGGGACCCCAGGACACGGCATCGTCGGAGTCGGCGACGTCGAGGACTCCCTGCTCGATGAGGTAGACGACCTCGCGATACAGCGCGGCCTGGAGACGGTTGGCGACGTGCCCGGGAAGTTCTTTCTTGAGGTGAATCGGTTTCTTGCCGATCGAGGCGTAGAACGCCATCGTGTCGTGGATGGTCTGCGGGGCGGTTTTGGTTCCGCCGACGACCTCGACCAGCGGGATGATGTGCGGTGGGTTGAAGGGATGGCCGATGACGGTTCGCTCCGGGTGCCGGCACTGGGTCTGCATGACGCTCATCGTGATGCCCGATGAGCTCGATGCGATGATCGCCTCGGGTGGTGTCGCGTCGTCGATGTCAGCGAATAGTTTGACCTTGAGCTCCGGGCGCTCCGGCGCGTTTTCCTGCACGAAATCAGCGTCGGCAACGGCGTGGCGCATGTTGGCGGTGAACCGCAGGCGATCGGGTGAGGCTCCGGGCGAGAGCCCGAGCGTGGTTGCTCCCTCCCATGCTGCGGCGACGTACGAGCGCAGGGCGGCCTCCGCGTGGGGGGCTGGGTCGGTTGCCGTGACGTCAAAGCCTCGAGCGAGATAGTGCGTCGCCCAACTGGCACCGATGGTGCCGGTGCCGACGATCGCCACGCGATGGACGGGGTGATGCGAAGACATGACTTGTCACTGCTCCTGGGAGTTGGGTAGAGGCTGGGGGGACGCGCCTGGAGGGGCAGGCCTCAGCGGCCGTGCCAGACGGGGGCGCGTTTCTCGGCGAACGCCCGCGCGCCTTCCCGCGCGTCCTCGCTCGACGCCAGCCCGGAGGTGAGCTGATCCTGGCGTGCGAACGCGTCGCTATCGCCCAGACCCTGTGTGGCGCGCAGGACCTCCTTGACGGCCGCTATCGCCAGCGGTGCGTTCCTGGCGAGACGCCCGGCTAGCTCGTGTGCCCCCTCCAGCGCGGCGCCCGGCGCGGTCAGCTCGTTGACCAGCCCGTAGACCTTGGCTTCGGTGGCGGGCAGCCGCTCTCCGGTGAGCAGTAGTCGGACGGCGAGGTGGTAGGGGATTCGGTGCGGTAGCCGGACCAGGCCGCCCTCCAGTGGGGCGATACCCCAGGTGACTTCGGGACACCCGAACTGGGCATCCTCGGCGGCGACGATCAGGTCGCAGGCCAGCACCAGCTCGAAGCCGCCGCCCAGCGCCCAGCCCTCGACCGCGGCGATCAACGGCTTACGCACCACCGCGCGGGTGAGCCCACCGAACCCCCGACCAGGCAGCACCGGCAGCTCACCGGTGGCGAATGCCTTCAGGTCCATGCCCGCGCTGAACACCCCGCCTGCGCCGGTAAGAACGCCCACCGACAGCTCCGGGTCCGCATCGAGCAGATCCACCGCTGAGGCCAGCTGGAGTGCGACCTCGTGGTTGATTGCGTTCTTTTGTGCTGGGCGGTTGATCGTGATCGTCAGCACGCCCTTCCGGCGCTCGTGCAGCACCAGGTTGGTCGTTTCGGTTGTCGTGCTCATCGCGCTGCCTCCCGTTCCGTGGCGCCGGGAATCGCTCCTGCGGCGCGAAGTTCTTCGATCTCCTCGGTGCTGAATCCCAGATCAGCGAGGATCTCGTCGGTGTGCTCACCCAGCTCCGGTGCTCGCGTGGCCGGCACCTTGGACATCCCTCGGAGGTTGATCGGGCTGTTGATGGTGTAGTCCAGCTCGCTGACTCCCGCCACGGGCACGATGATGTCGTTGGCGCGTAGCTGCGGATCCTTGGCGGTCTCCTCCGGGGTCTGAATGACGCTGTAGGTGATGCGCTCCCGGTCCAGGACCTCTTTCCACTGAGCAAGCGGCCGCGAGCGGAACTCGGCGTCGAGCAGCCCGGTCAGCACCGCGGAGTTCGTCACGAAGCCCTCAATGTCCGCGAAACGCGGATCGGTGAGAAGCTCCGGGTGCCCGACGGCCCTCGCCAACCCCGGCCAATGCGGGGGTGAAGCCACCAGCAGGAACCACTGGCCATCCGCAGACTGATAGGGGTTGATCAATGGGTTCACCGGTGCCGTCCGGTCATGCAGCCCGAACGACGTGCCGCCAGCGAGCGCACCAGCCACGAGCGTTCCCGTGGCCCACACACCCGCGGCCAACAGCGAGGTCCCGACACTGGCCCCCGCCCCGGTCCGCTCGCGCTGGTACAGGGCGGTCACGATCGCCGCGTAGAGGCCAATCGCCGCCATGTAATCGCCGCTACCGGACACCGGCACCGTCGGCGGCGCCCCCGCATCCCGGGTCGAGGCCAACAGCCCGCTGCGCGACCAGTACGCGGTCAGATCAAACCCCGGCAGCATGGCATCAGGGCCGGCGTCCCCGAAACCGGTGATGTCGGCGTAGATGACCCGCGGATTCCAGCCCGAGACCTCCTCATAACCGAGGTGCAGCTTCTCGCGCGTACCGTGCGGGAAGTTCGTAATCACCACGTCTGCCCACTCCACGAGGCGCTGGAGGATCGCGGTCCCCCCCGGTGACTTCAGGTCGATCACCATTCCGCGCTTGTTGCGATTGGCCAGGTGCCAGTTGTAGTTGGCGTGCGCGCGGGGACTCGGCGGCACGGAACCCAGCATCCGCTGAAGATCGCCCTTTCCCGGCGGCTCAATCTTGATCACATCTGCTCCGAAGTCGGAGAGCACAGCCGCTGCGGCCGGCGCCGCAATGAAGCTCGCGACGTCGAGGACCTTCAGACCCGCGAAAACGGATTCGGTTGCCATCATCATCACCTCACACGAACGCGCCGAGGCCGCCGGTCACCGCGCGCCCGACGATGAGCGTCTGGATCTCCCGCGTCCCCTCATAGGAGTAGAGGGCCTCCGCGTCAGCGACGAAGCGGCCAATGTTGTAGTCCAGGACGATGCCGTTGCCGGCCAACAGCTCCCGCGCCCAGCCCACGGCTTCGCGCATCCGTACGGTGCAATAGGCCTTCGCCAGCGCGGAGTGCTCGTCGCGGTACACCCCGGCGTCCTGCAGCTGGGCCAGGCGGACGATCATCCCCAAACATGCCGTGGCGTTGCCGAGCATCTTCACCAGCAGGTCCTGAACGAGCTGGAACTTCCCGATCGGGCGCCCGAACTGCTGGCGCTCCTTGGCGTACCCCAGCGCGATCTCGTAGGCAGCCAACGTCACACCCACCGACTCCCACGCCACGCCGCTGCGCGTCTGGCGCAGGATCTTGGCGGTGTCCTTGAACGAGTTCGCGTTCTGCAGGCGGTTGGCTTCCGGAACCCGGCAGCCCTCGAGCACGATGTCGGCATTCTGCACAATCCGCAGCGCGATCTTGTTCTCGATCTTCGTCGCGGTGAAGCCCGGGGTGTCCTTCTCCACGACGAAGCCCAGCACCTGATGCGTCTCGACATCACGGGCCCACACCACGACCAGATCAGCGAAGGTCGCGTTGCCGATCCACCGCTTCGCTCCGTCCAGGACCCATTCGTCGCCGTCGCGACGCGCGGTCGTCTCCAAGCCACCGGCCACATCAGAGCCGCCGTGCGGCTCGGTCAACGCGAAAGCGCCGAGCTTCTCGAAGCGGCTCATCGCCGGCAGCCACCGCCGCTTCTGCTCCTCCGACCCGCACGTCAGGATGCTGCCCATCGCCAGGCCCGTGTGCACACCGAAAAATGTCGCCACCGACGCATCAGCATGCGCGAGCTCCAACGCGGTGATGCCCACCAGGAGATTGCTCGGCCTGGGTTCCGGCGAGTCCGGGTCGGCCCAGTCCACCAGCCCCAGCTTCGCGAAACCAGCAACGAGCTGGAACGGGAACTCCGCCCGTGCCCAATAGTCGTCCACAATCGGCGCGACCTGCCTGCGCAGGAACTCACGCACGCGCTCGACCTGCCCCCGTTCCCTCTCCGACAGCAGCTCCTCATAGGCATAGAAATCGCCAGGCAGCAACCCCGCCTCCAAATAAGGACCAGGCGCTGCCGGCAAAGTCACTGTGACGCTCATCGCATCCTCTCTTCAGCCGTTCTCGCGCAACACGACGATCCATCTGGGCTGAACGGTCGCCGTGGAACTCAGCCCGCTGACCAGCAATTTGATATAAATCTCCGCCGGATTCGCGGACGTGTCACTACCGCAAAAGACTAGCCTTTAGACGGCAAAATGCGCCCAAGCGGGGACCCGGAATAATACTTCATTCACCTCCACGGGAGCGGTTGGGGTGCGACGCTGCGCGAACTCTTGCCGTCGTCACCGAACTCACGCTAGCACCGTGATGGAGAGATGAGATCGTGCCACCGCCACGAAATTTTCTCTGCCTGTGGTGGCCCCGGCACAGCGGTGAGAGGCGAGTGGTTCCCGGATGCGGTCCCATAAGTCCTGTTGGTTAGCTTTTTCGTTGTTCTTGGCATCGCCCGGCTGGCCTATGATCGGTGTGTGGAAATCGGCGATGCTCGGGTCAGCGAGCAGGTCGCCTCGGTGGCAGCCAGCCTGGAACCCCGAATCGCCGAGCTCACATCGGACATCCGCGCCCTGATCCAACGCGACATTCCCACGTTAGATAGCGACCCTGCGCTGACCAGCCTGCTGGACGCCAGTGTTGAGGAGAACGTCGTCACCGTCGTTCACATGCTCCGGCACGGGATCCTCACCGCCCACGTCGAGGCACCCACTGCGGCCCTGGAGTACGCTCGGCGGCTGGCGCAGCGCGATATCCCCGCCACAGCGCTGATCCGTGCCTACCGCGTCGGTCAGGCTCGTTTCTTGCGGCACTGCATCGATGAGCTGCTGGATCAGACACCGGGTGAGCACGTTGAAGGCGCGAGCACCCAGTGGATGGTCGAGCACGTCTCCGACACCCTCGATCGCGTGGTCGAACAGGTCATTGCCGCCTACGAGAGCGCTCGCGAGCGCTGGATCCGCAACCGCAGTGCGGTCGTGACCATGCGGCTGAGATCGGTGCTCGCGGGCGAAAACGTCGATCTCACGGCAGCGCAGACCACGCTGGGATACCGCCTGCTGCAACGACACCTCGGTGTCGTCCTCTGGGCTAACAGCACAGCAAACCACGATCCGCTCAAGCATCTGGGCCGCGTGGCCTGCGCGCTGGCAGTGGCCGCGAGGTCACCGCAGGACCCCCTGTTTGTCCCCTGTGACGAGACCAGCGCTTGGGCATGGCTTGCGATCACACCCGCAGCGGTGCTCAGACGCGACGAGCCACAGGCAGTGCTCGCAGAGCATCAACTACCCGTCTCGATCGCGCTCGGCGAACCGGCATCCGGCGTCGACGGGTTCCGCCGGACCCATCACCAAGCACTGAGTGCCCAGTCCGTCGCCCTCGCTGCCGGCCCGCACCACGCCCCGGTAACCTACTTCATCGACGTCGCTCCGGTCGCAATGATGTGCGCCGACATCGAATCGACCCGCGAGTGGATCAAAGAGACGCTCGGCGCGCTGGCAATCAACTCCGAGCGCAACACACGACTGCGCGAGACCGCGCGGGTGTTCCTGCAAACCGGCGGCAGTTACACCTCAACCGCCGACCAGCTTTTTTTGCACCGCAACACCGCCCAGTACCGGGTACAAAAAGCAGAAGAGCTCCGCGGCCGCCCCCTCCGCGAGGGCCGACTCGATGTCGAGCTCGCCCTCCTAGCCTGTCACTGGCTCGGCAACGCGGTGCTCCAACACGACTCAGCGACCATCACGGGTCCATACCGTCCTGCGATAGACCAGTCACGCGGCACAACGTGAGGAGTACAGTTTGCCCCCGCGACCCCCCCACCCGAATGGGCATCGGGGGTGGATACGGCAGGCTCCGTTGATCGAGTGGTTTGTATTCCTTTGTAGGGGGTTGGCTGGGTGTCGGGGTGGTGATTGAGGAATCAGGGTGGTGCTCACTGAGCGTGGTTGCCGGGTGTGTAGGTCTTCCAGGTGCCACCGGCGTCGATGTTGTGGCGGTGGGTGGTGTGGTAGTGGAATCCGAGCGCTGTGGCGATGACGGGTGCGGGTGCTTGGAGGACGAGCTGGCGTAGCGCGGCGAGTCGGGTGGCGGTGCTGGGGATGCCGAGCTGGTGGATGTGTGTTCGTAGGGTGCCGACGGTGAGTGGTTGGCCGGCGCGGCGGCCGGGGAAGGGCCAGCGGGTGTTGGGATTGGTGGCGGTGTGCATGTTCTCCCGCTCGCTGGCTGCTTGCAGCAGGAGGCTGGCGAAGGGTTCGGGTACCGGGGTGGGGGGCTGTCCGAGCCGGATGCGTACGTGCCTGTGAGCTTCCCCCCGCAGCACGGACACCCGACCTGAGGTGGCCTCGGCCACCGGGAAGGATGGCCCCTCATCCTGCTGAGTTCCGTCGTCGTGCTGTTGAGTTGGCTCGTGAGCGGGCCAAACCGATCGCTGAGGTGGCGAAGGACTTACGAATTTCGGCTCTACTGCTCTACATGTGGGTGGGCGGTGTGTGGTATGGGAGCTTCAGATTGACTGGTCCGCAGGCGAGCATGACGGTGGCCAGTGCGGCCTCGGCGCTGTGGAAGCCGTAGGCGCGGCGGATGATGAGCCGGACTTTGTTGTTGAGTCCTTCGTGGCGTCCGTTGGACAGTCCACGGTCGATGGCGGCGGTGATCCCGTCTCGATGTTTCCGGATGGTCCGGGCTGTTGTCACGAATTCGGGGATTCTGCTGCGTTGCGCTTTCGAGCACCAGCGATCGAGTAAGATGAGGCTTATTCAGCGATCTTGATCGACGGCTGATCGTTGCAGCTCAGCAGGTGTCTCACAAGATCGATAACGCCGCCCTGAATAAGCCTCGATGTTCGTGGTATCGGTGTCCAGGTCCCCGGCGAACACCGCCCGCAGGGACTCTTTGAGCTGGTAGGCCCGCCATAGTGCCCCGCCCGATCGTTTGATCTCACGCAGCGTTCCCGTCTGGTCGGCGGTCAGGTCGTCAGGGTTTTTCAGCAACGCCCACCGAGCTCCTTTATACTTTTTCGCGATGGTCTTATCCCGTAACCCCAGGGCCGATCGCCAGACCTGGCGGCGTACCGTGTCCAGGGCGTCGGTGACCAGCTTGACTAGGTGGAACGCATCGAAGCAGATCGTGGCCTTCGGAGCGCGGGTACGGACCGACTTCGCGAAAGCAGGCCCCAGGTCCATCGACACCGCCTCGATTCCCTCGGTCTCTTCGGCACCCACCTCGTCGACGAACGCATTCAAGGTCTCGGTGTCCTTCCCGGATCTCCCCCACACAATCTTCCCTGTGGTGTGATTCGACACCAACGTCAAATAATGGTGATTCTTCTTCCACGAAATCTCATCAACCCCGATATCCACTAATCCGGACAACCGCCGGGGATCCACTTCCTCCTCGGCGACCCGAGCCGCGATCGCCCCCACCGTACGCCATCCGATCCGCATGAACTCACATATCGTTTTCTTATCAGCTTTCGTGACCAGCCACGCCACCATCTGCTCGAAATCCCTCGTGAACCCAGACCCCGGCCGAGCGAACGGAACCCCCTCGGCGACCACTCCGTGCTCCGGGCAGCGCAACCGCCGCCGCCGGAGCCTGATCCGGCACACCCGACCGAAAAGATCAAGATGACGCCAGGACGAGTCCACCTCCCGGATGTCATAGCGGTGCCTCGTCCGGAACGCACAGTGCGGACAGACCAGTCGTCTGCGGGTCAGACGAAGACAGACCCGAATCTCACCACCACCCGACTCCACCTGCCACGATCCCGGATCCACCACCGCCGTCCCCGGCAGGTTCAGGAACCGATTCAGTAGGGTGGTAGCGCGCACGGGCGGACTCCAGGATCGGTGTGTGTAGGAGCCGCCGAACCTAGATCACGCCCGTGCACCCCACCTCACCGGCCACCCGCCCATACCACACGCTGCTCATCCACATCCATGGCAATAGAGCCCGAATTTCTGAGTCGTGTCTGCGGAATTGGCTGGCCCAGGCTGACGCTGATGAGCACGGCAGCGAAACGCGACTGACCAGCAGTGAGAAAAAAGAGCTCGCGCAGCTGAGGAAAGACAAGCGTCGACTCGAACTTGAAGTCGATATCGTGAAGCGCGCGGCCGCGTACTTCGCCCGAGAGAACATCCTCCCAAACTGATCTACCCGCTGGTTGCGTGAACTCGCCGACGACGAGATTGACGTCGCGGTGGCCTGCCAGGTACTGACCGTGTCACGATCAGGCTACTACGAGTGGCTGTCCCGACCCGCCTCGCTACGCCACCAGGAGAACGAGCTCTTAGTGAAGCACATTAAACGGATTCACGCCGATTCCCGGGACACCTACGGTTCACCGCGAGTCCACGCCGAACTGACACTCGGACTCGGGCTCTCGGTCAACCTTAAGCGAGTCGCCCGGCTCATGCGTGACGCGGGCATCCAGGGCCTCTACCGGCGCCGACGCCACAGCTGCACCCTGCGCGACCCGGCCGCCGACCCCAGCTCGGACCTCGTCCGCCGCCGGTTCAGCGTCGAGGAGCCGAACCGGTTATGGGTCACCGATATCACCGAGCACCCCACCAGGGACCAATGCCGCTAAGTTAAGCACGGGACCTTGAAGATGTGGATCTTGGGTGGGCTGTTGTGGCGTTGGCCGTGGTCGGTGGCGCGTTTGATGCGGTGGCTGTGCGCGCGGTATCTTTTGATGACTCTTGGGTAGGTGCGGTGTCGTCGTGGGGGGTTGAGTCGTTCGGTGATTTCGTGGGTGGTTTCGGTGAGTGCGGTGGCGAGTTTGTCAGGGGGAAAAACCCGCTTGGTTGGTGACCTGGCGGCGGATCGCGCGGTAGCTGCGCATGAAGGATAGGTCATCGGGGTCGGTTCCGACGGTGTCGGCGGCGTCTTTCATGATGTGGCGTATCGCGTAGTGGGTGAGTAACAGCGCCCAGATCTCTTGTTTCACTAGTGTAGTGTCTTGCAATTAATTTTATAGTCCGTTATGCTATGGATTATGAGTCGAGCAGCGTCGCCGTTGGCGATATCCGATGAGCAACGAGAAGTCCTGGACATTCTGGCCAAGTCGCCGAGTGCGGCGCACCGTGTGGTGCAGCGAGCCCGGGCGTTGCTCTTAGCCGGAGATGGGGTGTCGAATACCAGAATCGGCGAGGTAGTCGGGATATCTCGTCCGACTGTGCTGGCCTGGCGTGGCCAGTTCGAGAAAGACGGATTGGTCGGATTCGGTGAGGTGGCCAAGGGGCGAGGTCGCAAACCGTCGATCAGCGACGAGAAGGTCGCCGAGATCGTGGAGTTGACGTTGCATTCGAAACCGAAGGGCGAGACGCAGTGGTCGTGCCGTTCGATGGCGAAACAGGTCGGGGTGAGTCCGGCGTCGGTGCAGCGGATCTAGTCGGCGCGGGGACTCAAACCCCACCTGGTGAAGACTTTTAAACTGTCCAACGATCGGCATTTCGAGGAAAAGCTCGTCGACGTGGTGGGTTTATACCTGAATCCACCCGACCAGTCTGTGGTGTTGTGCATGGACGAGAAGTCGCAGATCCAGGCCCTGGACCGGACCCAGCCGTCCTTGCCGATGAAAAAGGGTCGAGCGGGCACGATGACCCATGATTACAAGCGTCACGGCACCACCACCCTCTTCGCCGCGCTGAATGTGCTCACCGGAGTCGTGATCGGCCGCTGTCTGCCGCGGCACCGCAACACTGAATTCTTGAAGTTCCTGCGTATCATCGACCGCGAAGTGCCCAAGGAACTCCAGATCCGCATGATCTGCGCCGACTACGGTACCCACAAGCACCCCAACGTCAAAAAATGGCTAGCCAAACACCCGCGGTTCCACCTGCACGTCACTCCCACCTCGTCCTCATGGCTCAATCTGATAGAACGGTGGTTCCGGAACCTGACCGACAAGGCCATCCGCCGGGGCGTGTTCCACAGCGTCAA
>JAFAPC010000141.1 GCA_019247305.1 Pseudonocardiales bacterium
CCGTTTCCAGTCGCAGCAGCATGCGGTGGTTTGGAACCTCCCCCTGCAGAGCGGTCCCGGAGGGCCCACCTCCATCACCAGCACAGCACCACACACGAAGACTCAGACCTTCACATCCGAACCTCCCTGCATGCTCGTGGCACACCACAAACACGATCAGCATCGTGGAACCCGGCGCGATCACCCCGTCGGGCGGAGGGGATCATTTCGCGGTCTTCACCCCCTATTACCGGCACTGGGTCGCGAGGAACACCCGTGGTCTGCTCAAGCCGCCGGAGCGGATCAGCGTGCCGCCGATCGCGAGCGACGGGCTGCCCAGCCCCGACCAACTATGCTCCGGCCAGCCCTCACCGCACCTACCCCGGGGTGGTGAGACAGCGGGGCGGCGCCTCTTCGGCGACTGGCTCGCGGGGCCGATCGGTGACTACGAGCAGGCCCACGACGACCTTGCCGCCGATGGCACGTCCCGGCTGTCGCCCTACCTGCATTTCGGCTGCATCTCACCCACCGGAGCGTTACGTGCCGCCACGAAGTCGGCAACGGCGGGCGGCGACGCCTTCATCCGGCAACTGGCCTGGCGCGACTTCCACCACCAGGTCCTCGCCGCGCGCCCCGAGGTCGCAACCACCGATTACCGCACCCGCCACGACCACTGGCGCTGCGACGACACGGCCGCCCAGGCCTGGCGGGATGGCCGCACCGGCTATCCGATCGTCGACGCGGGCATGCGCCAGCTCCAGCGGGAAGGCTGGATGCACAATCGGGCCCGCCTCATCACCGCCAGCTTTCTCACCAAAACGTTGTATCTGGACTGGCGTCTCGGCGCCCGGCATTTTTTCGACCTGCTCGTCGACGCCGACGTCGCCAACAACCAGCTCAACTGGCAATGGGTCGCCGGCACCGGAACCGACACCCGACCCAACCGGGTTCTCAACCCGCTGCGGCAGGCCGAACGCTATGACCCCAACGGCGACTACGTCCGCCGCTACCTGCCCGAACTCCAGGACATCCCCGGCCCCGCGGTACACCAGCCTTGGAAGCTGGACCGACGCCACCGAGCCCGCCTCGACTACCCCGACCCCATCATCGACCTGCGGGATGGGGCGGATTATTTCCGGACCGCCCGGGATAAAAACCGGTAAGGTGGCACCGATCACACCCGGAGGACAACAATGATCGTCGATCTGCCGTCCACCACCACCGCGGCGGTGAACCACGCGCTGATCGACATGAGAGAGCGTGGCGGCGCGGTCGCGGTGGGCCGGGTGCTCAACCTGGTGATCGTCACCGACGACTCCGCGCAGGTGGAGCAGTCGATCGAGGCCGCCAATGAGGCCAGCAAGGAGCATCCCTGCCGGGTGCTCGTGGTGGCCCGGGGTCCGAAGCGGGCCGGGACCCGGCTAGACGCCCAGATCCGCGTCGGCGGTGACGCCGGCGCGTCCGAGGTGTTCGTGCTGCGCCTGTATGGCGCCTTGGCCGATCATGGAGACAGCGTGGTGATACCGCTGCTCCTGCCGGACAGCCCGGTGGTCGCCTGGTGGCCCGGAGCGGCCCCCGCGAATCCTGCGCACGACCACATCGGGCAGCTGGCGCAGCGGCGGATCACCGACGCCGCGGCAGCCTCCCACCCGATCAAGGCGCTGGAGCACCGCCGCACCTCCTACGCCGACGGGGACACCGACCTCGCGTGGTCCCGGCTCACCCCGTGGCGCGCGCTGCTCGCCGCGGCCCTCGACCTGCCGCCGTATGAGGCTGTCGAGGCGGCCACCGTGACGGGCGCTGCGGATAACCCGTCTGCTGACCTGCTCGCCGGCTGGCTGCGCTCTCGCCTGCACGTCCCGGTCCGACTCCGCCCCAGCCCGCCCGGCGGCGGGATCCTCTCGGCGATCCTGGAGCGTCCTTCCGGCCCGGTGGAGTTGGTCCGGCCCGCGGGGAAGGTGGGCACCCTGCGCCAGCCGGGCCAACCAGAGAGCCGGGTGCCCTTGCGGCGGCGCCCCGTGCGCGAATGTCTCGCTGAGGAGCTGCGCAGGCTGGAATCGGACGAGATCTACCATGCCGCCTTGCAGGCCGTGACCGAGGTGGAAGGTCGGCGCGCCAGCGCGGTGAAGAGCGCTCGATCCAGCGAGCACCGGAGTGGCTCGTGAGGGGCCCCGATGTGGTGGTGCACGCCACCGCGGAGGTGCTCGCCGCGGCCACGGCCGCCCGGCTGGTGACCCGGATCGTGAACCTCCAGAGCGCCGCGGGGTCGGCATCGCTGGTGCTGACCGGGGGTGGCATCGGTATCGCCGTGCTCCGTGAGCTGGCGAACACCCAGACCGCGACCGCGGTGGACTGGCGTGGGGTGGATATCTACTGGGGTGACGAGCGCTTCCTGCCCAGCGGTCACCCGGAGCGCAACGAGACCCAGGCCCGCGAAGCACTCCTGGACCGCGTCGAGGTGGACCCGGCCCGCGTCTACCCCATGGGGGCCTCGGACGGCCCCTGGGGGGATAACCCGGACGCCGCCGCCCAGGCCTACCAAGACCTGCTGCACAGCCGGCGGCGCCCGGAGGACCGGGGCCCGGCGCCGTCGTTTGACATCTGCTGTCTGGGCGTTGGCGAGGAGGGTCACGTCGCCTCGGTGTTCCCGGGTTCTCCGGCGTGCTACGAGACCGACCGCGCGGTAACCAGTGTCCGGGGCAGTCCCAAACCACCACCCACCCGGATCACCCTGACCCTGCCGGCCATTCGGTGTGCCACCGAGGTGTGGTTGATCGTCTCGGGGCCGGCGAAGGCCGCAGCGGTGACGATGGCCCTGAGCGGCGCGGGCGAAGTGCAGGTGCCCGCTGCGGGCGTGACCGGCCGCCGCCGCACGCTGTGGCTGCTGGACCGGGCCGCCGCCGCCAAACTCCCCCCGGAGCTGCTCACCCGCTGATGTCTTTCAGCAACACGTGGCACCATTCTGTACCAGATAACCCGCGACGACCGTATGGTCCATGACTCAATGGACCCAAGGTCAGCGAGGCACTGCCACCGCGCGTGCCGGACGCAGGCGCAGGGACACCATGATCACTGTTTGGGTGACAAAAGCGACATATTCTGTCGCTTTTGTCACCCAAACAGTGATCTCTCCAGACGGCAGGCGCCCAGCAGGGCAGCCGAGCCGGGCTTTGAGGTGACCGACACACCGCCACCGCCCGCCGGCCGGCCGGGTCACGCTCCAGTGGCTGGTCATCAGAGGTCGAGTCCGCCGAGGCGGAGCGGGGCCTAGCTATGGGTGGGCTTCGCTCACGGCCGTGCCGGGGTCTAACATGATCAAACCCATCCTCGGTAGCTGGCGAAGGGAGACCCTGATGGGCGTTGACGACGCGCGGTCGATCGGCGCGCGTGCTCGGATGATCCGCCGTCGGCGCGGGTTAAGCCTGACCGTGGTGGCCGGGCTGGCCGGTATCACCAAGCAGTATTTGTCCCAGTTGGAACTGGGCCGGCGTGGGTTCAACCGGCGCGGACTGATCGAGAATCTGGCCGCCGCACTGGGATGCTCGGTCGCGGACCTCACCGGCCAGCCCTACCTGCCAGCGGACCGGGCAACGGCGGACGCGTTGGCGGTCCTCGCCGAGATCACCCCACTGGTATATGACATCACCTTGGACGACGTGCCGGACGTCCCGGCGCGCCCGGTGGAGCAGCTCGCCGCCTGGGCCGCGCAGGCCAACGCGCACTGCGATGAAGCCCGGTATGCGCTGGCCGGTCGAGACCTCGGCGCGCTGCTGACCGAGCTGCACGTCCACGCTGCGACGGGAACGCCAGCGGCCCGCGAGACGGCTCTACCGGCGCTGGTGGAGGCCTGCGTGGTCGCCTTCGGCATCGCTCGCCAACTAGGGAACCCACAGTTGGCGGTGCAGTCGATGGATCGGGGCCTCGCCGCTGCGGTGCGCCTCGGTGACCCCGCGCTGGCCGGGTTCGCTGGTCTAGCCCGTGCTAGTGCGTTCAGCCGCCTGGGCGCCCGCCGGACCGCCTCCACTGTCCTCGCCGACGCGCGGGCGGCCGTTGAGTCGGAAGCCGATCCCACCGGGGAGGATGTCCGCGCGGCGGAAGCCCTCGGGATGACTCACCTGCTCGCGGCCCAACTCACCGGCCGTGAGGGTCGCCTCGGTGATGCCGAGACGCACCTGGCCGAAGCGGCAGATCTGGCGCGCGCCACCGGGGAGCGCAATACCCTGCAATGGCACTTCGGCCCGGCCAACGTCGCCGCGTGGTCGCTGGCGATCTCCGTGGAACGCGGGAACGGGCCCAGCCACGCCGAGCGACTCGACGCCCACCCCATCACGCCGATGTCCGCGGGACGGGGCGGCCGGTTGCACCTAGACCTCGCCCGCGGCTACGCCCAAGCCGAAGGCGCCCGGGACGCCGAGGCGATCCGGCACCTGGACACCGCCGACCGAATCGCGCCCACCCGGATCCGCAACGACCCGCTCGCCCGAGATCTGCTCCTCACCTTGGACCGGCGTGCCCGGCGCCGGGTGTGGGAGCTAGACAGCCTGCGCAACCGCTTCGGTGTGAACGGTCGCCACTGAGATGGTGGAGCTGGAGCTGTCCCGGGCGCTCGAACTGGCAGCGTCCGCGCTTGGCGACACCGCACCGATCTATCTGGTGCTCGTCGCGCCATCGAATAACTCAAGCGATCATTCTGATAGATCCCGTCAGGGACGCGAAATGGAAAAAGATTCCCGTCTTATACTGTGGAGATCTACGCGCAGGCCTCATCCAAGGCAACCCATGAAGACCCGCCAGTCGTCGTTTGATCACTCTGAGTGCGCCGAGTTCGACTCCAGAGCTCTGCACGAGGCCCGCGACAGCTCTCCCGTCGAACTCGGCGTACCCAGAGCGGTACCAGCTGGTGTCCAGAGCGCTTCAGCCACCGTCGACTAGCGCTCAACCTTGTTCGTCATGCAGCCGGCCATGGAGGTAATCGTCATAGGCTGACAGGTCAAGGAACCCGTGGCCGCAGTAATTGAACAGGATGACCTTCTCCTCGCCGGTCTCCTTGGCGGCGAGGGCTTCGTCGATGACGGCGCGGATCGCATGGGCGGCCTCCGGGGCGGCCACCTTGCCCTCGAGGCGGGCGAAGTGCACCGCCGCCTCGAAGACCTTGCCCTGCGGGTAGGCCACCGCCTCCATCCGACCGTCCCGGACCAGCGATGAGATCAACGGGCTGACGCCGTGGTAGCGCAACCCTCCGGCGTGAATGCTCGGTGGCACGAAGTCGTGGCCTAGCGTGTACATCGGCAGCAGCGGGGTGAGCCCCGCGGAGTCCCCGAAGTCGTAGTCGAACCGGCCTTGGGTCAGGGTGGGGCAGGACAGCGGCTCGACGGCGATGAGGCGCACCCCGGCCTCGGGCACAAACGGAAACGCGATCCCGCCCAGGTTGGACCCACCCCCACAGGGCGCGATCACCACGTCCGGGAGCCGCTCACCGGCCAGGGCGAGCTGCTCCCGAGCCTCAAGGCCGATCACTGTCTGGTGCAGCAGGACGTGGTTGAGCACAGACCCGAGCGAGTAATGGGTATCCCCGCGGCCCAGGGCCGCCCGGACCGCATCAGAGATCGCCGTGCCCAAGGATCCGGGGTGGTCGGGCTGATCGACCGGCGAGGGCACCACCGAGCCACCCCAGGTCTCCATGATCACCCGCCGGTACGGTTTGTGCTCGAAGCTGGCGCGGACCATGTACACCTCGCACTCCAAGCCGAACTGGGCGCAGGCGAACGCGAGCGCGGTTCCCCACTGGCCAGCGCCAGTCTCGGTGGTCAGCCGGCGCAGGCCGGCTCGGGCGTTGTAGAACGCCTGCGCCACGGCGGTGTTCGGCTTGTGGCTGCCCGCCGGGGAACCCGACTCGTCTTTGAAGTAGATCCTGGCGGGGGTGCCCAGCGCCTGCTCCAGACGACTCGCGCGCACCAGCGGCGTGGGCCGCCACAGCCGCAGAATGTCGAGCACCTCACCCGGCACCTCGATCCACGGTGCCCTCGTCATCTCCTGCTCGATGAGCGCAGCCGGAAACAGCGGCGCCAAGTCATCCGGCTCGACCGGTTGGTGGGTCGCGGGGTGCAGCGGCGAAGCTGGCGGAGCCGGCAGATACGGCACGACGTTGAACCAGGCCGACGGGATCTCCCCAGGCGACACCATCCAGCGGGTCATTCTCGGGCGCTCCTCGCCACCACGACAGTTAGGGCAGCGCGAGCCTAACGGGCGTCTCCGGGGCATCGGCATGGCCACCGCTGGCAGCACCCAGGCCGGTAAGGTGCCGTCACCCAGTAGCCGGGTGGCGGCGTAGCGCCAGGAAGTCTCCGCCCACAGACCAGGGACAACGGTCCGCACCACCACAACTGGTAGCCATCGATGACCTGTTCCGCGTCGGGGATGGCGATTCGCAGGGAGACAGGAACGCTGGTGGGGAGGTGTGGTGGTCAAGGTCTTCGTCAGCTATGCCGGCCGAGACCGGGAACAAGCCGACGAACTGCGCCAGTGGCTAGTCGATAACCGCCACGAGGTGTTCCTGGCTCACAACCTGCACGATGGCATCGCCGGCGGGGAACAGTGGCGCCTGGAGCTAACCAAGCACCTGCGGTGGGCCGACGCGGTGGTCTGCGTCCTGACCCAGGCCTACCTGGCATCCATCTGGTGCACGGCCGAGGTGGCGACCGCCCAGTCCCGAGGCAGCCGCCTGATCCCGATCCGGGCCAAGCCGAAAGTCGTCCATCCGCTGCTCAGCGACGTCCAACACATCGACCTGGCCCAGGACCCGGCGGGTGCCTGGACCACGCTGGCCGAGGCGTTGCGCCGGGTCGATGCCGCCGGGGGTTTCGGCTGGCCCGACAGCCAGTCCCCGTTCCCTGGGCTGCGCCCGTTTGACATCAAGCAGCACCGGGTGTTCTTCGGCCGGGATCAGGAGACCAAGGAGCTTGCCGAGCTGCTGCGATCCCCCGCCGAGCAGGCCGGCTCGACGGTGCTGCTGGTGGTGGGCCCCTCCGGGTGTGGCAAGTCCTCACTGGTGCGGGCCGGGCTAGCGCACGTGATGGCCCAGGAACCGGGCTGGCGGACACTGCCCCCGATCCTGCCGGGTAAGGATCCCATGGCGGCCTTGGCCCGGGAACTGGCCGCAGTCGCGCGGCAGCTGGGGTTGACCTGGACGGTGGCGGAGGTGCGCGAGCAGCTCGAGAAGACGAAGCTGACCAAGCTGCCCGATGAGCTGCTGGTCAAAGCCCAGGCCCGGCGGCTGCTGGTGGTGGTAGACCAGTTCGAAGAACTGCTCACCCAAACCACCAGCTCGGATACCCGAGCCCGGTTCACCGAACTGCTGAACTCGACCCTGGGTAGTCCTGTGCACGTAGTGGCCACCCTGCGGCCGGAGTTTCTCAACCAGCTGCTGGTCACGGCCAAGCTGGCCTCGACTCACACCTACACGCTACAGCCGCTGCATGCCGAGGCACTACCCCTTGTGATCAAGAAACCGGCCGAGTTAGCCGGCATCGGCGTGGACGACGACCTGGTGACCCGGCTGGTCGCCCACACGGACAGTGGCGAGGCACTGCCGCTCCTGGCGTTCACCTTGGCCCAGCTGGCCGAGGGCCTCGGTCGCGGTGATCAGCTCTCAGCCGCGCGATACCAGCAGCTCGGCGGAGTGCAGGGTGCGCTGACCCGGCAGGCCGACGCGGCCCTGGCTGAGGCGAGTGCGGTCACCGGCCGGACGCGGAAGGAGGTTATTGCGGGATTGTTGCAGCTCGTCACCGTCGATGAGCAAGGCCGCCCCACCCGGTGGCGAGTCCCCCGCAGCGAGCTGGCTGAGCCGGTGATCCGAGAACTGGACGTCTTCGTCGCGCGGCGGCTGCTGACCACCGACAGGGATCACGGCAGCGTCGTGGTGGGGGTGGCCCACGAGGCGATTTTGTCCGCCTGGGAACCGCTGGCCCAGGAGATCAAGGCGAACGTATCGGCGTTGCGAGCCAGCCGGGCGGTCGAGCAGGCCGCCGAGAACTGGATAGCCCAGGATCGCTCACCGGCCCGGTTGTGGGAACGCGGGCAACTCGCCGCCGCCCTGGCCGACACCGGTGCCCACCTCCGCGGCGGCGACCTGGTCACCGGTTACGTCAAGCTCGGCTCAAACGCTCGCGACTTCCTGCGGGCCAGCATCCGCCGGGACCGCGTCCGACGAGGACGCGCCACCGCTGTTCTATCGGTGCTGCTCGCCGTGGCCCTGGTTGCTATGGGGATCGCCTTCGCCCAGCGGCACGCGACGCAGCAGCAACGCCTTATCGCGGTGTCTCAGCATGTCGCAGACCAGGCTCTGGAGCTGCGCGGGACAAACTCAGGCCTGGCTGCTCAACTTGCTCTGGCCGCTTACCGACTTTCCCCCACCATCGAAGCTCGCGGCAGCCTGCTCAGCGTCTTCGCCACCCCGTATTCCACCCAACTGACCGGTCACACCAACCCCGTCTCCTCGGTGGCCTTCAGCCCGGATGGGCACATCCTGGCCACCGCCAGTACCGACCAGACCGTCCGGCTGTGGGATACCCGTGACCCCCATCATCCCCGCCCGCTGGGGATCATCACCGGCCACAACGGCAGCGTCCACGCGGTGGCCTTCAGCCCCGACGGGCATACCCTGGCCACCGCCAACGACGACACCACCGCGCGACTGTGGGAGGTGAGCGACCCTGGTCAGCCCCGCCCGCTGAGTACCCTCCCTGGCCACACCGCCGCCGTCTATTCGGTAGCCTTTAGCCCTGATGGGCATACCCTGGCCACTGGCAGCAAGGACAAAACCGTGCGGCTGTGGGACGTCCACGACCCGGGCAATCCCAACCCAGTGGGCCGCCCCCTGACCGGGCACACCGACACCATCCGCTCAGTGGCTTTCAGTCCCGATGGGCGCACCCTGGCCACCGCCAGCGAGGACAAGACCGTACGTTTGTGGGACGTCAGTGAACCCAAACAATTCCGCCAGCTGGGGATCGTCCCTGGCCACACCACCACCGTCTATTCGGTAGCCTTCAGTCCTGATGGACATATCCTGGCCACCGGCAGCGATGCCAGCGTCAGCGCAAACAATACGGTACGGTTGTCGGATATCAGTGACCCCCGCCATCCCCACCCGCTGGGTAGCCTCCCCGGCTATACCGCCACCGTCTATTCGGTAGCCTTCAGCCCTGATGGACATATCCTGGCTACCGGTAGTAAAGATATCACCACCCGGTTGTGGGATATCCGTGAGACGAGCAATCCTAGCCTACTGGAGACGTTCAACGGCCATACCAACTCCGTTTTCTCAGTCGCTTTCAGCCCGGACGGGCATACTCTAGCCACCGGCAGCTACGACAGGACAGTGCGGTTGTGGGACTTTCCTGGGCCCATCGTGGCCGGCCACACCAACCCCGTGTTCGCGGTGGCCTTCAGCCCGGACGGGCACATGGTGGCCACCGCCAGCGACGACACCACCACGAGACTGTGGGACGTCCGCAATCTGAACCAGCCCAGCCCGTTGAGTACTCTCAACCGCCATACCGGCAAAGTCAAAGGAGTGGCCTTCAGCCCGGACGGACACATCCTGGTCACCGCCAGCAACGACAAGACCGCCCGGTTGTGGGAGGTGAGCGATCAGCGCCAGCCCCGCCCGCTGGGCACCCTCATCGGCCACACCGAGAGCGTCAAAGTGGTGACCTTCAGCCCGGATGGGCACATGGTGGCCACCGGCAGCGACGACAACACCGCGCGGCTGTGGGATATCCACGACCCCGACCATCCCAGCCTGTTGGGAACAATAACCAGCCACAAAAACACCGTCTGGGTGGTGACTTTCAGCCCCGACGGTCACACGTTGATCACCGGTAGCGCCGACGGCACCGCGCAGTGGTGGGATATCCGCGACCCCAGCCGCCCCCTTCCTCGGGGGACCCTCCCCAGCGACGCAGGCACCGTCCGGTCGGTGGCTTTTAGTCCCGACGGACGCACCCTGGCGATCGCCAGCGAAGGGACTGTGCAGCTGCGGGAGGCCGGTGACCCTCACCATTCCCGCCCACTGGGTCAGCTCACCGGCCTCACCGGCACCGTGTACTCGGTGGCCTTCAGCCCCAACGGGCATACTCTGGCCACCACCAGCTACGACAACGTCACGCGGCTGTGGGATGTCAGCACCCCCCAGCATCCCAGCCCACTGCGCACCCTTACCGGCCACAACGGCACCGTTTTCTCGGTGGCTTTCAGCCCGGACGGGCGCACTCTGGTCACCGGCAGCGCCGACCACACCGCCCGGCTGTGGGAAAATGATGTCGACAGCGTCGCCGATCGGGTCTGCCGTATCACGCCCGCGATCACCCACAACGAGTGGGACCAATACCTGCCTGGGCTGCCGTACCGGCCCCCGTGCCGATGAGCTACCTGATCAGCAACAATCGCCCTGCCGATCCGTGGCCTCCCCGTAGTGGCCCGTCTGGTGGGCCGGTTGGGGAAAGAACTCGATCTCGGACGGGCAACGCTTCCCGGTCAAGGGCAAGTCGATCGCCGCCCGGCACCTCTGGCGGTACTTCATTCGAGGCCAAGGGATCAGCACCCACACCGCGGTGTCCGATCAGCATGCCACGCTGGATACCAAGGTCATCGTAGCGGATGCACCGGAAGGGCATTACGCCTCGCCCGCCACCGGTTGATACTGTTGCGAGGTGCATGAGGCGACTATGCGGTTCGACGGCTCTAGGGGTCTGACGGTATGTGTTCTTGCAGCTATGGTTGTTGCCGGTTGCGCCGGGTCGAGCGGGCCAGCGCAACCTTCTCGCGGGTCGGCTGTGGAAACAGTCATTCCCGCGCTGCCGACGGTGGCGGGTCCTATCCCGGTGACACCAGCATCATTTCCGTTCCTTGCTTCTGACCACGACGCCGAGCCAATCGACATCGTTCGGTATGGCTACGCCGAGCACGAGTATTTCGTCAGCGGACGGGCTAACGTCTACTCGTGGCCCGACCTTAAGACGCTCACTGTCGACGCGTCCGGTCCTTACACCACCCGGATACTTATCCGCCGGCCGTCCGATCCGGCGCGGTTCAGCGGAAACGTGCGTATCGAGCCACTCAATCCCACTGCGGGCCACGATTTGGATGCAGAATGGGAAATAGCACATGACGGATTCATGCGCAATGGTGACGCTTATGTTGGCATCACCATCAAGCCGGTGACGATCACCGCGCTGAAGAAGTTCGACCCGACACGATACGGCCGGCTATCAATGGCGAACCCAAAACCGTCCCAGCAGCGCTGCACACCGCTCTCGTCATCCTCGGACACCTCGGACAAGGACAGCGAGGACGGCCTGGCCTGGGACATCATCAGTCAAGTAGGCCGGCTGGTCAAAAGCGAGGTGCCGCACAACCCGCTGCGGGACCTGCACATCCGCAACAGCGACCTGACTGGCTGGTCGCAGAGCGGCTCCTACGACGTCACCTATCTCAACGCGATCTCCGGCCATGCCACCATGCCCGACACCACGTCGATCTTCGATGGGTATCTGCCGGGCGCGGGTAGCTATGCGGGAACACCGGTCAACCAGTGCGCGCCCATGATCCCGGTGGGTGATCCGCGGGTTCGGTACAACCCACCAGGCGGCCAGCCGGTGGTCATCGTGACGACTCCGACCGATTTCTACACCGCAGCCTCCTCCGACCGCCGTACCGATCGTCCGGCCGACAGTGACACCCCACACCGGCGCGTTCGACTCTACGAAATCGGCGGCGGCTGTCACCTGCCCATGGACCATGCCCGCAACTTCCCCTCCACCTCCGAGCTGGTCCAAGCCGGGTTTCCGCCATTCACCAACTTCGTCTACCCACTGAGCTCGTTTCCGTTGCACGCCGTGCTCGACGCAGCCTTCGCGAACCTTGACGACTGGGTGACCAAGGGAATAGCCCCACCACACGCGAGTCGTCTCACGGTCGCCGATCCCTCTGTCTGGCCGGTACGGGCAGCCAGGGATGAGTACGGCAACCCGATAGGTGGTGTACGCACACCCAACGTGGACGTGCCCATCGCGACCTACATCGAACGGGGACCGACAGTGCACAACACCACCGAGGGCTACTATGCCGGCTATGACATCCCCTTCGCGCCCGGCTATCTGAAAACTCTGTACCCTACTCATCAAGACTACGTAGACAAAGTCACCGCCGACGTGCACACACTCCTCAACCAACACTGGCTCACCCCATACGACGGCAACCAGCTCATCAGCCAAGCCCAAACCGCAAACATACCAGGAAGTTGATCGGTCAATTTTGACGAGGAGATCGCCGCAGCACTGCAGGCGCTGTCGCCTTCGTGCACCACTGAACCCGCACCGTGCCTGGCCTCGCCGCCGATCACCCAATTTCAGGACGGGGCCCCTGGCTGCGGTCGGTCTCCTGTAGGGCGATCGCTATACTTACCACGCCGTCTGGGCCCTGGCGCAACCGGGTAGTGAGGGTGAGCAGCCGGGCGATGATCCCGTACTTGCGCTCGATCGCGGCCTGTGCCCCACGCATCTGGTCTGGGTCGAGCAGCCGGGCCCGCCCCGGCACCGACTGTCCGCGGGCCCGGCCGCGGATATTGCACGGCGCGACCTGCACTGTGCCGTTGCGGCGGATTCGCTTAACCTTGCCGGCCTCGGCCGGTGTCCGGACTACCAACTCCTCGCCGTACCGCGCTGCCCAGACCGGGGTCGACACACCCCGGCCGTCCTTGCGGAAGGTGGTCAGCAACAGATACTTCTCAGTGGCCAATCGGTCCAGTTCGGTATGCACGGGCCCACGGTAGTCACGTCGGATCAGCTTCCGACTGGGGGGTCGATACCATCGCCGCAGCCACCGCAGCCCTCGACCCAGCCCCTAGCGCCGCTTGTACACGGTCCTGGGGTCGGTCGAAGCAGGGTAGCTGGATCAGCATTTTGGCCGAAGACACGTCGGATCGACCATAGTATAGTTGTGTCGGCGGACCATCATAAAACATCTGTACACCGCCACCGTCGTGATGTGCGAATGTGTTCCTACGCAAGGAATAGTCCATGAGACAGACACCGGATGATACCAAGACCAACGACTGGGCTGAATTTCTCGATCTTGCGTCCCTCCCGCCGTATGCTCGCGTATTTTTCCTGCTGCTGCTGCGACGGAGTGCGGACGCGGTGATGCTCGTGGCCGAGCTGAACATTGCTGATCATCTCGCCGAACGTCCCCGCACGGCCTCCGAGCTCGCCGAGCTGACCGGATGCCATCCTGAATCGCTGCGACGTATCCTGCTCACCGCGGCAGCCCTCGGTATTTTCGCCGAGCAGCCTGATGGTCGATTCATCCTTACCGAGGAGGCCGAGTACCTCCGATCCGATGCCGAGATCAGCCTTCGTAACTTGGCTGTCTTCTTCGGTGAGATCAGTGCGTTGAGCCCGTTCGACGAGCTGCGGCAGACCCTGCGAACAGGCGTCGATCCATTCCGACGCAAGTACGGCAAGATGGTGTACGAGGTTATAGCCGATCATCCCGAGCTCGCCAAGACCTTCAACCGGGCGATGACCCAGACCGCGCGGATGAGCGCGGAGTCCATCGCGAACTTCGGAGGTTTCGCGCGCTTCACGACAGTCGCTGACATCGGCGGGGGTCGGGGACAACTGATCGGCGAGATCGTCCGCAGACATCCTAACCTGCGCGGAATCCTCTTCGATCTTCCGCATGTCACGAAGGATGCGCCAGACCTGCTGGCCTCACTCGGCGTGTCCGACCGCGTCACGGTGATGTCGGGGAACTTCTGGAACGGACTGCCAACTGGTGCGGATGCCTACCTCTTCCATCGAGTGCTCGGCGGTGGAGATGAGCATCAGATCACCAAGACGCTCAAGCAGATCCACACTGAGATCGGGAATCAGCCGCACGCTCGCCTGCTCATTGCCGAGCCCATCCTGCCACCGCCCAACCGATTTCATCCCAATCGTCTGTACGACATCGAGATCATGCTCAATATCGGCGGTCGCCTTCGTACCGAAGCTGACTGGAAGAAGCTCCTCACTGCGGCTGGCCTGGAGCTCGTGAGCACGCTCGAAACGGACCCCATGGTGACCATGCTCGAGGCTCGACCCGCCACAGCAGTGGAATTGCCGGCTCAGCCAGCGGCGACCTAGTCGACCATCACCGCCAGTACCGCGCTCGGGTCAGGCAGGAAGGTGCCCAGAAACCGCATCGTGCCCAGCTGCACCGCATAGCCGACGTGGGCGCGGGCGCCCCGGCAGCTCACCGCCGCGGACCGTGCGGCGGCGTCCAGCGGGAGGGCCAGAATGCGCTTAACGAAACGTAGAAGTGCCGCTGCGACACACCCCACACATGACCAGAAGGTATCCCGTAGGTAACCCGGAGGTTGCGGCGAATCCTTCCTAGGAACACTACTCGCAGTGACAAAAAAGATAGTATTTCACCTATAAGACTGGAACTGCTCCCTCGATCGAGCTACAGTCGCGTACGGCGGGCGCCGCAGGCCGTTAGCAGGCGAGCCTGTATGCGGCCCCTCCACTCACACGTCACGGGTCCGAGAGGTTGGACACATGGGAGCGATAATTCAGACACTGACGCTAGCGACCGTCCTGCTTGTCATCGGACTGGTCTGTCTGGCCCTGGGGGTTGCTGGTCTGATCTGGAGTGCTGGACGCGACAGACGACGGGCCGAAAAAAGCCGAGCAGCAGCCAGGTCAGCTGAACTCGTAGAGAGCGTCCCGCACCAACCGTGATCAGGGCTCGCGGGACTCTTTCAGCCTGGCCAGTGCTTCCGCGAGGATGGCCTCGCCGTCAGCGTCGGAGCGGCGCTCCTTCACGTAGGCGAGGTGCGTCTTGTACGGTTCCGTGCGCGGCGCGTTCGGTGGCCGCTGTTCGTTGCGCCCAGCGGGAAAACCGCACCGCGAGCAGTCCCAGACCTCGGGTTCATCGGCTCCCACCGCGAACGACGGCCGAGATTCGTGCCCGTTCGCGCACCAGTACGACACGCGCCGACGGGGGGCGGTCTCGCCTCGCTCGGACTCCCCCATAGGACCCGCACCGACCCGCGTGCCGCGGATCGCATTGCCACTAGCCATTGATCGCCCTCACCTCGCGGAACCGCCCGGGCAACCACCCGGAGCTGCTCAGCCGATCTTGATCAGAAGTCCGATTCCCACGATGGAGATCACCCACACCGAGCTGACGAACAGCGTCAGCCGGTCCAGGTTCTTCTCCACGACGCTGGACCCGGACAGGCTTGACTGAACGCCACCGCCGAACAAGCTGGACAGCCCTCCGCCGCGACTTCGATGCAGCAAGATCAGCAGGATCAGCGCGATGCTGGTGACCAAGAGCAGGATCTGCAGGAAGAGCTTCATCACACCCTCGTCAGACGACGGCCGCGTCGCAAGATTACTCCCCCGGGAAGCCGGTGGCGGCCCAGGCTGGTGGCGTACCACAGCGTCCCCCTCACGGTAGGGGACCGCCCGCAGCTAACGCGCAAAGCTTCGCGAACTCGTCAGCGTCCAGGCTGGCACCGCCCACCAGAGCGCCGTCGATGTCGGGTTCGGCGACCAAATCGGCCACGTTGCTCGATTTGACTGAACCGCCGTACAGCATCCGGACGTCGTCGGCGACGGCGACACCGTAACCCTCCGCCAGGGTCTTCCGCAGCGCGGCGCAGACCTCCTGCGCGTCAGCGGGGGTCGCGACCCGCCCGGTACCGATCGCCCAGATCGGCTCGTAGGCCACCACCACGGTACGGACCTGCTCAGCGGACAGGCCCTTGAGCGCGGCCCGCAGTTGCCGCGTGCTGTGCGCCAAGTGCCCGCCCGCCTCGCGGATGTCCAGACCCTCACCCACGCACAGGATCGGGATGAGCCCATGGCGCAGCGCCGCGCGCACCTTAGCGCCCACGACTCCATCATCCTCACCGTGGTGTTCCCGCCGCTCGGAGTGCCCGACGATGACGTAGCTGCAGCCCAGTTTGGCCAGCATCAGTCCTGACACATCGCCGGTGTAGGCCCCGGAGTCCTTCGGAGACAGATCTTGGGCGCCGTAGCGTATCGGCAGTTTCTCGCCCTCCACGAGAGACTGCACGCTGCGCAACGCGGTGAACGGCGCTAGCACCGCGACCTCGACCTTGGCGAAGTACTTCTCCGGCAGCGTGAACGCGAGCTTCTGCACCAGCGCGATGGCCTCCAGGTGGTGGAGGTTCATCTTCCAGTTGCCGGCAATCAACGGTTGGCGGGCCATGCGTTAGGTCTCCAGCACCGCGACGCCGGGCAACGTCTTGCCCTCGAGAAACTCCAGAGACGCGCCACCGCCGGTGGAAATATGCGAGAAGGCGTCCTCCGGCAGGCCCAGCAGCCGCACCGCAGCCGCCGAGTCACCACCACCGACGACGCTGAACGCATCCAACTCGGCGATGCTCGCCGCGAGGCCGCGGGTGCCCGCCGCGAACGGGGCAAGCTCGAACACGCCCATCGGACCGTTCCAGAACACCGTGGCGGCTCCGGCCAGCGCCGCAGCGAAGTCACGCACCGTGTCCGGGCCGATATCCAGGCCCCTCCACCCCTCCGGGATGGACTCGACCGCCACGGTGCGGGTGTTCGCGGCTGCCGAGAACTCGTCGGCGACGACCACGTCACGCGGCAGGCGGATGGTCTCGCCCGCGGTTTTCAGCAGCCGAGCACACACCTCAACCATGTCCGGTTCCAGCAACGACGCCCCGACCGACATGCCCTGAGCGGCCAGGAAGGTGAAACACATCCCGCCGCCGACGAGCAAGGTGTCCACTTTCGGCAGCAGGGCCTCGATCACGGCAAGCTTGTCGGACACCTTCGACCCGCCCAGCACCACGGCGTAGGGACGGCTCGGTGCCTCGGTGAGCCGACGCAGGGTGCTCAGCTCGGCGAGCACCAGGGTGCCGGCGTAGCTGGGCAGCCGCCGGGCGATGTCGACGACGGAGGCTTGCCCGCGATGCATCACGCCGAAACCGTCGGAAACGAACGCGCCCTCAGCGCCCACCAGCGCGGCGAGCTCGTCGGCCAGCGCGCCCCGCTCAGCGGCGTCCTTGGCGGTCTCCCGCGGGTCGAAGCGGACATTCTCCAGCAGCGCAAGGCCGCCGTCGGCCAAGCCGGTCACCGTGGCGCGAGCCGAGTCGCCGACGACGTCGGTCGCCGCCGCCACCGGGATACCCAGCAGCTCACCGAGCCGAACGGCGACCGGGGCCAACGAGTACGCCGGGTCGGGTGCTCCCTTGGGCCGTCCCAGATGAGCTATCACCACCACCCGAGCCCCGGCGTCGATCAGGGCCCGCAGGGTGGGCACTGAGGCGCGGATCCGGCCGTCATCGGTGATCCGTGCCCCGTCCAGGGGAACGTTGAGGTCGGGCCGAACCAGCACGGTCCGACCCGACACACCAGTAGCGAGCAGGTCTTCCAGGGTCTTCACAGCTGCGAGCCCACCAGGACGATCAGGTCAGCCAGCCGGTTGGAGTAGCCCCATTCGTTGTCGTACCAACCGGTGATCTTGACCTGATTGCCGATCACCTTGGTCAGCGGCGCATCGAAAATGCACGACGCGGGGTCGGTGATGATGTCCGAGGACACGATCGGCTCGTCGCTGTAGCGCAGAATACCCTTCAGCGGACCATCGGCAGCCGTCCGGAACGCCTCGTTGACCTCCTCGACACTGGTCTCGCGGGAGACCGAGGCGGACAGATCAGTGACCGATCCAGTGGGGATCGGCACCCGCAGGGCGTAGCCATCCAGCTTTCCGTTGAGTTCTGGCAGCACCAACCCGATGGCTTTGGCGGCCCCGGTGGAGGTCGGCACGATGTTGATCGCGGCGGCCCGGGCCCGGCGCAGGTCCCGGTGCGGGGCGTCCTGGAGGTTCTGGTCCTGGGTGTAGGCGTGGATGGTGGTCATCAGGCCCTGCTCGATGCCCAGCGCGTCGTGCAGCACCTTGGCCATCGGGGCCAGGCAGTTCGTGGTGCACGAGGCGTTAGAGATCACTGTCTGGGACCCGTCCAGCCGGGAGTCGTTGACCCCGAGGACCACCGTGAGGTCCTCGCCCTTGGCCGGCGCCGAGACGATCACTTTCTTCGCGCCGCCGGGGTCGACGTGCTTGCGGGCGTCGGCCGCCGTGGTGAACAGTCCAGTGGACTCCAGCACCACATCGACGCCCAAGGCACCCCAGGGCAGCGCGCCCGGGTCCCGCTCGGCGAGCGCCTTGATGGTCTTGCCGCCCACCGCGATGCCGTCGTCGGTGACATGCACGTCCTGTCGCAACCGGCCCAGCACACTGTCGTACTTGAGCAGGTGCGCCATGGTCGCGATGTCTCCGAGGTCGTTGAACGCCACCACCTCGATGTCGTGGCCACCGGATTGCACGGCGCGCCAGAAGTTCCGCCCGATACGGCCAAATCCGTTGATTCCTACCCGAACGGTCACGATGCCCTCTCCTTCGCTGCCCAAGACTATCGGGCGTCACCTTAGCGTCCGACGCCCACGACCCAGGCCCCCCGGGCGGGGGAGCTGCCGGGGTGTTCCCGCCCTCAGGCGTCCAGCATGTCGGAGGTGACCGCGGATTCGGTATCGGGCACCCCGAGCTCCTCGGCCCGGCGGTCGGCCAGCGCCAGCAGCCGGCGGATCCGGCCCGCGACCGCGTCCTTGGTCAGCGGCGGGTCGGCGAGCTGGCCCAGCTCCTCCAGCGAGGCCTGCCGGTGCTCCAACCGCAGCCGCCCGGCGGTGAGCAGGTGTCCCGGGACGTCCGCGCCGAGCACTTCCAGGGCCCGGCTGACCCGCGCGGCCGAGGCCACCGCCGCGCGCGCAGAGCGGCGCAGGTTGGCGTCATCGAAATTGGCCAGCCGATTGGCAGTGGCGCGCACCTCGCGGCGCACCCGGCGTTCTTCCCAAGCCAGCACCGAGTCGTGCGCGCCGAGCCGGGTGAGCAGCGCCCCGATGGCGTCACCGTCGCGGATCACCACTCGATCAGCGCCCCGGACCTCACGGGCTTTGGCCGTGATGCCCAGCCGGCGAGCCGCTCCGACCAGCGCCAGCGCCGCCTCCGGCCCGGGGCAGGTCACCTCCAGCGCCGCCGAGCGGCCCGGCTCGGTGAGCGAGCCGTGCGCGAGGAACGCACCGCGCCAGGACGCCTCGGCGTCGCACAGACCACCCGAGACGACCTGCGGGGGCAACCCGCGCACCGGGCGGCCGCGCAGATCCAACAGCCCGGTCTGGCGGGCCAGCCCCTCCCCGTCTCGGACGACCCGCACCACGTAGCAGGTCCCTTTGCGCAAGCCACCAGCTGTGATCAGGTGCACGTCGGAGTTGTGCCCGTACAGCTCGTGCACCTCCCGGCGCAGCCGGCGGGCGGCGGAGCCGGTGTCCAGTTCGGCCTCCACCACGACACGCCCTGCGATGATGTGCAGCCCCCCGGCGAAGCGCAACAGCGAGGAGACCTCGGCCCGGCGACAACACGTCTTGGTCACCCGCAGCCGGCTCAGCTCGTCCTTGACGGCGGAGGTCATGGCCACTGGTGCTTCTCCTCCCCTAGCAGGTCCGATATCAGTATCCTCACTCGCGACCCACGTCCCGGTGCACGACCTTGACCGTAATCCCCTCGCCGATCCCGTCCTCCCCGCCAAGCCGGGCAGCCAGTGCCTCGGAAACGACCACGCTGCGGTGTTTACCACCGGTGCACCCCACCGCAATCGTCAGGTAGCGCTTACCCTCCCGCCGGTAACCACCGCTGATCAAGCGCAGCAGATCAAGATAGCGGCCCAGGAACTCCTCGGCGCCCTCCTGGGCCAGCACATAGTTGCGGACGTCGGCATCCAGGCCGGTGGACTCGCGCAATTCCGGGATCCAGAATGGGTTGGGCAAAAATCGTACGTCAATCACGAGGTCGGAGTCCATCGGTAGCCCGTACTTGTAGCCGAAGGACACCACGGTGATCCGGGTACGGGTGCTGGACTCGCCCCCGAACGCGTGCTCAATCTTGGCGCGAAGATGGTGCACCGACAGCCCGCTAGTGTCCAGGACCAGGTCGGCCTCCTCGCGCAGCGGAGCGAGCAGCGAGCGCTCCGTGGCGATCCCATCAGCCAGCCGGCCATCGCTTTGCAGCGGATGGCTCCGCCGCACCTGCTCGAAGCGACGGATCAGCACCGCGTCGGTGGCTTCTAAGTACAGGACCTTGGGCCGGTAGCCGCGGGCGTCCAAATCCTTGATCACCGCGGCGAGGTCGTCGGTGAACGCCCGGCTGCGCACGTCCATGACTACCGCGACCCGGGTGACCACGCCACGGGAGCGGGCCCCGAGCTCAACCATGGTGGCGATCAGTTCGGGCGGCAGGTTGTCGACCACGAACCAGCCCAGGTCCTCCAGCACCTTGGCGGCCGTGCTGCGGCCCGCTCCGGAGAGCCCAGAGACGACGGCGACCTCGATCCCACCCGCAGCCTCGGTCACGACGTCGCTCCGTTACTCTGCATGGTTTTCTCGTCGGGGTCCGGCTGCTCAGTGCCGCCCAGGCCGGTGCCACCTAGGGCGGCGAGCACTGCCCGCGCGGTACTCGGGCCGACCCCGGGTACCTCGGTGAGCTCGTGCACGCTGGCTTGCCGGATCCGACGCACCGAGCCGAAGTGCTTGAGCAGCGCGGTGCGCCGGGTCTGCCCGAGCCCGGCGACGTCGTCCAACGCCGAGCTGGTCATCCGCGTCGAGCGCTTCTGCCGGTGGTAGCTGATCGCGAATCGGTGTGCCTCGTCCCGCACCCGCTGCAGCAAGTAGAGGCCCTCGCTGGTGCGCGGCAGGATCACCGGGTCAGCCTCGCCGGGTAACCAGACCTCCTCCAGCCGCTTGGCCAGCCCGGCGATCGCCACGTCGGTCACGCCGAGCTCACCGAGCACCTGCGCCGCTGCAGCCACCTGCGCCGGGCCGCCGTCTACGACGAGCAGGTTCGGTGGATAGGCGAACTTGCGAGGACGCCCGGTGGCGGGATCCAGTCCCGACTCGGTGTCCCGCTGAGCGCGGATGAAGCGCCGACGGACCACCTCCGCGATGCTCGCCACGTCGTCGGAGCGCCCCCCACCGGCGGCGTCTCGGATCGCGAAACGCCGGTAGTCCGACTTGCGCGGCAACCCGTCCTCGAAGACCACCAATGAGGCCACCACATCGTTGCCCTGCACGTGGCTGACATCGATGCACTCGATGCGCAACGGGGCGCTGTCCAGCCCCAAGTGCTCGTGGATCTCCCGCAGCGCCGCCGCCCGGGCGGTCAAATCGCCCGCGCGGCGCAGCTTGTGCTGCGCGAAGGCCTCCTGGGCGTTGCGCGCCACGGTCTCGGCCAGCGCGCGCTTGTCCCCCCGCTGCGGCACCCGCAGCGCCACCCGCGCGCCACGAAGCCCGGAGAGCCACTCCGTCAGCGCCTGCGCGTCCTCGGGGAGCTCGGGGACCAGCACCTCCCGGGGCACCGGCTGGGTAGCGTCGTCGGCGGCCCCGGCCAACGCCGCCTGCTCGCCGTAGAACTGGGTCAGGAACTGGCCGACCAGATCGACCTGCTCGACCCGCTCGATCACCCAGCCCCGCTGGCCCCGGACCCGCCCGCCGCGGACGTGGAACACCTGGACCGCCGTCTGGAGCTCATCGCCCGCGAAGGCGATCACGTCCGCGTCGGTGCCGTCCCCGAGCACCACCGCCTGCTTCTCCAGCGCCCGGCGCAGCGCCCCCAGGTTGTCGCGCAGCCGCGCGGCTCGCTCGAACTCCAGCTCGGCGGCGGCCGCCTCCATCTCCTGCTCCAGCCGGCGGATCATCTTGTCGGTCCGACCGGACAGGAAATCGCAGAAATCTTCGACAATGGCGCGATGCTCCTGCGCGGTGACGTAACCCACACACGGTGCCGAGCACTTATTGATGTAGCCCAGCAGACACGGCCGGCCGATCTGGCCGTGCCGCTTGAAGACGCCGGCCGAGCACACCCGAGCCGGAAACACCCGAGTGAGCAGGTCCAACGTCTCTCGGATGGCCCACGCGTGCGCGTAAGGCCCGAAGTACCGGACCCCCCGTCGACGGGGACCGCGATAGACGTGCAGCCGGGGATATTCTTCATTCAGCGTCACGGCCAGCACCGGATAGGACTTGTCGTCCCGATATCGGACGTTGAACCGGGGGTCGAATTCCTTAATCCAGTTGTATTCCAGCTGGAGCGCCTCGACTTCGGTGCTGACCACGGTCCACTCCACCGACGCCGCCGTGGTGACCATCTGCCGGGTGCGCGGGTGCAGCCCGGACAGGTCAGCGAAGTAGGAGCTGAGTCGACTGCGCAGGCTCTTCGCCTTGCCGACGTAGATCACCCGGTGGTGCTCGTCGCGGAAGCGGTACACCCCTGGCGCGTCCGGGATCGTCCCCGGCGCCGGGCGGTAAGTGGAGGGATCGGCCATCAAAGGGCAGGATAGGCGACGGAGGCCTACGGCCTCCAAACCCTCCGAAGCACCAGGACGTAGACCCCGAGCGCGGTGACACTGCCCACGGCGAGAAGGGCAAGATCGGCAAGCCGGTCGCCGCCATCGAGCGTGGCGAACCACCACATCGCAGCGGCCACCGGCACCATCGCGAACGTGGCGACCAGCGCCGCGATCAAGCCTCGGAACTCCAGAAATCGCTCAGGCTGGATCACCCGCCGCAGCCGGACCAACACCGTCCCAGCGGCGACGAGCTCACTCGCCAGAATCGCCACCACCAGCCACACCAGACGAGACCCATCGGCCGGCAACAGCACAGCCACCGCCGCGGCAACAACCACCACACCAAAAGCCACCTCGCTGGCCCGGCACGGAATGCGCTCCTCCAACCGCGCGAACAGCGCCTGGCGACCGATGTCGTGCACCCCGCCGACCAACTGAGCCACCGCCACCACCCCCAAACAGGCGGCCAGCGGCCCGATCAACGCCGCGCCCCGCAACTTACCATTAGCGAGAATGTTCGCCGTCGGCAAGCAGTTCACCGCGAGCAACACCAGCAACGGCAAGCTGGCGATCACGGCATAAGACAAGGCCTGCCGCCACGCCGAACCAAACGTCACCTCATCCTCACGATGAGCGGCATGAGCTAACCCCGGCAGCGCAGCCATCGACACCGCATGGGCACTGACATACGACAGCGAATACAACACTGAATGAGACAGCTGCACCACGAACGCCCCCCCAGGTACCGAGCCGGCCACCGTGAACAGCACGTACATCGCCGCGGCCGGCCACGCCGCCACCCCCACCGACCGCACCAGCCGGCGAGTCACCGCCCGAGCCTCGACGTCACGGCGCCACCGCATCGACGGCCACGTCAGCAAACCCACCCGCGCGGTACCGAACAGCTGTAGCCCCGCATGCAGCGCGACAGCTACCGTGCTGCCCATCCCCAGCACCACCACCAGACCAACCGGCACATGATCAACATCAAGACCCATCCCGTAGTACCCGCCAGCCACTACCACCGTCAGGATCAAGATGACGTTCTCCACCGCGGACGCCCCCGCCGCCAGCGCGAAACGCCCACGAGCCTGCTGAGCGGCCGCACCCACGTGCGCCAGGATGTATAAGAGGACTTGGGGCGCGATGAGCAGGACCAACAGCGTGGACAGCCACCTGCCCCGCGCCCGGGCGGCAGGATCCGGGATCCCGAGGGTCAGGGTCCAGGCCACCACCGGCGACAGGATCATCAATAACGCGATCACCACGGCCGAGACAGCCAGCAGCCACCCGCTCACCCCAGCGAGCACCTCCCGGGCCCGCCCTATGCCGCCGGCACCGAGGGAGCGGACCACACCAGGCACCAGCACCATCGCCAACACCGGTCCGGCGATCAAGATGAACACCAGATGCGGGACGAAGTAGCCGGTCTGGAAGGCATTAGCAAAATAGGTCGGTCCCAGTACCGCCCCGATCACCACCACCCGCAGCAGCCCAGTAGCCCTGCTCACTAGCCCCCAACCCGCGACGGTGGCTGAGTTCCGCGCCGTGGTGGTGGGAGTTTGGTTCTCCAGCGCCCGCACTACGGATCCGCTCGGCCTATCGCTTCGCAGATCGCTCCTCCTCCGCATCGAGCGCAACCAGCAACGCGCGCAGCGCAGGCAGCGCCTGAGCCAGCGCCTGCCGATCGGCCACCGAAAGCCCTGCCACACCATCGGCGACTAACTCGACGCGAGCCTGCCGCCACGCTGCTAATCGTTGGGTGGCCGCCTCGGTTAACCACAACCGCGCCGCACGACGGTCATCAGGATCGGTCTGGCGCACCAGCATCCCCTGGTCGATGAGCTGGTTGACCAACGTACTCACCGAGTTGGCCGCCAGATGCAAGGCACGTCCCGCCGGCGCGATGCCGATGCCCGGCTGCTTCTTGATGACCTGCAGCAGCTCCACCTGGGCGCCGCGGAGCGGTGGGTCGGGCACCACCGATCGCAGCCTCCGGTGCACCAGGCGCCGCAACGCGGCGATGGTCGTCATCAGCTCCTCGCCCAGCACACTCTGCTCAAGGCTCGTCACACAATGACAATAGCTTTTAGGAGGCCCGCCACGCTGGTGGTGCCTGGGATCAGCGAACCAGCCGGCCGAGCAGGGCGGAAGAGATACTGATCATCACCACTGATGCCACGATCAGGACGCCGAAGTCCAGCCCCAGCTGAGCGGGAACGCCGATGAGCAGTCCGCGCAGCGCGTCGACCTCATACCCGAGCGGATTGACGTGGTTGATCACCTTTAGCCAGCCGGGCATGAGGCTCACCGGGTACAACGCGCTGGACCCGAAGAACAGCGGCATGGTGATGGCCTGTCCAATACCCATCAGCCGATCGCGGGTGAGCACCAGTCCGGCGATGGTGATCGACAGGCAGCAGAAGAAGACTGAGCCGAGGATCACGACGACCGCCATGGCCAGCAACGTGATGGGGTTACCGGTCAACCCCACGCCCAGCACTGCTGCAAACACCAGGACCACCAGTGCCTGGACCAATGCCCGCACCGCGGCGGCGAAGGCCTTACCCGTGACCAGCGCGACCCGTGGGGTCGGGGTTACCAGCAGCTTGGCCAGCACCCCGGCGTCGCGCTCCCAAATGATCTGGATCCCGTAGAAGATCGCAATGAACAACGCGGACTGGGCGAGGATTCCCGGTGCCAGGTAGTCGAGATAAGGGATTCCGCCGGTGGGGATGACCCGCAACCGGGTGAAGGTCTCACCGAAGATCACTAACCACAGCACCGGTTGGACCGCGCGAGTGATCAGCTCGATGCGGTCGTGACGCAGCTTCTGCAGTTCGACCAGGCACAGGGTGCTGATCCGGGAGAGCAGCAGACGAGGCAGGCCGACCCGGGCCGGTTCAGCCCAGTCGACGCGCCGTCCGGCGAGTCGCTCGGACATCGCGCATCCTCTCTCCCGCGTCGCTGCCCAGCTCGTCGCCAGTGACGGCGCGAAACACATCGTCCAGCGTGGCGTCCAGGCCGAGGCCAGCCTTGAGCTCCCTCGGCGAGCCCACCGCGCGGATCCGGCCCCGGTGCATCATGGCGATCCGATCGCAGTGCTGGTCGGCCTCGTCCATGTAGTGGGTCGTGACCAGCACGGTCATCCCCGTGCTCGCCCCGACGTCGAGGATCCGGTCCCACACGCTGGCCCGGCCGATGGGGTCCAGGCCAATCGTCGGCTCGTCCAGCACCAGCAGCCGTGGTGCGTTGACCAGAGCCTGAGCAAGTTCCAACCGGCGGATCATGCCGCCGGAGTAGGTGCCCGCCGTGCGGTTGGCGACCTCGGTCAAGCCGACCGACTCCAACGCGGCGTCCACGATCCGACGCCGCCGAGCACGGGGGACGTCGAACAGGCGCGCGAACAGCGCCACATTCTCCCGGCCGGTCAGCGCGGCGTCGGCGGACAGCTGCTGCGGCACATATCCGATCAACCGCCGCACACCCAGCTTGTGGCGGGCCACGTCCACGCCGAAGACCTCGATAGTCCCGGTCGGCGCCGGCAGCAGTGTCGTGATCATGCGGATCGTCGTGGTCTTGCCGGCACCGTTCGGCCCAAGCAGCCCGAACACCGTCCCCGCCGTAACGTCGAGGTCAACACCGTCGACCGCGACCGTGTCCCCGAAACGGTGCCGGATCCCCGTACCGTGCACGGCGAGCGGAGCCATCATCGCTGCTCCCCCGCCTCGAGCGCCACCAGCAGCGCGCGCAGCGCCGGCAGCGCCTGAGCCAGCGCCTGCCGATCGGCCACCGAAAGTCCTGCCACACCACCCGTGACCAGCTCAACACGAGCGCGCCGCCACGCTGCTAATCGTTGGGTGGCCGCCTCGGTCAACCACAACCGCGCCGCACGACGATCATCAGGATCAGCCTGACGCACCAGCATCCCCTGATCGACGAGCTGGTTGACCAACGTACTCACCGAGTTGGCCGCCAACTGCAAGGCACGCCCCGCCGGCGCGATCCCAATACCCGGCTGCCTCTCGACCACCTGCAGCAACTCCACCTGAGCACCCCGTAATGGCGGACCGGGCATCACCGGTCGCAGCCTGCGGCGCACCAGACGCCGCAGCGCAGCCATGGTCGTCATCAGCTCCTCGCTCAGCACAACCTGCTCAAGGCCCGTCATGCGACCAAGGTAGCTCTTAATAGGAACTGCTCGCAATGAGATATAAATGGGCCTGGGGCCGCCCACACCTGTTCACCTTTCGGTAGGAAGGAAGGGATTATTGGACGTCCAGTAGTAAGATAGTTGCATGGCCATTGCGAAGGTGTCGGTGAGCCTCGACGCCGATCTGCTTGCGGAGGCCCGCGAGCTGGCTGGGCCACGCGGGCTCTCAGCGTTGATCAACGATGCCCTGCGAGTCAGGCTCCAGCAGGCCCGGGTCGGCCGGCTGCTGGATGAGATGGACGACGAGTTCGGTCCCGTGCCCGCAGAGATCGAGGAAGAGGTCCGCCGGCAATGGCCGCAAGCCGATCACGCCAGCCAGTTCCCCAGCGCCTGATCCTGGACTCTGGCGCGGTCATCAGCTGGTCACGAGGTGACGCACGAACCCGGGCGATCCTGCGGGAGGCCCTCGCACGTCACATCGAGCTGCGCGTCCCGGTGGTCGTGCTCGCCGAGACCCTCCGCGGCGGCGCCCGGGACGCACCCGTGAATCGAGTCCTCAAGGCCGTCGGCACGGCGGCGACAGCGCCCGACACCGGCCGGGAGGCGGGGCGGCTGCTCGGGCGAACTGGCGGCGGTAACACCGCCGATGCTCTCGTCGCCGCTGAGGCACTCGCGATACCGGGTTCGACGATCGTGACCGGTGATCCTGACGACCTGCGGGCTCTGCTCGCCGATCAGGACGGCATCGCGATCCACGCGATCTGACCCCACTCCGATCATCCAGCTGGTCACCGTCGGTAGCGCTCAGGCCCGGTAAGGTGCCGACTGGCACAAGGGCGCCAGGGGAGGTGCGGTGGCCAGGGTATTCATCAGCTATGCCAGCAAGGATCGAGAGCCGACCGATGAGGTGCACCGGTGGCTGGTGGCTGAGGGCCACGAGGTGTTCCTGGACCGGGACCTACGCAATGGCATCGTGGTGGGCGAGGAGTGGGAGCAGAAGCTGCTGGAGCGGCTGCGCTGGGCTGATGCAGTGGTCTGCGTGGTCACCTCAGCTTTCCTGGCCTCGGAGTGGTGTCCCTACGAGGTGGGTTATGCCCGGTCGCGGGGTAGCCGGCTACTGCCGGTCCTGGCCGAGCCGGAGGTGGACCACCCACTGGTGAAGTCCACGCACTACGCCGACCTCACTAAAGATCCCGCCGCGGGTCGTGCGGCGCTGGTGGAGGCGTTGCGTCGGATTGATGCCGTTGGGGGTGGGGGGTGGCCCGATGGCCGGCCACCGTTTCCGGGGCTGCGTCCGTTCGGGGTCGAGGATCATCGGGTGTTCTTCGGCCGTGGCCAGGAGGTTCAGCAGCTGGTTACGCTGTTGCGGTCCCCCGCCGAACGGGCCGAGGCAGCGGTGCTGTTGGTGGTGGGCCCCTCCGGGTGCGGCAAGTCATCACTGGTGCGGGCCGGGTTGCTGCCGGTGATGGCCGACGAGCCAGGCTGGTGGACGCTGCCCCCGATGTTGCCCGGCACCGACCCGGTGGCGACGCTAGCTCGGGAATTGGCCGCGGCAGCAGGGCAACTTCGGCTGGGGTGGACGGTGGCGCAGGTACGTCACCAGCTTGAGGACACTGGCCTGCCGGGGCTGGTCGATGAAGTGCTACTGGCCAGCCGCGCCCGGCGGCTGCTACTGGTGGTAGATCAGTTTGAGGAGCTGCTCACCCAGAGCGGGCCGGGTGAGCGGGCCCGGTTCGCGCAGCTGCTACGCCCAGCGCTGGGCGGTCCGCTGCAGGTAGTGGCCACGCTACGGCCGGAGTTTTTCGACCAGCTGTTAGTCGACTCCGAACTGGCCATGTTACCGGCGGCCCGCCTCTACTCACTGCGGCCGCTGCACCGCGAGGCGCTACGGATCGTGATCGAGGGTCCGGCCCAGTTGGCCGGTATCGGGGTGGACAAGGACCTGGTGACCCGCCTGGTCGCCGACACCGACAGCGGAGAAGCCCTGCCGCTGCTAGCGTTCACCCTGGCCCAGCTCGGAGATGGCACCAGCCGCGGCGGCCAGCTGTCGGCCACCCGGTACGAGCAGCTCGGAGGCGTGCAGGGTGCGCTGACCCGGCAGGCCGACGCAGCCCTGGCCGATGCGAGTGCAGCCACCGGCCGAAACGGCACAGAGGTCATTGCCGGGCTGTTGCGGTTGGTCACCGTGGATGAGCAGGGCCGCCCTACCCGATGGCGGGTTCCCCGCGATGAGCTGCCTGAGCCGGTGACCCGAGAGCTGGACGCCTTCGTCACGCGACGGCTGCTCACCACCGACACTCACAACGACAGCGTGGTCATGGGAGTAGCCCACGAGGCATTCCTCTCGGCCTGGGCACCGCTGGCCCAGGCAATCGAGGAGAACGCGACAGCGCTGCGGGCCCGCCGGGCGGTCGAGCAGGCCGCCACCCAATGGGACGACGAGGGCCGCCCACCGGCACGGTTGTGGGAACGCGGCCAGCTTGCCGCCGCCGTAGCCGACACCGGCGCCCACCTGCAGGCCGGCGACCTAGTGACCGACCGTGTCGAGCTCAGCTCGACGGCGCGGATCTTCCTGCGCGCCAGCATCCGCCGCGATCGCCTCCGGCGAGGACGCTCTCTCACTGTGTTATCCGTGCTGCTCGCCCTCGCTTTGGTGGCAGCCGGTATCGCGATTACCCAGCAGCGCGCCGCAGAGCAACAACGCAATATCGCTCTGTCCCGGCAGGTCGCGAGCCAAGCCCTGGAACTCCGAGCCACCAACCCGGCCCTGGCCGCCCAACTCGCCCTGGCCGCCTACCGGCTTGTGCGCACCTCAGAAGCTCGCAGCAGCTTGCTCAGCATCGCCGCCACCCCCTACGCCACCCGGCTGACCGGCCACACTGACACCGTCTATTCGGTAGCCTTCAGCCCGGACGGACACACCCTAGCCACCGCCGGCGCCGACAACACCACGCGGTTGTGGGATGCCAGCGATCCCCACCACCCCAGCGCACTGAGCATCCTCACCGGCCACACCAACGGAGTCCGCTTGGTGGCCTTCAGCCCAGACGGGCGTACTCTGGCCACCGCCAGTGGAGACAGGACTGTGCGGTTGTGGGAGGTCAGCGAACCTCGCCAACCCCACCTGCTGAGCGCCCTCACCGGCCACACCGCCCCCGTCGAGTCAGTGGCCTTCAGCCCTGACGGGCACACCCTGGCCACCGGCAGCGCCGACACCACCGCCCGGCTGTGGGACGTCAGCAACCCTCGCGAACCCCACCTGCTGAGCACCCTCACCGGCCACACCAACACCGTCGAATCGGTGGCCTTCAGCCCCGACGGGCACACCCTGGCCACCGGCAGCCACGACACGACCACTCGGCTATGGAACATCAGCGACCCGCACCACCCCAGCCCACTGGCCACTCTCACCGGCCACACCGCTCCCGTCGAATCGGTGGCCTTCAGCCCCGACGGACATACCCTGGCCACCGGCAGCGCCGATACCACCGTGCGGCGGTGGGAGGTCGGTGACCCGCACCAGCCCCACCCACTGGCCACCCTCACCGGCCACGCCAACACCGTCGTCTCAGTGGCCTTCAGCCCCGACGGGCGAACTCTCGCCACCACCAGCGACGACACCACCGCGCGGCTGTGGGACCTTCCGGGACCCATCATGGCCGGCCACACCAACACTGTTTATTCGGTGGCCTTCAGCCCGGACGGGCACACTCTGGCCACCACCAGCAGAGACACCACCGCGCGGTTGTGGGAAGTCAGCGACCCCCGCCAACCCAGCCCCCTAGGGAAGCTCACCGGCCACAACGACACCGTTTATTCAGTAGCTTTTAGTCCTGACGGGCGTATCCTGACTACCGCCAGCAGAGACAAGACCTTGCAGCTTTGGGACGTCGGTGATCCCCACCAGCGCCACCCGTTGAAGGCCCTCACCGGCCAAACCGACGCTCTCTGGTCGGTGGCCTTCAGCGCGAACGGGCACACCCTGGCCACCGGCAGCGCCGACAAGACCGTGTGGCTGTGGGATACGAGCGATCCCCTCCAGCCTCAGCCGTTGAAGACACTCACCGGCCACGATGACGACGTCCGCTCGGTGGGTTTTAGCCCAGACGGGCTTATCCTGGCTACCGCCAGCGATGACAATACCGTGCGGCTGTGGGACGTCAGGGACTCCCACCAGCCCCAACTATTAGGTACTCTCACCGGCCACACCAGCGGCGTCCGCTCGGTGGCTTTCAGTTCCGAGGGGCACACCCTGGCAACCGGCAGCGCCGACAACACCACGCGGTTGTGGGACATCAGTAACCCCCACCAGCCCCGTCTGCTGACCACCCTCACCGGCCACACCAGCGGCGTCTCCTCGGTGGCTTTCAGTTCCGAGGGGCACACCCTGGCCACCGCCAGCTCCGACAGGACCGTGCGGTTGTGGGAGGTCAGCGACCCCCACCAGCCCCAGCTGTTAGGTATCCTCACCGGCCACACCGACATCGTCTACTCGGTGGCTTTCAGTCCCGACGGGCACACCCTGGCCACCGGCAGCTACGACACCACCGCGCGGCTGTGGGAAACCAACATCGACAAAGTCGCCGCGCGAATCTGTGCCGTCACATGGCCCGCTATCACCAGAAGCGAATGGGGCCAATACCTGCCTGGCCTGCCGTACCAGCCCCCCTCTGCCCGCGAGCCGCCTGATCCGCAGGCCGGGAACGGCACGGGTATTGCGGACGCGGTTCCGCGGAACACCTCAAGTGCACCCTGAGTCACCGCCAGGGTGGCGCTGGCCGGGATCGCGCCGCGGCCCGACCTCGGAGCCGACTGGCTCGGGGGCCCTGAGTGCTGTGAGGCGTCCCGAGCGCGCGGCCGGCTGAGATTCCGGTGGGGTCGATCGGGATCGGACGCGGCGGGACGGCTCAGAGGGCGTGGCTCGGGCCGTGAGCGTGATTCAGTGCAAGGTGCTCGAGTTCCTGGACGCTCGGGCGTGTGGCGTGGGGGGCCAGGGCGCGGCGGACCGAGTTGACCTCGTGCAGGATGACGGAGCTGTGCAGGGAGCCCAGGGTGTGGATCACCTGGCAGAGCAGCTCGGCGGCGTGGTCGACGTCCCCGCCAGAGTTGCTTTCGGCGGGTAGGTAGGAGGCGGCGAGGGTGGTGATGCGCAGTACACGGGGGCGTTCCGCACCTGCCGAGGCGATCACGTCGGGGGCGAGCCGCTGGACGTCGTGCGGCCTGCCGAGATCCCTGGCCATGTAGAACACCTCAGCGGAGAGCTTCTCGGTGGTGAAGAACCGGATCCAGGCTGGCTCGTCGCCGGGCACCGCCTGATCCAGGGTGCGTTCCGCGACGGCACGGGCCTGGGCGCAGGCTCGTTGGTCACCGCCCAGGGCGTGCGCCTGGGCCTGCATCGCGGCGCACCGCGCGGCTGCCGAGAGTGAGCCTCCGTCGAGCCCGCTGCGGTACCCGGCCTCAGCTAAGGCCACCGCCTGAGCGGCGTCTCCGAGGTAATGGACTTGCTGGGACATGTTCCCCAGGATCAGCGCGCCTAACGACCGGTCGCCGCTGGCCTGCGCCAGCCGCAAGCCCTGGATGAAATAGCGCTGAGCGAGCCCCTGCTGACCGTCGTCAAAGCTCATCACCGCACACAGATCGCACAGCCGTGCGGTGGCGGCCATTAACTCCCGACCGACGGTGTCGCTGTAGCTGCCTTGCAGCAGCGGGAACACCACCTGATCGAGGTAATGCACTAGCGTCGATCGGGCATACCCACCGCCGCACCGGCCGTGCGCGTCGAAGAACGCCTCGGACATCGCCCACAGGGCGGCGACGTCGCTGCGACCCACCAGGCGACCTACCTGACGGTGCAGATCCGCATCCTTGCGGTCCAGCAACCACTCCTGGGTCGGCCCGACGAACGCCGAGGCCACCCACGGCACCCCGAGAACCGACCGGCGCTGCACCTCCACCCTCCACAACTCGCCGAGCAGCGCGATCGCGGCATCGGGAGTGGCCAGCCAGGCAAGCCCAAGGTCACCAAGGTCACGTTGACCGCCCGACGAGCCGCCACTAGGTGCGACGATCGCCGCCCGCTCACGCTCCACCTGCGGCCACAGCCGCTCCAACGCCCCACCCGTGTCCAACGCCTCATCCAAGCGCCGGGCGAGTGCGAGGCTGGGATACCGCTCTCCCTTCTCAATCTTGCCGATCAGGGCGCTGCTGTCATGGGTCTTCATGCCCAGCGTAGCTTGCGAGAGCCTGCGCAGCGTTCGCCAGCACCGCACCTGCGCACCGAAGAAGTGCACGGCAGACCTCCATGGCGTCAGCTCCCGCGGCGCCTGCCCCATGACGCGTTGCCTCCCCACCGCAACCAACCCTGCCCAGCCCAGGGACCAGAACCTACGCGGGATGCCCGGTCACAAGATGCGGACAGCCGCTCTTGTCCGCATCCGCCTCCTAGATCAACTAAATTTTCGACACTTCGGCGTTTGAGCCCAGTTGCTCCACGATTTACCCGTGGGCAGGCCGGTTCCAGATCTGCGGACTCGGCCTCGGCCAGCCATTGAGGAGTGGCACGGCCGGTCACGATGGTGCGTGGACTCCGGTGCGGCGGGTGGCGGCGGTGTGTCGATCCTGACCCAGGTCCTCGCGGGAGGGTGGCTGCCATCGGGTCGGTCACCCCCAAGCCCCGCTCGGCGCCCCCGCCCGGAAAGATCGCTGTTTGTGTGCCAAAACCGACACAATGTGTCGGTTTTGGCACACAAACAGCGATCATCGCCTTCCGAGCCCAGCTCAGCCACCCCGCTCGGCGGTCCGAGGCGAATCTCACCAGAACTCTGCCGAACTGACACGCGCTTTGATCCAGCGCCGCGCCGCCCGATCTGGCGAACTTTCAGGAACCCGGTGGCGCCACCCAGGTGGCGACGAAGTCGTCGAGGTCCGACAGGTTCGCGAGCCGCTCAAGCACGACGGCATTGTCCACCTCGACATAGTCGGGCACGAGCACGTTGCGGAATTCCACCGCGCGGCGCAGGCGGTCCGCGAGGTCGGCGGGCAGCACGCCGTGCGCACCCAGCAGCCGGATCGCGTCGCCGTTATCCCGCGGCGGACCCCACCCCTGCGCCGCGCATACGTGCTGGGCGACGTCGACGGCCGCCTCGATGGCCGTGACGAAGGTGTACTTGACGCCGCGCAGCCACAGCGGATCAGCGCGCCGCCCGGGATCGGCTGAGGCCTCGGCGCGCAGCACGGCGAGATCGTCACTGATCGACCGGAGGAGTCGGAGGACCCGGACCTCATCGACCACGTCGGAGAGCCTCAACGAACTCGCGGTGACTACGCCACAGTCGGGGCTGCTCGTCAGCGTAGATCTTGCGGGTGGTGGCGGTCCAGCGGACCCGAGCGACAGGATCGTCGTCGAACAGGACGCGACCGTGCAGCGCGATCCGGCCGGCCAGCTCAAGAGGGGCGCCGCCCAGCACCACGAGATCGACCCCCGGGGGAAGCAGGACCTCGAAGGCCGGCGGCGGGTTGACCGGCCACCAAGCCGCGATGTCGATATCGGAGTCCGCCCGCGGCGAACCGGCCGCCCTACTGCCGTGCAGCAGGGCGAATCGAGCCCCGGCGCCACGCAGCACCGCGACGATCTCGGCGGCGAGCGCATCCGGCAGCGCGACAGTCATGGCGCAGAGTCTCGCACGAGTCCTGCGCCGAGCGCGGCCACGACTGGCCACTGGGCTAGCCGGCGATCCGTGTCAGCTGCGCGGAGAGGTGCGGCTGCATGGGCAGGCCGCGCAGCGCCCGCTCTTCGGCGTAGGCCAGGTCGCCGTTCTCGACGATGCCGTACAGTCGGGCCGCCGCGGTGGTCTCGCGGGCGGTGTCGGTCCGCGCGATGGTGTCGGATTCCAGCTCCCACGCCCTCTCGCCGGTACGCCCGCCGTAGTAGATCTCGCAGATGCCGAACATGTGCGCGAGGACTACTTCGATGGTCTCGTCCTCGTCCACCCGCCACCAGCCGACCTCACGAGCCGCGGGCCGCAGCACCTCGCCGGAGTGGTTCAGCAGCCACGCGCGGGCTTCGTAGACCAGAAACGGTCTGCCGTCGTGGGCGAAGGTGATCTGCTGGCCGTAGCGAAACTCGCCGAGCAGCGACGGGTACTGGGCCAGGCCCTCACCCCGCCACACACCCACCAGCGGTGCCAGCGGCTCACACTGCGGGTGCAGCTCGATGCCCTCTCCCAGCTTGACGGCGTCCTGAGCGATCGGTAGGTCCGCAAACCAGGGCAGGGTGGCCTTGGCGCCAACCTGCGGGGTGTCGGCGTCTGGACTTGTCTGGGACACGTTGCTGTTCACCTCTGAATCGGATCACGAAGTGGGCCTACTGCGCTAGGCAACCAATCGTGCTGCCCTCATGCCCCACTGGTGAATAAAACACTAGGGACGGAACCTCCCGCAGCGGTACGCTTACAGTCAGTTAGCGAGGGGGGTCTCTACGATGCGTTTCTTTCAGCATGCCTTGATATCGCTCATCACCGCCGCCGGGTGCGCAGCGCTGACTCCAGCCGTGGCCGCCGCTGCCCAATCGGCCGCGACCCCGTGCGGGTCGGCTGCAGCGGCCTGTATCAGCCTCCGCAGCCAAGAAGCCTGGCTGATGCACGGCGGTCGGGTCGCCTACGGGCCGACCCCGATCACCTCTGGCAAACGGGGCCAGGACACCCCGGTCGGCGTGTTCCGGGTGCTGTGGAAGGACAAAAATCACCGCAGCTCGATATTCCACAACGCCCCCATGCCCTACTCAGTGTTCTTCACCAGCACCGGCGTCGCGTTCCATGAGGGCAGCCTCAGAGCGCCCTCGGCTGGATGCGTCCACCTGAGCCACAACGCCGCGGCCACGTTCTTCGACCACCTGTCGGTGGGCCAGCTCGTGCAGGTGGTGGACTGAGCTCAGGGCTGCGGAGGAAGTCCCTCGGTCGGAAGGAGCTGGCTCGACAGACATTCGCGCAGCGCGGGCAGCAGGGCACGCAGTGCCCGGCCTCGGTGCGACACGGCATCCTTCTCGGTCGGGTCCAGCTCGGCGGACGTACGCCAGTCACCGTCCGGGACGAAGATCGGGTCGTAGCCGAAGCCGTTGCTGCCGCGAGCTGTCCGGGTCAGCATGCCGCGCCAGTGTCCCCGCACCACAGCCTGGGTTCCGGAGGGCACGACCAGCGCCGCGGCGCAGACGAACGCCGCGCCACGGCGATCGTCGGGAACGTCCGCCAGCTGGTCGAGCAGCAGCCGCAGATTCGCGGCATCATCGCCGTGGCGGCCGGCCCACCGGGCGGAGAGCACCCCGGGCATGCCGTTCAGCGCATCCACTTCCAAGCCTGAGTCGTCGGCGACCGTGGCCAGGCCGGTGGCCGCCGCCGCATCCCGGGCCTTCGCCAGGGCGTTGCCCTCGAAGGTGGCGGAGGTTTCCGGGATTTGCGGGAACGGCGACACGTCGTCGAGCCCGAGCACTTGCACCCCGCTGACGCCGGAGGAGACCAGGATGCGCCGCAGCTCAAGCAGCTTCTTGTCGTTGCGCGTCGCCAGCAGCACCTGAGCTGGGGTCATGAACGAGGCAACTCGCCGGGGTAGGGCTGGGCCAACGCGGTGGTTTGGTACGCAGTCAGCTCCTGGCAGCCTTTGAGCGCCAGATCCAGCATCTGATCCAACGTGGAGCGCGCGAAGGTGGCACCCTCTCCCGTGCCCTGCAGCTCCACCAGCGCACCGGTATCAGTGGCCACTACGTTCATGTCGACCTCGGCACGGGAGTCCTCCTGGTAGGGCAGATCCAGTCGCACCCGGCCATCCACGACACCCACGCTCACCGCAGCGATGGAGCCGGACAGCGGATGGGCCTGGCGTAGCCGACCGGCCGCTCGCAGCCAGGTCACCGCGTCAGCCAGCGCCACGTAGCCGCCGGTGATCGCCGCGGTGCGGGTGCCGCCGTCAGCCTGGAGAACATCACAGTCCAGCGCGATGGTGTTTTCCCCCAGCGCCGCGAGGTTGATGCACGAGCGCAGGGCGCGTCCGATCATCCTGCTGATCTCGTGCGTGCGGCCCCCCAGACGGCCCTTGACCGACTCCCGTTCGCTGCGGACGTGTGTCGCCGACGGCAACATCGCGTATTCTGCGGTGAGCCAGCCCTGCCCGGAACCCTTGCGCCAGCGCGGCACGCCCTCGACCACGCTGGCCGCGCAGATCACCCGGGTACTACCATACTCGATGAGCACCGACCCCGCGGGCCACTGCTGGTAGCCGCGGGTGATGCGCACCTCGCGAAGCTCCTCATCAGCCCTACCGTCCGCTCGGGTCACCGCGCCAGCCTACTCACAGATCAGATCTCGTAGCGGGCACCGGGGCGGGCCAGCTCAGTGGGGCCGTCGAAGGCGGCCTTGGCCTCGGTGAGCACCTGCTCGGCATCGGTCCAGGGAGGCACGTGAGTGATCAGTAGCCGGCCGACTCGCGCCACCGCGGCGGCCTCGCCGGCTTGTCGGCCCGACAGATGGAGCCCGGGCGGGTTGTCTGGCCGGTCCGGCCAGGACGCCTCGGCGAGCAGGACATCCGCACCGGTGGCCAGCTCGGCGAGCTGCGGGCACGGGCCGGTGTCTCCGGAGTAGACCAGCGCCCGCCCCGCGTAGCTGATCCGCAACGCGTAGGCCTCGCAGGGGTGCTCAACGCGAGCGGCGCGCACCTCGAGCGGACCGATCCGGGCGGTCTGGCGGTAAGACCGGAACTCATAGACGTCGGAGAGGTCCGTCGCGGTGCGCTCCGCGGTGTCGGCCGCGTACGCGGCCCTCAACCGCTCGGCGGATTCCGGCGGACCGTACACCGGCAGCGCCTCACACGGCGGCGGGTGCGGGTGGTACCGGCGGTAGACGGTCAACGCCGAGACATCGGCGCAGTGGTCTGGGTGCAGGTGGGACAGGACCAGCGCGTCGAGAGCGAACGGGTCGAGGTAGCGCTGCAGCACTCCGAAGGTCCCGTTGCCCAGATCCAGCGCCACGCTGGTCTGCTCGGCTTGGAGGAGATACCCCGAGGCGGGGGACTCCGGAGCGGGGACACTGCCGGAGCAGCCGAGCACCGTCAACTGCATCTCACCCTCCCAATCCGTTCACGATGAGGCCAGTCCATTCACGATGAACCTAGGCGCCGCCAGGGACGGCCCCAGAAAACGGCGGGCCAGCCGGGCGAAGGACACCGGATCACCGGTAGCGGTGAACAGATGCGCTGGCTCCCCGGACCCGGCGCGCAGCAGTTCGGTCTCGGTGAGGACCCGCAGCACATCCTTGGCGGTCTCCTCCGCGCTGGACACCAAGGTCACCCCCTCACCCATGACGATTTGCAGGACCCCCGTCAGCAGCGGGTAATGCGTGCAGGCCAGCACGAGGGTATCCACCCCCGCCCGCTGCAGCGGCTCCAGATACGACTGCGCCAGCCCCAGCATCTGGCGCCCCGAGGTCATCCCCCGCTCGACGAAGTCCACGAACCGTGGGCAGGCCACCCCGGTCACCTCAACATGTGGGGCCGCCGCGAAGGCGTCCTGGTAGGCCCGGGACCGGATGGTGGCCTGGGTGCCGATCACCCCAATCCGGCCGGAGTGGGTGGCGACGACGGCGCGGCGCACCGCCGGGCGCACCACCTCCACCACCGGGATGCGGTAGCGCTCCCGGGCGTCGGCCAGGCAAGCCGCCGACGCCGTGTTGCAGGCGATGACCAGCAGCTTCACCCCGCTTGCCACCAGCTCGTCGGCCACCGCCAGCGCGTGCGCGCGGATCTGCGCGATGGGCAACGAACCGTACGGGCCGTGCGCGGTATCACCGACGTAGTGCAGCCGCTCGCGCGGGAGCTGGTCGCAGAGCGCGCGGGCGACGGTGAGCCCACCCACGCCGGAGTCAAAGACGCCGATCGGGGCGTCCGAACCGGCCACGACCTGCTGACCCACGCTCACCGACCTCCCTGTGGATAACCCGTGAGTGGCGATGCGAGCCATGACTGCTATCGCCACTCACAAGGGCACTAGGCCCACAGCTGCCCATCGAGGCGGGCGGCGGCTTCTTCGAGGTCCCCGGAATAGGCGCCGGTGGAGAGGTACTTCCATCCGGCGTCACAGACCACGATGACGATGTCAGCCAGCTCCCCGGCGCCGGCGGCCTTCTCGGCGACGGCCAGCGCGGCGTGCAGGATCCCGCCGGTGGAGATGCCGGCGAAGATGCCTTCCGTTTCCAGCAACTCGCGGGTGCGGCGCAACGCGTCGAAGGACCCGACGGAGAACCGCCCCGTGAGCACCTCCGGGTCGTACAGCTCGGGCACGAACCCCTCGTTGAGGTTGCGCAGACCGTACACCAGCTCCCCGTAGCGCGGCTCCGCGGCGATGATCTGCACGTCGGGCTTGTGCTCCCGCAGGTAACGCCCCACCCCCACCAGCGTGCCCGTGGTCCCCAGCCCGGCGACGAAATGCGTCACCGAGGGCAGATCACGCAGGATCTCCGGGCCGGTGGTCCGGTAATGCACCCCCGGGTTGGCCGGGTTGCCGTACTGATAGAGCATGACCCAGTCAGGGTGCGCCGCCGCCAGCTCCTTGGCCCGCGCCACCGCCTGGTTGGACCCACCCGCCGCGGGCGAAAAGATAATCTCCGCACCGTAGGCCTCCAGGAGCTGGCGCCGCTCGATCGAGGTGTTCTCCGGCATCACACAGACCAGCCGGTAGCCCTTGAGTTTCGCCGCCATCGCCAGCGAGATCCCGGTATTGCCGGAGGTCGGCTCCAAGACGGTGCAGCCCTTGGTGAGCCGGCCGCAACGCTCCGCCTCCTCGATCATCGCCAACGCTGGGCGGTCCTTCACCGAGCCGGTCGGGTTGCGGTCCTCAAGCTTGGCCCACAGTCGCACCTCGGAGGAGGGGGACAGGCGAGGCAACCCCACCAGTGGGGTGTCACCCACCGCGTCGAGCAGCGAGTCGTAGCGCGCCATGGTCAGCCGCCAGCGACGGCCGGCAGAATCGTCACGTTGTCGCCGTCGCGCACGGTGGCCGCCAGCCCTCCCGCGAAGCGCACGTCTTCGTCGTTAACGTAGACGTTGATGAAACGGTGCAGCGCTCCGTCCTTCACCAGCCGCTTCTCGATTCCCGAGTACCGGGTCTCCAAGTCCGCAATCACCTCGGCAATCGTGGCGCCGGACGCTGTCACGGATTTCTCGCCCCCAGTGTGGGTACGCAGGATGGTGGGCACGGAGACAATGACGGACATGGTTGGGATCCTCCTGTAGGGCGCGGTCAGCTCACCATCTACGACTCAACAACCTCGACCGGCTCCTCGGTAACCGTACCGTCGATGATGCGGTATGAGCGCAGCTCGTGAATGTCCGGATCACGGGTGGAGACCAGCACGTAATGTGCGTCCGGCTGGGAGGCGTACGAGATGTCGGTGCGCGAGGGGTAAGCCTCGGTGGCGGTGTGCGAGTGGTAGATCACTACCGGTTCCTCGTCCGCAGCGTCCATCGCTCGCCACACCCGTAACTGCTCGGTCGCATCGAACCGGTAGAAGGTCGGTGAACGCTCGGCGTTGGTCATCTCAATGAGCCGTTCCGGCCGATCCGAGCCCACTGGCCCCGCCACCACCCCGCATGCCTCGTCCGGGTGGTCCCGCCGAGCATGCGCCACGATCGCCTCGACGAGACAGCGGCGGATCGTCAGCACATTCGCATCCTACGTGCCGGCCACCGCCTGGATGAGAGAGTCTTGCACCCAGGTGAGCCAGTGGTACACCACCAGGTGCTCGGCGCGGGGGTCCTCGGGGGGAAGTTCATCGGGCATGTCCTCGGTCACCTCCAGCACCGTGCCCAGGGCTAGGCGGACGTCGTTGAGCGCGGTGAGCCATGCCTGCGCCTGCTCGTCGGACAGCCGCACTCGCCCACCCCGCGCCGGGCAGGTGTCCAGTACGACCCCGGCCACCCCGTCCTTGGCGGCCAGCAGCTCGGGCTCGTGCAGCGCCCGCAGGCCCCCGGAGAGCGTGGCGTCCTCGCGGTGGAAATCGGGAAGCAGCCGGGCCAGCACCCGATCCGTGGGAGCGGTGGTGGGGCCAACGGTAATGCCGGTGAGCTCGGCCAGCTCGTCGGGTGGCCTCGCCGCGACCCGCGCCGCGAGCATGTCGCGAACCTGGCCGATCAGCCCGCGCAGCAGCCCGGCCTCCCGGTCGGACAGGGTAGCCACCACTCCTCCGCCGCGGCGGCGCCAGCCGTTCACGCGTCCTGCTGCATGGTTGCCCAGAGACCGGCGCCGTGCAGTTTCGCGACGTCGATCTCCACCTTGTCCCGGGAGCCCCGGGTCACCACAGCCCGGCCCTTGTGGTGTACGTCGAGCATCAACTTGGTGGCTTCATCACGGCTGTATCCGAAGAGCTTCTGGAACACGTGCGTGACGTAGGACATCAGATTCACCGGGTCGTTCCAGACGATCGTCAGCCAAGGTCGGTCCTCGGTTCCGACCTCGTTCGCTGCCGGGTCGACCTGGGTCTGGTCCAGTTCGACGGGTGTGCTCATGACCCCATGTTCTCACCACGGCCGGCCATAAACTCACCAGATGTACCAAGATGCGCCGAAGAGCACCGCCCTGCTCACCGACCAGTACGAGCTGACGATGCTCGCCAGTGCGCTGACCGACGGCTCAGCCTTCCGCCGCTGTACGTTCGAGGTCTTCGCCCGGGGACTGCGCGGCCACCGTTATGGCATCGTCGCCGGGGTTCCCCGGCTGCTTGAGGCGGTGGCCCGGTTCCACTTCGGCGAGAAGCAGCTGGCGTTCCTGCACCGCTTGCTCGATGCCCGCACCCTGGACTGGTTGGCCGGCTATGAGTTCCGCGGCGACATTGAGGGCTATCCCGAAGGTGAGCTCTACTTCCCCGGCTCCCCGGTGCTGACGGTAACCGGCAGCTTCGCCGAGACGGTGCTGCTAGAAACGCTGGTGCTCTCGATCCTCAATCACGACAGCGCGGTGGCTGCCGCCGCAGCCAGGATGGTCAGCGCCGCAGGCGATCGAGCGGTGGTCGAGATGGGCAGCCGGCGCACTCACGAGGAGGCTGCGGTGGCCGCCGCCCGAGCGGCTTACCTGGGAGGGTTCCACGCGACGTCCAACCTGGCCGCCGGGCAACGCTACGGCATCCCCACCACCGGCACCGCGGCGCACGCGTTCAGCCTGCTGCACGAGCGCGAGGCGGACGC
>JAFAPC010000052.1 GCA_019247305.1 Pseudonocardiales bacterium
TCCGCGTGGAACGTGGTCCGCATCACCGCCACCTCCGTCCGCCCAGGATTCGGTACTCCAGTGTGTCACTCGCAACACGGCAACAGACCTTGTTCCTCACCTGCGAGATCTACTCGTAGAACCGTTGAGATATGCGGAGTGCGATCCGGACAAGGTGCCCGTAACCCGGGCCTGGGCGTATCGGGCCGAGCTGATCGACGCCGACCCGATGACCCGCCTAGACCGCACCCGCCTCCCCCTCTCCACCCGATGCCGACCAGACACATCGATGCCGTATTGCGAGCCATCCCCCCGCACAAAGACCGCGACCGGTTGCTGTTCACCCTGCTCTCCACCACCGGCATGCGCATCGGCGAAGCCCTCGCGATCGACGTCGATGGCCTCGACCTCACCCACGACGATGAGCACGTCACCGCGCTGGCCAAGGGCGGCCGCCGGTGCACCATTCTGCTCGACGACCCGACCCTGGTCTGCTTGCTGCGGCGCTACCTCAAAGCCCGCGGCTACCGGCACGGTCCCCTGTTCCGAGCGGAGAAAAACTACGTGGGCGGCCCGCTGCGCTATGCCTCGGCACAGCAGCTATGGGCCAAATATTGCACCAAAGCCCACGTCGACGCCTCGATCCACCAACTACGGCATGCTCACGCCACCGAACTTCAACGCCGGAGTCTCGCTGGAGACCATCCGACGCTGCCTGGGCCACGCGAACGCCCAGACGGTCCTGCGATACGCCGATCAGCGCGATGCCACGACCGACGCCGAGATCCGTTCCTGGCGCCGCCGAAAGAGCACCAGGCGCTCGGGCGGTTGACCTCCCCGGATCCGAACGGTCTCCGCCCCGGCGCGCTTGAGGTGAGGCAATACTGTGGAACTCGCGGCGGCGGGTGTGATGGGCGAGTGCTGCGGCAAGGGTGGCTGTCTGGGACGCGCGGTAGCGCTCGCGTTCAGAGTTCGAACACCGCGCGCATCGCGTTGTCCACCTGCTCCATCTGCTCGGGGGACGCGGTGCCGAGTTGCTCGGTGAGTTGCCGCTTGAGCGGCCGGTCGACCTCGAGTGCGAAGGCCCACCCATGGTCGCCCAGTGAGACGGCGAGCAGCGAATCGGGGGGATCGGCCACGACGTGCATGGCGAAGCAGTACGGGATGCGCTCGTTGTCGTTCACGACGTCGGAACTCACCACGAGGCGTGTGGTCGACTGTCCGGCTCGCTGGATGACTGGCTCGAAGCGGTAGATCTCGCCTCGGCGCATCAGGCCGTCTCACTGAGCGCTGCCTGGTTCTCAGCGATGGCCTCCTCGGCGTAACTAGGGTGACGCTCGTACCAGTCGGCCGCGGAGCTGACGGCCTCGCGAAGTGCATCTCGGCGGACCAACCGCTCCAGGTATCCGCTGGCACCACCCCGCGTACGCGCTCCGCACTGCCGGACCCGCGCAGCCACGGCGGTATCGAGGCTCACTGTCAGCCGCTCTTTCTGCATACACGCGAACGTACACGCGTGCGCTGCAGCGTGGGGAGTTGGGGTGGCGTGGAAGTCGCTGGCACGGCGCTCGGGTACGTGTCCCCAGGTCCAAACCAGAGCGTTTCCGCAGGTCAAGACGTTGGAAATTGAGCGCTGGGCCATGAGATGACCATCCCTGGAGTTATTTCTCGCATGCCGCTGACCAGGGACAACAGTCCAGTTTGGACCTGAGGACACGTACCCGAGCGCCGGGCCTCCAAGGCCCCTCACCCGACCTCGACTGCGCCGTTCACTACGGCCACCAGACGGTGAACGTCCTCGCCCGCGTGACCTCAGCCCGCGCCCTGGACTACCTCAACGACCTCCTCACCCGCCTCAACCCCTGGCACACCGAACCCACCGTCCGCGACCTCACCCACCACGCCCGCACCGAACTACTCATCGCCTAAAGCACAGTCCCCTTCCGTGACCAGCTCCGACCTGGGGGGCTCACCGTCAATTAAGGGGGTGTAGTCGAGGTCGTAGCCGAAAGCACGGGGCCCAACCAGCGCGAGGCCCTGGCTAGTTCGCCACCTGGAATCGCAGGGTGCAGCGATCACCGTCACGCGGAAGCCATAACGCAGCTCCTCAGTGGTGAGGGGCCCGCCGGTGCCCGCGTCGAGAATGACGATCAGATCCGGTACCGAGGCGACAACCTGACCGTCGCGAACCGCCACAAGATACTCGTTTTGGAAGCGGATTGACAGCATGGAGCCGGTGTGCGGGCCGGTGCCCTCGATGCGGGCCTGGCCTTTGGCGAAGCCGGTCTCAGTGCGCCGCTCGACATCGCTGATCTTGCCGTCGAAGAGACGGTTGCCGCCCAGCCGGCGCAGGATTGCGGTGATTGGGTCGCCGTGTTCAGCTCGGGTCTGGCGGATTAGTCGTCCGAGCTGTTCAGCGAGGCTGATCGTGCCGGGAATCATCGCCTGTTTGAGCTGGCGGCCGGAGAGTGGGTAGAGCGCGATGGCGGCCACGCAGCCCATGTCGATGGTCAGCGAGCGGGACAAGCGTTCGGCCCAGTGGTTGTCGATGGTGGTGATGATGGCGGTGTTGCCCTTCTCGTCGGCCAGCGCCATCGGGGTCGCCGAGACGCCGTACAGGCCGGGGGTCACCATCTGGATCTCGGGGAAGGCCCGGCCCATGCCATCGGCGTCCACGACCGGGATCCCCAGCGTGGCGCCTACTCTGAGCGGGACTGTCGAGTTCGATCCGCCCGCTTCGATCGAGGCGGTATGGGTGATCGGGTGCCCGAGGTAGGACTGCAGCGCTTGCAGTGCGCGGACGGGCTCTTCGCCCTGGGGTAGTTTCTCGATTCCGACGGTCGGGGCGCCCATGCCCGCGGTGGGCACGACCAGCGCGTCGTCCGGTACCTCCGCCACCGTGACGAGCTCGACCGGTCCGTGTTTGCGGATGGCCTGTTTGGTGAGCAGAGCGCCCAGGTAGGGGTTGCCGCCACCGCCTGTTCCGAGCACGGCAGCGCCGAGGGTCAGGTCATCGAGCTGGTCTTCACCGAGGAGCCGCACCGTCATCTCCGCCCAGTTCAAAGTCCCCGACCGCCTTGACGCGGACCCGTGTCGCGTTGCCGGGCAGGTAGCTCAGGGGTACGTCCTCGACCTCGACGACCTGCACGCTGACTCGCGTCGCGCCGGAGGCGACAGCCCGATCCACCGCTTCCTGCCTCGCCTGCTCCAGCACCTGATCGCGGGACTGGTGGTGCAGGGAGAAGATCCGGTCGACCTCCCCGCCGACCTGCGCGATCGCCGCACCGATCGCGTTCGCGACCGCGAAGTGATCTGGTTTGATTAGCTCGGAGGCGCCGGGCAGACGCTCGCCGAGCAGGACACTGCCCCCGCCGACCACGACCACCGGGACCGGTTCCGGTGTCATCTTCATCCGGTTTACGGCCTCGGCGATGGTCTGCTCGATCCGCTCCAGGCCCCGCCGGATAAGGTCAGGGTCGAGTCCGGCAACTCTTCCCGGGTCGCCGATCACGGCCCGACCCCCCGCCACCGCTAGATCAGTGGCCGTCATGGTGTCACCTCCGAAGACCAGCGCCCGGCTGGTCAGCTCATACCCGACGCTGTCCGGGCCGATGCTCACCTCGGCCCCTTCCCGCACCAGGCTGCCTCCCCCTAGCCCCCACGAGGACACCTCTGGCATCCGGAAGTTGGTCCGCACGCCTGCGATCTCGACCGCCACCGACGCTGGGCGCGGAAACCCGTGGCGGAGCATGCCGATATCCGTCGTCGTTCCACCCATGTCGACCACGATGCAGTCGCTCAGGTCGGAGAGGAAGGCCGCGCCGCGCAGGGAGTTCGTCGGCCCACAGGCCAAGGTGGCGACCGGATAACGCTGCGCGGCCTCAACACTCATCAGTGTCCCGTCATTCTGACTCAACCAGACCGGTGCGGTGATCCGCAGCTGAGCCACCGCGGTGCGCAAAGCGTCGACGATCCGGGCCGCGAGGTCACGAAGGCAGGCATTGATGATCGTGGCGTTCTCGCGCTCGAGCAGTCCCACCCGACCGATCTCGTGTGAGCGGCTGATCGCGACACCGGGCAACTCCGCAGCCAGGATCTCCGCGGCCCGCTGCTCACACTCATCATTGACCGGCGAGAACACCGAACAGATCGCGATCGAACGCAACCCTTTTGCGGCGATATCGGCTGCGACTCGCCGCAGCTCTTCAGCATCCAGCGGCGAGAGTTCACGCCCGTCGAACTCATGACCACCGTGACACAGGTAAACATGCCCACCCAGCGGCCGGCGCAGACACCGCGGCCAGTCCACCATCGGCGGCAGCCCCTGCGTCGCCGGCAGGCCCAACCGGACCGCCGCCGTAGGCAGCAAGTTTCTCGCCTCGATGACCGCGTTCGTGAAGTGGGTTGTCCCGATCATCACCGCCCGCACCTCACCTGGTTCCACCCCAGCGTGGCCCAGTAGAGCCCCCAGCACGCTAACGATTCCGCCCGTCACGTCCACGGTGGTGGGGGCCTTTGCCTCGGCGAGCACGCGACGGCCACCCATGAGCACCGCGTCGGTGTTCGTCCCACCGACATCGATACCGACTCGTAGGTGACTTTCTTCAGTTGCTTGCACTCGACACTGCCCGCTTACAGTCATCTTGGTAGACGACAACTGAGTAACCCGGGTCGATGTGCCACCACCCCATCTTCTACCAGGGTCCGGGCACGGACAACATACGGGCCGGGAACGTACGCTCAGCCTGTTAGCCTAGGCCAGCAGGGGTGCAACGCGGTCGAGGTCATGGGCAACCTGCTCGCGGTTCTGATCACCCCCACCAGCGCCCAAGACCGCGACGCCGCCCCACACCCGCACTGGCGGCTACTGGTGACCTGGGGCCCCGGTAGTAACGGCAGTCGGATCAACGGATTACCTGGCCTCAGCCTCGATGGAGCGGCCTCGGATAGGGGACTAACGTGACTGACCTGCATATTCTTTTTTACGGCCATTACTACCAGGACGCGACGCGGAACTGAGGACCAGGTCGGCGCCGAGCCGGGTCGTAGACTAGCCTTTCACCCGTCCGCAGGGTCGTCCGCACACCTCCGTCGGTCCACAGTTACGCGTGACGTAGATCACTCCCGGGCCTGGTTGACTGCCAAAAAATCCGGCTGAAAAGGGAGAATACCGCATCTGAAGCCTCTCATCCTGGGGCGGGCGCTACAGGTGATCGGACTCTCAGCACCTCTTCTCCCACCCCGGCAAGCCGGTCCTGGAGCCGGGCATGACGGAACTGATACACCGGGCCAACGGACCGCAGTACCTCACGGGCATGTGCGTCTTCAAGGAAGTCCAGAAGACACGCAGAAGTTTCGCCTCGGCGCCACAGTTGTGTGTTTGCAAGCGTAGCAGCCCATGTTGCCGAAGACACCAACGCGACTCCGATCCCGAATGTGAGCATGTTCGCGAGCCCTACCTCAACCACTGCCACGAGACTCACTTTGAGCCCGGCATGGAACACGAGCCCGTAGATGAGCCCGATCATGAGCCCGTAAATGACCCCGGCTGTGAGCCCGTACACGAGCCCAGTTTTGAGAGTGCGTCGACGGTCCTGCCGCCACAACGACCGGGGATCGATTGAACTAGCCGCCTCTGCGGACGGCCCAGCCATTTTGGCTAAGAGTACGAATGAAATTCCGAACAAAATAATATTCACGGGCCAGTACGCGAACATCAACGCGAGTCTGGTCACAAGTCCGCATCTGTATACTAGCACGCACACGAGCCAGTTCGCGGGCATGAACACGAGCCCAACCAGGAATCCGACCATCAGAGCCGTACGGATATCGGTCCTGTCGCGCGGTAGCCATCCCGGCTGCCGAGAGTGCCCTTCATTGATCGTACACACGATTCCCAACGCCAGCGCGTAGAAGGGCCCGAGCACGGACGCGTACACGAGCCCGTGCTTGAGCCCGTACCTGAACCCGTTCTCGAGCCCGACCACGAACCCGCCTACGAACCCGAACGCGAGCACCGCTACGAGCCAGACCAGAAGTGCGGTGACCAGCACACGGGGCCAGGCAGGGACCCAGCGCGGAATCTGCCACCAGGCCAGATCACGGGTCCCCTCATCGTTCATATGCCGAGCCAGAGATCCCAACCACTGTCGCGCCTCATCGGCGGTGCACGGCGGAGCGGGCCAGCCTGAGTACCGGGCATAGGCGATGGGAAGTACCCGATCAAGGAGGTGATCTTCGATGGCTTCCCGGGTCGGGAAAAGGCTGCTGTCGATGAGTTCATCAACCGGATCGCTGCGGCGATAGGTGTCCCGGATCAAGGCCACCATCAGCGGGCTATCCACCGCCTGCGCCAGG
>JAFAPC010000069.1 GCA_019247305.1 Pseudonocardiales bacterium
CCCCTCCCGCTGGCCATGTTCACCACACACCCGGCCCCATTGCCGGAACCCTTGGCGAGCGCCGCCCGGGACAAGCTGGCGTTCACGAGGCTGATCCAGCTGGTGCGCGAGCACGGACTAGCCCGCCTCGAGCCGCCTACCTTCACCGTGCATCGGCTGCTCGCCGCGATCCTGCGCGCACAGCCTTACCAGCCGGACAATCTGCCTATCGTGGCGGTCCGGCTGCTGCGTGTCGCTGTCCCGGCCAGCCATCCCCGGGTCAACCCACCAGACTGGGCGGTCTGGCGCCAGCTCCTCCCGCACGTTCTCGTTGCCACCGACCCGCACCGCGCCCTTATCGGAGCCGAGCAGGAACTCGCCTGGCTGCTCCGTCGCGCCGCCGAGTATCTGCAGACCCGGGGCGAACCCAGCGCTGCCCAGCCGCTCTTCGAACGCGCCCGGAACCTGCACCGATCCCTGCTGGGCGATGACCACCCCGACACCTTGGAATCGGCTGGCAGTCTCGCGCTCAATCTCTGGGAGCTGGCGCAGTATGCGCAGGCAGCCAAGCTCGGCGAGGACACCTTGGCCCGCTGCCGTCAGATCTTGGGCGACGATCATCCCCATACCCTGCGCTCAGCTTACTTTCTTGCCCTTTACCTGCGGGAATTGGGCCAGCATGGACGGTCTCACCAGCTCGGCGAGGACACGCTGGCGCGGATGCGCCGAGTGCTGGGTGACGATCACGTCGAGACCCTGCGCGCCGCCTACTACCTCGGGCTGTGCCTGCGCGAGGTAGGGCGCTACGAGCAGTCCCGCCAGCTCTGCGATGACGCGTTCACCCGCTGCCGCAAGGCCCTGGGCGAGGACCACCCCGACACCCTGCGCGCGGCCATCGCTCTCGCCACCACCATGTGGGAGGTGGGAGAGCACGAGCAAACTCGCCAGCTCGTCGAGGACACTCTCAGCCGCTGCCGGCGGGTCTTGGGCGAGGACCACCCGCACACCCTGCGGTCGGTCTTCATTGAGGTCACCGTCCTGCGGTGGCTGGGCCAGCTGGAACGGGCCCGCCATCTTGGCGAGGACACCCTGACCCGGATGCGCCGGTACCTGGGTGAGGACAACCCGTACACCCTGCGCCTGGCCGTTGCCGTGGTCGCTGTCCTGGCAGAGCGGGGCCAGCTGGAGCAGGCCCATCAGCTCGGCGAAGACACCCTCAGCCGCTGCCGCCGGGTGCTGGGCGACGATCACCCTGACACCCTGCGCTGGTCACGCACCCAGATTAGCGTCTTGCGACAGATGGGTGACGATGAGCGCGCCCGCCAGCTCCGCGACGACACCCTCCGACGCTGCCGCCGAGTGCTGGGCGAGGACCACCCCGAGACCCTGCGGGTGGCCCGCAGCGTGACCACTGACCCGTGAGTCTCCTCACGAGCGGGGGCCGGGGCAGCGCCCCCATGCCGACACCATGGCCAGACCGGGGAACCAGCTGCCCGGCTGGCTCAGCAGAGCGTTCCACTCAGCGAGCTGGCTAGCGGAAAGCCCGCGAGAGAGGCCGTGCTCAGCAAGCTGGGCCATGGTGAACACCCACCACGTCGCATCCGCCGAGCCTCCCTCGAACATGGACACCTCGCAGCCGGTGCCGATCTCGGCAAGCCCACGGCAATTCAGCGCCTCGGGCAGCTGACGAGCCCAGTCCAGCGCCACGCCGGCCTGTTCCAGGCCGACTTTGTATGCGGCCGTGACCTCCGAGTGCAACCCGGTGGCCAGCGCCCGAACAGCGAAATCGTCTACCTCCTCCAGGAACAACCAGCCGCCCGGGCGGAGCGTGGCCAGCAGCGCATCGAGGATCTGCTCCCGCTGGGGGATGTGCATGAGCACCACCCTGGCGTGCACCAGATCAAAGGCCTCCGCAGGCAGCTCATCGGTTCGCAGATCCATGCGGATGACGTCGAGGTTGTCGTTATCAAGCTCCTCGACGAAACGGGTGTCGAGATCGACCGCAAGCACCCGCCCCCGCGAGCCGACCTGGGCGCACAGCCATCGGGTGATCGACCCACCTCCCGCACCTACCTCGAAGCAGCACCAGCCAGTTCCGACGCCGAGCGCCTCCAGCCGGCGGATCGTCCCCGCGTCGTATCGTCGTTCCAGCAGCGTGAGCCGATGGCGGGCGTGTTCCCAGTCGTTCTCCAGGCGGTAGTCCTGGGTATCCGCGTCGGTGTGAGCAGGCACCGGTTATTCCTCCGCGGTCTTTCTCAACGGCATGTCGCACGCCATCGTTGCATCACAACGACAGACCCCACAGGGAGCATCGGAGAACTTGGACATGCCTCGCCGTATCGTTGGTGGTGACGCACCGATGGCGTCCTGCACCGCGGTGATACCACCATAACCCACAATGTTGCCTCGGCGACCAAGGCAAGGCGGCGATCGCGTTCGCTCAATCGAGGTCACAGGTCCGTCACACACGCTTGCATCGCCTCGGAGTTTAATTATGGATACTAACCACCAATTGATGCCGCCGACGGCGTTGTAGGCGCAGTCTTCCAAGCTGGTTATGCAGGTTTGATTCCTCAAGCAGCACTACCCGCTTGCGGGTGGATTTGTTAGTTGACTGAGCACAGTCGCAGCACCACCGCCCAGGGACCCTGGGCCCCGTTAATTAGGACGGGTGGCTCAGTGCCCAGATTAGTGAGAGCGTGGATCTGTTCTGGCCGCGCCAGCAGCAGTCGTGCACCTGCCGTGGTAGCGGCTGCCGCGATTTCGGGGGCGGGCAGCAGCGGGTTGATTGGTAGTGGTACCGCGTGGTGCTGGATGGTGCCGGCGAAGGCCTCGGCGAAGCCGGGACCGTCGGGCAGCAGGATGAGTACTCGCTCGCCGGGGCGTATGGCCAGTTCCGCCAGCGCCGTGGCAACTGCGGTCGTTCGTTCGGCCGATGTGGGATAGTTCATTGAATTAGTCACCAGTTTGCAGGCGGTGTCTCCGCTCCGGCGGAACTGGCGTGGTGCTCCTTTGATGCACTCACCA
>JAFAPC010000115.1 GCA_019247305.1 Pseudonocardiales bacterium
CACCATCGACCTCAAGCGGGGTGAGCACGTGCAGCAGACGCTGCGCCGGATCGCCGGGGTCCGCACGCTGCACACGGTGAGTGGGTCGTTCGACCTCATTGCGGTGGTGGCCGCCGAGAGCCCAGCGGAGATCGACCGCGTCCTCGATCGCATCAGCAGTATCCCCGGCGTCGAGCGCACCACGTCCTCCATTGTCCTCACCACCAAGTTCGACCGCTGATTCCCCTGTCGGCTCACCTGGTGGCACTGTCGTGAACTCGACACCACCGACGCCGTCCCGCACCACAGGACAGCCGCCGTCTGAGGTGTGCGGCTTCCCCGCCGCCGGTCGCAACCGATTTGCTACTCTTCGTCATCATCTAGCGCTAGTTTAACACTTATGGGTGACACCCAGAACTACTACTCATTACGAAGAGTACTGTAAAGCTGTCAGCCTTAAGGGTGTTTACGAGTAACAAACGCGCCATGGACAGTGCCGAAGAGGGTGCCTCGTCACGACTCGATCACGATCAACAGCGAGAGTGCCGGCAACCCGCTAGCGGGTGCGGCCGCAAGTATCTACAGCTTTCCTTCGCCGCCGCGTGAGGATGCTTCTCGTGCACCTTGCCAAAACAGCCAAGACGCTCACGAGTGAAATGAACGCTTCCACACGTTGCGCTAACAAGATGAGGAACACACATGGGATGGTTCGAGTGGTTGTCCGGCAGTGACACGCCGGAGGGTGCGCGCAACGCATCCCTGGTTGAGCGAATCGAGCGGAGCCGCTATTTGGCTGACCATCCGCCGGTGAAATCTGATGGATCGTTCGAATGGGAAGGTTGTCTCCTCACGGGTTACCATTTTCGCAAAGTGAAGGACAAGAAGCCCACAGAATACATCAAGTGGCCGGAGTGACGAGCGCTGGCAGGAACGTGAACTCGTCGGGGTTGAGCGTGCGGGCCCGAGCGCAGTACCCACGCATGGAGCCAGGCCAGTCGGCCACAATCCGGCCCTGCTCGGTGCGGTACCACGAGTCGCACCGGGTCCAGGCGGTGCCGATAAAACGAGCCTGGGTCTCCCGGTCGCTGCTGGCCGCCACCTCGGAGCGCACGTTCAGAGCGGCCGCCCCTCGACTCTGCACCTGCTGGAGGGCTTTCTTTCAGGTGTCACGAAGCGAACGCCTGCCGGCTCGCTTGCAACCGAACGTGTAGTCGGGCCACACCTTGTGCCGGATCTCATGCCCGGGCTAGGGAAATCATTGTCGATCTCCTGGTGGCGGGTGCGCGGTCGCTATCATTGCGGTGATCATTGCTCGGGACTTCACAACCGTTTCCTCGAGCTCCTCCACTGGGTCGGAGAGTGCGGTGATCGCTCCGCCTACCCCGAAAGTGACTCGCCGGTCGGTGACGACCACAGTGCGGATGATGATGCTCAGATCTGTTGCCCCGCTGAGCGAGAACCAGCCGAGTGCGCCGGAGTAGGCCCCGCGGGGCCCTTCCTCCAACCGATCGATGATCTCCATCGTGCGGATCTTCGGTGCGCCCGTCATCGATCCACCGGGGAAGGCCGCGCGCACACACCCGACCGCCGACTCCTCGGGCCGCAGCGTGCCGCGGATTGTGGACACCAGTTGGTGCACAGGCGCGTAGGTCTCCACGTGGAACAGCCGAGGAACGTGCACGGAGCCAACCTCACACACCCGGTTGAGATCGTTGCGTATCAGGTCGACAATCATCAGGTTCTCGGCCCGATCCTTCTCCCGGTTGAGCAGGTCGTGTCGGAGCGCTTCATCCTCGGCCGGCGTAGCACCGCGTGCCCTGGTTCCCTTGATCGGCTTGGATTCGACGACGCGATCCATCCCGATCGACAGAAACCGTTCAGGAGAGGAACTCAGTACGGCGACGTCGGGAAAGTCAAGCAGTGCTCCATACGGCACCGGGCTGATGTGGCGCAGGCAGGTGTAGGTTCGCAGCGGATCGATCGTCGCGTGCACGGTGACCGTGTTGGTGAGGCAGATCTCGTACGACTCGCCGTGGTAGATCTCCTTCAGGCACGCGTCAATGCGTTTGAGGTATGCCTCTCTGTCATGCCGCAGCTCGACGATGTGTCGGACAGCGGGATCGGTCATGCCCGGCCCGTCGAGCACGGCAGGCTGTTCAGGACAGGGTCGGCGCCCCGGCAGGCGGCGCAGATGTGCGCTGACCTCATCCAGCCACGTTACGGCGTCGGCCTGGTCGGCACCAGTGGTGAGGGCCAGCAGATAGCAGACCTGGTCAACATGGTCCAGGGCCAGTATGCGATCGACGAACAGCAACGCCGCGTCGGGCATGTCGGCTTGATGGGCCAACTGGCCACCGGTCTCGGCCTTCAGCTCATACCCGAGGTAACCGACATAGCCCAGGTTGAAATCAAACGGCAGCCCTTCCAGAGCGGGCACGGTTCGCCGGCGCAGCTGGCCATCCAAGTACTCGAAGAACCCCTGTTTGACGTCCTCTTCATCGCCATCAGGATGTCGGACGGTGACGACCCCATCTACAGCGCGATACGTGACGTACTCAGCGAGGGGACCGGTACCATCACCCATGAAGGAGAAGCGGGACAAGCCGTCGATGACGGAACTGCTGTCCAACCAAAAACTGTACTTACTGGCGGCGAACAGCTCGCGATATGCGGTCTCCGCGTCGGGCAGCCCCGCGAGCCGTCGGACGTGGATTTGATACCCGGCTTCCGCCTGCTCGGGTCGGGTGGCCAAGACTGAGCCGGCTCGCCCCACAGCCGAAGATGCCATCGCAAGGTCTCGGAAGTTGGTCAGCAGTTCTCGTCCGTGCGCACTACTGATCGACTCGGGATGGAACTGCACGCCCCAAATCGGCGCAATGCGATGCCGGACCGCCATGATAATCCCATCGTCGGTCCAGGCGATTGCCTCGAGCTGGTCGGGCAACGCGGTCACGGCTAACGAGTGATAACGTACAGCGGCGAAAGGCGAGGGTATACCCGTGAAGATCTCCACACCGTTGTGGTGGACCGGAGAGACGCGCCCGTGCATCGGTTCCGGGGCATGGCTCACCTTACCGCCGAAGAGGTGACAGATACCCTGGTGGCCGAGGCAGACACCCAGCACCGGCAGTCCACTTTCCCTGACCGCACGGGCGCTTACGCCGAAATCTCGCGACCGGTCAGGTCGTCCGGGGCCAGGAGAGATCACTACGCTGTCGAATTCCTTGACCCGCACTGCCGACCAGTCGGCGTCGTTGCGTATCACAACCGGTGACGATCCGTTTACCTCGGCAAGTAACTGGTACAGGTTGTAGGTGAAGGAGTCGTAGTTGTCGATTAAGATCGTTCGCATTTCGAGGTGTCTCCCCTCGCTGAATGCGGATTGTTGGTTGGGCGCTCGGCCCTCCGGTCCGGCATGGCGGCAGTCACCGCTCAGTACGGGGACCGGCCCTCGGCCAGGACCGCCAAGCGCTCGCGCAGCCATCCCTGCGCGGCACGCCACAGGCCCGGGCCGAGCGACACCCGAGCCGCGCCAAGGTCGCCGGCACGGGCGGGGTCGAGACCACCGGGCAAACACAGCACGTTCACCGGCCTGCCGGACACACCGTCGATGAACCGGCGCAGCGCGTCCTCGGTGTGGGCGAGGATGGGATACACGCAGTCCGCGCCCGCACCGAGATAGGCGCGCGCCCGCTTCAGCGCCGGTTCGACGAGGTCGTCCTCGTTCACCCGGCCATCCTGAGCCTTGGCATAGGCGGCCAGGAACACGTCCACCCGGGCGTTGATCACCAGCGGCACGCCGGCTCGATCGGCACTGGCGCGCAGCGCACCCAGCCGCTCGGCCTGGATGGACTCGTCGACCAGCGTGCCCGCGCGGTGGTCGGTGTCCTCTAGGTTGCAGCCGGCCACGCCGGCCGCCAGCAGGCGCCGCACCAGTTCGTCGGGTTCCAGGCCGTAGCCGGACTCCACGTCGACGGTCACTGGAATGGACACCGTGGCGGCGATCCGCTCGGCCACGTCCAACATCCGGTCCACTGGGGCCTGTTCCCGGTCGGCGTAGCCCAGCGCCTCGGCCACCGCCGCGCTGCTGGTTCCGACCGCGGGGAGTCCGGCCTCCTCGACCAGCGTGGCCGAGCCGGCGTCCCACACGTTCGCCAGCAGCAACGGCTGGCCGGGTCGGTGTAGGTTGCGCAACGCCCTGGCCCGGCCCGCGGTGTCCAACGTGGTGCGATTACCGGTCATTGGTCGCTCCTGTAGTTAACCGTTTTTGGATATTTTCGATTTTTTTGATGGATATGTTCATTTGTCGCGGTACAGATCCGCGATGCGGAATGCCAGTTCGAGCGACTGGCTACGGTTAAGTCGTGGGTCGCAGGCGGTTTCGTACCGCTGGTGTAGATCGTCCGCGGACGTTCCGCCGCCAATGCATTCGGTGACGTCGTCACCGGTCAGTTCAATGTGGATGCCGCCGGGATGGGCGCCCAACGCCCTGTGCACCTCGAGAAAGCCGGCGACCTCGTCCGACACGTCCTCGAACCGGCGGGTCTTGTGCCCGCTCGGCGCCTCGAACGTGTTGCCGTGCATGGGATCGCACACCCACGCGACCTGCGCTCCGGCAGCGGTCACCTTCTCCACCAGGGTGGGCAACACGTCCCGGATCCGGCGCGCGCCCATCCGCGTGATGAAGGTCAGCCGGCCCGGTTCCCGCTCCGGGTCCAATTTGTCGATCAGCGCGAGCACGTCGTCCGGAATGGACGCTGGGCCGAGCTTCACACCAATCGGGTTGCGGACTCCAGACGCGAACTCGACGTGCGCTCCGTCCAGTCGCCGGGTGCGCTCACCGATCCACACCATGTGCGCGGACAGGTCGTATAGGTCACCGGTGACCTGGTCGGGGCACGTCATGGCGTCCTCGTAGTCGAGCAGCAGGGCTTCGTGGCTGACGTAGAACTCGGTCTCCGGTGCGAAGTTGCTGTCCAGTCCACTGCCGCGGGCGACGGGCAACGCCTTGTCGATCTCCCTGGCCAGTCGCCGGTACTGTTGGCCGGCCGGCGTGAGTGCCACGAAGTCCCGATTCCACCTGTGCGCCTGCCACGGATTGGCGTATCCGCAGGCGAGAAGCCCACGAATCAGATTCAGCGTCATGGACGAGGCACGGTACATCTGCTTCAGCCGCTCCGGATTCGGGGTCCGCGACTCGGGGGTGAACTCGACGCCGTTCACTGCATCGCCCCGATAGACGGGCAGGGTTGTCCCGTCCCGCGTCTCGACCGGACTGGACCGTGGTTTGGCGTACTGGCCGGCCATCCGGCCGACCTTCACCACCGGCACGGACGTGGCATAGGTGAGCACCGCGGCCATCTGCGCCATAATTTTGATCTTGTTACTGATCTGGTCGACGGCGACCGCGTCGAAGGTCTCCGCGCAGTCCCCGCTCTGCAAGAGAAACGCCTCACCCCTGGCCACCGCGGCCAGCCGGGCCCGCAGCTGGTCGCATTCGGTCGGAAAGACGAGTGGGGGGTAGCCACGCAGTTCGGTGAGCACGTCGCGCAACGCCACCGGATCGGGCCAGTCCGGCTGCTGCGTCGCGGGAAGGCTACGCCAGGCCCGTACGTCGAAGTCAGTGGTTGTATCCATTCTCGGGTTTAGCCGCTGGATTTGCGCAACACATCCATCACGGGCGAGATCCTGCTGTGCAACCATGGCCAACGCTTCCGTCCCCACCCAAAGCCTTAAGCCTTGGTATCCGCCCCCTGCCCGCTCATGCGAACCATCACGGTAAAGAGGGCGAGCGACATCCCATACGTACGTCAAATTCTAGGCCGATCGGGTGAAAGCGTGGAGCAAGGGGCTTCAGCCGGAAGCAGTAATACAGCTACGCACAGTGATTGATGATCTCCATCGGATACCGGTATCTCCGGAAGAGTCACGTTCGGTCACTGCACTGCGGCTCTATCGTACACAAGTCACCCGATCTGGGGTTAAGCACGACGTATTTATCGGGTGTTGCTCGTCCTCCTTCCCTGTGGTTGCCGGTTGACGATCTCGATGCAAGCATGCTCGAATCTGTAGCTGAGCGCGACATAATTCATAGCTTCTTGATCGCAATGCAGGCTACCTTCATATGCGTTTTACCTTTAGTCGATTTTCTGCAGCTCTACATCGAGAACACGCACACCTGTTCGCGGTCCTCGGTACCGTCCGAAAAGAGTTTCGTCTGGGGGAGTTTTACCGTGATCACCTCACCGACGATCGCGCCGGTGACATCAGCGAGCCGGCTGCGACTGGCCCTGATTCTGGGTTCATTGACAGCCTTCGCGCCGATGTCGATCGACCTGTATCTGCCCGCGTTCCCGAAGCTGACCCAGCACTTCGGGATCGGCCAGGCCAGCGTACAGTTGACCTTGACCGCGTGCCTGGCTGGGCTTGCGCTCGGCCAACTGCTGGCCGGACCATGCAGCGATGCAATGGGCCGCCGCCGGCCACTGCTGATCGGGCTCACGGTGTACGTGGCGGCCTCGGTCGGCTGCGCGTTGGCGCCCTCGGTGGCGGCCCTGACCTGGCTGCGACTGGTGCAAGGGCTGGCCGTGGCAGCCGGGCTGGTGATCGTCCGCGCGATCGTCCGTGACCTCTACTCAGGCGTTGCCCTGGCCCGGTTTTTCTCCCTGTTGATGCTCTTCAACGGCCTCGCACCGATCCTGGCGCCGCTGATCGGCAGCCAGCTGATCCAGGTGATGCCCTGGCAGGGACTGTTCGCGGTGCTGGCCGCCTACGGCGTACTGCTGCTGATCGGTGCCGGCTTCGGGCTACCCGAGACACTACCGCCGCCGACCCGGTGTCGAGGCGGACTGCACGCCACCGGGCGGGTCATGCGAGAGCTGCTGGCCGACCGCCGGTTCATCGGTTACGCGCTCGCCTCCGGGCTGGTATTCGCGGCGCTGTTCTCCTACATCGCCGGGTCGCCGTTCGTGCTGCAGCAGATCTACGGACTCAGCCCGCAGCTTTACGGCGTGGCGTTCGGGGTGAATGCATTGGGCATCGCAGCGCTGGGGCAACTCAACGGGTTACTGGTGCGCCGGCTGCCCCCGCGCCGGCTGCTGGCCGCAGGCGTGGTTCTCGCGGCGTTCGGTGGAGTCGGACTGATCACGGCGGTGCTCGCCGGGCTCGGCCTGCCGACCGTACTATCCGCGCTGTTCGCCGTGGTTGCCAGCACCGGCCTGGTGCTGCCGAACGCGACCGCGCTCATCTTGTCCGGCCGTCCGGAGCAGGCCGGCACCGCCTCGGCCCTGCTCGGCGTGCTGCAGTACCTGTTCGGCGCGGTGGCGGCTCCCCTGGTAGGAGCCTTCGGAGCCGGCACAGCGGTACCGATGGCCACCTTGATATGCGGGCTCACCCTCGGCGGGCTGGCGGTGTTCGCACTGCTCACTGCCAATCGGGTGACGCTACTGCACACCCGGGTCCCCGAGGAGCCGCTATCCCGGTAGACGGCATGCGTTCACCCGATCGCGGTTGAGCATGTCGTACTTACCGGGTGTTGCTCGTCCTCATTACCTGCGAGCTGTTGGTTCGGGCCAGCGGACGGAGGAGGACGCGAGATGCCGAGCGCACGTCCGGGCCGTGTCCGGGCGGGGACCGACCTCATGACCGCCGTGAACCTCTCCGAAGACCTGGTCACGGTGGCCGACCGCAACGGTTGGACGGACCGCACGGCACTGTACACCGCCGAGCGGTCGTGGAGCTACGGTGAGGTGTACGACCTGGCCTCGGGTGCCGGAACGGTGCTCGCCCGGCTCGGGATCGGCCCAGACAGGCGGGTGCTCATCGCGCTGCCGGACGACGTCGGCTGGGTAGTCTGTTTCCTGGCGTGCGCGCGGATCGGCGGCACGGCCGTGCCGGTCAACCCGGCGTTGCCGGCCACGGACCACGAGTTCATGGCAGATGACTGCGACGCAGCCCTGGTGATCACCACCGCCGACCTGGTGGCGCGGTTCACCGACTCCGACTGCCTCGACGTGGACTGGCTGCTAGCCCAGGCCGCCGCCGCGCCCCCGTCGAACTCGGTGTTCACTGACGAACCGCTGTATGTGCACTACACCTCGGGCACCACCGGCACACCGAAGGGCGTCGTGCACCGCCAGGGGAATCCGGCCGTCTATCACCGCACCATCGGCCGGGACTGCCTGCAGATGTCCGCCGAGGACGTGACGCTCTCGGTGTCCAAGCTGTACTTCACCTACGGTTTCTGCAATTCGTTCGTCTTTCCGCTCTACTCCGGTTCGTCGGTGGTACTGGCTACCGAACGGCTCACGCCGCCGGTGGCGGCCGAACTGGTCGCCCGTCACCGGGTCACCCGGCTCTACGCGGTGCCCTCCTGGTACGCGCGGATGATCCTCGACGCCGACCCGAGCGACTTCTCGTCGGTAACAGCCGCCGTGGCGGGCGGCGAACGGCTGAGGGCCGAGCTGGCCGAGGAGGCCGCCGAGTTCCTCGGCGCGCCGCTGCTCAACCAGTTGGGCGCCACTGAAATCGGCTGCGCGGCCACTGCCAATTCATTAGATTTCAACGTGGCCGGCACGATCGGCCGCGCAGTACCGGAGTTCTCCGTCAGAGTGACCGACGGAAACGGCGATCCAGTGGACGATGGGACCGAAGGCGACCTGCGGGTCCGCGGCCCGGTCCTGATGGCCGGATACCTCAACCGGCCGGATGCGACCAGCGAGGTGCTGGTCGACGGCTGGCTGCTGACGAAGGACCGCGTGGTGCGCAACACCGACGGCACCTACACCCACGTCCGCCGGGTCGACGACATGGAGATGGTCGGCGGAATCACGATGTCCCCACTCGAGGTCGAGGACCTGCTCGGCACGCACGACAACGTTCGCGAGGTCGCGGTCGCCGCAGTACCGGACGTCTCCGGCGCGACGAAGTTGCGCGCGTTTGTGGTGCCGGCCTCCTCCGACCTGCCACCGGAGAACTTGGAAGCCGAACTGATCGCGCTGGCCCGCAGCCAACTGGCTGCTTTCAAGGTGCCGCGGTCGGTGCACCTAGTGGAAACCCTGCCGAGGACGGCGAGCGGCAAACTCCGCCGCCACATGCTGCGGGAACGGATCATCTAGTCGTGACACCGCACAAGAAGAGGATCATTCCATGTTGCGACGTTTGAGGGCGACGAAGCATTTCCACATCGGCCTGATGTTCCACGACGCTGCGGCGCGCCGCGGTGCCGTTCGGGTGCAGCTCGACCAGCCCCTGCACTTGGCGCCGGACGAGGGGGTCGAGTACACCGTGGCCAGGCTGGCCGACAAAGTTGACCAACTCGCTGCCCGACTGGCTGCTGCGGGTATCCAGCCGCGTCAGCGGGTGGCCATCTACAAGACGAACAGTTTCGACATCGCGCTGCTGGCGTGCGCCCTCGCCCGGCTCGGCGCCGTACCGGCGCTGCTGTCCCCCGACCTGGACGCCATCGTGGTGTCGAAGCTGCTGCGCAGGCTCGACAATCCGTGGCTGATCACCGACGGTGACAAGCTCGACGAGGTGTGGGACGGGACGACACCGGCCGAACCGATCAGGGGAGTCCTGCTCAGCGCGGGACACGACCGGCCGGGCGCCACGGCGCTCGACACGTTCCCCGATGCGCCGCGCCGGGAGCCGGTGCTGCTGGGTGGCCGCGAACCGGCCCTGATCACGCACAGCTCGGGTACCACCGGCCTGCCGAAGCTGGTCGTGCACTGCCCCAACACGCTGTGGCATCGGCTGCTGCCGCAGAAGCTGATGGCCTGGCCGATCCGTGGCCGCGAACCCGTCGGCTTCTGCATGACCTTCGTGCACTCGCGGTTTTACCATGCCCTGCGGGTCTTCCTTGATTACGGCAACCCGCTGGTGATCGCTGTGAACCACGCCCCGGACGCGATCGGGCCGTTGTTCGTGCGTACCCGGCCCGGATATGTGGAGACCCACCCGAACACTTACATCGAATGGGAAGACCTGGCGTACGCACCGAACGCGCCGCTGGCCAGCATCCGGATCTTTGGCGGCACGTTCGACGCCATGCACCCGAGGACGATCCAGCGGCTGCTCGCCGCGTCGCGGCGCACCAATCCGGTGTTCGTGCAGCTCTACGGGCAGTCGGAGACCGGGCCGGTGACAGCCCGCTGGTACACCCGCCGCAGCGCGAGCAAGGACAACGCCCGCTGCGTCGGCATCCCACTGCCCGGGTTCACCCGGCTGCGGGTAGTCGGCCCGGACGGCAAATCGGTCAAGCGCGGTGAAACGGGCCACCTGGAAGCCAAGTTGCGCAGCCGCGTCCTTACCTACTTTGGTGAAGAGGAGCGGTATGCCGAAGAGCTGAACGGCGAGTGGTGGCGGATGGGTGACATGGGCTTCCGGGGCCGATGGGGCTTGGTTTACCTGTTGGACCGGGAGATCGACCAGATCGAGTCGATGCCGAGCAATCTGGAGGCCGAGGACATCCTGATGTCCAGGCTGGAGGAGTTGCGCGAGGTGGCGATCGTCAAGGGAGCCGACGGCAGCGCGGTCCCGGTCGTGTGCACCCGTGGCGAGCGCCCGCTGGACATGGCGCGCTGGCGGAAGGCCACCGAGGACCTCGACCCGATGTCCGACCCGGTCCAGATACCGTTCGACGACGTTCCGCGTACCTCGACCTGGAAGGTCCGCAGGCCGGAACTCGGGCACCTCCTGCAGGAATCGCGGTAGGGCTGATGAGGACCGGGAACCACAAAAGATGGGAGAACACAACTCATGACTGACGCCCGGATCGACTTCGGCAAGACTTATCCGGCCGGCAAAAGGGCCCTGGCCGCATTCGACAGGGCACTGGCGGATCCCGGCGTGGACAAGACGCTCGGGGGGCTGATCAAGGTTCGCGCCTCGCAAGTGAACGGCTGTGCGCTGTGCTTGGACATGCACACCAAGGAGGCCAGGGACGCCGGCGAGACCGAGCGGCGGATCTACGCGCTCAACGCGTGGCGCGAGACGGCTCTGTTCACCGAGGAGGAGCGCGCGGTTCTGGCGCTGACCGAGGCGGTCACGCTGATCAGCGACGGGCACGTGCCGGACGAGGTGTTCGACGAAGCCAAGCGGCACTTCGACGACGAGACACTCAGCAAGATCATCATGGCGATCATCTCGATCAACGCCTGGAACCGACTGGGCATCGTCCAGCGGCTGCCGATCGGCGAGTAGGTCCCGGCCGCCAGCCGGCCGCCAGAAGCAAGGCAGATAAAACATGGATCCCGTGATCGTCGTCGGGGCCGGCCCGGTCGGGCTGAGCGCGGCGCTGGCACTCCGTTCGTTTGGCCTGCCGGTGACCGTGCTGGAGGCCGAACCGGAGGACCGGGTGCGGCCCGGCAGCCGGGCGCTGTTTGTGCATCACGAATCTCTGCGGTTGCTCGACATCGCCAGCCCCGGGCTGGCCGCGCAGATCGTCGGCCACGGGGTGGTCTGGCGGACCCGGCGCACCCTGTACCGGGGACGCCAGGTCTACGCCAAGACCTATCCCGTCGTCCCCGCCAACGAGCTGCCGCCGTTCACCAGCCTGCGTCAGGTGGAGACCGAACGCCACCTGCTCAGCGCCTGTAAGGCCGCTGATGTGGATATCGTCTGGGACGCTGAAGTGTCCGACGTGGATGTCGCTGCGGACGAGGTCACGTTAGTGGCCAGCGGTCGGCCGCTGCGGGCTCAGTACGTGATCGCCGCCGACGGTGCCCACTCCGCGGTGCGCCAGAAGCTGGGAATCGCGATGCGGGGCAAGCGATCTGACGGTTTCCACGTGGTCGTGGACGTCGAAGACGACCCGCAGGACCCGGCGCTGCTCGAACGGGTCTTTCACTACGAGCACCCAGCGATGGACGGCCGCAACGTGTTGCGGGTGCCGTTCGCCGGCGGCTTCCAGATCGACCTGCAGTGCAAGGACGACGACGACCTGGCCGAGTTCGCCACCGACGAGGCGGTGCGCCGCTGGCTGCCGAAGGTGATCGACCGCCGGTACCTCAACTCGATCCTGTGGGTGTCGAAATACCACTACCTCCAGGTCGTGGCCGACACCTTCGTCGACCCGTGGCGCCGGGTGCTGCTCGTGGGCGATGCCGCGCATCTGTTCCCACCGATGGGCGCGCGGGGCATGAACAGCGGCATAGCCGACGGCGACGCGGCGGCCACGGCCGTCGTGGCCGCGATGTCGGCAGCCAACCCGGCCAGGGCGGCCGAGACCATCGGACGGTTCGACCGGGACCGCCACACGGCGGCGCAGTACAACAGCGACGCGGCGGGTATTGCGCTGGCGCACCTCAAACCCCGCTCGCCGGTGACCCGGCTGCGCCAGCGCCTGGCCGCCGTGATGTCCCCCGCGGTCCCGGCCCTGGGGTCGTGGCTGGAGCACGCCGCCTACGGTCCCCGCACCGCACCCCCATCCAATCCGCACGGCAAATACTGACCCACGCGAGCAGGCCCGCAACGGTCATGACGAACACCGGAGCCGCCTGGAGCGGGACCGCTGCGGCCTGCCACCACTGTTGCCACCGCGCGGCCCGGTCCGCGGGCCCTGCAGACACAGGGGCACCCACCCAAGCGGTCACCGGCCGCACCCCGTGTAGGGCGTTGACCAGCCACACCTCCCGGCCGTCCAGCTCCTCGAGTCGGGACCGCCGGTGCACCACGTCGATGTGCTGCCCGGCCGCAGCCTGTTGGATCAGCCGGGTGGTCACCCCGGACAGGATGGGCAGCGACGGATCGGGAACATTGAGCCTGTCGTTGTCCCACCACATCAGGCTGGCCGTGCCGCTTTCCAGCACCAGGCCGGAGCGGGTGGTCAGCAACGCGTCGTCCGCCCCGGCGTCCATTGCCGCCGAGCGCAGCCCACCCAGTACGTCCAGGTCGGGTCCTTTGCGGCGGGGTGTGTGGCGTGGGTCCTCGCCCGGCGGAACCCAGATCCTGATCCGCGTGCCGCGCTGGGGAGCGGGCCGGATCCGCAGCCGAAGCTGGACCTCCGGTCCGCCGATCAACTCCACCCTGGGGAACAGGTCACCGTGACGTGGCAGCCGGTTTATCACCGCCCGCCAGAACGCCGCCACCATGGCCTCGGGTACGTCGGCGGCATCCGCACAGCCCGCGGTGAACCGGCGCCGGTGCCACTCCAGTCCGCGTACCCGTCCGTCCTCGACGAGCCACGAGTCGGCCACCAACAGCGGGCCCCCCGTCTCCTCGGCGGGGACCAGATCGAGACCGGGGACCCAGGTGAGAATCTGGTCCATGGCGGCGCCCACCTAGCAATTCTCAACCACTCATGCAAACACCCGTACCACCGATGCCGCAGTAACCGTTTGGATTTTTCGCATCTGATAAATACTGCTGGTGGTAGTCCTCGGCGTAGTAGAAGTCGCGCAGGGCAGCGATGTCGGTGGTGATCTGGCCGCGCCCGGCGGCGGTGAGCGCTCGCTGGTACGCTGCCCGGCTCACCTGCGCCTCGATGGTCTGGTCGGCGTCGGTTGTGTAAAGTGCGGAGCGGTACTGGGTGCCCCGGTCATTGCCCTGCCGCATGCCCTGCGTCGGATCGTGACTTTCCCAGAACACCCGCAGCAACTGGACGTAGGAGATCTGCGCCGGGTCGAAGACCACCAGCACCACTTCGGCGTGCCCGGTCCGCCCGGAACAGACCTCCTCATAGCTGGGATGCGGGGTGTGGCCACCGGCGTAGCCGACCGCGGTGGAATACACCCCGGGGGTGCGCCAGAAGATCCGTTCAGCGCCCCAGAAGCACCCCATCCCGAACACCGCGGTGCGCAGGCCGTCCGGGAACGGAGGCACCATGCGGTGGCCGCTCACCGCGTGGTGCTGCGTCACCGGCATCGGGGTGGACCGCCCGGGTAGCGCCTCCTCAGCGGTCACCATACGGGTCTTGTCGCGTCCGAATAGCGCCATGTTGCCAGGTTACGCCGAGACTGCCGGCACGGCCGCCGCCCGCTGCGCCGGCTCGGGCCGCTGGCGCAGCTGCGCTACTCGATGCCGTGGGCTGCGCGGGCGGGAGTTGGGATGCTGCGGAGGACGGCGCCGCTCGGAGCGCGGGAGGTAACAGCGCAACGACAATGTCGGCGCTTCGATGTAACGCCAGGACAGCCAACCGCACAGGTACGTTAGCGGCAACGCGGTCACCGTCAGCAACCACTGGGTCGTGGCGCCGGCCATAATGAGCAACTGCTGCACCGGGAACGCCCACACGTACAAACCGTAGCTACCGAATACCCATGAGTCGTAGCCTTCCAGACGAGCCGGCCAATGAAACGCGAGCACGAGCGCGCCGTAACCGGCCATGAATGGCAGCATCACCGCGTCGGCCTTGCTGTTGTGAACGGCGATCTGGAGCCCGACTAACGACCACGCCACGAAAGGCGACAAGGGAACCTTGTCTCGGTAGGTGTGCAGCACCATGCCGATGCTGAACGCGACGAGGAACGCCACCATCGACCCGAGCGGCACCTGCAGGAACGAGCCGTCACGTCCGGGGTTGCCAATACTCGCCTCACCTCGGCGGTCCAGCCCGACCAACGTCAGCATCAGCACAACTGTCAACCATGGCGCCCGGCGGAACAGCCCGGCGGCACCGAATCCCAGGACCAACAGATAGCCGGTGAGCTCCATGGGCAGCGTCCAGATCGAGCCGTTCGCCGACCAGGGCCAGGGATTGTGGTCGAAAACCCCGGGGAGTCGATGCTGTAACGTGTACAGCCCCGCGTTGTGGACAACGTATCCCCAGGTGGCCCGAGCGGAAAAATACTCTGAGGGGCCCAGCACCGACACCAGTGGTCCGATCACCAGGGCGGTGACGAGCACCACCAGCAACAGCGGCGGCCACAACCTCAGCACCCGCTTGGCGCTAAAGCGCCACCAGCACGGATCCTCCCGCCAGCTGTCGCTGATCTGGTAGCCGCTCATCGCGAAGAACCCCATCAAGGCGATATAGCCGGGCGAGAGGTTCCACGAGATGGGGAAGACCGTCAGACGTGCGGCATCGGTCAGCGGCGCGGAATGATCGACCACCACGATCAGCGCGCCGATCATCCGCAGCCACGCGAACCCGGTGTTCGGATGCGCCTTCGGAGGCAGCGGCACGGGCGGGAGACTAACACCGGCTGCCGGCGGTGGTCCGATCGCCGGCTCAGCCGGCGGTAGCAGGTCGGGCGTGAACGCAGAGTGGCCGCTGTGCACAATGTGCCACCGACCCGATGACCCTTGGGGGTGGCAGTGTGAAGCCGAATGAGTCGCCCGCAGCGAAGGCACCCGAGGCAACCAGCCCGTTCCCGCCCGCGTTCCGGTGGGACACCTCTCCCCCGGACCCTGAGGTCCCGGACTTATTCCGGCCGGTCAGCGCGCCCTTCGGCGAGCCCAACACCAGCACCAGCTCGGCGCCCCCCTGGGCGCACACCCAGCCTCCGCCGCTGGCCGAGCACCAGAGCGCGTGGTGGCACCAGGGCAGCGAGGGGTTCGGGACACCGGCGCGGCAGTCCCGGCCCAAACAGGTCCTCGGGATCACGGTGCTGGCGGTTGTGGTGCTGGGGCTGGTGGGCGCCAGCGTGGCGTACTCCCTGACCTCCGGACCGGGTCGGACCGGCAGCGATGAGATCGACGCCTCCCCGCCGAGCGTAGCGGCTCCCGCCCCGCCGGCCCCACTCCCGGAACCGGTAGACACCGCCCACGCCACGATCGACCCACCCGGCCAGCCCCGGGGCGACACCAGGTTGTTCGGCCTATCCCAGCTCAGCACCAGCGATCTACTGCCCGACTTCCTCGTGGATGCCCTGCAGGCCGGTGCGATGATCGATGGGGTGTACAAGGGCAGCACCGTCGGCGCCAACACGATCGGGATGTTCGCGTTCACCATGCCCGACCCGCAGGCTGCGGCGAGGGTGACGGACATGATCGTCGCCAGGGAGCTCCACAGCGGGCTCAAAGCCGACTACCAGCACGCGATGCAGCGCGTCATGGTGATGGACAGTGCCCCCGGCTCGACGCAGCCAGTGTACCGGGCAGTTTATGTTCTCTACAGCCGCGTGATCTTCTTCGAGGTATACGGGAAGAACACCGACGACGTGCTGGCCACCTTCAAGGCGCTGCTCAAGGACCAGGTGAACCACGCGCCGCCAACCGTGCGGGTCGGACGCTAGCACTCGATCTCGCGCCGATCGCAGGTGCGCCCAGCGCGCCGAGTTCGACCTCAGAGCTGCTCGGGTGAACCCCGACAGCTTTCCTGTCGAACTCGGCGGCAAGAGGCGGCAATAGGCAACAGAAGTCGAGCGGTCCGGGACGAGCTGCTACGGTAAGACGGTAAGGTGGAGCGATGGGTGCGGGCGACGACGCGGTGACGATCGGCCGGCGGCTGCGGCAGGCCCGCTGCGCGCGGGGCAAGACTCTTGTGGTGGTCGCCGGACTGGCGGGGATCTCCGAAAGCCACCTGTCTCGGCTCGAACGCGGACAACGCGCCCTGAATCGCCGCTCGCTGATCGAGGCTTTGGCCAATGCCCTGGAGATCGCGCCGTCGGAGCTGACCACGCGGCCAGCCCGGGCGGCCGGTCACGAGGGACGCTGACGCCGCCGTCGAGGCCGGGCGCCGTGCGCTGATAGCGGTCAACCACAACCGGCCCTAGCCGTCTACCCAGGGCTGAATTCGGTCACCGTGACAATGGGCCTACTCTAGGTACTGTTTGTCGTATCAATAGTGACGAGGACACGGGCACGGATGGACGTCACGGTCAGTGTTGTCGGGCTCGACGACGCCGTCGAGGAGCTCAGCCTGACTGGCGGCGGGATCGCGCTGCACCAGGCCCACTCCGCCCCGCCCCAGCCCGCCCCGATCACGGTGCTGGCCGGGCACACCAGCTCTGTCGACGCGGTGGCGTTCAGCCCGGATGGGCACACCCTGGCCAGCGCCAGCGACGACCACACCGTGCGGCTGTGGCACATCCCGTGAGCCGCCGCGTGTGTTGTTGGGCCGCGTGCAGGCCGTTGGCGTGGTCGGCATTACGCTGCGCTAGTGGAGTGGACACCGAGCCGGATCCGGCTGTTCCGGGAAGTGGGATTGTGTTTGCCCCGGGAGAAGTTCGCCAAAGAAGTGGGGTTCACCAAACGGACGATCGGCAACGCCGAGCGTGGCACCTACGCGCTGAGCCTGGCGTTGCGTCGTGCGCTGGATAAGGCCTTAGAGAAGGCCACCGAGGCCCAGCGGGAACGGTTCTTCGCCGCTCTGCCCTCCGGCACCGGGCCCACTGACGCTGGGCCTTTTGGCGCTGGGCCCTTTGGCGCTGGGGGAATGTCCCTGAACAGCGGCCTGCCCGGGTTGGCGCCGGTGACCCGTTCGGTGTCAGCGGGGTTTCCCGCGCTCGGGGGCGATCAATGGCGCCGCCGCAACACAGTCGCCCCGGAGACGGCGCGTCATCTCCTCGCGATGTCAGCTTCATACGGCCGCTACTCCCAAGCCATGGCAGCCACTGCATTTTTCGAGGTGAGCCGGGCGCATTTGTCGCTGATCCTGAATCTGCACCCGGGCTGGCAGCTCCCGCCGGTGCGCTGCGAGCTGCTGCGGGCAGTGGGGATATCAGCGACCTCAACCGCGTCGGTGCTCTACGCGGACTTGGAGCGGTACGCCGAGGCGCTGCCGTACTTGGATTTGGCCCAGGATGCCGCGCGGGAAAACGAGGACCCTGATCTGGCCGCTCTCGTGCTGGTCTGCCGGGCGTTCCTGACCAATTTCAGTGAGGGCAGTCCGGCCCTGGCGGCGGAGTTCGCCGACGCTGCGGTCAGCGCGTCGAACGACGGTGCGGTGAGCCCCATCATTCGTGGGCTTGCTGCGGCGGCCTCCTCCCGAGAGCTTGCGATCCTCGGGGATGAGCGAGGGTCCCGAACCCGGCTGGAGACCGCCCGTGAGGTGATGGCGGGATACGAGCCCGATCCGGCAAGGATTGAGGTCTGCGCGTTTGACCCCACGAGGTTGGCCTGTTACGAGAGTTCCAACCTGGTGTCATTGGGCCGGTATGGCGATGCCCTCGCCGCGTGCGACACCGCGCTCGCCGAGCTGGACCCGACCCTGCACCGCTACCGCTGTGGCGCGCTGCTCGGCCGCGCCAAAGCGCACCTAGCGGCCGGCCAGGTGGACGCCGGGTGCACCGACGCGCTCGAGGCGCTGGGCCTCGCGATCCACATCCAGTACGGGTACGGCCTTGCCAGCGTGCGTCGCCTCGCGCAAGCCGCCCTGCCGACCCACGCGGCCGCAGCCCGCCGCCTATGGGCCGAAGTCTTAGGAGTCACTCCCCCATCGACGCCGTCCCCTTTCCACTAAGGGGTTACGTGTCTGGCCGCGAGCAGGCCAACGCCATCGAGCCGACGTGGCGGCCCACCCCAGGACCCCGGGTCGACGTCGAGTTCACGGCACTAGGCCCCCCGCTCGCCAGGTCCCCAAGGGGACGCGGGCGCACCCTCCGACCCCAGCCCCCGCCCGGTCTCATGGATGCATGTGCACCTACGGGATGGTGCTCACCACGTCATCGCAACCGCTATTTGGCTCCGAATAGCGGCGAGCGGTGGCCGCTGTACTAGATCAACTAGGTCGTCGAAACTTCGGCGTGTGCGTCACGTTTTCTCACGGCCTGCCGTGGGCAGACCCGCTGCGCGTCGGCGGATTCGGTGTCTGGCCAGCCGCTGGGGAGTGGAGTCCGGCGCAGCGAGTGGCGGCGGTGTGTTGGTCCTGACCGCAGGTCCTTGCGGGAGCGTGGCCACCATCAGGTCGGTCACCCGCAAGCCCAGCTCGGCTGCCCTACGTGGTGCCTCCCGCCTGGGATGATCGCTGTTTGTGTGCCAAAAGCGACAGAATGTGTCGGTTTTGGCAGGTGAGTCGCCGGGGGGAGTTGCGCCCCCCGGCGCTCGTTGAACCGTGCGTGACGCTCTCGCGTCACACGGCTCCCGTCGCCCAGCCGAT
>JAFAPC010000147.1 GCA_019247305.1 Pseudonocardiales bacterium
CGCCGCGTCGAGGTCAAGTTCGGCCCCGACCAACTCGACGACGTCAAGAACCACCTCGGTCAACACGTCGAGGTCTGGGGCCGGATCGCGCGCAACGCGGACGACCAAGCTCTGATCGTCCAGGCGCGACGGTTTACCGCGCTCCCAGCACCGGACGCCGGCCAGCGACTTGGGGAGCTTCGCGGGATCGCGCCGAATCTGACCGACGGTGAGAGCGTTGACGCCTACCTGGAGCGACTGCGTGGCACGTCCTGACTCACCCGGGGTGATCTACCTTGACTCGAACACGCTGTGCCGGTTCATCATCGGGAAGGACGTTGAGACGGTCGGGCGAGTCATCGAGGCAGTCGATGCTGGCGAGGCCGAACTCATCGTCTCACCTCTCCTGCTTGTCGAGTGTCGAGGACAGCCCCGGTCGGGGTCGGTCGATAAGGAGTTGGAGCGCCGCCTCCTCGGCATCCTCGACAACCCTCGCCACACCCCTGTCGAGTTCACGCGCGCGGTCGCGCTGAAGGCGCGCGACCTTGCCCTACATCATGGGATAAAGAACTACGATGCGATCCATCTCGCGCATGCAATCATGGCCGAGGCCGATGTCCTCATGACGACCGACAAGGGCTTCCCGCTGGAAACCGAGGTCGATGGCATGTGGGTCGGGAAACCCTATTACTGGGGACCAGCCACCCTGTTCGACGATGGGGACGGCTGACGGCCTTACCGGCGACGCCTCAACCCGTGGTCCGGTGTCATCCGACTCGCGAGATGATCTTGTTTGATCACATCACAAAAGATTTACCAGTGCGATTTCCCCAGGCTCCGCACCGCGTGGTCGGAGCTGGATCGTGTGGTGGAAAACTCTACGGAGATCGCAGCTCACTATGAGGGGGGCGCGAACTTTGTCGCCGCTGTGGACGCATATGCGCGACAGACCAGAGCACACCGCAGCTTAATATGCTTGTGCCACGGAGACTTCCGGCCGGGTAATGTCCTGTTCGACCAGGACGACCGCATCACGGGAATCATCGACTGGGACTGGTGTTATGTCGGTCCCCAAGTCAGTGACCTTGGGTTGGCGCTGGTCGAATGGGCTTTCTCGGATGGTGCGAGCGCCCCGGATCCGATGGCGATGGCCGCGTTCTACCGCGGGTACCGATCGGCCTTTGATGCTCCACCTCACCGCCTGGATGAGCTGCTCGACTGGGTCCGGGCCACGTGCCTGGCCAGCGCTGGTACGTTTCTCTGCGACGCCCTCGCGGCGGCCGATCGACCTGCCAGTGTGCGAGAGTCCTTACATGTTCGGCAAGTACGAGTACATGATCGAGCATCCTGAACTGGTGACCGCTCTGAAGCCGATGGCTGAGGAAGAGGAGAAGGCATGAACGGCAACGTGATCATTTGTGGCGCTGATTTTGGTTACGGCAGCGCAGGAAAACTCGCAGCAATGGCCGAACAGCTCCGCATCCCGTTTATCAAGGTGGGCACAACCTTGGGAGCTGACGTGCTCACAGAGGTGCACTGCGTGGCTCAGCATGACTATCCATCCGATGTCGATGAACTGCACCGAATAGTGCGTCGGCACACGATCCAGGCCGCACTCGTGGTGCTGGACCCCCTCATCGCGGATATGCTCCATCAATGCGATGTGCCTGTCGTGTACGTAGACAGCTTGCCGTATCTGTGGACAGCGGCCGACCCTGTCCCGGTGGACGCATCGGCCTACTGCGCGCAACTGTGCACCAGCCTGCCGCAGTCGTGTTGGGCACAGCTGCGGCGGATTCGTGACTTGCGCTGGGTCGAGGCCATCGTGTCGTCGGTTCCACAACAAGCCGCGCCCAGCGGCCCGATTGTGGTCAATGTGGGCGGTGTCGGTTCGCCAAGCCTGAAAGCGGAGGACGCGGCCTATCCCGCAGCCGTGCTGCCTGCCGTGCTTGAGGGCTTAACCGCCGCAGGGCGGCCAGTCGTGGTGACCGGGAACGTGCCACAAGGGCTGCGGGAGGAACTCCAGAATACCTATGCGTCGTGCGATCCGGTGGGCACACTCTCGCACCCTGATTTCCTCGCGCTGCTGTCAAGCTCCTCGCTCCTGCTGACCTCCCCGGGGATGACAACCATCCTTGAGGCGGGCGCGCTCGGCCATCCCACCGTGCTGCTGCCACCGCAGAACCTCAGTCAGATGCTGAACGCGCGGCTGATACTCGACGCGTGCGGGACCGGCGAGACCTCCAGCGGCTTCCTTGACTGGCCCACCACGGTCATCGACCAGAACACGCTCGCGCAGCGACGACAACTCGGTGAGCAGGCCGCGATCGGCTACATCTACCAACGAATTGCCAGCGCTGGCTTCGACCGAGCGGTCTACCAGCACCTGACCCAACGGGTTCGTGCGCTGTCCACCTCAGATGATGGTCTCGCGCGCCGGTACGCAGCGCTGATCGGCGTGCGGGGCGCACGGCAAGTCGCCGACGTGGTGGAACGGACGATCGCGGCCTGACTTTGGTGCCCGGCGGTGAACGGAACTCAGCGACCAGGAAGTGAGTGGACACGACATGCTTTCACGGCGCACTGTGACCACTCCCATCCGCGAAGTGCTCGACTCGCGAACCTTCTACCACTACCTCGCCGCGCAGTACGCCGAGGTTGTCGCGACGCGTCGGGCCTATTTCGGCGCGGTCGACGACATTGTGGTGGTGCACGCACCTGCGGCCCCTGCGGTACTCGACATCGGCTGTGGCGACGGTGTGCGCGCGGCACGGCTGGCAAGCGCAGTGGGCGCCTCCCACCTCGTGCTTGTGGACATCGCGCAGGCAGACACGCCGAGCGTGCTGAAGGGAAGGTTCTCTCTGGTCACCTGCTTGTGGAACGTGCTGGGGCACCTGGACGGAAAGGCCCGCCAGTTGGCGTTGAGAAACACCGCGGACTTGCTCGCACCCGGCGGGCGCCTGATGTTCGACGTAAACAACCGCTACAACGCCGCCCACTACGGTTTCGCCGCCGCCTTCCGGAACTTCGCCAAGGACATCATCGGGCGTGGCGATGGCGACTACCTGGCCACCAGGAACGTCGGCGGTCGCATGATCACCACCGAGGTGCACGTGTTCAGCCAGCGTGAAGTCCGAAGCCTGCTGCGTTCGGCCGGGTTGGCCGTGCACCGGGAATGGTTCGTGAACTATCGGACCGGACATCGGTGCCATACGCCGTGGGCTGGCCAGCTTGTTGTCGAGGCCAAAGTTACGCCGACTGTCCAACGATCGCGATGGCGAAACCGTCGTAGCCCTTGACGCCGACCGTCTGGATGACCGTCGCGCTCACCAAGGGGTCGGCGGCCATCACCTCGGTGAGCCGCCGCGCGCCCTGCACGTCGGGGTTTGCGTTGTGCTCGTCGGCCACGGCTCCGCCCCGCACCACATTGTCCACAATGATCACGCCACCGGGTCGGGTCAGGCCGACTGACCAGGTGAAATAGTCGGCGTTGTGCGGCTTGTCCGCATCGATGAAGACCAGGTCGAACGGGTCGGCGTGCTCGTCGTCGAGTTCCTTAGCCAGCTGCGGCAACGTGTCCAGCGCCTCGCCGAGGCGCACGTCCACCAGATCGGCAAGACCGGCCCTGGCGATATTAGCGCGCGCCACCTCAGCGTGTTTCGGCACAGACTCCAAGGTGATGAGGCGGCCGTCTGGCGGCAGCGCCCTGGCCAGCCAGATTGTGCTGCAGCCGCCGAGCGTGCCAAACTCAAGGATCCGGCGCGCGCTGACCAGCCTGGCGAGCAGATTGAGCAGCTTGCCCTGCGTGGGTGAGACGCCGATGGCTGGCAGCCCGGCCGCGTCACTGGCCGCGAGCGCAGCCGCCACCGCCGCATCGGGTTCGACGAGTGCGCCGGCGATGTAGTTGTCGACCGCCGTCCACTGCTGCAGGCTCATCGTGTCCTCACTACCGTCAGACTCTCTGGCAACCATGCTGCCGCTTAGAGCTCGGGGCCGCGAGCGCGCAAGTCATCGACGCATGCCATGGCCTGCTTGAGCTCGCCGAGCCATTGCTGGGCATGCTCGCCGACCAGTCGTACCGCCCAGGCGAGGGCCTCCGACCGAGACCGTGCCACCCCGGCGTCGACCAGGGTGTCGAGCACCAGCCGCTCGGGCTGCCGCAACCGGGTCATTACCGGCACCGACAGGGTGGTAAACATCTCTTCGGTGCCACCCAACCGGGCACCCCAGGACACCTTGCGCCGGTAGCGGTGCTCGGCCTGCCGGGCAATCTCGATCCGCTCGTCGCGGGAGTCCTCCCGGAACCGGCTGATCCGGCCGGCCTCAGCTGCAGAGCGCTCGGCGTCGTCGGTGAACTCCTCGTCCAGCGCGGGTAGCTCACCCACCACGATGATCTCCTCGCGGTCCGCGCTGACCTCGACCTCACCGATGAACCAGCCATCCGGCAACCGCCCCGCGAACCAGGCCTTGGCATCCTCGGCCGGCGGAAGGTCAGCCTGCTGCCAGCCACCGCGCCCGTGCCACCGGCCGCCGGAGCGCACCCCGTGCGGGCGTCCTCGTCCCACCATGGCGTTGTCCTTTCACTCGCCTCCTGTTTGTAGTGATTACAGCATTACTACGGTTGCAGAGTCGAGCGCGTCTGGTACGCCCACGGCGAAACGGCGCCTTAAGGGCGCCGAAGTTGGGCCTGGAGATCCTCCGGGGAGGTCACCGGCCGGTCACAGACGAACCCATGGCAGACGTAGGCCGCCGAAACACCCGCCACCAGGCCCCGCCCGGCGAGCATCGGATGCTCCGCACCGGGTTCCCCGGCCAGCACGACCGCTCCACCCGGTGCTGCCCACCGGGCCTGGGCCTCCAGCGCCGCGCGGGCGCCGTCCCCAGCGGCGCCGATCACGGCGATCTGTACCGGTCCGTGCGCCAGCGCCTCGGCGGCGCTCAGCCAGTGCCCGGCAGCTTGCGGTGCCTTGGCCGGCACCGCTCCGGCCCGCATCAGCGCCGCCTGCGCCACCGCGCGGTAGGTCTCCGAACCGGTCAACGCCGAGGCGGTGACTAGTGCGCAGGCCAACGCGGAGGCGCCCGCTGGGGTGACATTATCGGTGGGGTTGGTGGGACGACGGAACAGCGCCTCCGCGTCGGCAGCGGTATCGAACCAGACCCCCGCGTGGTCGGGGTCGGCGAAATGTTTCTGAGCCAGCTCCAGGATGGGTAGCGCGGCGTGGCGCCAGCGGTCCGCACCGGTGACCTGGTGCAGCGCGAGCAGGCCCTCGACCAGCCAGGCATGGTCAGCCAGCACCCCGGCGGCCGTACCCACCACGCCGTCACGGGAACTGCGCCGCAGCCGACCATCCACCAGATGCGTGCTCAGAATCAGCTCCGCCGCGCCGGCCGCCGCAGCGATCCACTCCGGACGGCCCAGCACGCCGCCCGCCTCAGCCAACGTGGTGATCGCCATCCCGTTCCACTCGGTGACGACTTTGTCGTCCCGGGCCGGCTGCGGGCGCAGCGCCCGGGCAGCGAGCAGCGCGGCGCGCACCCGCTCCCAGCGCGCTGCGTCATCAGGCTCGGCGGGCAACTGCAACACCGACGTGCCGTGCTCGAACGTTCCGGCCGGGCTCACCATCAGCAACTCCGCAGCCCACTGACCGTCAGCAGGCCCTAGCACCTCGACGAGCTGCGACGGCGTCCATACGTAGGTGGAGCCTTCCTGACCTGCGGCGTCAGCGTCCAGTGACGCCGCGAAGCCACCGTGGGCGGTGCTCAGCTCCTCGAGGAGGAACGTCGCAGTCTGCTCGGCCACTCGTCGAGCACTCGCCGATCCGGTCAGCCGAGCCAGGTGGGTGTAGACGCGCAGCAGCAGGGCGTTGTCGTAGAGCATCTTCTCGAAATGCGGCACTACCCAGGCGCCGTCCACGCAGTAGCGCGCAAAGCCACCGGCAAGCTGGTCATACATCCCGCCCCGAGCCATCGCCGCACACGTGCGCTGGACCATGGATAGGGCCGGCTCCGAACCGGTCCGCTCGTGGTGGCGGAGTAAGAACTCCAGCAGCATCGACGGCGGGAACTTCGGAGCGCCCCCGAACCCGCCGTGCTGCTGGTCGAACTCCCCCGCCAACTTCTCGACCGCAGCGGCCAGCACCTGGTCGTCCACCGCGGACTCGGTCAACGGGGCGGAGCGTTCGGCGAGCTGCCCGGCAATGCGCTTGGCCGCCTCCCGGACCTGATCACCACGGTTGGCCCAGGCCTGACGCACGGCGATCAACAGCTCAGGGAAGCCGGGCAGTCCGTGCCGGGGAGACGGCGGGTAGTAGGTACCGCAGTGGAACGGCTCGCCGGTAGGGGTAAGGAAGCAGGTCATCGGCCATCCCCCGTGGCCGGTCATGGCCTGGGTTGCCTCCATGTAGAGGGCGTCGACGTCGGGGCGCTCCTCCCGGTCCACCTTGATGTTGACGAAGTTGGCGTTCATCACCGCCGCGATGTCCGCGTTCGCAAAGGACTCATGCGCCATCACGTGGCACCAGTGGCAGGCGGCGTAGCCGATGGACAACAGCACGGGGACGTCACGCCGCGCCGCCTGTTCGAACGCCTCATCGCACCACGGCCACCAGTCGACCGGGTTGGTGGCGTGCTGGAGCAGGTAGGGACTGGTGGAGTTCGCGAGCCGGTTCGCCATGTCGGCTATCCTTCCTGGCCCGGTGGCACCGCGGAACCATCACTCCGTACGCGGTCCAGCGTCGGGATCCTTCTCGAAAGACTGGGGCTCGAAAGACTGGGGAACCCGACGTAGGTGCTTGTTCATCGACCGCGCCAGCAGCCCCACGGCCAGGAAGAAGAGCAGCAGCACCACCAAACCGACCGGCGCGGCCTTACCGAAATCCGCACCCTGCCCACCCGGATCCGGACTGGGCTTAGGGGGCGGCGCCAGCACCTCGACGCTGACGGCCGAGCAGCCGGGGAGCACCGAGAAATCGGTCGGCAGCAGCAGGGTCATGCGTACACCCGCTCCCGGATACCGGAGAAAAGGTCATCTTCAGGCAGTGTGGTGTCGACCAGTGACCGTGCCAGCTCGTATTCCTCGGTCGGCCACAGCTGTGCCTGCAGCGCGTGGGGCACCGAGAACCACCGGCTCGCCGGGTCGATCTGGGTCGCGTGCGCCCGGAGCGCCTCGTCCCGCACCGGGAAGTACTCAGCACACGGTACCCGGGTGGTCACCCGCTGCATGATGTCGGGCCGCGAGGAGTCCCACTTCGTCAGCCACTCGCCGAACGGCGACTCCGCGCCGGCCGCGAGCAACGCGTCGTGCAGCGTCTGCATCCGCTGACGGGAGAAGCCGTGCAGGTAGTACAGCTTCAGCGGCTGCCACGGCGCTCCGGCGTCGGGGAAACGCTCCGGGTCACCGGCGGCGTCGAACGCAGCGACCGACACCTGATGGCAACGGATGTGGTCGGGGTGCGGGTAGCCACCTCTCTCGTCGTAGGTCACCACCACGTGCGGCCGGAACTCGCGCATCACCCGGACCAGATCCTGAGTGGGGACCTCAAGCGGCACCACCGCGAAGCACCCGTCCGGCAGCGGCTGCAGTTCACCCTCTGACATGCCCCTCTCCGGCATGCCCCCTGCCGGCATGCCCCCTGCCGGCATGCCAGAGTCGATGTAGCCTAGCCAGCGGTGTTGTACGCCCAGAATCTGCGCTGCGCGGGCCATCTCTTGACGGCGCAACGCTCTCATCCGCGCCGGGTGCTCCACCAGATCTGCCGGTTCAAATGAGGAGTTCAGGATGCTGCCACGTTCTCCGCCGGTGCAGGTGACCACCATCACGTCATGACCGTCGGCGACGTATCGAGCCATCGTTGCGGCGCCCTTGCTCGACTCGTCGTCGGGATGCGCGTGCACCGCCATCATTCGCAGCTGCTCAGCCATGGACGCCTGCTCATCCTTCCCCGCTGCCGTTGGGACCATTGTTGTTCCTGCCGGATCGGCAGGCCGTCAAGGAGGTACAACGCCGTGGTCGCTGGTCAGCTTCCCAAGGGCCGCTACGGACGGGAGGGCCTCGGTGGCCGCCGCCGGGTGGTCGTGCCGATAGGGCTGCTGCTCACGGTGTTGGCCGCCCTGGTGGTCGCGGTGATCGGCTACCGCAACCTCGGCACCACGCCGATACGGAGCGAGGTACTAGGCTTCACGCTTGTAAGCGGCAATGCCGTGCAGCTGCGGCTGACCGTGATCCGGGACGATCCCTCGCATCCTGCCGTGTGTATCGTCCGGGCCCGCTCCCAAGACGGGGAGGAGACCGGGCGCAAGGAGCTGTACGTGCCCCCCGCAGCCGGTCCGATTGTGCTCTCCACCGTAGTGCACACTTCCCGGCCACCGGTTACCGCTGACGTCTACGGATGTTCGCTTCAGGTGCCCGCCTATCTCGTTCCTACCCCATCTCAGTGATTTGTGAAGCCCTATTGAACAGGCACGATCTGAACTTCGTCACCCGTAAGGTCGAGGACGGACCGGACACCTCATGTTACCGTGGAGGATACGCACGGCCCCGGGGCAGGGCCGTGTTTTTCCGTTCCGGCCGTTGGCTGCCACGCCAGCGGCGCGGTGTGCTCCGCCCCGCAGTAGCGGACGTCGGATCAGGAGGAGTGGTGACCGTGAGCGAAACCCAGGGAACCTGGTTGACCCAGGAGTCCTATGACCGGCTCAAGCAGGAGCTCGACGAGCTGGTGGCGAACCGCCCAGTCATTGCCGCGAAGATCAACGACGCCCGTGAGGAGGGCGATCTCAAGGAGAACGGCGGCTACCACGCCGCCCGGGAGGAACAGGCCCAGCTGGAGGCCCGGATCCGCCAACTGCAGGAGCTGCTGCGCGTGGCCAAAGTCGGCGAGGCCGCGGCCCAGTCTGGGGTAGCTGCCCCGGGAATGGTGGTTACCGTGCGCTTTGATAATGACGATGAGACCGAGACTTTTCTGCTCGGCTCGCTGGAGGAAGTGGCCCACGGCGATCTGGAGGTCTACTCACCCAATTCTCCGTTGGGTAAGGCCATCATCGGCGCCCATGAGGGCGAGGACCGTCACTACGAACTGCCCAATGGCGGTCTGATGACCGTCGCCGTCGTCAAGGCCGAACCCTTCCGGTGCTGAGCTGTCAGTCCGGAGAGGTAGGATGGCCCGCCGGTGGGTGTCTGTCGTGGTCACGGCGGGGGTGGCCGCGGTGCTCGCTGGCGCCGCGGTCTTCACGGTTGAGCGGGCGGGCTGCCCCGATCCGGGTAGCTACGTGCTGGTGCCCGGCGGCGCCCAGCTCATCGGCGGCTGCCTGAACAGCGCCGACCTACCGGTGGCGCCCCCGCCCGTCCCACAGTCCCCGCCACCGGCGACGAGACCACTGGGCGATTAAACCGCGAGCTACCCGAGTGCCGCGAGCAGGTCGTCAATCAGGTCTTCAGCGTCCTCAAGGCCTACCGATAGCCGGAGCAGCTCCGCGGGCACTTCTAGCTGCGTTCCCGCGGTGGAGGCGTGCGTCATCCGTGCGGGGTGCTCGATCAGGGACTCGACCCCGCCTAGCGACTCGGCCAGGGTGAACACCCGGGTCTGGGCACAGACCGCCAACGCCGCCGCGGCACCACCCCGGACCGTGCACGAGACCATCCCACCGAATCGGCGCATCTGCTTGGCGGCCACCTCATGGTTAGGATGGGTCTCCAAGCCGGGGTAGTGGACGCTGCTGATCGCCGGGTGCGCCTGCAGCACCGCGACGATCCGCTCGGCGTTGTCACAGTGTCGCTCCATGCGCACCGCGAGAGTCTTGATCCCGCGTAGCGTGAGCCAGGCGTCGAACGGCCCGGGTACCGCACCGGCGCTGTTCTGCAGGAAGGCCACCTGCTCATCCAACGCGGCATCGTTAGTGATCAGCGCGCCGCCGATAACGTCGGAGTGCCCACCGAGGTACTTGGTGGTCGAGTGGAGCACCACGTCCGCGCCGAGTTCCAGGGGGGTCTGCAGATAAGGGGTGGCGAACGTGTTGTCCACCACCAAGCGGGCACCGGCCTGGTGCGCGATACCGGCCAGCGCCGCAATGTCAGCGATAGTGAGTAGCGGGTTGGTAGGCGTCTCGCACCACACTAACCGGGTGGTCGGGCGCATCGCGGCGGCCACGGCGTCGAGATTAGCCTGCCCGACGGCGGTGTGCTCAATCCCCCAGCGCCGGAACACCTTGTCGATCAGGCGGAACGTGCCGCCGTAGGCGTCGTCAGGGATGACGATGTGGTCACCCGGCCGGCAGGTCGCCCGGAGCAGCACGTCGCCGGCCGCCATCCCGGAGGCGAAGGCCCGGCCGTGCCGGGCTCCTTCCAGCGCGGCTAGGCAGGTCTCCAACGCGGCGCGGGTGGGGTTGGCGGTGCGCGCGTACTCGTATCCCCCGCGCAGCCCACTGACGCCATCCTGGGCGAAGGTAGAGGTGGCGTGGATCGGCACGATCACCGATCCGGTATGAGGATCCGGGTCTTGGCCGGCGTGGATCGCGCGGGTAGCGAAGCCTGTCACCTCGCTACCCTACTGGAGACATCGGTCCGGATCACGACCGCCCCAATGATCTTGTCTGCGAACGTCTGATGCTGGCTGTCCCACAGCGGCCGCAGGTAACCGATGCCGAACTCCAGCCCGTGGCAGAGCTGGCGCCGTAGCGCCCGACCGAATCCCAGCGGCTGACCAGTCTCGATCGTGACCAGCTTCGTCCTCGCCAGCCGGCGACCAAGACTTCGTCCGGTAGTGCCCTGCAGGTAGCCGGAGTTCCAGACACCAAAGCCCACCAGCCCCAGGCAACCCGGCACAGCGAGCACCAGGTACCACGCTGCGGGGCCGGTGAGCGCACCGAGGGAAAGCAGGAGGTTCAGCACGACCACCGGAACTGCGCAGTCCACCAGGAAGCTGATCACCCTGGCCCCGAAGTCCGCCAGTGCCTCTGGTCCCGGTGGCGTCTGTGGTTTTAGCGGCTCTGGTTGCGAAATCCGCGAACTGGCGCCCGTCTCAGGGACCTGCGATCGGGCGGGCTCCCGCACCAGAGTAGTAGGGGATGATCGCCCGAACTGAGGTGGTGGCACACACAGCGGTGGCCCGAACGGGGGGCTGTCCAGCTCGGGGCAGGGATCCTGAGGCGGCTGGAACGTCGTCATCAGATGTGAATCCCCTCACTCAGACAGCTTGGCGCAGTTACACGCCGATCACGCTAGCGGATTAGCGGGGCCCGTCCTCAGCGCCCAGCCAGGAATCCCAGTACATCTTGACGGGTGACCACACCCGCTGGCTTGCCATTAATCAGCACCATGGCGCCGTCGGCGTCGGCTAATGCCTGCATCAGAGACCCGATCGACTCGCCCGCGCCGATCGTCGGAAGCGGTGCCACCATGTGTGCCTCGATCCGGTCGGCGAGGTGGGCATCACCGGAGAACAAAGCCTGCAGCAGGGTGCGCTCGCTGACCGAGCCGATCACCTCGGCGGCCATCACCGGCGGCTCGGTGTTCAGGACGGGCAGCTGGGAGACCTCGTACTCGCGCAGGCTCTCGATCGCCGCGCGTACGGTCTCCTCGGGGTGCGAGTGCACGAACGGCGGCAGCTCAGCCTGCTTGCGTTCGAGCACGTCGGCCACTCTCGGCTCCGCGGTCTCGCTGGTGAGGAAACCGTAGTCCGACATCCACTCGTCGTTGAAGATCTTCGACAGGTAGCCGCGGCCGCCGTCGGGCAGCAACACCACGATCACGTCGTCCGGGGCGGCGGTCTGGGCCACCCGCAGTGCGGCGACCACGGCCAGGCCGCAGGAGCCGCCGACCAGCAGCGCTTCCTCGCGCGCGAGCCTGCGGGTCATGCGGAACGACTCGGCGTCGCTGACCGCGATCACCTGGTCGCAGATGTTCTTGTCGTAAGTCTGCGGCCAGATGTCCTCGCCTACCCCCTCGACCAGGTAGGGGCGCCCGGATCCGCCCGAGTAGACCGAGCCCTCGGGATCGGCGCCAACCACCCGGAC
>JAFAPC010000176.1 GCA_019247305.1 Pseudonocardiales bacterium
GTTGCTCAGCGTCCAGTCCTGACATACGATCGAACCGCAACGGTTTCTCCGTCGTGAGAGAGTGGTTTCGTCACCTCCTTTCTATCGGTCGGAGAAGCCGTTGCCTGTTATTTCATGCGGCGTGTCGCCAGCTTTCGGAACCAATGAGGCTTATTCAGGGCGGCACTATCGATCTTGTGAGACACCTGCTGAGCTGCAACGATCAGCCGTCGATCAAGATCGCTGAATAAGCCTCAATGACCCCTAACTAAGCCCCGACTGGGAATAATTAGAGTTTTGCATAAGCCTCTCAGCGTTGCGCTGCTGCCACCACCAGCGAGCGTACGTCCGTCTGGACTAAAGGCAAGCGAGTCAAATTGGGTATTCCCGTCGGTAAGACCCTGGCCTAGGAGCATCGGGTGAGTAGGGTCGGTCACGTCCCACAGACCTATGAATTTACTGCCGAGGTCTGTGGCGGCAAGGATGCGGCCGTTGGGACTGAACATGACGGAGGACACCAGGGCGGTTTGGCTTACCAGCGTTCGGCTCAGTGGTGCGGGGTGCGAGGGATCAGCAACGTCCCAGAGACGGAGGGTGCCGTCCCCGCCGCCGCTGGCTAGGATCCGGCCATTAGAGCTGAAGGCGATGGAGAACACCTCGCCCGCATAGCCGGTGAGGGGCTGACCAAGACGCACCGGGCGGGCGGAGTCGGCCACGTTCCATAACCGGATCGTCTTGTCGGAGCTCGCGCTGGCCATAGTGCGGCCGTCTGGACTAAACGTCACAGAATTGACCCGTCCGGTGTGGTCGGTGAGCGGAGTGGATAAAGGGGTGTTCTCCGTGGATAGGAGCTGTGTGTAGAGATCTGAAGTTGCTGTCATGCGGTATGCGACGAGGTCAAGCTGGCCCGCGAGAGATGGATCCGTGTCGCGCAGACGGTCCGCTTGGACGATAAGCTGGTTGAAGATGGCTTGGTCACGCTGCCGAATGGCATTTCGGTATTGCTGAATGGCGATAAGACTGGCCATGACAGCCAAGACGAGCAAGATGGTTAAGCTGCTAACCGCGCCTCGTTTGAGCCGCTGGGTCCGCCGCTGCTCACGGACGTCATCACCTTCGAGCTCGTCCTTCGTGATACCGTGCATAGGTGCTGCGAGGGTCGCCACGCGATCCCGGAAACGCGCATTGCGCAGGGTAAGTTGGTGCTCGTTTTTAGCCCACCTCATGTCGAGGTATAGAGGTTCTGAACGGAATATTCCGTAGAGTGATGGGTGCACGGCGGTAGAAGCATCTCGATCGAAGTCGTTCGTCTCCGCGTCCCAAACCCAGGCACCCTCGGTAAGCACGGGCAAGATATTTCTGGGGCCCTTAGTCGCCACCCAGCGCTCGATCTCCTTGCCTACCCAGTCGGAACGAGCGGCTTCGGGAGAGGCGAGTAGAACGAACCATCGGGACCCGTCTAGGGGGGCGCAGATGCTGGGCCAAAGCTCGAGGCTGACGGCGAGTCCCGTTTGGTCTCGGAATACTTCGAGAGCGCGGCGATGATTCCAGGGCTTGGCAAGCCGCTGAAGCCCTCGCTGTAGAGCGGGAGCAAACTCACCATCGGCACTGTGCGAGTAAGAGATGAAAGCGGCGTACCGTTTTGGTGGATCCATGAACATCGGTGGATCCATACTCTGAAAGACGCCGCTGCCGCGGGATTGCACTTCCGATTGACTATTCCGATCGTTCGCTTCACTCACGCTTCTGCCTACTCTCTCAACTCGCAGCGAGAGCGTCCGGTGGCCCACCACGTTGTAACGCGGCGTCACCGGACCGAGACAAGGTGCCCAGACCGGACGTGCCCGCTACCACGTATCTGACCTGCACCGATATGGTTTGCAATCTTGTTCTAAAGAAGTTCTACATGAGTCTCAATCAGTCGGGAGTCGTCGACATGTCATCCCCAGAGTAACTTTTATCGAGGAGTGAAATCTATAGCCCGAATGGGGTACGATCGTGCTCACATGAGAACACTTTACACAGACAGCTACCTCGGTGGTTATTTCATGCTGCGTGCTGCCGGCATCAACCCAAGCACAGCACCCAGCCCCTCACCACCTCCATCTGCCACATCGTGGACACCGCACCACGCCCACCCTCGCACAACTCGAACGCCTCGCCGGCCTGCTACGCGATACTGACAGCACGTCAAGCTGAACCCGTGGCCCGAACACCACAACCAGCCAGCCCAACCTAACGACGAGTCGCCGAAGGAGCTGAAGATCTTCCGGCGACCTACCATTAACACGTATCCTTAGCAAAGTCTCTTGCCACCCAAACAGCTCTACCGTCGAACTCGGGAGGCTGCGAGCAGCCAGGACGCGGCTGCCGGAACATCGGAGGGGGTGGCAGCGTTGATCGCAGAGGCAACGGTGTAATTCTTTCCGGTTCTGAGGCGGTGGTCCGGTGGATCCCTTGGACTCCTACTCACGGACGGTCAGCTCGGTCGCTGCGGCGGTGACCCCGCACGTCGCCAGCCTGCGGATCGGGCCGGGTGCAGGGTCAGCCGTCGTGTTCACCGATGACGGGCTGATGTTGACCAACGCGCACGTGGTGGGCGCCGGTCGTGATGGCGTTGCGGCCTTCACCGACGGCACCGAGAGCCGCTTCGACGTGGTGGGTGTGGACCCACTGTCGGATCTGGCGGTGCTCCGGGCCCCGGGCGCTACCCCGACCGCGGCCGTCCTGGGTGATGCTGATCGGCTGGTCGTCGGGCAGTTGGTGGTCGCCGTCGGCAATCCCCTCGGGCTCACCGGATCGGTGACCGCCGGAGTGGTCAGTGCCCTGGGCCGCTCGCTGCCGGTGCGCTCCGGCCGGTCCATGCGGATGATCGAGGACGTGATCCAGACCGACGCCGCGCTCAACCCCGGCAACTCCGGCGGCGCACTGGCCGACGCCGGCGCCACGGTGGTCGGCATCAACACCGCCGTCGCCGGGATCGGGCTCGGGATGGCCGTGCCGGTCAACGCGACGACCCGCCGGATCATCGGTGAGCTGCTCGCCGACGGCCGGGTGCGCCGGGGTTACCTCGGGCTGGTCGGGGTACCCACCCCGCTGCCCGCGCCGGTGGTGCAACGGACGGGGCAGACCTCAGGATTGCGCCTGGTGGAGGTCATCCCGGGCAGCCCGGCCGACCGGGCCGGACTGCGCGCGGGGGATCTCGTGCTCAGCGCGGGACGCAAGCCGGTCACCAATGCCCAGGGCATCCAGCGTCAGCTCTTCTCTGAAGCCATCGGCACCAGGTTGCCGATCACCGTGCTGCGCAACGGCGCGATGGTGGACGTGATCACCGTTCCGACTGAGCTGGTGGCGAGCTGAGGCTGGTGGCGAGCTGAGACGGCCCGACGCGCGCAGTGACGATGGCTGTGCCACTATCGCGCTGTGCGCGGTCGGACCGCAGACGCTCACCAGACGTTAGCCTTCCGGGGCAGCCTGAGCGTGACCTGGGGGCCCGCATGATCCTGCTGGGGGTACCCGTGCTCGCAGGAGCATTCCTGCTGGTCGAGGCCGGACTGGAGCACCTGCGGGCACCCCGATTCCTGGCTCGCGCGGCCGGCACCGGGGTGGCGGTCGCCCGAGCTATCGCGGCCGTCGAACTCGTAATCGGGGTACCCGCAGTGGCGGCGGTAGTCTTCGGCACCGCCGAGCTGCGCTGGGCACTGGCCGGCCAGACCGCCATGTACGGGGCTTTCGCCGCCCACCTGTGGTGGCGACGCTACCGGGGCGATGAGTCAGATTGCGGGTGCAACCGGATGGGCACCCAGGTCGGCCCCGGGGGGATCGCCCGAGCGGTGCTGCTGGCGATCGCCACGCTCGCGGCGACAGTCTGGTATCCGGCCGCGGTGTTGCCCGGCGGAGGGACGGCGATCCTGCTGGCCGCCTGCGCCGCTGTGCTGGCCATCCTGCTGTACACCCTGCCGGCGACGGTCGACGGGCACGGGCGAGCCGCGTGAGCGTGCTGCCCTGACCACTGTGCCCGCCCGCCACCGCAGTAGGGTGTCGGGTCGTGGCGGGCTCTGACAACGACCTCGAGAACCGGGTAGGCATCCTGGAGCGGGAGGTCGCCCAGTTGCGCGAGCAGGTCGCCCTCACCAGCTCTGATGCCACCGCGGCCCGCGTGCTGGCAGCCGGGGCCGACAGTGACGTGTCGGAGGTCCGCTCCGAGCTACGTGCCCACACCCGGGCCCTCAACGCCCTGCGGGAAACCCAGCTGGAACAGGGCGAAGCAATCACCAGCATCCGGAAGGAGCTGGCCGAGCACAGCCGGGCGATCATCAGCCTGGACCAGAAGATGTCTCACGGGTTCGCCACGCTCCACACGGGAATGGCGCAGATCGTCGCCCTCCTCAACGGGAAACCCGATGCTGCGCAGAGCTAGGCAGTACCAGAGCCGGCGCCTGGATATCCTCCAGCACACCTCAGACAACGCTCATGACGCAGGAGGGATCTCGGCCCGTGGCAGACTCTGACAACGACATCGAAACTCGGGTAGGCATCCTGGAGCGGGAGGTCGCCCAGTTGCGTGAGCAGGTCGCCCTCACCAGCTCCGACGCGGCCGCTGCTCGCGTGCTGGCGTCCGGAGCCGATCATGACGTGTCGGAGGTCCGCTCCGAGCTGCGCGCCCACACCCGGGCCCTCAACGCCCTGCGGGAAACCCAGCTGGAACAGGGCGAAGCAATCACCAGCATTCGAGAGGAGATCACTAGCATCCGGCAGGAGCTGGCCGAGCACAGCCGGGCGATCATCAGCCTGGACCAGAAGATGTCCCACGGGTTCGCCACGCTCCACACGGGAATGGCGCAGATCGTCGCCCTCCTCAACGGGAACCCCGATGCTGCGCAGAGCTAGGCAGCACCAGAACCAACCCACCTACGGCCCACTGTATGCGGATGAGACTCGCTACCGAACCTCGCCCCACACCTTGCACGTGCCGGTGCGTCGCCTCATAATAGAGGGGCCAAGGCAGTAGCTGCGGAAGTGAGCCCGGTTCCTCTCCGGACGGTTTGGGACCGGGTTTTGCGTCTTCGTAGACCGCTACTGGTACAAGATCGGTGCGATCCGCATCCGCCAGTGACTTCCTGCGCCCGCGCACCACGCGACCGCGTCCGCGACCCACAACATCGGCTCACCAGTTGCATCGACATGTTGGTACGTTAGCTCCTGCCCCTGACCGATGGCCTTCAGCGCCGCACGGATGTCTCTGCGGTCGCGAGTTTCGCCACCCTGCACCCGTTCGATGGTCAATTCGGTGACCCCGAGTTCGACAAGCTGCGGCACGAGCTTAGTCCAGCATTTGGAAAAGTGCACCCGTCGCAGTCCAGGCCGAACCAGCCCTCGCATGACTTTGCGGACGAGCGCCACCCGACACTGGCATACCACCACTACCGCGATACCGTAACGGCTCGCTCGTACGCTCTCGTCGGCGAAGCCGAGGCGGTCCGCGCGGCCGCAGTTCAGGCACGTCGAATGATTCACGCGCCCCGCCTTGTGTGCCACGTCCGTCGGCTCCCTTCCCGCAAGTTCCGGCAGTGCCAAGATCGCCACCGGTGTGCGTGCTGCGCTCGGTGGCTGTTGGTTGGCGTTAGGCTGGCCGCTCCGCGCATCACCTCGCCGGCCACAATGGGGAGCCAGCCACCGAGCGGTGGAACGTAGCATGTGCCGCGTGCTCCGCTCATTACCTCTAACCTTCGCCAGCTGGGTTGAGGTAGCCACCGGCGGTGCAGCGCCCTACCCGTACCAGACCGGTCTCGCCGAGCACGGGCTGCCCGACGTCCTGCGGGTGCCGACCGGGACCGGCAAGACCCTGGCCGCGGCCCTGCCCTGGCTCTACCGACGCCTCCAGCACCCCGACTCGGTCGTTCGACAGAGAACGCCGCATTGGCTGGTGGTCGTGCTGCCGCAGCGCGCCCTCGTCGAGCAGACCGTCGAGGTGATCGAGGGCTGGCTCAGCAAGCTGCAGCTGGGCATTCCGGTGCACGTGTTGATGGGTGGCGAGGACGCCGATGATCAGGCCTGGAAGATGCACCCTGAAAAGGAGCGGATCTTCGTCGGGACCTTGGACATGGTGCTGTCCCGGCTGCTCATGCGGGGCTTCGCCGAAGGCCGCAGCGCCTGGCCGATGAGCTTTGGCCTGCTGCACGCCGGTGTCCAGTTCGTGTTCGACGAGGTGCAGCTGATGGGCCCGGGATTACTGACGTCGCTGCAGCTGCAGGGGCTGCGGGAGGCGTTGGGCACCGCAGTATCGTGCCAGTCGATGTGGATGTCGGCGACCCTGGACCCGACCGAGCTGCGCACCGTGGACTTCCGGCGAGAGTGCTCCGTCGTGGAACTCGGTGACGATGACCGGGACGGACCTCTGCGCCTGCGCCTCCTGGCACCCCGCACCGTGCGGCGGCTCCACCTTGGCGACGTCGAGGCCCGCCAGTACCCGCGCGCCCTCGCCGAACGCGTCATCGCCGAACATCAACCCGGGACGCGCACCCTCGTTGTGCTCAACACCGTGGAGCGGGCGACCGCGCTGTTCACCGAGCTAGCTGGAGGCGCGCTGGAGGCGAACCTGGTTCTGGTGCACTCCCGCTTCCGCCCCGGCGACCGACAGGACCTCACTCAGCGCGCGGTGGCGCCGCCCGGAGACACCGGAAGTATCGTGATCGCCACCCAGGTCTTGGAAGCCGGCATCGACATCACGTCCGACACGCTGATCACCGAGGTGGCGCCCTGGTCGTCGATCGTGCAGCGGGCCGGCCGCTGCAACCGAGACGGTCAGGCCAGCAATGCGCGACTGTTCTGGACCGTTCCGCCAGCACCTCCGCTGCCCTACCAGACCGCTGAGCTCGAGCACACCACAGGCCTGCTGGCAGAACTGGAAGGCCAAGTCGTGACCAGCGAAGAGTTGGCGGCAGCGGGCCGCGAGCTGACCCGCCCGATACACCCGGTCCTGCGCCGTCGCGACCTGCTCGACCTATTCGACACCGCACCCGACCTGTCGGGCAACGATATCGACATCAGTCCCTTCATCCGGGAGCGCGCCGACCGCACCGTCTCGGTGGCCTGGCGCGAGCTGCCCGAGGACGGGCCACTGGACGCACCCGCCAGGGTGGAGCTGTGCCCCGCTCCGATCCGTGACGTGCAGGACATGATCCGGGAAGGCCGTACCCGGGCCCGGATTTTCGACCAGACCTCGGGCCGCTGGGATGCTGCCCGACCGGAGGATGTCCGCCCCATGGCGGTGGTCATACTCGACGCCTCGCGCGGCGGATACCTGCCTGAGCGGGGCTTCGCGCCAAGGAGCACCGACCCGGTCGAGCCGGTCGCACCGTCCGGGCAGGTGCCCGACGCGGTGGACACTGATCCGCAGTCCGTGCTCCCCAACGGACGCTGGGTGCCGCTCCCTGAGCACTTGGCTGATGTCGAACGGGAATGCCGGAGGCTGCTGGACGCACTCAGCCCCGAGCTGACCGCTGCCCAGCGGGAGGCGCTCGCGCTGGCGGGGCGCTACCACGATCTTGGCAAGGCACACTCCACGTTCGTGGCATCGCTGAGCCGGGCCGACGGCTCCGCACCGGTCAGTGGCGGGCCGTGGGCGAAGTCACCGGGACGGACCCCGCTGCGGCATGATCCACCGCACTTCCGGCACGAGCTGGTCAGTGCGCTGCTGCTCCTCGACGATACGACCGGTCTGCTCGACGGGGTGGCCGAGCCCGATCTGGTCACTTATCTGGTGCTCGCGCACCACGGCAAGGTGCGGCTGACGGTGCGGGCCCGGCCGGAAGAGCCACCGGGCATCGTGCTCGGCGTCCTGGACGGATCGAGCACCGTGGATACCCTGCTGCCGGTCACCGGCGCGCTGGCGGCACGCCCAGTGTCGCTGCAGGCCACCCGGTTCGGCGCGGGATCGTTGACCAGCCGCGCCTTACGGCCCACGGGCTTTCCCGACATCGGCGCGGCGACCTTCACCCGCTTCGAGAACGGCCAGCCGGTGCCCTCGCTGCTCGTGGAGTCAGTTCAGTCGATGGCGAACCGGTTGGAAGCCACAGCCTGGGACGCCGCCCGCGACGAACCGGTCGTCGAGGTAGCCGGACTGCCTTACGTGCGCGTCGTGCGCCGCGGTACCGGGGAGTTCCTGACCTCCAGCCGGTTGGAGGCGCACCGACTGGCCTCGCCATTCGTGCACACCGCCACGCTGGCGGGCAAGCCGATGTTTGATGAGGTCCGGGAGCGCCTGGGCTTAGCCAAGGACACCCCGCTCAACCGCAGACACATGGCCGACGCCGTGGCCAGGCTGGATCCGTTCTGTCTGCTGCATGGGGTCTTTTTCAGTCAGAACCAGTGGTGGGGCCAGCCGAAGTTCGAACGGGCGATCTCCGCGGTCATCGAGGCCCGGAATGTGGAACGCGCGGTCAGCGGTGGTCGCAAGTCCGACCGGGTGCTCCACACCGTTAAGGAAGTCAGCCGGGCGAGCCACGACGGGTACGGCTCAATCCCGTTCCACCGCACCGAGTGGACCGCGAAGACGATCACCGCGTCGTTCGTCATCGATGTTGAGCTGCTGTACTCTTACGGCCTTCCGCAGCCAGTGACCGAGCTGCTGCAGACCCTGGCGCTGTGGGAGATCCGCCGCTTCCTGACCAGCGGGCTGCGGCTACGCACCGCGTGCGATCTGGAAATGGTCGGCCAGGAGAGGTCCCGGCACCACTCGACGCTCCCGGGACTGGACGAGCTGACCTCGCGGATCGCCGAGCTGATCCCCCAGGGCCGGGACCTCTTCGGCGAGGGCACGCCGCTGACCGTCGAGTGGTCGCCCAAGAAGGCCTGAGTATGCCGACGACGCTGGTGCTGCGGTTTCCGTGGGGGCGGTATCACGCCACCCCGTGGGGCCGACACGTCAACGAGGGGGCGGTGGAGCTGCCGCCGTCCCCGTGGCGGCTGCTGCGCGCGCTGTATGCGGTATGGTGCGCCCGCGCTCCTGAGCTGGACGAGCAGACAGTGCACGCGCTGCTGGCGAGGTTAGCGGCCCCGCCGACATTCCACGTCCCCCGACACAGCGTGTCGCATACCCGGCACTACCTCCCGGACATGGCCCACCGCAGCGGCGCGCCCAGCGTCGACCGGACGTTGGACGCGTTGCGGTGTTCGAGCATGACGCCGAGCTGGGGATCTGCTGGCCCTTCGAGCTGCCTGGCGCGCAGCTGGTGGCACTGGAACAGCTGGCCGGTTCTCTCCCGTACTTCGGCCGGGCCGACAGTGTGTGCTCGGGTTTCCTCGCCACCGGCTGGGAGCCAGCACAGCACGACACATGGGTACCGGTGGACGTGGCTGACTCGGTCGCCGACGACGCCCCGGTGGCATCGGTGCTGGCCCCCGATCTCCCGCTGCAGCTCGACGCGCTGCTCGCCCGGCCCGTCGACGTACGCAAGGGTGGACTGCTGTTTCCAACCGGCACGCACTTGCTCGGTTACCAGCGCACTCGCCCGGCTCCCCCACCGCTTCGTCCCCAGCCCCGTCGTCGGCACAGTGAGCTCGCCACGGTGGTGCGGTTCAGCGTGCTGCAGGCTGGGCTGCCACCGCAGACCGATTCGCTGATTTACACCGATCTCCTCCGCCAAGGTGCACTCAGCAAACTCCGCCGGCCGCCCCAGGACCGCCCGCGTACCCAGCTCGGCGGCCGGAGCGCCGACGATCAGCCCATGGCTGGCCACGAGCACGCCCACTACCTTCCGCTGATCAGCGACCGGCGGCTGACCGGTCTGGTGGTCTGGGTGCCGGGCGGACTACCCGACGACGAGCTGACGGCGCTCACCAGCGTCGAGCAGCTCTACAGCAAGGTCAACCCGGACTGACGGCTCACCGTTCGAGCCGCCGGGATCGGCACGCCCACCCAAGTCGCACCCGAGCTGGTGGCGCCGTGCCCGGCCACCGTCTGGCGGTCGGTGACGCCGTTCACCCCGTCGCGCTACCCCAAGCGCAACACTGGATGGCTGGACTACCTCCGTACCGAGGTCGCTACCGAGCTGACCAACCGCCGCCTGCCAGTGCTGCACGCGGTGACGGTGCTGGACGAGGAGTGGCAGTCGTGGCGGCGCTACCGCCCGTCGGCCCGGATGCGTCACGATACCCGCCAGGGCCAGGCCACCCTCCCCTCGGCGTTCCTGCGGATCGAACTCGCCGAGCCGACCCACGGTCCGCTGGCCCTGGGACATCTCAGTCACTTCGGTCTGGGGCTGTTCGTACCGGCGCACGGAGGTCGGGACCGGGTGCTCTAGGATCCTGATTGCTTCCTACATAGATAGGGTCACGGCTTTGCGGCCCTCATTCCGGCTCCTGCGGCCGGACCCCATTGAGGCGAGCCTCGACGGCTCGCTGAAGATCCGCGCGCTCTGGTTCTGGCTGCGATCGGCGTTCTCACCGGCCGCAGCGAGATCAGGCCATGTCAGCTCGGAGTCGCCATGTCTACCCAGAAGCCGTCGCTCGTTGGACACCGCGATGTTGTTGTGTACGCGCGGGGAGTCGAGAAGACCCCTGTGGCGATCCGAGATGCGTTGAACCCAGTTGAGCGGGAACAGTTCGAGTCGGAGTACCGTGCAGCCATCGCTCGTGCCGCCGACACTTTCGATCTTGAACCCGTGCTGACACTAGTACAGCGCACCTGGTGGGTGCGAGCGGTGATGCGCCGCAACCCCGAGATACTCGATGGCGTGGCCTCTGACATGAACCGCGTTGCCGCAGGCGACGAATCGGTCTTCTTCGACGAGGACGCAGGATGAGCGAGGTGACAGAGGTTAATGGGGCGGTATCGGGTCCGCTATGTAGTCTCACCACCGCTTTTCTAGACACCGGCATCATTATGTATGCCATCTCCGATGAGATCGACACAGTGACTATCTATCGTATCTTGTGGTCCGAGTGGTGATCCATTCTACGCCTGAGCGCTGAGCTGTGGACTCCTAGGGATTCGCCCCTGGGGGCAGCCCTCGAAGTATGTGGAACTGCGACGCCACCAGACGGCGGCGCATGCGCAGGGTGGTACCGGGCTCGCGCAACAAATGATCGCCGGAAAGATCATGAAATGTCGGACTCTGCTGCATCGTAACTCTCGCGGTGACGTGTCCTCCACGGTGGCCGCGCTCAAGCGACTCGCTCAGCAAGCTCGCGAGGCGGGTTCCCTGTCGAGCCTGCTGGGCATCGAGGGCACCGCGGCGCGGATGTACTTCGGGGCGTTTCCCTCGATGCTGGTGGGTGGTGCGGAACCCATTGGCGCGGAGTTCTCACAATTGGGAAGAAATCGACGACCGCCGCTGGATCCGCTCAATGCGTTACTGTCATTCTGTTATTCGATGCTCACCAAGGACCTCGTCGCGGTGACGCTCGGTGTGGGGTTCGATCCCTACCTCGGCGTCTATCACCGCTCCCGCTACGGTCGACCGTCACTTGCGCTGGACCTCGCTGAGGAGTTCCGGCCATTGATCGCCGACTCGGTGGTGATCGGTCTGCTCAACAACGGCGAGATCACCTCCTCGGACTTCATCCGGCGGGCCGGAGCGGTATCGTTGACCGCAGACGGACGGCGGAGCGTGCTGAAAGCTTATGAGCGGCGGCTGGACACCGAGATCCGCCATCCCGTGTTCGGGTACCGGATCAGCTACCGTCGGGTGCTCGACGTGCAGGCCCGTTTGCTGGCGGCGGTACTGATCGGCGAAGTGCCGGAGTGCATCCCGATGGTCACGAGGTGACACCGTGGCCCGTCGCCGGTATTTGATGGCCTACGACATTGCCGGCCCGAAGCGGTTGCGGCGGATCTGCACCCTGATGGAGGACCATGGTGAGCGTCTACAGTATTCGGTATTCCTGTGCGACCTCACCGTTGCCGAGCTAGCCGAGTTGGAATCCACCGTCACGGAGGTCATGAACCTGCATGAGGACAGCGTCGTCCGGATCGACCTCGGACCTCTCCACGCGCCCGCCGCAGTACGCACCCTCGGCCGGCCTCGACGCCTCCCCACAACCGGTCCACAGATCGTGTGACGTTCGCGAGCGGTCCGGCGCTGCCTCAGTTCCCGGCGAGCGCTCGAACGCAGGTCAACGCGCCTCGCCCCACCACGGCGTGACTCCGCTTCCGCCGGATCATGCCACCCTGCCGACACCCCTCGCACCGATCAGTATACTCCCAGCTCACAGGCCCGATTTTTCCCAAGCCCTGATTCCGGCCCTCGTGGCCGGACCCCATTGAGGTGTGATGGATCAGGTCTGGCTGCCTGACCTGGCGGGTCATGATTCCAGCCACCGGGGGTAGGGATCCTTGAGGCTTATTCAGGGCGGCGTTATCGATCTTGTGAGACACCTGCTGAGCTGCAACGATCAGCCGTCGATCAAGATCGCTGAATAAGCCTCCTTGGTCTCGAGAAGTTCGACACTTAAGCCGAACTCTGGACGCATCTCCAGGGAGGATGCCCTCGCTCCGGTTCCGGACCGCGCTCTGCCGATCATCTCCTGCGCAGCCCGATGTCGTGAACTCGACAGGACCGACATTTTCAGTGCCGGAAAATGTCGGTCCTGTCGAGTTCACGACATGCAGCCGCAACGTGATACCTCGACGGTCCGAGGTGCAGCCTCACTAGGTACTAACCAGAAGCCGATCGAGGCTGGTCATTGCACAGAACCGTGATCGCTTATACCGACCTGAAAATTCTCGTCAATGTCAGCGACATGTAGCAGTCCCCCAGATCCTCAGGTTTGGCGCAGGGTGGCCAGTCTTGCGTTGATCATTTCTTTGGCTGCTTGGCCGTAGACTGCTTGCTTGGATAACTGGTGGAAGGTTTTGGCGTAGAAGGCTATTTCTCGTGGTTGCGTGATCACCAGTTCTGCGGAGATGACTTCGACATGGACCAGGCGCTCGTCGAACATGATGAATTGGTTGGTCGGTACCTGGCAGGTGGCGATGGCCGGGATGATGCCCAGTCGTATACGGGTAGCGAGAGGAATGTGAGGAGACGGTCAAGTTGGCCAAGCATGACCTGGGTGTCGCCCACAGCTGCACGGCTGTTTCAAGATCGTATAGTTAGTCTGGGATCAGCGTCACCTGCGGTGCCAGCCCCACCCCGATCCCCTCACCCACATCGACCACTGACCCAGCACACCAGGAGCGAGACGCATCCCGCGCCTAGACAGGCCGCCTCCAGCAAGCTCACTCCCCAGGGACGCCGGTGCGCCCTCCGACCCCGCCCCCACACGGTCTGGTCCGAAAAATAGGGGCCGCTGAGGCTGATGGTGTCAGTGTGACAATTTTTCAGTCCGGAACGGGCCGCCCAACAGGGGAGACCGGGGACTTATGGATGCTTGTGCACCTTCCGAGCCGCTCCCGCACGGTCTCATGGATGCTTGTGCACCTGGATGACCTGCCTGGGCCGGCGCACCGGGAATCATGGGCAGCTCTGACGATCCACTACCACCCCACGTGATCGTGAAACGACCGTGCCCACAGTTGTGAGAAAGGCTTGCTGAGCAAGGATGAAGTGAAGACGGTGATTTTCTTTGTAGACGACGCGCTGGCGTTGCATGCGTGCGGTAACACCGCCTGTCAGATCGTCAGATATCTGGTAGAAGGCGATCACCTGTGCCATCACGGCTGTTGCATACTCGGCGGTGTGCAGAATACCGGGCACCAAAACTGGTTCAGACCAACGAAACTGCCCCTGCCAGGACGTAGGTGCCGTGGTCGGTGGTGTGCGATGTCGCCGCCAACCCGGTGCTGGCCTCCAAATACTCCAGCAGTAATACGGAATCCGCTAGTCTGCACGACAGGTACATCACGGTACCATGAGCCGGTGCTGATAGAAATGAGGTAGCTGCGGAGCCATGCTTGCTGAACATGAGTTTGACCGAGCTCTAGTGATCGTCGCCCATCCCGACGACGCCGAGTTCTGGGCTGGTGGCATTATCGCGTGTTGGACTGACGCCGGTTTTGCGGTGACGTACTGCGTGTTGACCAACGGCGAGACCGGCGGCTACAACACGAGCGTTCCTCGTGAGGATATGGCGCGCATTCGCCGCGCGGAACAGCAGCAGGCAGCGGCGCTGCTGGGCGTCACAGATGTCCGCTTCTTCGGTCTGGCAGAGGGTGAGCTGCGGGTGGGTGACAAGCAGCTGCGCCGGGAACTCGTCCGCCTCATTCGGCAGGTGCGGCCGCAGCGAGTTGTTACCTGGAGCCCCGAGTGGAACTGGCAGCGCTTTCGGAGCTGCCACCCGGACCACCGGGCGACGGGCGAGATTACGCTGAGTGCGATTTATCCGGACGCAGGTAACCCGTTTGCCCATCTACCGCTTCGCGAAGAGGAAGGACTAGAAGCATGGACGGTGCGCGAGGCCTGGCTTATTAACAGCCCCCAGGCCAACCACTATGTGGACGTTACAGAAACCTTCGAGCGCAAGGTTGCCGCGGTGAAGCTTCACCACAGCCAGACGGGCAACCGGCAGAATCTGGCCGCGGAGTTACGTGACCGAATCGCCGCGAACACCGCTGCAGCCCAGCTCCCGGCAGGGCGGTTAGCGGAAGAATTTCAAGTCGTTATCACCGGATAGCAAGTACAGTACCGGCGTTTACCGGCTGCGGGCAGTCCAGAGTTCGCGGGCTTGCTCGAGGAAGTCCATCACCGCAGGTGAACCGCTCGCCTCAATGGCGCGTACAAGCGCTGCCAGCTCGCCGTGAACCCAGCTTGAGTGGAGACTCCAAGCATCAGCGATTTTCCCAAGCCCTGATTCCAGCCCCCGAGGCCGGACCCTATTGAGGCTAGTGATCTCCATACATGGTGGACTCAAGCACCGTCTGATTCCGGCCTTCGGGGCCGGACCCCATTGAGGTGTGATGGATCAGGTCTGGCTGCCTGACCTGGCGGGTCATAATTCGAGCCGCCGGGGCCAGGTACTGACCAGGACCCGATCGAGACTGCGTCAGTGCACAGAACCGTGATCGCTCATACCGACCTGGAAATTCTCGTCAATGCCAGCAAAATGTAGAAACCCCTGACTCTTAGGTTTGACGCAGGGTAGCCAGTCTTGCATTGATCATGTCTTTGGCTGCTTGGCCGTAGACTGCTTGCTTGGATAGCTGGTGGAAGGTTTTGGCGTAGAGGGCTATTTCTCGTGGTTGTGTGATCGCAAGTTCTGCGGAGATGGTTTCGACGTGGACCAGGCGCTCGTCGAACATGATGAATTGGTTAGTCGGTACTTGGTAAGTGGCGGTGACTGGGATGATGCCCAGTCGTATACGGGGTAGCGAGAGGAACGTAAGGAGACGGTCAAGTTGGCCGAGCATGACCTGGGTGTCGCCCACGGTGGTAAGGAGGGCTTGCTGGGCAATGATGAAGTGAAATCGGTGATTGCCTTTGTAAAGAATGTGTTGGCGTTGCATGCGCGCGGCAACACCGTCTGTGAGATCGTCGGGGACCCGGTAGAAGGCGATCACCTGTGCCATCACGGCTGTTGCGTACTCGGCGGTGTGCAGAATACCGGGCACTAAAACTGGTTCGTACCAACGAAACAGCTCCGTTTGGGCTTCCAGCGAAATCGAAGCTTCTTGGCGCTTTTTGGTACCCACTCGAAGCACACGGCGCCACTCAGTGTACATCGATTCAATGTTGCGAACGGTGGCGATCAGATCCGGTACCTGATCGGGCGCCTGGCAGTGGTGGCACCAAGCCCGGATATCGTCTTCTGTCGGTGTCTGCTTACCGTATTCGATCTTCGATACCTTGGAGCTGTGCCACCCGGCCAGCGCGGCCAGCCCCCGCCCGGTCAGTCTAGCGTCTTTTCGTAGGTCGCGGAGCCTGTGTCCGAGAACTTCCCTGGCCTGGACAACCGAGCTCGACAATGGATACCGCGCTACATCGAGGCGTACTGCTCGTGCGGAATCGCCAGAGCCCACACTTGCTGGTGGGCCGTGCGGCACTGTTCGATGATTTCCGACTCCGATACCTCTGTCCCGCCCATAAAGCGACCATCCTCGGCGAAGACAGTGAACACGACCCGGTTACCGTCGAAAAGCCAGTAATCTTCCGGAGGGAAGTCAATTCCTGTGGCGCGATGGCGAGGTAGCCACCGAATATCCTCTCCAGCCTCGATGTTTAATGGCGCCACACTCAAGCCCCAACGGGTGTAGTCGCCGTGTGGCACCGTCACCACACGCACACGGGCGATGCTCTTGCCCGCCCGCGTTGCCTCCCGAACGAGTTTTAGCCATGGTTGGTGCCAGGAGAAATCATCAGGCTTTCCCTGCAGGAACAGCTCGAAGGGGCCGGCCTCTTCGGGGACGTGGTAGGAATCCTTGAGCTCCAAGTGAAACGCGCTGTGGTGGAACGTACGAAAGAGATCGTCAAACGCTTGGCCGTGCAGCAGTGTCATCAACGTCACCTTCTCGAACCTTGCCGACTTCGATGCACGTCTCATGACCGGGAATGTCCATCTGCGCCAATGCCGCAGCATCGCGCACCGCTGCCCCTGACAGGACGTAGGTATCCCGGCCGGTGGTGTGCAACGCCGCCGCCAACCCGGTATTGGGCTCCACATACTTCAGCAGACCCGTGGGGATTTCCACGCTGGTCTCGTGGCCCGGCACGCGCCAGCCCTGCACAACGTAGGTGTCGCGGTCGGTCGCGAACAGGGTTGGTGATCCTCCGCCCTGCGTGTTCTTACCCAGGAACGTCAGCCGCACGATCATCGCCTCCCGTAGCTAGTTGCTCAGGTTTGCTTGAGGACGCACGATGCTGTGGCAGCGTCGCCGGGTTGTCAAGCTGACCATGGCACATCACCCCACTTCTAGCAAACTCAAGCAAACCCCTTGGCGCGCCCCTCCTGGCAGCCCTAGCGTGACAGCCTGGCACCCAGGGCCGGGATGTTCCAGCCGTCCGCACGGTTGCGACGCCTGCCCTGCCCCCGAAAGAACACCCCCGACGGCAGGCGCCCGCTCCCCGGCCGTGTTTCAGGACAGCCCATCCCGGTCCTGGCGTGCCACCCAGTTACCTAAACAGGTCAACCGGTCTGTTTGGACCTTCGTCTCTTCCAGCTGAGAAAAAAGAAGAGAGGCATCACAGATGACGATCATACCCGCCCTATACAGGGAACTCCGATCTTTTGTCTGGCTCCTCGCTGGACAACACCACGCCGTCCATCGACGAATCGGGTGTTAAACCTTCTCGATAGAGATATGAGGTGCGAAGATCACGCGGCAGCTATCGATGATGTTGCAATCGGACCGACCGTTCGTCTGGTACCCCCTGGCCGGACAGCGCCACGCCATCAAAAAACAAGACCGCACCGTCCAGCTGGGTGCACCGGTGCGCTGTCTTTGCGGAGCTACCCATCCCCGCCGCCCCGCCGGTGACACAGAATGGCTCTGGCCCACCTGCCTACCATGCTGGGACCAAGCCTGCATCATCGTCGGATGCTAACGCGGTTGCGACTGGGCACCGCTCACACGATGATCACGGATAGCTGGGTATCGAGTGCTACGAAGTCCTCCGGGTCGGAGGTGACGACATGATGGTTGCGCTCCCGAGCACACAGCACGACCGAGGCGTCCACCACGTCTGAGGTGCCCGTTCGCCCGCACAGCACTCCCGTGGCGCGCGCTGTCGTGGCATCCCACTCCACGATCTCAACCCCGCCCTTGGCGTTGAGGAACCGGGCGAGCACGGCCTGCCGAGCACCGTCGCGCCACACCTGAGCCAGCGGCCCGACCGGTACCGCGATCGGCCAGCCTGCTCGCTCGGTCTCGTCGAGCAACACCCGCAACCGTCGGTCACTACGTTCCACGGCGATCAGTGCACCGGCATCCAGGGTCAGTCCGAATGGTGTGGTCACCGGGAAAGACCGAGTTCCGCCTGGGCCGCCGAGCGCTCGGCATCGGACGGCGGACCTGCTGGGTCGGCCGCCCACCACTCGTCGAGCAGCTCGCGAAGGGTGATCGAGCGCCCATAGTGGCGCAGCGCCTGAACGACATACGCGCTGACCGATTCGGCCTGGCCGTCATCGACGGCCTGGCGGGCGTCCCGGGCGAGTTGTTCAGGGATGGTGACGGTAATGCGAACCGCTGTCATACGATCATCTTACCCCTGTCATGGCAGGGCATCCGATGGACGCGCGGCGAGATGTCACCCATCCATCTTTTGCGGGCTCGCTGCCGATAACGCTACGGTCAGGTGAAGTCAACTGAGCACGCGGGAGCTCGCACCGAAGCGGGCTGAGAGGACAGCTGGGCACCGCCGGGGCTGTCGACCGCAGAACCTGTCCGGGTAATGCCGGCGTAGGAAGGCTGATCAATGACAGCGCTCGACAACCAGCTGCGAGACCGCACCGTCTCACCCGCGGTGACCACTGGCCCGATTACCGGCTCGCGGAAGGTCTATCGCGAAGCGGGTGAGGGGCTGCGGGTGCCCGCCCGCCGGGTGGAGCTGTCTAACGGGGCGCACCTGGACCTGTACGACACCTCAGGTCCCTACACCGACCCGGAAACCACCATCGACGTCCGCACGGGACTTCTCCGGTTGCGGCAGGGCTGGAGTGGGCGGCGCCAACCGGTGCGTGGGGCGGCCACCCAGCTCGCCTGGGCCAGGGCCGGCATCGTCACCGAGGAGATGGAGTTCATCGCGGCCCGTGAGGGCGTCGATGTCGAGCTGGTGCGCACTGAGGTGGCCCGCGGCCGCGCCATCATCCCCGCCAACCACCGGCACCCCGAGTCCGAACCGATGATCATCGGCAAGAAGTTTCTGGTGAAGATCAACGCAAACATCGGCAACTCGGCGGTCATCTCCTCCATCGAGGCGGAGGTGGACAAGATGGTGTGGGCCACCCGGTGGGGCGCGGACACGATCATGGACCTGTCCACCGGCAAGCGGATCCGCGAGACCCGGGAATGGCTGCTGCGCAACTGCCCCGTCCCGGTCGGCACCGTGCCGATCTACGAAGCGTTGGAGCGCTGCGGCGGCGACCCGGCGGCGCTGAGTTGGGAGATCTACCGGGACACCGTGATCGAGCAGTGCGAGCAGGGTGTCGACTACATGACGGTGCATGCCGGCGTGTTGCTGCGCTATGTGCCGCTGACCGCTGATCGGGTGACCGGTATCGTCTCCCGCGGCGGGTCAATCATGGCGGCCTGGTGCTTGGCGCACCACCGCGAGTCGTTCCTGTATGAGTACTTCACCGAGCTGTGCGAGATCCTGCGCCGCTATGACGTGGCGTTCTCCCTCGGCGATGGCTTGCGTCCCGGCTGTATCGCCGACGCCAACGACACCGCCCAGCTCGCCGAGCTCAAGACACTCGGGGAGCTGACCCAGATCGCGCGGCGCCACGGCGTGCAGGTCATGATCGAGGGTCCTGGGCACGTGCCCCTGCACAAGATCGTCGAGAACGTGCGGCTGGAGGAGGAATGGTGCGACGAGGCGCCGTTCTACACCCTCGGTCCGCTGGTGACGGACATCGCGCCGGCCTATGACCACATCACCTCGGCGATCGGCGCGGCGGTGATCGCGCAGGCGGGCACCGCGATGCTCTGCTACGTCACGCCCAAAGAGCACCTCGGCCTGCCCGACCGGGATGACGTGAAGACCGGCGTGATCGCCTATAAGATCGCCGCGCACAGCGCCGATTTGGCCAAGGGGCATCCCCGTGCCCAAGCCTGGGACGACGCGCTGTCGGCGGCCCGGTTCGAGTTCCGCTGGGCCGACCAGTTCGCCCTGGCGCTCGACCCGGACACCGCGCGGTCCTACCACGACGAGACCCTGCCCGCCCCGGCGGCGAAGACCGCCCATTTCTGCTCGATGTGCGGGCCCAAGTTCTGCTCGATGCGCATCTCCGCCGACGTCCAGGCCTACGCGCGCGAGCACGGGCTGTCCAGCGCAGCGGCCATCGAGGCCGGCATGCGGGAGAAATCCGCGGAGTTCACCGCGGCCGGCAAGCAGCTGTATCTGCCCGTGGCCGACGTGTGACCGCTGAGCACTCCGCTGAGCACCCCGGCGGGCTTCCCGCTGGGCCTCCCGTCGCGCTGACCATTGCCGGGTCGGACTCTGGGGGTGGGGCGGGCTTGCAGGCCGATCTGCGCACGTTCACCGCCTGCGGCGTGCACGGCTGCGTCGCGGTCACAGCGGTGACAGTGCAGAACTCCGTGGGTGTCACCGCCGTCGTGGAGGTTCCCCCGTCCACGGTGGCCGAGCAGATCCGGGCGGTGGTCACCGACATCGGGGTGGCCGCGGCCAAGACCGGCATGCTGGCCAGCGCGTCGATCATGTGTGCGGTAGCCGAGGTGTGTGATGAGCTCGGCATCGGTCGCGACCGGGTGGTGCCGCTGGTGGTCGACCCGGTGGCTGCCTCAATGCACGGCAACCCGCTACTCGCCGAGGGCGCCCTGGCTCTGCTGCGCTCGGAGCTGCTCCCCCGCGCCACCCTCCTCACGCCGAACCTGGACGAGGTACGGCTGCTCGTCGGCCTGGACGTCGGCTCCCCGGCGGAGCAGTACGAAGCCGCCCGGGCACTGCATGCGTGGGGCCCCCGGTGGGTCCTGGTCAAAGGCGGGCATCTGCAAGACAGCGCCCACGACGTGCTCTACGACGGCCGCGAGTTCACCGTCTTCACCGGTCCCCGGCTAGCCGTCCCACATACCCACGGTAGCGGGGACACCCTGGCCGCGGCGATCACCGCGGCCCTGGCCCGCGGCGCGGCGGTACCCGATGCGGTGAGCTACGGCAAGCGCTACATCGCGCAGGCCATCGCCCACGCGTACCCACTTGGCGCCGGGGTGGGCCCCGTCTCCCCATTCTGGCGCCTGAGGCCAGACTAACCCCGACTCGGCCACCGAGTGCACCGACACCGGGATGCAACGGCGCGTTAGCGCTCGCCGGCCTCGCCATCGACCGCCAGCTGGGGACACGCGGAACAGTTAATATACAGCCGACAGTTGGCGAGCCCACAGCTGACCGTCCTACCATGGAGGCCCAAACTCACCCTTTCCATGTGCGTGAATCGCGACCCTTTCACCAGGACCGCCGACGCACCGGTGGCACCGGCGAGTATCTGTTGTATCAGCGGCAGCGCGTCCCTGGCGGAGGGAACGCACCACGTCTTGCGCGCATCCAAGCCCCCGTTGACAGCAGCGGCTACCATCAGCTCACCATCCGGGCCGACCGTTACCAAATGAGATACCGCAGCAGCGGCTCGCGCACCAACCAGAGCATGCAACTCTGCTGTTTTCTCCCCCAACTCGCGCATTTCACCCAGCACCGCTATCTTTATTGTCCCGGGCAGCTCCTCCAGCAGGTTCAATGCAGCAAGCACCGCATCCGGGCTCGCGTTGTGACTATCGTCGAGAACCACTAAGTCCGGCCGCAACCGAATCAGCGTCGACCGACCCGAAGGCGGAACAAAAGACCTCAGAACCTCAGCGCTACCCTCCAGGCCAATTCCGCTTTCCAGACCTACCGCTATCGCAAAAAGAGCAGCGTACACAAAATGGCGACCAGGAACACCCACGAAGAACCTCGCAGACTCCCCTGCGTATCTAACGATACCCAACACGCCGTTTTCGTGCGACTCGACCGACTCTACCCAGACGTCGTTACGCGCGTTAAAACCTACGGAAAAAACCCGCTTCCCAGACCCGTTGAGGGACCGTTTGACCACGGCGCCGAGAAGGACATCATCCCCGTTGATGATACAAGCACCACCAACGGGCACATGGTCAAACAAACTCACCTTTTCCGCCGCGATTTCTTCTTGGCTGCCAAAATTGCCAATATGGGCATATCCCACGTTAGTAACAACACCGAGGTCTGGGGCGACCAGCGCGGCGAGTTTACCGATTTCACCTTTATTGTTGGTACCAATTTCAATAACAGCATGGGAATGCGCATGTTCTAGCGACGAGAGAGTCAACGGCACACCGAGATGATTGTTGTGACTCCGCGCGCTTCGCAACACGTCAAATTTTGACTGCAGAACATGGGCGACCATGTCCTTCGTCGTGGTCTTTCCGGCACTACCAGTAATGGCGATAGTCCGCGGGCTGTATTTTCTCCGCAACGCACCCGCAAGGTCATGGAACGCCTGCAAGGTGTCGGGAGCCTCGATCACAGTAACACCGAGCGGAACGTCCACTCCCCGATTGACAAGAATACCTACAGCTCCCCTGTCAATGGCATCACGAACATAGTCGTGCCCGTCCCGGGTCACCCCACGAAGGGCGACAAAAAGCGAACCTTCGCTGACGTCCTTGCTACTGATCGCCGCCTGGGTGAAACTGTCAGGGCCATGTTGGCGCACCCGAGCCCGAGTAGCGTGCAACACGTCCGTCAACTCAAACAACTGCTACCCTTATCCGCTGATCAGCACCGCGGCGCTCAACACCGCGGCGCTCGACGTTAAGCAGGTGCTGCTTGCGCTCCAGGCCGCCGCCGTAGCCGGTGAGACCACCGGTGGCCCCCACCACGCGGTGACACGGCACGATGATGCCGATCGGGTTGCGGCCGTTGGCAAGGCCGACCGCCCGTACCGCGCGGGGACGTCCAATCCGCTCGGCGAGCTGCCCGTAGGTCACGGTCTCGCCGTAAGGGATCTTTCGTAGAGCTGCCCACACGGTGCGCTGGAACGGGGTACCCCCGAGCGTGATGGGGAGGTCGAACTCGGTGCGGTGCCCCGCGAAGTACTCCTCCAGCTGCCTGATCGCCTCAGTGAACGGCGTACAATACGGCTCGCCGAACGCCTCTGCGGGCGGCCGGTGCCGCTGCTGGTCCATGTAGAGGCCGATGAGGGCTCTACCTGCGGCAACCAGGGTGAGCGGGCCGACGGGGCTGTCCACCACGGTGTGTACTCGATGGTCCACGAGAGTCCTTTCGCCGAGAGCCCACCGTTGCGTACCCGGGGCGAACCTCAGACGGCGCTGGAGGTTCAGATCTCTTTGAGGGTACTGCTCAGGAACCTGATCGTCTCGGCCGGGGGTTTGGCCTGCACACACAAGCGATCCATGACCGCCTGGTAGTGCTGGACATCCCGGACTTCGTCCAGATAGAGCGCGCTGGTCAACTGTTCGAGGTAAACGATATCCGGTAGGTCAGGTTCGGCGAACCGCAGGATCGAGAACGGACCACCTACCGCCACGTGCGCACCCAAATAAAATGGTATCACCTGAAGTGTAACGTTGGGGATCTCGGCCATCTCAATCAGATGCCGGATTTGTTCCTGCATCATCGAACGCCCACCAAGCCGCCATAGTGCCGCTTCATCGATCACTGCCCAGAAGTTAGGCCCGCCGGGCTCGGTGAGAATTTTTTGGCGTTTCATCCGCAGCGTGACCCGGCGCTCAATATCCTCGGCGCATACGTCCGGGTAGCCGAGCATGATCACCGCGCGAGCGCACTCCTCAGTCTGCAGCAGGCCATGTATGATCTGTGGCTCGTACGTGCGGATGACAGAGCTGGCCTGCTCCAAGCCCAGGTACCTCTCGAACCAACTCGGCAGGACGTCGCTGTAGCGGTGCCACCAACCGGGCACGTTGGATTGTCGGGCCAGGGCCAAGAACGTTCCCCGTTCTTGCTCATCGGTGATGCCGTAGAGGGTGAGCAGATCTGCCACATCGCGCTCCTTGAAGCCGACCCGTCCCAGCTCCATGCGGCTGATCTTCGCGTGGGACGCGCGGATCGCGTGGCCGGCCGCTCCGGCAGTAATTCCGCACGCTTCACGAAGCTGACGTAGCTGATTGCCCAACACGATCCGCAGCGCGGTCGGTCCCTGCGGTGGTCGCTGAGCGTGACCACCGGCCGAATCCGGATACGACCGAGCCGCTCTCACCATTCCTCCTAAGGCTGAAGCGCTACAGATGGCCTCACCATAGACGGCGGCCAAGCCTCCCGAAACCCCGGTGGGGCCGTTCCTCGGTCGAGACCCAGGGGGAACCGGCCATCTCGTCGAACTCACCCTCCTGCACGGCCTTAACGAACGCGGCCATCGCGGCACGGGTATAGACCAGGGCGGGTCCATCCGGGTGCCGGGAGTCTCGCAGGGCGATCTTTCCACCGGTCAGCTCCGCCACCTCCACACAGCTCCCATGGGGGTTGCTGTGGCTACTCTTCGTCCACCGAATCGTCCCCAGCAGCGCAGCCGGCATACTGTCCGTGACCTGCGTCATCGCGCGCCTCTCCGTAGGCTCCGGCCGGCCAGCTGCCGGCAAGAGCGGTCAAAACACCCGAAACGGTGCAGCGCGAGCATATTAGATTGCATCTGTTCATGCATCGGTACACGACGTTTAAGATTGCCCACTGGTACGGCATTCCGGTGAATCACTCCTCGTGCCTATTCGCACACCAGATGCGTCCGGAGAAAACCACAGGAAGCGATCGGAGACACACATAGTGGATAAGCCCGTCGACTCCGGCTAGCGGGCATGACGCGGGCCCGGTCGGCACCGGAGGCGAGGTACCCGTGAGGCAGGTCGTTGATCGGCACCGGGGGTTGATCGACGCTATCGGGCGTGGCCCCGCAGCCGAGACGATTCAGCGTTGGCTTAGGGTGCGGTGTACGAGGCTGAACTGCTGACCGTCGCCAAGGCCGCGCGCTCGGATATCCCCCCGGTGGCCATGTAGCAGACCTGCTGTGCGATGGCCACCGCATGGTCGCCGAAGCGCTCGTAATAGCGGCCAATCAGAGCGGCGTCGACGGCCTGTTCAACACCGTGGCACCAGTCCTCAGCGAACAGAATACCGAACAGCTGCAGGAGCAGCGCGTCCACCTCCGCATCCGCTGCGGCCAGCCGGCAGCCGGACAGCGGGTCCTGGTGCTCAATCGCGGTCGCGGCGTCCTCAGCAAGCTGGCTGGCGAGCAAGCCCATCCGAGCAAGCACCGGACGGACCTTCCTGGAAATCATCGGATTCGGATGCTTGAGCCGAGCAACGAGGGCAATATGCCGGGCAAGGTTGCCCATACGCTTTAAATGACCCACCGCATGCAACGCCGCGACCACTACTCGCAAGTCCCCGGCCACCGGGGCCTGCAACGCGAGCAGAGCTATGCAGCGCCGCTCCGTGTCATCGTGCATCGTATTCATCTGGTCACGGTCAGCAATTACCAAACTAGCACGCGCGAGATCGGTCTGATGCAGCGCGATTGATGCATTGATCACCATCTGAGCAGCTAGTCTGGACATCCTCGCGAGGTCGGTAATCAACTCATTGAGCTCGGCGTGGAATGTGGCCCGCATAACGCTCACCTTCTCACCCCAGCTGCCTCATACCAGTACATCTGCCACCTACGACGCACGCAAGAAATAATTTCCTTGCCCAACGGGCATGAGCGGGCATCGCGGCGTCCGTACCTTCCGCTAGTTGTGATGTCTGGTCGCTGGGTCACGAGTAAGGAAGATGGTGTGTTGACAAAATGTGACCGTGACGAGACCCACACGGACCAGGCACGAGCACTACAGTGAAGATCATGAGGCTTAATACTGCTCTGAGTCACTACCTGGAGCCTAAAATCACCCATTTAGGTTAAAAACAAGTGGAGAGTTCATGACGCTGCGCAAGCAGGCTAGCGGCACTGCGCACGGTTGTCACCCTACGTCACCGGCCCGATCCCCGTCACCTGTCTTCTTCCAGCTCGTGCCGGCGTCCCTGATTTCCTCGCCAGCGCTACCCCTGCCGCTTTGCGTCACTGGGCTAGTGAGGGTACGGGCGGGGTGAAGTTCTGCTCAGGATCTCTGCGGCTCAGGATCTCTGCGGCCCCGCCCATCGGTGCCGGCGGATGCGCTCCCGTCACTGGGGAAAGGTATCGATATCGACGTCGGCGATAGTGTTGTCCCCTGGCCAGCTTCCTTCGCCGTGCGCTACCCCTCGGCTTAGCCGGCCGGCTTGGGCCGAGGTCGCGCGCGACCGGGCCCGCTGGCCCCACACGTGCTCCCCGAGCCGTTCCGGCAGAGCGGCCGCCACCGGCCCCGCCACACTGTCGGGCAGTTGCTCACCGAGGACCGCCAGCGCGGCACACGCGGCACGTTCGGCCTCACTTCGAGCGCGCAACCCCGCCCGGGACTGGACTTCGCTGATAAACTCCTCGTCACGCACTTCGTCCTCCCTTCCCGGTCTCCTCGTCAGCACCGGCTCGTGAGCACCGGCCGGCGCGGGGTACCGCTGGCCGGCCGGTGCTCTGCGGTTCCACAGCCTGCAGCTGCGGAGCGTCACTAGGCCAGTCGCTCAGCGACCACGACCGGAGAGGGCGTCGCGCACCCGATCCACCAGCCCGGCACCGGGAGCCACCGCAGCCAGCGCACTGCCTTCCGACGGCGCGGCGGGGTGCGGACGCGTCGGAGCGATCTTCTCTACTCGCTCGATCTTGCGGCCGAGGTCCTCCAATTGCTCCTGGGAACATGCCGCGCGGAGCTTCGGGAACAGGCCTTGCTCTTCCTCCGTCACGTGGTGACGGATCTCTCCGATCAGCTTGTGCAGTGTCGGCCAGAACTCGGGCGACTCCGGGGTGAGCGCCTCGAGGTGTTTCATCGTCTGCTCGGCTTCACTGTGCTCGCTGAGCTCGTGCTCAGCGATCTCGTCACCGCCCGGCAGGACTTCGCGGACAGTCGGGTAGAGATAGATCTCCTCAGCGACGGAATGTTTCACCAGCGACGTCACCACCTGCTCGGCAAGGCGCTGGACCTCGGCGTCGGTGGCGCCGTCCATGTTTTCCAGCTGCGCGAACATCCCCTCCACTTCATTGTGCTCGTGAGTGAGGACCGTAATCACGTCAGTCGGTGCGGCGGAAGTAGTCATACTCCAGGGGTACCCCGTTACGCACGGGGCAAAACGGGTCGGAAGGAGGTGGATCACTCCGCGCTGGCCATCCGCTCCTGGAGAAATGCCAGCGTCTGGCGGAGCACTCGCGAGACGTGCATCTGCGAGATACCGACCTGTTCGGCGATCTGGGTCTGGGTCAGTTGGCGGAAGAACCGCAGCACAAGGATTGTCCGTTCCCGGGGCGCGAGCTCGGCCAGGAGCGGACGCAGCGCCTCACGGTCGTCGATCAACGCGAGCTCGGCGTCCAGGGCGCCGATGAACTCGCCTAGGGTGACCTTGCCCTCCCCGGAGCCGAGCATCTCATCCAGAGACGAGCTCCGGTACGCTTCTCCGGCCTGTAGCCCTTCGATCACCTCCGAGACCGGCAAGCCCAACCGCTCAGCGATCTCAGAGGGCCGGGGAGCCCGGCCGAGCTGCTGGGACAGCTCCGCCAGCGTGCCCCTGATCGCGATGTGCAGATCCTTCAGCCGGCGCGGCACGCGGGTCGACCAGCCATAGTCGCGGAAGTACCGGCGTAGCTCACCGGTGATCGTCGGTACCGCGAAGGAGCAGAAGTCCGAGCCGCGGGTGGGTTCGAAGCGATCCACGGCGTTGATCAACCCTACGGTGGCAACCTGCACCAAATCCTCCAGCGGCTCACCGCGGCCCGTGTACCGGCGCGCGATGTGTTCGGCCAGCGGCAGATAACCATTGATCAGCTGCTCGCGCAGCCGGTCCCGCTGCGGGTCGTCGGGGGCAAGGGTGGCATAACGACGCTGTAGCGGGACCAGGTGCGCGTACTCGTCGTGTTCCGTGCCGACCGAGGACGCCGAGGACGTCACGGCTGTTGCGCCCGCGTGGCGTCTTTGGCCACCGTGATACCCACCCGGCCCCGCCGGCCAGACTCAGCGGGTCGCGAAACGGTGTGGACCTGGTCTGCCAGGCACTCCAGTACCCGCCAGCTGAACGACCCGATGGGAATCGACGCTATCGCCTCGTCGGTGTCGACCTCGGCGGCGACTTCAATTCGCTCCGGGCAGACGGTAAACCGGCAACTCAGCGTGGCGTTCTCGACAGCGAGACGGATCAGCATGGCACAGAGATCGTCAACCGCCATCCGTAGATCATCGATCGAGTCGAGGTCAAAGTCAGCGCGAGCGGCGAGGTCGGCGGCGACCGTACGAATCGTGGGGATGACTAGGCTGGTGGCTGCGGTGTGCAGCTCCAAAAACACCACCGCCTCCTCGCCGCCGGAAGAATCTGCTGGCCTGGAAGAACCCCGTGGCGGAGTACCGTCGTGGGAAGTTGGGCAGCATCTGTCCGCGTACGTCACCGTGATCGGGCCGTGTCCGTCGTCGCGCCGACTGGCATGACGCTCCCGGCTACCGCGGCCATCGTCATCATCCCTTACCACTCCTTTTGGCGCCTGTAGATTGCGCCTGCGGTGTTCCCACTGTCGGTGCCCGTCAAACCCCGTCACCAGATGAGTTCCCCACTGAGTTCCCCACGCTGCGGACCAGCCATCAGAGCGCGTCCTTCAGGGCATCCGGCACAGTCTCTGCGAACGTGAAGTGCTCTCGCAGCTCGGTGGCCTCCAAGGCTCGATTGGCGATCCGGGAGTGGCACACCAGCCGCAGGGCGCGGTGTTCACGGGTGGCCAGCTCGTTTGCCTCGAACAGGGCGGACAGCCCCGCAGACCCCAGAAACTCCACACCGTCGAGGTCCACGACCACGACGCGGGCGGCGGAGAGCTGCTCGGTCAGGAAACTGGCCAATTTCGGCGCGGTGAGCGTATCGACCTCTCCTGTCACAGTGACCACACGGGCGCCGGGACCATGCTCAGCAACCCGCAAGCCGATGATGTCGGCCGGGAACTCGCCGCCGGCTGAGCCGGCAATCCAACCGCTGTCCACCTGTGTCACCATATAGGTCGGACCTCAGCAGGCCTAATACGGGCGGGGCGGACACCCGATGAGGCGATCGGCTACCCGCCGCGTTCGACGGCACGCAGGGCGAGCACGGCCAGATCGTCGCCCTCGTTGCGGCCCAGCCAGGCGGTGACGGTGCGCTCCACGCGGGTTGCCACCGCCTGCGCGGTCATCCCGACGCAGCCGCGCAGGCAGGCAGCTAACCGAACCGATCCGAACTGCTCCTGGGTTGATGCGATGGCTCGGCCGTTGGTGAGCTCGTCGGTACAGCGGCTGGCCTCGGTGACGCCATCGCTGTAGAACAGGCAGGTGTCCCCCGGCGCTAGCGTGACCGTGGTCCGGCCGAAACGGGCGTTGGGCAGGATGCCCACCACCGTTCCTGGCACCCCGATCTCTTCGATGCGACCATTGCCGCGCAGCACCATCGGTGCCGGATGGCCACCGGTGGCGAGGGTGAGCCGGCACCGGTGGCCATCCGGCTCCAGCAAGCCGAGCACCAGCGTGGTGAAGACGGTCCGCCCGGCGGCCAGCAGGGCCTTGTTGAGGAGGTACAGCAACCGGGTCGGGTCCTGCTCGGTGACCATCAGGGCAGCCAACGAGTGCTGCACCCGGCCACTTTCCGCGAGAGCCTCAGCGCCCTTGCCGCACACGTCGCCGAGCCCGAGCAGCGCACCCCCCTGGGCAGTCGGCCGGACCAGGTAGAAGTCACCGCCCACCGCCAGCTCACCAGCCGCCCGGTAGGCCACGCCGAGCTGCACCCCGGACAGCTCGGGCAGCTCCTCCGGCCGCGGCGGCACCAAAGGGGCCTGCAGCTGGGCAAGTGCTTTGGCCTGCTCACGCCACCGACGGCTGGCGCCGATCGTCGGCCCGGCCAGCGCCGCCAGCTCAGCGAGCAACGGGGCCAGGACGGGCCGGACCACGATCAGCAGTCCCTCCGTCCGGTCCGGTCCCCGCAGGGGTGCCGCGACGACCGGGGCCCGCTCTGTGGCGTCGGGTCCGAGTACTGCGGTCAGCGTGGCCAGCTCGCCGGGTGGCACCGTGGCGGTGTCCGGACTCCGCCCGCGCAGCGCGCTGGCCAGGACCGGGGCCGTTCCCGGGGCCGGTGCCCGGGCCACGCCATGAGTCGGCGCTGCCGCACCGCCGGCAAAGCGCCACCAGGACACGCGGGCCCGCGGTGCCGGCAGGAGCACCGCCGCCTGCTCCCCCACGGCCGGGACAGCCAGCCGGACCAGGGCGGCCACCGCCGCATCGTGACCCACCCCAGCCGCCAGCTCTCGACTTGCTTCCAGCATGAAGCCTTGCGGGTCAGCCGGCTCACCGCCGGCCTCATGACCCCCGGTGTCCTGACTGACGTCGTTGACCACCCAAGCTTGCCAGCCATCGGGGAGCCGCCGCAGCCGTCCGCTGACCCGCCGCCCGCCGACTGTGAGTCCGCCGGGTTGGGCACCACAGGACCCGGCATCGCCTCCGAAGCTATCGCCGAGGTCCAGGTCCGGAAACAGCTGGCGGGCCGCCACGTTGAGCAGCTGGATCCGGCCTGAGGCGTCTTGCACGATCACCGCTTGGTCGATGTCGTCCAGGAGCCCCGGCAGCCCCGGCACGAGCAGATCGGCAATGGGGTCCACCTCAGATGCCATCGCATCTCCTCCACCCGATCCGATCGCGTTGCGACGAGAGTAGTCCGCCCCCGCGCTGCCCCCGTTCGCAGCTCACGGCCAATCGTGGCACGCTGCGGGCACCACGCACCGCAGATGTTTCTGGGAGGCTCACCGTGAGCGCGCAGCCCGCCTCGACCGCTGAATCGGAACGATTGACTCCGCTCGACCCTGCCGCGCTGGAACGAATCCTGCTGACCCTAGAGGAGCTTCGCGACGGCAACTTCCGCCGTCGCCTCGTGGTTACCGACACCAGCCTGACCGGCCGGATCGCCACAGTGATCAACCAGATCGCGCAGCGCAACCAGTCGCTGGTGGGCGAGCTGGTCGCGGTCCGCGATGCAGTAGGCCAACAGGGTCGGACTAACGAGCGGCTCGCCGATGAGGGCGGCGGAGGGTGGTCGCTGGCCGCCTCGGCGATCAACGGGCTGATCGATGACCTGACCCGGCCGACCACCGAGCTGGCGAGGGTGCTGGCCGCAGTGTCCGAGGGTGACCTGTCCCCCCGGGTATCTGATCAGCCGCTGCGGGGTGACTTCGCCCGTCTAGGGCGCACCGTCAACACATTGCTCGATCAGCTGTCGCTGTTCGCCGCTGAGGTGACCCGAGTAGCCCGCGAGGTCGGTACCGAGGGTCGGCTGGGTGGTCAGGCGCACGTCCCTGGCGTGGCCGGGACATGGCGGGACCTCACCGACTCAGTCAACGTGATGGCCGGCAACCTCACCGCCCAGGTCCGCGACATCGCCCAAGTGGCGACCGCGGTAGCTCGGGGCGACCTGAGCCGCAAGATCACTGTTGAGGTCTCGGGCGAGCTGCTGGAGCTTAAGGAAACCCTCAACACCATGGTCGACCAGCTCTCCGCGTTTGCCGCCGAGGTGACCCGGGTGGCCCGCGAAGTCGGCAGCGAAGGCCGGCTGGGTGGTCAGGCGCAGGTGCCCGGGGTGGCCGGGACATGGCGGGACCTCACCGACTCAGTCAACGTGATGGCCGGCAACCTCACCGATCAGGTGCGCAGCATTGCCCAAGTGGCGACCGCGGTAGCTCGGGGCGACCTCAGCCGCAAGATCACTGTGGACGCCCGTGGTGAGATCCTGGAGCTCAAGAACACCCTCAACACTATGGTCGACCAGCTCTCCGCGTTCGCCGACGAGGTCACCCGGGTGGCGCACGAGGTGGGCAGTGAGGGCAAGCTGGGCAACCAGGCCCGGGTGCGCGGGGTGGCCGGTACCTGGAAGGCGCTCACCGACAATGTCAACGGCATGGCGGAAAACCTGACCAACCAGGTGCGCAGCATCGCCACAGTGGCCACCGCGGTGGCCGGTGGCGATCTGTCGAAGAGGATCACCGTCGAGGCCCGCGGTGAAGTCGCCGCGCTGGCCGAGACGATCAACCGGATGGTCGACACCTTAAGCGCGTTCGCCGACGAGGTCACCCGGGTGGCCCGCGAGGTCGGCACCGAGGGCACGCTGGGCGGCCAGGCCCGGGTCCCCAACGTCGCCGGCACCTGGAAGGACCTCACCGACAACGTCAACTTCATGGCGAACAACCTGACCAACCAGGTGCGCAATATCGCGCAGGTGACCACGGCGGTAGCCAGCGGCGATTTATCCAAGAAGATCGACGTGGACGCGCGCGGTGAGATCCTAGAACTCAAGACCACGATCAACACCATGGTGGATCGGCTGTCAGCGTTCGCCTCCGAGGTCACCCGGGTGGCCCGTGAGGTCGGCACGGAAGGCAAGCTCGGTGGGCAGGCCGAAGTGATCGGCGTATCCGGCACCTGGCAGCGACTGACCGAAAACGTCAACCGCCTAGCCGGCAACCTCACCACCCAGGTGCGCGCCATCACCGCAGTCGCCACTGCGGTCACCGCTGGCGACCTGACCCGCCAGATCACCGTCGACGCGTCCGGCGAGGTCGCCGAGCTCAAGGACAACATCAACCAGATGGTCGCCAACCTCAAGGAGGCCACCCGCACCAACCAGGAACAGGACTGGCTCAAGACCAATCTGGCGCGGCTGTCCGGTCTCATGCAAGGCCACCGCGACCTGCCCACCGTCGCCTCGCTGGTCCTGAGCGAGCTCGCCCCCCTGGTATCGGCCCAGCAGGGAGCCTTTTTCCTCGTCCACACTGAGGATGACGGGCCCACTGTCGTGAAGTTCACCGCCGGTTACGGCATCCACGATCCCGCGGCAATCTGTCATTTCGCCTTAGGCGAGTCCCTGGTGGGGCAGGCGGCGCTGGACAAGCGCACGATCCTCGTCACCGAAGCGCCGCCGGACTACGCCGCGATTAGTTCCGGTCTCGGCTACGCCACTCCGACCAACGTGCTGGTGCTGCCGTTGCTGTTCGAGGACCACGCATTGGGAGTGATCGAGCTGGCCTCGGTCAACGAGTTCACCACGGTGCACCGAGATTTGCTGGAACGGCTTCGCGAGACGATCGGCTTGAACGTCAACACTATTCTGGCCAACTCCCGCACCGAGGCGCTGCTGGCCGAGTCGCAGCGGCTGGCCCAGGAGCTGACCTTGGGCTCGCAGCGGCTGCAGGCCCAGCAGCACGAGCTGCAGCGCTCCAACACCGAGCTGGCCGAGAAAGCTGCCCTGCTGGCGACCCAAAATCGCGCCATCGAGATCAAGAACGCCGAGATTGAGCTCGCCCGTCAGGAGATCGAGGAGCGGGCCGCCCAGCTGGCCGCCGCCTCGCGCTACAAGTCGGACTTCATGGCGAACATGTCCCACGAGCTGCGCACCCCGCTCAACAGCGCGCTGGTGCTGGCCAAGCTGCTGGCCGACAACCTGGACGGCAACCTGTCGGACAAGCAAATAGAATTTGCTAGGACCATTTACTCCGCTGGCAGCGACCTATTGCAGCTCATCAACGACATCCTTGACCTGGCCAAGGTCGAAGCCGGACGGATGGAACCGTCGCTGTCCGATGTCGCGATGAGCGCCGTGGTGAACTACGTCAAGACGCTGTGCGAGCCATTGGCCGCGGAGAAGGCGCTGCACTTCACCGTGCAGCTTGATCCCGCGCTGCCCGCGATCCTGTGTACCGACGAGCAGCGCCTGCAGCAGATACTGCGCAACCTGATGTCCAACGCGGTGAAGTTCACCGACGAGGGCGGGGTGGCGCTGCGAATCCGGCCGGCGTCCGCTGCGGAGGTGGAAGGCGACGCGCTCCGCAGGGCGCCCACCCGAGTGGCGTTCGAGGTGGAGGACACCGGCATCGGGATCCCCGCGGACAAACTATCTGTGATCTTCGAAGCGTTTCAGCAAGCCGACGGCACCACCAGTCGGCGTTACGGCGGCACCGGGCTCGGACTGTCGATCAGCCGTCAGCTGACCCGGCTGCTCGGCGGTGAGCTGACGGTCCGCAGCGAACCCGGGGTGGGCAGCGTGTTCACCCTTTACCTGCCCGAAGTCTCCGAGCCGTCCCCCCCGGTTGTTCCCGACAGCACGGAGCAGGACACGTTAAGCGAGGCGCTCATCCCACCGGAGCTGGTGTTGGCGGCCCGGTCGCTACCGCAGCTGCGTCCGCATCCGGCGCGCGAGGCGACGCCGCCGCGCTTCCACGGGGAGAAAATCCTCATCGTCGACGACGACCTGCGTAACGTCTTCGCGTTGAGCAGCCTGCTGGAGGCCCACGACCTGCACGTCGTCTTCGCCGACAACGGAGTGGCCGGGGTCCGCGCGCTGGAGCGCAACGAGGACATCGCGCTGGTCCTGATGGACGTGATGATGCCCGAGCTGGACGGCAACGCGACGATCGCCGCGATCCGCAACCTGAGCCGCTACGCGGACCTGCCCATCATCGCCGTGACCGCGAAAGCGATGAAGGAGGACCGAGCGAAGAGCCTGGCCTCCGGGGCGAACGACTATGTCACCAAACCCGTGGACACCGACCTGCTCCTGCGACTGATCCATGAACGCCTCTACACCCCTGCAGAGGCCGACCCCACCGAAGCCACCACCCTGCTGTAGGCCCCAGCACCAGGCGTCCCCTTCCCGTACTCCGCCGAGGGACGACCTCTCTGGGGGAGGAACTCTGTCGCGGTGTGTGGAGATCTGGACACAGGCCGTACCCTAGTGCCTATGGTCACGCACGGCGATCCGGAGCAGCGTCCCGTAGCGGCGCTCGACGCCGTGCGCCACGCCGACGAGCACAGGTGCACGGCACTCACCCAGGTCTCGACTGGACAGCGCGCCTGTGAGATGGTTCCCGTTGAGCTCACTATCCGATCGCACCGCCCACACAGGAGGTAACTCGATGGTAAGGTCAATAGAGAAGGTGTTCACCTTCTTCATTGTTATCATTTTAATCCTTTTAATTTTGGATTTAGTGGGGGGTTTCATCGCGGGCTCGGTTCCGGAGGCCGCCAACCGGGTTGGTGAAATCCTGCACAATACCTGGTACGGGTTTGAGAATATCGTCCACTACCACCCCTACCATTGATGCCGCGACTGTGTCGCCTTAGTGCCAGGTGGGGGTCCCAATCTGGGAGTCCCATCTAGGCGCTCACGTCCGTGCCGGTCGAACCGCGGACTGCCCACCCCGGGTCTTCTGTCGAGCCGAGCCCTGCGGTGGAGCTGACGGGTGAGCATCGGCAGCGGCCTGTAAGCTGGTAAGGGGACTACGGTATGTCGTGCGGGGGTCGAAATGCCTACCCGGAGACGGCGTGCACCGGTCATCTGGTCGGTGCTGCTCGGCTTGTTGATCATCTCATGCTGGGTAATCTCCTGCGGAGGCTCGATCAGCCGGCCGGGGGGCGCACCGCCCGGAGCCGAGCTGGTCGAACTACCCGGCGGAGCAGAATCCCCGTTAGAAACGTGGCTAAGCCACATGCACAGTGCGTGCAAAGCCACGAACCCGAACTACGGGCCAAACTGCCTGAACCTCCACATCAACTATACTCCCAAGAATGGTCCGCACAAAAACTGCAGAGTCCACGCTCAAGATCCAGTTAAGGGCGAAAAAGTCACAACTAGCATCCCGGTCACACTCGCAGTCACCTGCGACCCATTAGCGGAACCGAAGAAATCAGGAGAATCAAGCAGCACGGGGACGGGCACCGTTCAGGGCCACCACAGCCCATGAGCACCGTCGCCACAGCACCCGAGGACGGTTCCGCGGAACCGTCCGCCGCGCAGCTGCCCATGGCGGGCCCGTCCGCGGCACCAGCACCGGCCCGAGCAGCTCACGTCGATGCGGTGGCCGCGACTCGGGGCGGCGGGCAACCGAAGGCTGGCCCGGCCGCCGAGTCACCGGTGCCCGACGCCACCGCCCTGCCCCAGGTCCTAAAGATCGTCGGAGCGGTCGTCTCCCCCGCAACACTCCTGCTGGCGCTGATGTACTACGTCGGGCGGCTGGAGTTCGCCGGATTTTTTTCGTACTTCGGCGCGGACGTCACCGTCCTCAACCCGACCGTCCAGGACTATCTGAGCAACAGTGTGGACGGCATGATCCCGCCGCTGATCGCCACCGCGGGAGCTGGGCTCCTGGCCCTCTGGGTCCACCAACTCCTGTTTAGAGGGCTGCCGGAGGGAACCCGCCGGATCGTGGTGCGAGCGCTGGCGCCGGCTGCGGCCATTGCCGGGTTCGTCCTGGTGAGTCTGGCCATAGCCGATCTCGTCCTGGGTACCGTGTTTCCCGCTGCTTTCCTGGAAGGCCGGGGGCTTAGTCTCTCGATCGGCGTCCTGTTGCTGGCCTACGCCGCGCGACTGGTACGGCTGCTCATCGCACAGCGGCGGCCAACGCAGGTACCGCAGCGCCCGCCGGGAGCCGTGGCCGTGGCCGAGTGGGGCGCTGTCTTCATTCTGGTGAGTGTCGGGCTGTTCTGGGCGGCTGGGAGCTACGCCATTGGCGTTGGTATGACCCGTGCCCAAGAATTGGAGTCCTTGCTGCCCAGCCGTCCCGATGTAGTGGTCTACAGCGAGAAAAGACTGAGCTTGCAAGCACCGGGCGTCCGAGAAGTGACGTGCCAATACCCCGACGCGGCTTACCGATTCCGCTACGATAGTCTCAAACTCGTGCCGATGCCGTCCGGGGATCAGTATCTTCTCCTTCCCGCCGGCTGGACCCACACGAATGGTGCAGTCATAGTACTGCGACGCAGCGACTCGTTGCGGCTGGAGTTCAGCCCGCCAGGCCATACCCGGAATGCGACCTGTTGACGCTTCATGAGGCGCCCACGCTCGACGACGCCCTCAGCCTTTGCGACGGACGGGGACGCAGGCCAGGTCGGTGAACGTGGCCTTGAGCCGCTGCAGTAGGAAACCGAACAGGTTCTTCGCCGCAGCCGGGTCCGGGGAGGGCGCGACGACAGTCAGCGGCCGATCAAGGCGCAACCGCGCCGGGGCGATGCTGGCCAGGTTGCGACAGTAGTTTTTCGCAGTATCGACCGCAGGGTTCAGCGGCGGCTGGTCTACCCCGGCGCGGTACAAATTAATCTTGGCGACACTCGGCTTGCCGTTGACCTTCACCATCGGATCATTGGGCGGAACGAGCGCCATCGGCGGTGCCTGCGAGGCCGCAGCCTGCAGCTCGTTCAGCGCCAACGAGGGTGCGGGAGTACCGCCCGCAGTGAGGTCGGGCGCGGTGAACGGGTGACAACCCAGCGCCGGGTTGATGAACCCGGTCAACAGCCCGTTGTCGCTGGCGTTTTTGAGGACGGTGCGCACGGGCAACGCCGCAACGTTCGCCGCGTTGTCCTGGGCGGTACGCCCGCCCGGCAGCACCAGGTAGCGGGTCGTGAGGTTGTCGCTCTGGTCCTGATCGACTATCCCGAAGTCGCGCGTGGTCGGGCAGGGCTGACCGTCCCGGGCCATGCCGACGGGTGGCACCGTCAGTCTGCCAGCGCTGATCGCGGCGTTGGCCGCGCGGAAGAACTCTACCGCGCCACAGTAGGCGAACTGTCCGAACGGCGAGCCCGGCAACCCGTTGACGCAGCCATCCTTGGCGCCACGAAGCGTCAAGGTGTTGCCCTGGAAACCGAACCACAGCCCGACCACGGACCCTGCCGGCAGCTTCGGCACGACCGGCGGAACCGCCGGCTGGGTGCCCTGGTCGATGACGAGCGGCCGGTAGATCGCCAATGCACCCGTTGCGGGATCGATGATCGTGGCCTCGACAAACGCGGACTGGTTGGCGTTGGCCTCATGGCAGGGGCCGTTGCGGCGATTGGTCGCTACCAGTTGGTACGGCGTGGCCAGGCCCTGCGCAGTGAGCGGCGCAGCCGGGACGACCAGCGTACAGCTCGGATTGGGCGCTTTGCCTCCGCCGCCATTCAGCGCGGCCGCCAGCTTGCGGTGGCGCTCATTGTTCCGCCCTTTAAGGGCCGGGTCCGGCTCCGGATTTGTATTCGGCCCGTCGATGGCCAAGCCCGGGGCGTCGCCACCCGTCTGGCCCTCCCCATCCAGCTGAGTCTCGCTATCCGGGTCAATCCCCAGAGCGCCCTCCACTGGCACCGGGCCGTTCGGCGACGCTGGGCCGTTCGGCGACGCCGGGCCGTTCGCTAACGCTGGGCCGTTGGTTGGCGCAACCGGCGTGAGGCCGGCTTGCGCTTGCCAGGGCGTCATCATGGCGATCGGCAGCGCGGCCGCGACGGCAGACAGGCTCCAGCGCAGGGAACGTGGTGTGCGGAGAATCACCAGCACCACCTTCATCTCGAGATCAGTGAGCGGGGCAGTGGCCACTGCTGGCCATCGCCGCGGCGGACACTACGACGCGCATTCACCGGCTGGCCCAGACCTGAGAGCCCTGAGCACTCAAGGGCGCTCACAGGTGCGTTCCGGGCGACGAGGAGCCAGGCTTTACTCCGAACGCCGCGGCCGTACGGCCATTTGCCGGGCACCGTCCTCAGCCACACCACCTCGGGACCGGCCAGCCGACCGCCGCCCACCCGCATCCCCAGCACGGCGCCACGATCGGTCAGTCGACTGAACCGATCGTGGGGTCCTTGGGGGCCGAGTCCTTCTGGAACATCGTGAACGGCGAAGAGGCACGCTCTCGGTTCGAGGAGGCGACGGCCTCGCCGCCTCACTGGATCGCCGCCAATGCGTGCCGAGCGTTTCCCTGAGCGGCCCAAGACAGGTACGGTTTCCCCATAACTATCATCTGACCAGCTGCATCAGAGAGGGTGCGCGGATATGAGCCAAGAGCCGGAGAACGCAAAACCGACAAATAGCCTAACCGATGAGGGCACCCAGGCGCTCTCCGCGTTGCGGAGCATCTGGAAAGCACAAGGCCAGACGAGCGCTGACCTTGATGAGCCGTGTGGCAACACGACGACCTGCAAGAGCCTGTCAGCCGTCGGCTTCCAGGGGCTGGCCGACGACATCGAGATACCGACCAAGGCCAACCCGGTGGCCGTGGGCGACAACCTCCGCGCCGCGTGGAAGACGAAGCTTGAGCGTGAGGGCAAACTGAACGCCCAAGGGAGCAGCGTGCGGAATCTCATCTTTGGCTCGTCAGACCAGAAAGAATAGGGAACCCCGCTCGTCCGAGCGGGGGCCGAATGCACAGAGAGGACACATCTCATGTTTGGACGCAGGAAGCCAACGATTGAAACGAAAACCGTGGAGAAACAGACCGAGTCGGACCGTACCACCTCATATCGAGTCGATCAGGACATCGCGCCGACGATCGCCGATGCACCCAGAACAACGTCCTACATAAACCCCATGCAACGGAATACTCGCGGGTACGAAACAATCAACTGAGACCGTTGGGGATCGTGCCGGAAGGGCCGGATCCCCCAGCGGCGGCCCGCATCAAGGAGACCACTTAATGAACTATCCGAGTACCGTCAGAGAACTTACCGAAATGTTGCGCCGAGGTAATTACTTGGCGGACCGGGGATTGGCGACGGCGGTGTTCGTGGCGATGTCCCTGCAGCGACCCATTCTCCTCGAAGGCGAGGTGGGCGTCGGCAAAACCGAGATCGCCAAGGTGCTGGCTTCAGTGTTCGGACGTACACTGATCCGGCTGCAGTGCTACGAGGGCATCGACACCAACCAAGCCCTTTATGAGTGGGACTACGCCCGTCAGCTTCTTTATATCCGGGCATTGTCGGAGCGGGACATCGCAGGTGAGGAGGCTGTCGAGAAACTGTTCGGCCCGCGGTTTCTGCTCGAGCGTCCACTGATGCAGGCCATCCAGGCCGGCGACCAGGCCGTGCTCTTAATAGACGAAGTCGACCGCGCCGATGACGAATTCGAGGCCTTCTTGCTGGAAGTGCTGTCCGATTTCCAGATCAGCATTCCCGAAGTGGGAACCATCAAAGCACAGCGCCCACCACTGGTAATCTTGACCTCAAACCGCACCCGGGATCTGCACGACGCTTTGAAGCGACGCTGCATGTACCACTGGATCGGCTACCCGGACTCCGACCGGGAAGTCGCCATCGTCACGGTTCAAGCACCCGAGGTGTCCGAGGCGCTCGCTCGTAAGGTGGTAGCGGCAGTCAACCGGCTTCGCGAGATGGATCTCGCAAAGCCTCCCGGGGTCGCTGAGACCATCGACTGGGCTCGCACTCTGTCCTTCCTCGGTGAGACTGGCTTGAGCGTCAGCACCGCCGACGTCACCCTCGGTTCAATCATCAAAGACCGCGATGACCTCGAGCTGGTGCGGGACAATCTCCGGGAAGTGACATCCCATGTCTGAGACATCTCACAGGTTCGTCTGATGCCGATGTCGACCACCAACAATGGCTTCGTTACCGTGCTCGTCGACTTCGGGCGCGCACTCCGGTCGAAGGGATTAGCCATCGGCTCAGGTGACATCCTGACCTACTGCGCGGCAATGGCCCCGCTGGATCCGACAGACCTCGTCGATCTGTATTGGGCCGGGCGAACCACCATGATCGTGCGTCACGAAGACGTCATCGTCTATGACGAGGTGTTCAGGTCATTTTTCCTCGCGTCGGACAGCCCCGTCCAGAAGCTACTAAAGATCAAGGCCCAGTCCGCTGCTGAAGCTGAGTCCGCTTTCGAGATTCCGGCCACCGAGCCGTCGGGCAAGGAACAGCAGGAGGAAGCCCTCCTGGGGCTGATGGCGTCGAACGTCGAGATTCTCAAGCACCGGTCTTTCGGCGAGTGCACCGATGAAGAGCTCGCTGCGATACGACGCATCATGGCGCGCATCAAGTTCACTCCGCCCAAACGTCGCACCCGTCGCACCAAGACAGCAGGCGACGGACGAAAACCCGACATGCGTCGGACGATCCGCGAATCGATGCGCACAAACGGCGAGATGGTCGATCTGTACTGGCGGCGGCGCCGTGTGCGGCTGCGTCCGCTCATTCTTATCCTCGACGTGTCCGGGTCAATGTCGGACTACTCTCGAGCGTTGCTGCAATTCGCCTACTCCGCGAAGCGAGCCACCCAGAAGGTGGAGGTATTTTGCTTCGGCACCCGGCTGACCCAGGTGACCAAGCCGCTGCAGACCCGCAAGCCGGATGAGGCGCTCGCGCGCGCCGCACAGCTCGTGGTCGACTGGGAAGGCGGCACACGGATCGGCGACTCGATCGACAAGTTCGTGCGCAAGTGGGCCCGCCGAGGCATGTGCCGTGGTGGCGTCGTCGTCATCTGCTCCGATGGGCTCGACCGGGGTGATCCCGAACTGCTCGCCGACTCCATGGAGCGGCTCTCCCGACTGTGTCACAATATTGTGTGGATGAACCCGCACAAGGGCAACGACATGGACTACCGGCCACAAACCGTCGGGATGATGGCTGCGGAGCCATACATCGACGTGCTTCTGTCCGGCCACGACCTCAGCAGCCTTGAAGAATTCGCCACGCTGCTTCCCAAGCTCGGCTAGGAGATCAAATTTTATGTTGATGAGATGGAGCGTCGGTATCGAAGCGGAGGGCGACCGCATCATGAAGCTCGAGGAGGTCGTCGAGCTGGCTGACGCAGTCGCACCAATCAGCGGCATTGCCACGGGCATCGGCACCAATCGCTACGGTGCACAAGTTGTCGTATTCGCTGACAATCGTGAGGACGCGATCGCCAAGGGTAAGGAGCATTTTGTTAGCGCGGTACAGAAGGCGGGGTTGCCGGTCTACCCGATCGTCCGTGTCGAGGCAATCAGCGAGGACGAAGACGCGGCAGACGGCGATATCTAAAGCGACATCTCAGGACACGAGGACATATCAGATGAACACGCAGGCCAGACCATGATTCGCCTCGGATCACTCGCTGGCTACTCGTTCGAGGGTCCACGGATCCTCGGCGGCTGGACGCCTCCGACAAGGCCAGCAGTTTTCGCTATCATGTACAAGCCGGATCCCGAGACGAAGCCCGACCGCTACGCAGTTATCTACGTCGGCCACGCCGACAACATGGCAGAATCCGGCCTTCCCTTCAAGCACCCGAGATCCAACTGCTGGATCGCGCGGGCCGGATCCCGGTGGAAGCTGCATATCTGCACCTATGAGGCTCAGGGGTGGGCGCGATCTCACCGCGAGGAGATCACTCAAGAACTCACGGCCATCTACAACCCGTACTGCAACGAGGTGAAGTACGACAAGGCATGGCAGGATCACTGGATCGGCTCATATGAGTCCGAGCTGACCGGCCCGCTAGCCCAACGGGGCCCCGACGAGGCCCCATTGTAACCAACCAACCCAGTCTCAACGTGCTAGTGGGCAGCCGACCTCATGAGGTCGGCTGCCCACTAGTGCTATCAGTCCAGCTGCTACCGACGGGAGGGACTGAAGACTACGCTGGCCTTCGCCTACCTGACGCGACGAAAGGCCTCGCAGCGAATCTAATGCTGACGGCCCGGGAACCCGACTGTATCCATCAAACGAGATCGCCGCCGACCAGAGGCCGGTACATTGGTGTGCCCGTTGACCGGAGCTGGAGTCGGCGGAGCCAACTTGGCCGCGATACGCTCCGCACCGCCGTACAGCAGCGGTAGCGCACCTGCCACTACTCCACCAGTGCGGTTGATGTGCTCGACACCAGGAATGATCACCTCAGCGTGTTTGGCGATTGTCTTCACGTTCCCCAAGCAGTCGTCGAGATTGTTGGCGATGCGGTTGAGGAGCACACCGATGACGAAGAGGTAGAGCGCGAGAACAGCAATTAACAGCGCGATGACAACTACCGTCAGAATGACGAGAATCATCTCTACCCCTTATCCAGTCGGCGTTCCAGAACCAGTTAGTACTCTGGTCAGGAACAGGTGATGCTGCAGACCTTCCGCCAGCACCGAATCAACCCGGTCAGCCGTAACCGGAATGAGCGAACAATTTGCCGTGTTCTCCGGGATGGCCCGTAGGGTGTCCCGGACTCCTGCCACGCTTCGGTCGATAGACCTCACCATCGACACGAGAGAGCTCAGCAACAAAATCACGACGATGACAACGCCGAGGCCCATCGCCACAGCAACCCACCAAAAAGTGATCTCTTCTGGTGCATATCCATCAGGCCCACCAGCGTACCCCAAGAGAAATGCCATCGCTAACCTCCAAGCCGAGCGCGTCCGCGTTCCAGACCTCCGAGGATGACCTCAGCGTGGTCGATCGTGTGTCGTAGGTCTGCCAACGGGAGCGTGTTTCGATATGCCTGCTGTAGGCCCGCGTTAATCTGTGGCGCTTGGCGGGCGATCCGCGCGGCGAGGACCAAAATCGGAGCTACCAGCGCGACCACCACCGAGATCACCACGACCGCGATCGCGAAACCCAGATACCATCCGAACAGGTGTGCCTCACCGGGCGCGGGTGCCTGTTCCGCAAGCAACACCATCCCGCAGCCCTCCTTTCGGTAGCAGTAGTTACTAGGGGGTCATAGGACTTAACGGTCCGGTACAGTCGTCACACACGTTGCTTCCAGGTAAGCCAGGAGAGTCTGAGTCGCCTTCGGGACGGCGTGCGCTTCCTTGAGGTGGTCGACCACCTGGCTCATCAGAACATCTTTGTTAGACGAGGTGAACTGCGAGCCGCACTCCTGGTGACCGCATGTGAACTCATGCATCTGTCATACTCCTTCAATCGATTCCAACGCGAACCCTGATTGTCGGCGACTCGACGGGGCTGGCTGTTGAACCTATACTAGCCGTTAAACCTGTTCAGCCATAGCTCGCACCGGCGCGAGGTTGGAGTTGACCGAAGGCAGAACCTCAGGAACTGTCCTCGTCTGATAGGCGATCGCATTAACGCCCACGACCACTGCACCAAGCGTCCAGGCAACATGCTTCAGTTGAAAAATCACCCTCAACAGCGAGAGACCGACAACGGCCACGACCAGCACGATGGCCAGCAGAGTGACCCACGCGGCTGCAGGCATAGCGTCCTCCTCTTTACTCGATGATTCCTCAGGTCACTCGCCTGCTAGACACCCAGTGCGCCCAGCAGATGACCGACGCGCTTCACGTAGCGGGTCGCGCCGATGGCGATTTCATTAACCGCGCCGTCCGTCGTAGCCAACAGTTCAGGGACGTTGTCCAGCTCCCCGGTCAAAATCACGCCGTTGTACAGGATGTCATCGACTGTCTTGCGGATGCGATCCACCGGCGTGACGATGCGCTTCATCAGCACCACAACGATGGGGAACACCACGAAGAGCAAGATGATGTCACCAATCCACCATAAGATCATATCCAGCCTCCCTTTCACACACAATGATCGTCATCATGACTTCCCCCGACCGAAGAGCCGACCGAAGAACCGCTTCAGCGCAGTGATGGTCGCCTGCATGGCGATGCTGAAACCTTTCACCGGAGCAGCTTCGCGCTGGACGGGTGCCGCACCCCGGGCGGCCCGCCCAATATCATCCGCGATACATTTGGCAAAACTTTTCATGAGGACACTGGTGACATCCTGGACCATGCCTCTGCCGAACTGGGCAGCTGCCCCGGAGAGCTGAAGATCCTGGGCCACCTTGACGCGCGTCCCCGTTCCAGAGGGCACCATCGTCGAGGTCACTGACATGGTGGCCTGGCCCTTGCCCTTCTCCTCCGAGCCGGATGCCTTCATCACAATCCGCTTGGCGGCCTCGTCGCGCAACACGATCTGGGCCGTACCGGAAAATTTGAGTGACACCGGCCCCATCTTGGTCGTCACTCGCCCCTTGTACACGTCGCCATGGACATCGGTGAGTTCGGCGCCTGGCAGGCACGGTGCGATCCGTGGCACGTCTTGCATGTGCCGCCACACCTGCTCAAGCGGCGCAGCAACCTCGAACTCGTTCTCGATCAGCATCGACTACTCGCTCTCCTTATCCCGACCCGGCGAATGCGGTGGGGTCCCCCTCGAATGCCTTCAGGCATCCCGCGCAGCAGAAATAGTACGTGGTGCCATCATAATCCAGTTTCTGGCGCGCGGACCCCACCTCCACTGTCATGCCGCACACTGGGTCGATTACTTCGGTGACCTCGGGCATCGCCACCCGCACACCCGTGGCGAACTCACCAGCTGCCCTGCGCTTCACCAACTCGGCGAGCACCCCCACCGCAATCTCGCGATGCGAGACTTTCCCTAAGTCAAGACCTGCTGGTACCGTCACCCGGGCTAACGTTTCCTTGGACAACCCCCGGTCTGCCAAGTAGTCGAGCACCGATTTGGCCCGCGGACGGGAACCCACCAAACCGACGTAAGCCGGACCGGCAAGCAGCGCCTGCTCGACAGCCTCCTCGTCGTGATGACCTTGCGTGGCAACCACAACGAGTGAGCGCTCAGTGACGCCAGCTAACTTGAAATCGAGTTCACTGACGACACACTGAGCACAGAGATGGTCCTCCGCGGCGCCGCCGTCGGGGTCGACGAGCACCGTCCGCCAGCCAATCGCCTGTCCCATCTGCACGAGAGCTTCCACCATTGGCGAGCGCCCGACCACAACGAGGTGCGGCTTGGGCTCGACCGGCTCAATGTAGATCTCCAGGGCCCCCTCGCTCTGGCAGGACATCGGTACGTAGCTGATCCCCTCCCGAACCGCCACCGACTCGAGCTCGTCCGGAGTGCCGAGGAACACCAGGCGCGGCACACCCTCGGCGAGGACGTGCCGCGCCTCGCGGACAACAACCGGCTCAGCGCAAGCGCCACCGATCCATCCGACTACCTGCCCGGAGGCCGTGATGAGCGCCCGACATCCCTCCTTGCCTGAGGACGGGCCGCGCCGCCACACCACAGTAGCCAGCGCGAACGTCTCGCCCCGCTGCACCAGCTCACGAGCGTGCTCGAGGACGTCCCACCCATCCATGGCCATCGACCTGTCTATCCAGTCCTAGGAGGCATCGGTCTTGACCGGAGGTGCCCCCGATATATCACGCCGGTACGTGATAGCCTCCCACACCCGGCTCGGTAGCAGCGGCATATCGATGTTGCGGACACCGGTGTCGTCAAGGGCATTCATCACCGCGTTCACGAATGCCGCCGGCCCACCGACACACGCACACTCACCAATGCCTTTAGCGCCGATCGGGTGGTGTGGGGAGGGCGTCACGACCTCATGAAGCTCGAAACCTGGAGTTTCCCACGCGGTCGGCAGCAGGTAGTCCATGTAGTTCGAGCCCACGCAGTTGCCCTCGTCGTCGAAGGTAATGAACTGCATGTTGGACATCGCGTAGGCTTCGGTCATCCCACCCATGATCTGAGCCTCGACGATCATTGGGTTGATGCGCACACCGCAGTCATCGACGGCGACCATGCGCAACACGTCCCACACACCGGTCTCCGGATCGACCTCGACCGTCACGATGTAACACGCGAACGGCCATGTCATGTTCGGCGGGTCGTAGTACGCGTTGTTCTCTAGCCCCGGCTCCATGCCATCAGGCATGTTGCTGTATGCCGCCATCGCGCATTCCTGGATACTCACGCCCCTGTTCGGGGCGCCCCGCACGTAGAAGCGCCCGAGCTCCCACTCCACATCCTCCTCGGAGACCTCCAGGAGATGGGCCGCCAACTTCCTCGCCTTGGCCCGGATTTTGCGGGCCACCATGGCCGTTGCCGCGCCCGCGACCGGCGTGCTACGGGAGGCGTAGGTGCCCATGCCGAACGGGGTGTTGTCGGTGTCGCCGTGCTGCACGAGAATGTCTGCGGCCGGAATGCCGAGCTCGTGGGTGACGATCTGCGCGAACGTGGTCTCGTGGCCTTGGCCTTGAGTCTTTGATCCGATCTTCAGGATCGCCTTCCCGCTCGGGTGTACCCGCAGCTCTGCGCAGTCGAACATCTTGATGCCGAGAATGTCGTATTCGCGACTGTTACCCGCACCAAGTGGCTCGGTCATGGTGGAGATACCAATCCCGAGCCGCCGACCCTGGGCGCGAGCTTCCTCTTTCTCCCGCAAAAATTCTTCATAGCCGATCGCCTGGAGCCCGACATTCAGGCACTTCTCGTACTGTCCGGAGTCCAACAAGAAACCGTAGGGCGTACGGAACGGGAACTGATGGTCCTTTACCAGGTTTATCCGCCGGAACTCTGCCTGATCCATGCCCAGATCGTCGGCCGCAGCCTGGATGGCGCGTTCCTGGAAGAACATCGCTTCGGTGACCCGGAAGGAGCACCGATATGCGACGCCGCCGGGCGCCTTGTTCGTATACGTGCCCTGCGCCGTCATATACGCGTACGGGATGTCGTAGCAAGCGAACGCCGAATGGAGCAGCCCGATCTTGAACTTGGTGGGCTGAGCGTCCGAGAAGAACGCGCCATTGTCGGTGTCCGCGTGGAAACGCACGGCGAGAATCTTGCCGTCCTTGCGGAGCGCGAGCTCGCCCTTGTAGTACATATCGCGCGCGTATCCGGTGGAAATGAGGTTACCGGTCTTGTCCTCGATCCACTTGACCGGCCGCGCGAGCAGAATGGAACAGAGAATCGAGCAGACGTACCCCGGATAGACGGGGACCTTGTTGCCGAACCCACCACCGATGTCGGGCGAGATGATTCGGATCATGTGCTCTGGAAGTTCGGCGACGATCGCCACCGCCGCCCGAATGATGTGCGGCGCCTGGGTCGTCATGTAGACCGTGAGCTTCGTGGTCGCCGCGTTGTAGTCGGCGATCGACCCACAGCACTCGATCGGTGAGGGGTGCGACCGTGGGTAGTGCAGCTCAATCTTTGAGACTAGGTCGGCCTGCGCGAAGGCACGTTCGGTCCCTTCCCGGTCGCCGACGTCCCAGCGGTAACAGATGTTGTCGGTCTGCCCTTCCTTGTCGTCCCGAATAATGGGGGCGCCTTCCGCGACGGCTTGGCAAGGGTTAACGATTACTGGCAGTGGCTCGTACTCGACGACGATCGCCTCACAGCCGTCCTTGGCGATATAGGGATCGTCAGCGACCACGCACGCGATTTCCTGACCCTGGAACCGCACCTTGTCGGTGGCGAGCACCGCCTGAGTGTCGTAGGACAGCGTCGGCATCCACGCCAGGTTGTGCTGGGCTGCCATGTCGCCGGTGAGCACCATGTGCACGCCCGGAATCTGCCAGGCCTTACTCGTGTCGATCGACGTGATCCGCGCGTGGGCCAATGGGCTGCGGAGAATCTCCATGTGCAGCATGCCGGGCAGCTTGAAGTCATCGGTGTAGTTGCCCTTACCCACAACGAAGCGGTCATCCTCTACCCGCTTGCGGCTTGCACCCAAGCCACCGATCTTGATTTCGTCTAATGCCTGCGCCACGTCGCGTCTCCTTTGTCGTCGACTCTGGGCCGCTCGTCGTCAGCGGCTGACTGCCCTCGCCTCGGACCGGAGTTTCTCCGCAGCCCACAGCACGGACTTCACAATATTTTGGTAACCGGTGCAACGACAGAGGTTGCCGGACAGCGCCCAGCGCACGTCCTCTTCCGTCGGGTCGGGGTTCTCGTCGAGAAGCGCCTTCGATGCCAGCATCATCCCGGGCGTGCAGAAACCGCACTGCAGCCCGTGCTCCTCCCTAAACCCTTCCTGAATGGGGTGGAGCTCACTGGGTATGCCGAGGCCTTCGACCGTCATCACCTCATGTCCGTCGGCCATAACTGCGAACATCGTGCACGACTTCATGGGCAAGCCGTCGACGAGCACGGTGCACGCCCCACAGTTCGTCGTGTCGCAGCCGATGTGCGTACCCGTCAGCCCCAGCACTTCGCGCAGGAAGTGGGCCAAGAGTAAGCGAGGCTCGACATCGACCGATCTGGGTTGCCCATTCACCACGACGTTTATCCGCCGCTCTTCCACGCCGCCTCCTTGACGTCGCCACTGACTTTGCCCGTACCCACCGAGAGATCCAAACGCTTCAGGCCGCCATGGCCTGCCGGTTGCCCAACGCCCGCGCGACGAAGGTGTACACAATGTGCCGCTTGTACTCAGCGCTACCGCGAACGTCGCTCTTGGGCTGAGCCGCTTCCGCCGCCAGGGCCGCCGCCTGCTCGATCGTGCTGGGATTCAGCGTCTTACCAGCCAGCGCCTGCTCGGCCGCGGTGCACTGAATGTTGTTTGACCCGACACCGGTCAGCGCAATACCCGCCCGGTTGATCGTGGCGCCGGACGTCTCCAGGGCGACTGCGACGCCAACGGTGGCGAAGTCTCCCACCCTCCGCTCAAGTTTGAGGTACGTTCCTGACCGCGTGCCTCGTGGCGCCGGCACTCGTGCCCGCACCGCGATCTCGCCCACCTGCAGGGAGTTCTGGAACGGCCCGATCACGAACTGGGATACCGGTATGGCGCGCTCACCTCGCGCACTGCGGGCGATGATCTCCCCGCCCAGCGCCAACATCACCGACGCCCAGTCACCCTGCGGATCCGCGTGGCACAGCGAACCGACCAAGGTTCCGCGGCTGCGAACCATGGGATCAGCGATGAGCGGCGCACACCTTGACATCGTGGGATGTCTGCTCCGCAGCAGCGGAGACCGTTCCAGAGTTCTGTGCCGACACAGCGCGCCGATGTCCAGCGACCCGTCAGTGTCCTCGTCGTGGTAGTCCAGTCCGGGGATATTGTTGATATCAACGATTACCGCTGGCGCGGAAAAGCGCAGCTTGATGAGCGGAATGAGGCTTTGTCCCCCGGCGAGCACCTTCGCCTCGTCACCGTACGCCTGCAAAACGCCGAACGCTTCGTCAAGCGAACGTGGAGCCTCGTAGTGGAAACGAGACGGGTACATCCAGATCCTCCTCCGAGTCCTGAACAGTCAACGGAAAACCTGCCCTAACTATCGGGCCACCTATTAGGTATCCTTATCAGATGTCAGGAAGGACGATAACTCCCTATCTACCCCTAGCGGCAATGCTGGAGCCGCCGGATGGGTTTTACGAGTCCATCAGACCAAGTCCGTGACGCGGGGGAGGTTCGTCGTCCGACCCATACCGCCAACTCGGGGCGCTCGGAGCGCTCGACGTGGTGGAAGGAGTGGTGGAAGGCGGAGTATCTTCCGGCACATATCCTCGACGCGAGGCGGGCGGGTCTGACGGACGCTCCGGTTCGACAACCGCCACCGGGAGGCTCTCTTCCTCGGGGTTGGGTCGAGGCCGCTGGTGGGGCGGCCACGGGCCGGGCACCGGCTGGCCAGCGATGCGAAGAAAGTCCACGACTTCTGGCCAGGCCCAGATGGTGGGGCTCTTCCCCGTCTTCGGCGCGTTCTCGATCAGCTCGTAGATCCGGGGGTTGCCTCGACTGTGTCCGTCAGACTCGATCGCCATCCCCTGTCCCCTCTCTCGCTCCCGTGCTGACGTCTGGTACGGTGGTCTGCTCCTCCGTGTCCATCTGTCTGTCCATCTATCTATTTTTACTTTTTACTGTGACTTACGGCACTAGTGCACACGGATGAGCGTGAGCGTGTCAAGAGGATCTACGTGCCCCGAACGTGGCGCGATCCGGCCCACGACGTCCCAGGCAGGGCTATGTGTCGATAGTTGTTTTACAGCTCCAGGCGCGGGAGGATAAGGCTATGGCCACCGCAGCGCCGTTGACCCTGCGCGAGGGCGATCGCGGCCGCCTCGAGGCGTTGGTGCGCTCAGCCTCGGCGCCGCCCAGCCTCGCGCGGCGAGCGCGGATCGTGCTGATGTCGGCGGAGGGCCTGACGAACACAGAGATCGCTCGCCGGAGCGGATCGACTCGCCCGACGGTGGTGAGCTGGCGCACCCGCTATGCCGCCGGGGGGATCAACGCCCTCGTCGACCTACCCCGGTCTGGTCGACCGGCCGTGGTGGACGAGCTGGAGGTGGTGGCCGCCACGCTGGCTAACGGCGGCCGTCCACCTGCGCGTCTGGGAGTGGACCACTGGTCATCCCGGCTGCTGGGCCAGCAGCTGGGCATCTCGTTTGCCACAGTCGCTCGGATCTGGCGTAAGTGGGGCATCCAACCGGATCACGTTGGGACGTTTGCCTTCAGTACCGACCTCACGCGCCAAGCCCAAAACCGCGACCTCAGTGGCCTGTACTTCAACCTCTCCCAGCGCGCCGCGGCGTTGCACCGGCCAGGGCTGGCCAGCGCCGCTGCAGAACAGGGGGCCGCTGCAGAACACGGGGCAGCCCGAGCCGACCCGTGGCTCAAGCTCGTGGAGGTCTCCCTCGGCATCATCACTCAGCAGGCCATCCGCCGCGGAACCTTCGCCTCGGTGCGCAACCTCATCGACGCCCTGGGTGCCCTGACCGGCGGCTGGCAGGACCAGCACGAACTGTCTAGCCGAACCGGCGCCCTGGAGCACCCCGCCGAGACCACCGTCGGGCACCTCCGCCGTCAAACGACTTCTGACACGCACGATGACCTGGATAAAGGATCTTCACGATCGGGGGAAAGTAGTCTTTCCCAGGAGCGGGACCGCTCAGCGGGGCGGACCCGAGACGCCAAGTCGGTGCGGGCGGAGTTCCACGGGAGGCGAGGCCGACGGTCCGGACCGACGAGTAGACCGGGCAGCTAGCCACGTGAACTCGCTGCGAGCAGTCATCTTCGATGTGGACGGCACCCTGGCGGACACCGAACGAGACGGCCATCGGGTGGCCTTCAATGAGGCCTTCGAAGCGGCCGGGCTGGGTTACCGGTGGAGCGTCGAAGAATACGGCCGCCTTCTCACCACCACCGGTGGTCGTCGACGCATCGAACGGTACCTCCAATCCCGAGGACACTCCCCTACCGAGGCCGCTGCCTTGGCGGCGCACCTGCACCGGGACAAAACCCGCCGGTTTGCGGGGCTGGTCCGCACGGGCGCGATCCGGGCTCGGCCCGGAGCCACAGAGCTGGTCTCCGCGCTGAGAGCCGAGGGTGTGGCCACCGCGGTCGCCACCACAGGCACGAGCGAATGGGTGCTGCCGTTGCTCGACACGCTTTTCGGACTCGATGCCTGGAACATCGTCGTCACCGGGTCAGACGTTACTGCCCTCAAGCCCGACCCGGCCGTCTACCGGGAGACGCTGGCTCGCTTAGGTCTGCAGCCCGCCGAGGCGATCGCCGTGGAGGACTCGGCGAACGGGGTGCAAGCCGCCGTCTCCGCAGGGCTGCGGTGTGTGGCGGTGGTCAATGAGTACACCCGCGACCAGGATCTGTCTGGCGCAGTGGCGGTCCTGGATGACCTGGCTCGCCCCGAGGGGGTCTCGGTGCTCCGTGGCCCTCCGCAGTGGGCGCAGGGCCTGACCGTCGCGGCATTGCGGCGCCTCGCCGCCGGGGTCGGGTAACGTCGAGCGGGAAAAGAACATGTTCGATGCGCGGGAGGTGCATCAGCGGTGTCCGGACCGATTCGGGTAGCGGTGATTGGGTCCGGTCCTTCCGGACTCTACGCGGCCGATGAGCTGAGCAAGCACGATGCGATATCAATCGATGTCGTGGACCGGCTGCCCTGCCCGTACGGACTGTTGCGCTATGGCGTGGCGCCGGACCACGTGAAGATGAAATCGCTAGAGCTTACCCTGCGCAAGATCCTGGAACGACCTGGCGTGCGGTTTCTTGGCGGCGTCGAGCTGGGATCCGGTATCAGCGTGGAGGAGCTGCGAGAATACTACGACGCGGTAGTCTACGCGACCGGGTCGCCGGTGGATCGTCGGCTGTCCATTCCGGGCGAAGACCTGCCGGGCAGCTTCTCGGCAACCCAATTCGTGGCCTGGTACTGCGGCCACCCAGACGCCCAGCTGGACGCATTCACCTTGGATGCGCGCAGCGCGGTGGTGGTCGGGGTCGGCAACGTCGCGGTGGACGTCGCTCGCGTTCTGGCGAAGACGGCGCACGAGCTGGGCGTCACCGACATGCCCGATCATGTGCTCAGAGTACTTGACAAGAGTGCGATCCGTGACATCTCTATCGTCGGCAGGCGTGGCCCGGCGCACGCCAAATTTACCACCAAGGAGCTGCGCGAGCTAGGCGAATTAGCCAATGCCGATGTCGTGGTCGATCCCGCTGAGCTGGTGCTCGATGAGGCCGGAAAGGAGCTGGTGGAGACGAACAAGACCGTGCGGCGCAATCTTGAGACGCTGCAGGAATGGTCCACCCGGCCTCAGCTTGGTCGCCTCCGACGGATCCACCTGCGGTTCCTGCTCGCTCCGGTGGCCGTGCTCGGCACCGCGGCGGTGGAGGCAGTGCAGTGTGAGCGCAACGAGCTGGACGGCTCCGGCGGCGTCACCGGCACCGGCGAGCCGGTGACCCTGACCGCTCAGCTGCTCCTGCGCTCGGTGGGCTACCGCGGGCTGGCGCTACCCGGCGTCCCGTTCGACGAGCGGTCCGGGGTGATTCCGCACGTAGCCGGTCGGGTCCAGCGCAACGGTTGCACCGCAGCCGGCGAGTACGTCGTCGGCTGGATCAAGCGCGGCCCCACGGGGGTGATCGGCACCAACAAGGGCGACGCCAAGGAGACCGTCGAGCGCCTGCTCGACGACCTCGATGCGCTGCCTCGGGCCCCGCACCGGGAACCGGATATGATCATCGACAGGCTCGCCCGGCAGGGCGTGGGAGTGGTGAGCTGGGCCGGCTGGGAGGCGATCGACGCTGCCGAGCAGGCGCTGGGCGTCGCCGCGGGACGTACCCGCATCAAGATCGCCAACTGGGAGGAGCTGCTCATCGCCGCCGCCAAGGCGCTCGCGGACTAAACCTTAGTGAATCCGCGCATATGCCCCAACGTGGTAGTCAAGAAACATACCCGTGCCCCAGATGGGTGGCTTCGCGCTCATGACGGCGTAGGAGGGCTACGGTGCGAAAGCGAACAGCTCAGAAAGGAGCCGCCGTGTTGGTACCTCGTGTTGCCAGACCACTGATTGCCGCGGTATCCATCGCCAACGGCGTGGACACCCTGATCAACCCGAAACCGAAGATCGAGGCAGCCACGCCGCTGCTAGCAAGGACCCAGGGGGTGCTGCCCACACCGCTGAGCCCGGCGTTGGCCGTGCAAGCGGGCGCTGCCGTGAAGATCACCGCTGGGCTGCTGATGGCCGTCGGCTGGGCGCCCCGGCTTGCCGCGACGGTCCTTGCCGTGGACCTCCTCCCCAGCACGGTGGCCGAACACCCGTTCTGGGCCCCCGGCCCCCCGGACACCCGCAGGGCACACCAGCAGCACTTCCTGGCTAACTGCGGCCTGCTCGGTGGGTTACTGCTGGCGGCCACCGCTCCGGGGAGCACGCGGTCCCGGCGAGCCAAGAGACGCGCGAAGCGCCGAGCTCGCAAAGCCGGCTGAGCGCACGGTCCGCGGCGGTGGGCCACGAGGTGCGCGGGGTGGTGGCGGGCGCCAAGGGTGCGCCAGTCACGGTAGAGGCCGTGCAGGTGCCGGACCCGGGCCCGGGTGAGGCGCTGGTCGCGGTGCAGGCATGCGGGGTATGCCACACCGATCTGCACTACCGCGAGGGCAGAATCAACGACCAGTTCCCGTTCCTGCTCGGGCACGAGGCCGCGGGCGTGGTGGAGGCCGTCGGTGACGGGGTCGATGCCGTGGCGCCCGGTGACTTCGTCATCCTCAACTGGCGCGCGGTATGCGGACGCTGCCGCGCCTGTCGCCGCGGCAAGCCCTGGTACTGCTTCGACACCCACAACGCCAGCCAGTCCGTGCGACGCTCGGACGGCACCGCCCTGTCAGCGGCGTTGGGGATCGGTGCGTTCGCCGAGAAGACCCTGGTCCACAGCGGCCAGTGCACCAAGGTCAACCCGGCGATCGCGCCGGAGATCGCCGGACTGCTCGGCTGCGGCGTGATGGCCGGCTTCGGCGCAGCGATCAACACCGGCGGCGTCACCCGCGGCGACTCGGTGGCGGTGATCGGGTGCGGCGGGGTCGGCGACGCCGCCATCGCCGGAGCTCGGCTGGCGGGCGCGACCACGATCATCGGTATCGATCTCGACCCGGGCAAGCTGAGGTGGGCCACCGCTTTCGGCGCGACCCACACGGTCAACGCCCGAGAAGCCGACGTCATCGACGCGATCCGGGCGTGCACCGGTGGGTTCGGGGCCGACGTCGTGATCGACGCGGTGGGCCGGCCGGAGACCTGGCGGCAGGCGTTCTTCGCCCGCGACCTGGCGGGCACCGTCGTCCTGGTCGGGGTGCCTGCCCCGGAGGCGATGGTGCCCGACATCCCGCTGCTGAAGTTTTTCGGGCGAGGCGGGGCGCTCAAGTCGTCGTGGTACGGCGACTGCCTGCCCGAGCGGGACTTCCCGATGCTGGTTGAGTTGCACCTGCAAGGCCGGCTGCCTCTGGAGAAGTTCGTCTCCGAAACGATCACCCTGGATGAGGTGGAAACGGCTTTCACGAAGATGGAGCGCGGCGAGGTGTTACGCAGCGTGGTGCTGCTGCCCGCGCCAAGCTGATTTTCGTCAAGTTGACTTGCGTCAAGCTGACCGGCGCCAGGCCGAGCGACGGTGCTGACCGGCGAGCGCTCAGAACGCCCCGGCCATCCGCATACTGGGGATCGTCACCGCGCGGGCCACCCCCGTCGGCTCGGCCGCCCGAGACGGCTCGATCACCCGAGACTCGGTGACGATGGCGGTCACCAGCTCAGCAGGGGTCACGTCAAAGGCGGGGTTGAGGGCGGCGGACTCCGACGGCGCCATCCGCCAGCCACCGACCAGGAGCACCTCGTCCGGGTCCCGGTACTCGATGGTCACCGCTACTCCGGTGGGCGTGTCCGGGTCCAGCGTGGCGGTCGGGGCAGCCACCACGAACGGGATACCGGCCCTGGCCGCGGCCAGCGCCAGCGGGTAGGTGCCCACCTTGTTCACCACGTCGTAGTTGGCGGCGATCCGATCCGCTCCGACGATCACTGCATCGACCAGCCCACTGGCGATGAGCCCTGGGCCTGCGGCGTCGACCACCACCTGATGCGGCACACCCAGCCAGGCGAGTTCCACCGCGGTGATCCGGGAACCCTGCAGCAGCGGACGAGTTTCCCCGACCACCACCATCCGGATCAGCGAGTCAGCGTGCAGCGCCCGGACCACGCCCAGCGCGGTGCCCCACTCCACGCAGGCCAGCGCACCCGCGTTGCAGTGCGTATGCAGCACCATCGGCCGATCGCCAAGGTAGCTGCGTAGCAGGGCGGCACCGAGCCGGGACAGCGTCGCGCAGGCCCGCACGTCGGCCTCCACCAGCACCTGCGCGGCGTCGAGTACCGCGGCCGGTCCCTGCGACACCGCAGGCAGCACCCGCTGCACCGCCCAGCTGAGATTTGCCGCCGTGGGGCGGGCTCCGGCGATGCGATGGGCGTCGGCCTGCACGGCGTGCGGGTCATAGTCCCGCTCTGCCGAGCGCGCCGCAGCCAGGGCGACGCCCAGAGCGCCCAAAGCGCCCAGCGCGGGTGCGCCTCGTACCACCAGGCGCTGGATCGCGTCCACCACTTCGCTGACGGTGTACAGGGCTACCCGCCGCAGGTGCGGCAGCGCTGTTTGGTCAATCACATCGACATGTCCGTCGACCCACTCGATGGTGCGCATGGCTACCTTGCTCCCGGATTCGGCCTGCGGGCAACCTACGCGTCACGCAGCGGGTCGCGCACCGCCGAGCGGATGATCCTACGTGACGAAAAAATCAACGTTCCGTAATCGCAGTGTACTCCCGTTCAGGGTAGCCCGTGTAGACCTGGCGCGGCCTGCCGATCTTGGTTTCCGGGTCACTGATCATCTCGCGCCAGTGCGCGATCCAACCCGGTAGCCGTCCCAGCGCGAAGAGCACCGTGAACATCTTGGTCGGGAAACCCATCGCCCGGTAGATCAGACCGGTGTAGAAATCGACGTTGGGATAGAGCTTGCGCTCGACGAAGTAGTCATCGGCTAGCGCCCTGGCCTCCAGCGCCAGGGCAATGTCGAGCAACGGGTCGCTGATCCCCAGCTTGTGCAGGATCTTGTCCGCACTCTTTTTGACGATCTTCGCGCGCGGGTCGTAATGCTTGTAGACCCGATGCCCAAAGCCCATCAGCCGCACCCCATCCGTGTGATTTTTCACCTTCGTGACGAAGTCATCCACATCACCGCCGTCGATGCGGATGCGCTCAAGCATCTCGAGTACTGACTGGTTCGCCCCCCCGTGTAGCGGGCCGAACAGGGCATTGATTCCCGCCGAGATCGAGGCGAACAGGTTGGCCTGCGCGGAGCCCACCATCCGCACGGTAGACGTCGAGCAGTTCTGCTCGTGGTCGGCGTGCAGCATGAGCAACAGGTCCAGCGCATCGGCCACCACCGGATCGACCTGGTAAGGCTCCGCGGGCAGTCCGAAAGTCATCCGCAGGAAGTTGTGCACCAGGCTCAGCGAGTTGTCCGGATAGAGGAACGGCTGGCCGATCGACTTCTTGTAGGCGTACGCGGCGATGGTGGGCAGCTTGGCCAGCAGCCGCGCCGTGGAGATCTCCACCTGATCGTGGTCGAAGGGGTTGAGGCTGTCCTGGTAGAAGGTGGACAGCGCGGACACCGCGCTGGAGAGCACCGGCATCGGATGCGCATCACGCGGGAAGCCGTCGAAGAAACGCTTGAGGTCCTCGTGCAGGAGGGTGTGGATGCGGATCAAGTCGGTAAAATTCTCTAGCGCTCCGCTGGTGGGCAGGTCCCCGTAGATCAACAGGTAGCTGGTTTCCAGGAAGGTCGAGCGTTCCGCGAGCACTTCGATCGGGTAACCGCGGTAGCGCAGCACGCCAGCGTCGCCGTCAATGTAGGTGATCTCCGACCGGCACCCAGCGGTGTTCACGAACCCGGGGTCGAGCGTGACCATCCCAGTGTCGGCCTGCAGCCGACCCAGGTCGATACCAGACGCCCCCTGGGTAGCCCTGATGACCGGCATCAGGTATTCGCCCCCCGGGTACGCCAATTTCACAGCATGCTCACCAGACACATCTTCACGGTAGCTTGCCAGCAGCTGATTAGGGAGCGAGCCGCTGCAGCGCCCAGGTGCCGTCGTCGGCGAGGTGGTACCGCAGCCGGTCATGCATCCGGTCGGGCCTGCCTTGCCAGAACTCCACGCTCACTGGTCGGATCCGCACCCCGCCCCAGTGCGGCGGGAGCGGGACGCACTCGGCGTCGGCGAACCGGGCAGCAGCGCGCTCCAGCGCAACGTCCAGAGTGCGCCGGTCAGCCACCACGGTGGACTGCGCTGAGGCCCACGCTCCCAGCTGGGCGCCCCGCGGGCGGGTCTTCCAGTAACCGGTGCTCTCCTGCGGCGTGAGCACCTCGATCGGCCCGCGCAGGTGCACCTGGCGGTGCAGCGCAATCCAGGGAAACGTCGCCGCGGCGAAGGCCGTGGCGGACAGGTCACGCATTTTAGCAGAGCTGAAGTTGGTGTAGAACACCACGCTCCGCTCATCAAGGCCCTTGGCCAGCACGGTCCGGGAACTGGGCAGGCCATCGGCGCCCGCAGTGGCCAGCACCATGGCGTTGGGCTCGGGAAGGCCCGCCGCGAGGGCGTCGTCGAGCCACGCCATGAGCTGCTCGTGCCAGGTGTCGGCGAGGTCGGCTTCGTTCAGCGCTCCAGCGGGGTAGGCAACCCGCATCCGGGCCAGCTCACCGGTCCAGTCCCCTCGTGGTGTCTGCCGAGCTGCCATGCCACCCGCTCCCCATTCCTGCGCCACCTGCTCGCAACATAGCCAAAAACTGATGAAAACCATGGTGCCCATTGCCCCGGGGTAGCTCTCGGGTGCACTGTTAGCCATCCGCACGGCTTAGCCATCCCTGCGGCGCCACGCTAGGCCGTGCGATCACCCCGGCTGGCCGGTCAGCGACCGCGCATGCCCGGTTGAGGGCTCGATCGCGCGAGGAGGACGGCGTGAGTGTAGTGAACGGGCAGGCGGCTACCGCCGAGATCAAGCCGGGGTTGGAGGGCGTGGTCGCTTTCCAGACCGAGATCGCCGAACCAGATCGGGATGGTGGGGCGTTGCGGTATCGCGGCGTGGACATCGAAGACCTGGCTGGTCACGTGACCTTCGGCGACGTCTGGGCGTTGCTGACCGATGGCCGTTTCGGACACGGCCTGCCGCCCGCCGAGCCGTTCCCGCTGCCGGTGCACACCGGTGACGTCCGGGTCGACGTGCAAGCCGCGCTGGCGATGCTCGCCCCGATCTGGGGTTACCGTCCGCTGCTGGACAGCTCCGACGAGCAGACCCGCGCGGATTTGGCTCGGGCATCGGTGATGGCACTGTCCTACATGGCGCAGTCTGCCCGCGGCATCTACCAGCCGGCCGTCCCACAGCACCGGATCGACCAGTGCGCCACCATCACCGAACGCTTCATGACCCGCTGGCGCGGCGACCCAGACCCGGCCCACGTCAAGGCCGTCGACGCCTACTGGGTGTCGGCCGCTGAGCACGGGCTCAACGCCTCGACCTTCACCGCTCGGGTGATCGCCTCCACCGGTGCCGACGTCGCTGCCTGCCTGTCCGGGGCGATCGGTGCGATGTCGGGTCCCCTCCACGGCGGCGCGCCGGCGCGGGTGCTACCGATGATCGAGGACGTGGAGCGCACCGGCAACGCCACCACGGTGGTCCGCGGGGTGCTGGATCGTGGGGAGCGGCTGATGGGATTCGGCCACCGGGTGTACCGGGCCAAGGACCCGCGCGCCCGGGTGCTGCGCCGGCTCTGCCAGGAACTCGGCACGCCGCGCTACGAGGTGGGAATGGCCCTGGAGCAGGCCGCGCTGGCCGAGCTGGCCGATCGGCGGCCGGATCGGGTGATCGAGACCAACGTCGAGTTCTGGGCTGCGGTGATCTTGGACTTTGCGCAGGTTCCCCCGCACATGATGCCGGGGATGTTCACCTGCGCTCGGACTGCGGGCTGGTGCGCGCACATCATGGAGCAGAAACGCACCGGCCGGCTGGTCCGTCCGACGGCGCAGTACGTCGGGCCCCCGCCCCGGCGCCGCCAGGACGTGGTGGGCTGGGAGGAGATCGGGTGCCCCTGAGCTTCTGGCTCCTGAGCTTCTGGCTCCTGAGCTTCTGGCCCTGGAGTGGGCCGGGTCAGCGCCGCAGCGCGTACCGGGCGAACAGCTGGCTTTGCGACTCCAGCAGCCACACCAGCTCCAGGTTGACCGGCTCGACCAGCGGCGTCCGGTCGACGATGGAGCGCGCCCCGGCGCTGCCGGCCAGCGCGGGCGCGATGGACAGAAACAGTTCGTCGACCAGGCCGGCCGGCAGCAGTGTGGTGTTGAGGTTCGGGCCACCCTCGCACAACACCGAGCGCACGCCGTGCTCGGTGCGCAACCGGGCGAGCATCACGGCCAGATCCAGCTCCGCACCCGGTGCCGGACGCAGGTAGCTGACCTGCGCTGCGCACTCGCCGAGCTCAGCGGCGCTGGCGGTGAGCACGACCACCCGGGAGTGCGGGTCGGCCAGCAGCGGCAGATCGGGGGTCAGGCTGAGCCGGCGGCTGGCGACAATGGCCAGTGGGTCGGGCGCCAGCCCACGGGCGGCCCGGCGCTCCCGGTCCCGAGGGTCGCGGACCAGGCGCCGGTATCGCTCGATGCGCACCGTACCCGCCCCAACCAGAACCGCATCGACGTGCATCCGCAGCTCGTGGAACAGCTGCCGGTCCGCGGGGTTGCTCATCGGGGCAGTGCGACGGGCCACCGTGGCCGCGCCATCAGCGGTGGCCACCATGTTGAGCACCAGGTAGGGGCGGTGATCGCTCGCCAGGCCGGCGAATGCAAGATCTTCCAGGGCCTCGGCTGCGGTGACGCGACCGGGCTCAGGCAGCAACCGCCGCAACACCACGGGGAGCGCATCCACGCCCGTCAACCTACCGGCGCCTCACTCATCGACCACCTGATGACGTGGGTAGAGCTCCTCCGCTGTCTGAGTGGTCGCCCCCGTAAGGCCGTCGGGGTGCATCGCGGGTGCCACCGCGCTGATCGTGGGTACGCCTCGCCGTCGTGTCGCCGAGTTCGACATCAGCGCTGCTCAGGCAGCCCCCGACAGCTCTCCTGCCGAACTCGGCGACAGGAGAACGCTGACAGTTTGCCCTAGTCGTCTTCGAGGATGAGCTCGACGGCGCATTCCGTAGTCCTCCCCCGGAGACCGGGGAGACTGATGAGACGACGCTCAGACGAGAACCGGCCCACCCGGCTACCGCCTTGACGCGCCACAACAGGTACCAAGCGACTGTGCCGAGACCCTGAGCTGTTTGTCCGCAGCCATCCCAGGCACCTATTCCTGGTGCACGTCCAGGCCAGCGGCCCGCGCCACGATCCGTTCCACCCGCCTCACCTCATCCGATAGGGCCGCCCGGGAGAGCCTCACGTCACAGAGTCTGAAGATCGCGCTCGAAGCAGCAGTTCACGGCGCCTGAAGACCCTCACGTCTGGCTGCCCAACGACCTCACCCGCGCCAAGAACCCTCGACGTCAACCGGACGGCACCAGCGAGTTTTCCCCAGATCACGCCGACCCGCCAGGGTCCCCGATGGCTGTCCGGAGGTGCGTGTTGGCGGAAGCTGAGCGGGAACCGGTGGTAGGGCCACACGTAATGGCTGATGATCTACGCCGGGAAGCGGGACCTCTTGTACGATGGCGCAACGGCCTCCACCAGCCCCAGTCCCTCTCCCACCCCGATCAACCAGTCGATCCTCCCAAGGCGCCGCACGGCCCTACCAAGTTGACGATGCCCTAGCGTCGTGGTCACTCCAAGAATGAGGAGGAACGCGTTCATGTCCGCGTCCGGCACTCACCTGACCACGATTGATCTATCGTTCGTCGCTGAACCGATCGCTTCGCCCAGCGGCCGGTTCGCCCTAGCCCGTCCCGCCGGGTCGCCCGCACTCGATCAGCCATCCCCCGACGGGCTGCGTCCCTGGGGGCTGCGCAGGATGGGACCGGCCGCCCTGCCAGTGGGACGGTTGGCGCAATGGCGCTACGACCCCATCCAACAGGTCAGTCTTGGCCCTGACGGCACGCCCCTGGCGACCGGCGTGTCAGCCGCCGGACCGCCGACCGCGCCCACGACGTCGACGGTCGACGGGGAAGACCCTCCCTCCAGCGAAGACTGGATCAACGATTACTGCCAGGACGATCAACCGTGACGGTGCTCGTCCTCACCGACGAGCACGACCTGTCCGCCGATCGCATGGTGGGCGAGCTGGGTCGGCGCGGAATCGACGTGTTCCGCGCTGACCTGGCGTGGTTTCCCCAACGGCTGACCTTGGATGCGGAATTCCGGGACGGCCGGTGGCGGGGACACCTCAGCTCCCTGGAACGGACTGTGGACCTGACCGAGATCACCGGCGCCTGGTACCGGTCGCCCACGACATTCCAGTTCCCAGCCGGGTTGTCCGGGACGGAGCGACAGCACGCCCACAACGAGGCCAAGCTCGGTCTGGGCGGCGTACTGATGACACTGCCGATCATGTGGGTGAACCACCCCGCCCGATCCGCGGACGCGGCATACCGGCCGGTCCAGATGGCCGCGGCCGCAGCCTGCGGTCTGGCCGTGCCCGACACCGTGATCACCAACTCCGCCGACGCGGTACACCGATTCGCCCAGGACCACGACGCCGTGGTGACCAAGATGCTCGGCGCCCCGGCCATCCTGGAATCCAGTGGGCGGCGCATCGCTTTTACTGAACGCCTCACCCCGCAGCACCTGGCCGACCTGCGAGGAATTCAGCATACCGCCCACCAGTTCCAGGCATGGGTGGACAAACAGCGCGAATGCCGCGTGACCGTGGTCGGCAACCAGATATTCGCCGTCGCCATCGACGCGCATAGCTCAGCCGCCCGTATCGACTGGCGGGCCGATTATAGCGCGCTCAGCTACGAGCGGATCGAGCTACCCGAGCAGGTAACCAGTGGGATCGCCGCGCTGATGCGCCGACTCGGCCTGGTGTACGGGGCACTTGACTTTGTTATCACACCCGACGGTGGATGGCAATTCTTGGAAATTAACGCTGGCGGCCAATTTGGCTGGCTGGAAGACGCCGCAGGTATTCCCGTGACGACGACACTCGCGGACATGATGACCGAAAGGAACCAGCGGTAACCGAGTGGCCGGAGCTGGCGCGCACCTTGGCTGACAACCTCATTGCGGCCGGTCAGCTCCACGACCCGGCGCTGGCCGCCGCGCTCACCGCGGTACCCCGCCACGCCCTGGTGCCGCACTTTTACCAGCAGGCCCCGAATCGGTCCTGGACCCGGGTAGACGCCACCGACTCTAGCTACTACACCACCGTGTACAGCAACACCACCCTGGTCACCGCCCTGGCTGACCTGGGAGCCGGTATCGACGAACCGGTGTCCTCCAGCAGCCAACCCAGCCTCATGATCCGCATGGTGGAAGCCCTGGACATCCGCGACGGCCAGCGAGTGCTGGAGATCGGCACCGGCACCGGCTACAATGCGGCCCTGCTGTCCCACCGTCTCGGCGAGACGAACGTGTTCTCCCTCGACATCGACGCCAGCCTGGTCGCGATGGCCGCTGACCGGTTGGCCGCGATCGACTACCGGCCCACCCTCGCCGTTGCCGACGGCGCCGCCGGCTTGCCCGAGCACGCTCCGTTCGACGCGATCATCGCGACCTGCTCCGTGCCCGCGATCCCCTCGGTGTGGATCGAGCAGCTCACCGACGGCGGGACCGTGCTGGCCGACGTGAAAGTGCAAAACACCGCCGGCAACCTGGTACTGCTGCGCCGGGACGGCCAGCGCGCCGTCGGTCGATTCGCCACCCGGTACGCGGCGTTCATGCCGCTACGCCACACCGTCCACGCCACCATCCCCAACGCCACTGCCACCGCCGTGGCCATCAGCCACCACCGCAGCGCCCACCACGCCGTGCCGGAGCGCGACACCGACGCGCTCGTGTTGCCCACCCAGCAGCCGCTGCTGTGGTTCCTGACGGCACTGCGCCTCCCGGTCACTGTCACCTTCGGCTACACCATCGACCCCGAACGACGTGAGCCCAGCCACGTGCACCTGTACGCCGCCGACGGCTCCACCAGCCACGTCACCATCGCTCACGACCACGATCGACACCGCGTGAGCGAAACCGGACCGCTGAGACTGTGGACACACGTCGAGGACGCCCACCGGCAATGGACCCAGTGGGGACAACCCGACTGGGACCGGCTCGGGTTCACCGTGGACACCACAACCCACACCCAGTCACTCTGGCTAGACGAGCCAGAAAACCCAATCGCCACCCTTCCCCGGTGACCAGAGCGGGACTGGGCCGTGGGGTTACTGCATATACGACCGGCTAGTGTCCGGTCGTGTTGCCAGGCGGTACGATCTCGATAAATCGCAGAATTTGCGGCCATTCCTGCGCTCGTGCCGGCGCGTCGACGGACGGCTGGGGATCGGAGGGGATCGGAATATAGGGATTCACTCCGCGCCGAGGTCTACTGAATAGTGTTCCGGACATTCGTCCTCATCACCATCCTTCACGAATGCGAAGCCCCGGCTCAGGAGCTCCTCTGCCCGGACGCACACGAAGTACCGTGGGTTGTCGCTCGCTTTGATCCCCGACAACTCGGACGCAGCGAGCAGTCGGTTGATCGTGTCCTGCTCTGTTTCGCCCCGTCGCCGCACGTCGGCGAACACGGACAAGCGCCACGCCCCCGAGCGCCGCGAGTTGTTCACGCTCGGCCCTCTTGAGCACGGTCTCGGGGTCCGTTGGCCGGAATCGGATGACGATCGCGTCACGGGAAACCTCGACCAGCACCCGGAGGTGCTACGGCCCGTGTCACTGGCGTTGGCCGGTTAGCGTGGAGCCCTGCTCGCTGCCATAGGGTGACCGCCACTGCGGGCGAGCATGAAAGAGGGGGACGTGGATCCGGAACTGTCGGCATTGGCGTCGTCTGCGGCGGCCACGGGGGTGCAGTTGCTGGCCGCCACGATCACCATGCAGACCACGGTGTTGGCGAGCGCCGGGTGAACCACGCGGGCCGTGATCTGCATGTCACTACTGAGGGGTGATCGATGGGACGCTCCGGGGAGCAGCCGGAACGGCCGCAGCCTGGGCAGGAGTCTGTCCATTGGGAAGCCATCGCTATCGGCGGGGCCCACGTCAACCAGGCCGGTCGTGATCTTCATGTGCACTATGCGGATGGTGTGCGGCGGGTTGAGTCAGGCGCGGTGGTACAGGAGTGTCCGTATCCGGGATTGGCTTCCTTCGGACCTGAACAGGCGAGGTGGTTCTTCGGACGGGATCAGCTGACGGCGGCGTTGATCGCGCGTCTTGACGCGCGCCTGCGGGTAGGTGGGGTACAGGTTGTGGTGGCGCCGTCGGGAGCGGGGAAATCGTCGCTGTTGCAGGCCGGTCTCCTTCCCCAGCTGGAGGCCGGTGCCCTGCCGAGGTCGAGCCGATGGTTGCGGATCGTGATCACTCCTACCGCGCAGCCGCTAGCCGCGCTGGCCACCGAGATCGCCGCATTGACCGGTGCCGATCTGGTAACCCTGGCTGAGGAATTAGCGGCCGACCCGCACCAAACCGAAGCGGTGCTACGGGGTCTGCTAAGGAGTGAGGACTCAGAAGACCGGGTTGTGGTGGTGGTCGATCAGTTTGAGGAACTGTTCACCCTGTGCCCCGATGATCAGCAGCGGCGCACGTTCATCGACGTGCTCGCGCGGCTGGCCCATCCACCGCAACCGGTGGGGCTGGTCGTGGTGGGTGTGCGGGCGGATTTCTACGCCGCCTGCGCCGACTACCCCTACCTGCGCGCCGCGTTGCAGGACCATCAGCTGGTAGTCGGGCCGATGTCGGACACCGAGTTACGGGCGGCCATTCGCTATCCGGCACAGGATGTGGGGCTCGACGTCGAAGCGGGTCTGGTCGAGCTGTTGCTACGGGATCTCGGGGACACCGTGGGCGGGATGAGCGGTTCTGGGGCCGGGCGGCTTCCATTGCTGGCGCACGCGCTGCGGGCTACCTGGCAGCAGCGCCACGGCCACCTGTTGACGGTGGAGGGTTACCGGACCACCGGTGGTATTCAGTGCGCAGTGGGGACCACGGCCGAGGGTATTTTCAGCGCCTTGGACCCGGCCGGGCAGCACGCGGCTCAGGCTCTGTTCCTGAGGTTGATCAAAATCGGCGATGGCACCGAGGACACCCGGCGTCGAGTAGATCGCGCGGACCTGCTGCGGGGTCTGGATCTCGGCAGTGTGGAGCCGGTGGTGGATGCGTTCACTCAGGGCCGGCTGCTCACTCAGGAGCGGGACACCGTCGAGATCACCCACGAGGCCCTGCTGCGGGCGTGGCCACGGTTGCGGCAGTGGATCGACTCCGACCATGCCGGCAACCTGATCCGCCAGGAGTTTGAGGACGCCGCCGCTGTCTGGGATCGGAATCGCCGCGATGGCGCCGGGTTGTACCGGGGAAGCCGCTTGGAGACGGCCCGCCTCTGGGCGGCCTCGGCATCGCACGAGGGTGACCTGAGCCGCACAGCGTCGGAGTTTCTCACCGCGTCCACCCGGCAGGAACAGCGTGCCGCCAGGCTCCGTCGCGCTGTGCTCGTTGTGCTGTCCGTGCTGGCCCTGATTGCCTCGGGGGCCGCAGCCGTCGCCTTCCACCAGCGCGTCACCGCGCAGCGAGAACGTGACACCGCGACCTTCAACCAGATCACCGCCCAAGCTGACCGGCTGCGCGACAAAGACGTGTCTCTCGCGGCGCAATTCGACCTCACCGCCTACCGCATGCGGCCGACTCCGGACCGCTACACGGCCCTGGTCACCGATGCGAACGCCGCCTTGTCCACTCCACTGACCGGCCACACCGGCGTCGTGTCCTCGGTGGCGTTCAGTCCTGATGGGCGCACCCTGGCCAGCGGTAGTTTCGATCAGACGGTGCGGTTGTGGAATGTAACCAACCCGACCCACCCCACACCGCTGGGCCAGCCCCTGACCGGCCACACTAGCTACGTTCACAGGGTGGTGTTCAGTCCCGATGGACGCACCCTGGCCAGCAGCGGCGACGAGACCGTGCGGCTGTGGAACGTGACCGACCCAGCCCACCCCACCCCATTGGGTCCACCCCTAACGGGCCACACCAGCTTCGTTCTCGGGGTGACGTTCAGCCCTGACGGGCGCACTCTGGCTAGCAGCAGCGCTGATCGCACGGTGCGGCTATGGAACGTGACCGACCCGACCCACCCCACACCCCTGGGCCCACTCCTCACCGGCCACACCAGCGCCGTCGGCCCGGTGGTGTTCAGTCCTGACGGGCACACCCTGGCCAGCGGCAGTTTCGATCAGACGGTGCGGTTGTGGAACGTAACCAACCCGACTCACCCCACACCGCTGGGCCAACCCGTGACCAACGCCGCCCGCCAGGCAATGGCGTTCAGTCCTGATGGGCGCACCCTGGCTAGCGACAACGGCGAGACCGTGCGATTGTGGAACGTGACCGACCCAGCCCACCCCACACCGCTGGGCCAACCCCTGACCGGTCATACTCACGTCGTCCAGGCGCTGATGTTCAGCCCTGATGGGCACACCCTGGCCAGCAGCGGCGACCGGACGGTGCGGCTGTGGAACGTGACCGACCCAACCCGTCCGACGCCGTTGGGTCAGCCCCTCGCCGGCCACATCAGCGTCGTCAACGCGGTGGCGTTCAGTCCTGATGGGCACACCCTGGCCAGCGGCAGCGACGACCAGACTGTGCGGCTGTGGAGCATTCCCCGCACCCTTCTGACTGGCCACACCGACACCGTTGTCTCGGTGGCGTTCAGTCCTGATAGGCGCACCCTGGCCAGCGGCAGTTTCGATCAGACGGTGCGGTTGTGGAATGTGACGGACCGGACCCGTCCGACCCAGTTGGGTCAGCCCCTGACCGACCACACCGGCGCTGTCGGCCCAGTGGCATTCAGTCCTGATGGGCTCACCCTGGCCAGTAGCGACAGCGGCAGCGTGGCGTTGTGGAACGTGGCCCGACCGACCCGCCATACCCCGTTGGGTCCACCCCCGACCGACCACACCAGCGCCGTTTTCTCGGTGGCATTCAGTCCTGATGGGCGCACCCTGGCCACCGGCAGCTACGACCGCACGGTGCGGCTGTGGAACGTGGCCGACCCGACCCACCCCACACCCCTAAGCCCACCACTGACCGGCCAGACCAGCACCGTTGTCTCAGTGGTGTTCAGTCCGGATGGGCACACCCTGGCCAGTAGCGACAGCGGCAGTGTGTCGTTGTGGAATGTGACCGACCGGACCCGTCCGACGCCGTTGGGTCAGCTCCTGACCGGCGACACCGCCACTGGCCAGACGGTGTTGTTCAGCCCGGATGGGCACACCCTGGCTGACAGCCGCCACGAGACCGTGCGGCTGTGGAATGTGACTGACCCGGCCCACCCCACACCGCTGGGCAAACCCCTGATAGGCCACACCAACGCCGTCGAGACGATGGCGTTCAGTCCGGATGGGCACACCCTGGCCACCGGTAGTCTCGATCAGACGGTGCGGTTGTGGAATGTAACCAACCCGGCCCATCCCACACCGCTGGGTCAACCCCTGATCGGCCACACCAGCTTCGTTCTCGGGGTAGCGTTCAGCCCGGATGGGCGCACCCTAGCCAGCGGCGGCGACGATGGCACCGTGCGGCTGTGGGAGATGGACGTGGACCAAGCGATCAAGCGGATCTGTGCCACTACCAGGAACACCCTCACGCTCGAGAAGTGGGAACAATACGTTTCAAAGGACCTGCCTTACCACCCGCCCTGCCCGTGATATGCCAGCAATACCGCAACAAGGTTGCTGCTGTCCAGCCGGCAGAAACAGCGCGCCGCACTCACCGTGCGGCCGGTCGCGACCAGTACCAAGGAGCTCTCCGAGCACCTGGACTGGCACCGAATAGGCACCGAGCGGTGTCACCATTTTTTGATGTGTACCTGTTACTATTTCACGCCAACCCGTAAGACGTTAAGCGGTCGTCGAGGGCGCGGACGGCGGCGGTGTGTTGCCAGGGCTGCAAACTAACACGGGCCTTCACCAACCGCTCGGTCAGCCGAGCGGAACTGTGACTCGCCGCGATGTCCCCAGCATCACTAAGCAGCCGCGCCGCTTCATCAATCTCATTGCGCTGCACATACGCCTCACCCAGGTCGACGAAGGTCATACCGACGACGCGGGCGCGTGATCGGTCCAGGACCTTGAGGGACTGCTGTGCATAAGAAATAGCCCGGTCAGGCTCACCTAGCTTGAGGTGACACTCGCCGCGAATGGAGATGTGCAGCGCTTCGTCATACGTGCTATAGCTCGGGGCTTGGCCATCTGCCCTGGTGAGTGCGGTGTGGGCGTTATCGAGCGCGCTCAGGCAGGCGTCGCGCTGCCCGTCAGCGGCATAGGCACGCCCAGCCATGTCGACAGCAAGGGCGCGCAACCGCAGGTCATCAGTACGGTCAGCCCACTGCCCGGCCGCAACAGCGTGGTCGATGCCCATCCGTGGCTTACCCTGCCAGGTCGCCAGGAAGCTCATATCGCACAACACGAGCCCACCCTGCCCGGCATTCTCCGCTTGGTGGGCCAGGGTGCGGGCATCCTCGTAGTAGTACCCGGCGTCATCGAACTGCTTCAGGTCAAACGACAGCCACCCGGCCTGCCGCGAGGCCTCACTCAGCGCCGAGAGCAACTGCGGCCGCAAGTCGGCGGGACAGTCCGGCAGCAGCGCGCGAGCCAGGTCTCGCTGGGCCAGGACAGTGGTCAGGACGGCCTGCGGCCCCAGCGTGTAATCCTGCCGCCGGCAGTGCCACAGCACTGCCTCGATGTGCCCGATGGTCCGCGTGTCCAGGCGGCTCGACGCGCCCAGCACCGAGGCTAGCCGCTCCTGCTCGTCGCCGTCGGTGGTGACAGGCAGGCCCGCGACACTCGCAGCCCAGCTCAGAAGCCGGAGTGTGTGGCGACGGTACATGGTGTGCGCCCAACTACGGAGGAAGCCAACAAGCCGATGATACGCGCGGTCGCGGTCGCGGGGTGTGCTTAGCACGTCGTGCTCGGATGGCGCCACTGATCCGAGGTGCTGCATCAGCAAGGCAACAAAATTGTCAGGCAGCGCAAGACCGGTGACCATCGCCCACACTGCGGAATCGCTCGGCACGACCAGCCCGGCATCAGTTTTGCGCACCGCAGGCGCGGTTTCCTGGATGTTTGCCGCAGTATCCAGGTGCCGGAAATTAGGCAGGTCAGCGAGCAAGTCACTGACCGCGCACTCATAGAGTTCCGCCAGCTTGGCGAGGTTATCAAACGATGGGGCATTCCCCGTGCGGCTCGGCCACTGCTCCCAGCAGGAAAACGACTTGAACGTTTTCAGCTCATCAGGCCAGCGCTTATTCCACTCATCGGCAGCCTGGCGCTGGCTCCACCCTCGGGCATAGCGCAACGCCACCCGGGCATTGACGCGGAAACGCTGCCGGAGCGCCTCGGCGACGTCTACTCGCGACTTCCTCTCAGCCCGCAGCGAACGCACCAGCAGCTCACGCCGCTGTTTCTGACTGCGTGGCTCACTCATAGCACCTCCTCAACGTCGCGGCGCCGCACTCCATAGCCGGCTTTCGAACGTGGCAGAGGAACGTTACCGGTTGGGTACTCCCCGGCCAACTTGGTACGGAAAGTCCGCCCGCGGCCCGGATGCCGGTAACCAGAGATCGCGGCTGCTCCTGGTGGGCCGCCCCCGCAAATACGGGCACAGTGGTGAGCAGGCACCTAGGGCCGGGATGTCGAGACACCCCAGCGCGTGGTTGTGTCTTTGCCAGTGAGTCATGCGCACGCCCCCAGCGCAGACCGCAGCTCTGGCAGGGCACCCACTCCCCCGAGCCGCGCGCTGTTCGGCGGATGGACTCGCCCCGGTCCTGGGTGCCGTCCACGCGGTGATTGAGATAGCGCACCGGCGAACGGAAAACCCACGAGGGAAACCGTGCACGTGTCATCGGGAACAAGAGGTGACTGGGAATGAGCGGCCGGGGTGGAGCTAAACCCAGCGCATCGCTGGTGGGATGGGTGTTCCTTGCTGGGTACCGCGCAGAGGGGTTCACGATCCGGTGGCGACGGGGTGATCGGGTGGCCTACGTGCTGAGCGGCCACCGGGTAGGCGATCACGGGATGACCGACATCCTCGGCACCATTCACGTCTTGCCGGCTGGGTGGACTGACCTCGCGGAGATTCGCAGGTTGGGCCAGCGGTGGGCGCGAGGGTAGGGTCCGCTCGGTGCTGTCCGTGAACTCGACAGGACCGACGTTTCCGGTGCCTGCGCACGTCGGTCCTGTCGAGTTCACGGCGCTGGGCATACCGGGTTCGGCGCGAGTGTGGGTACGGTGGTCAGGGTGGAGCACATATCCGCCGGCAAGGTGCGGGACCTGTATTCGCTCGATGGGGACCTGCTGCTCGTCGCCTCGGACCGGATCTCGGTGTATGACGTGGTCCTCCCAACGCCCATTCCCGACAAAGGCGCGCTGCTGACGCAACTGTCGGTGTGGTGGTTCACCAGACTCACCGACGTGGCGCCCAACCATCTGATCTCGGCCACCGACGTGCCGCCGGAGTTCACGGCCCGGGCGATCCGTGTCGCGCCACTGCGGATGATCCCGGTGGAATGTATTGCCCGCGGCTATCTCGCCGGCCTCGGGCTGCGCGAGTACCAGAAATTCGGCACGGTCTCGGGTGTGGCATTACCTGCTGGGCTGGTCATCGGCAGCCGGTTACCCGAGCCGATCTTCACGCCGACGACCAAATTCGCCGACACCGGACACGATGAGTTCATCACCTTCGACGACGTTGTGCGCGAAACCGGACCGGAGACCGCCGAGCGCCTCCGGAGCCTGACCCTCGAACTCTATGCGAAGGCAGCAGAACACGCCCTACAGAGCGGCGTCATTATCGCGGACACGAAATTCGAGTTCGGCTGGGACTCATCCGGTCACTTGACGCTCGGAGACGAAGCCCTCACGTCGGATTCATCGCGTTTCTGGCTCGCCGAGCGCTGGCGGCCCGGTCAGCCGCCGCACGCGTTGGATAAGCAGTTCGTCCGGGACTGGGCACTGGGCACGGGATGGGACCGGGAGCCACCCGGGCCGGTCCTTCCTCCGGCGATCGTCGCGGAGACGCGGCGGCGCTACGTCGAGGCCTACGAGCGCATCACCGGCGCCTCCTGGTGACCGGCGCCTCAGAGTCACCAAAGTGTCGGGGGCCACCGTAAGGTCTGGGCTATGACGCAAACCGCGCAGCTGACCATCCCCACCGACCTGAAGCCCGTCGACGGGCGGTTCGGCTGCGGACCCTCCAAGGTCCGTCCCGAGCAGCTGGCCGCGCTGGCCACCATGGGTGCCTCGGTGATGGGCACCTCGCACCGGCGCGCGCCGGTGAAGTCGCTCGTCGGGCGAATCCGCGCCGGACTACGCGAGCTGTTCTCGCTGCCCGCAGGCTATGAGGTGGTGCTCGGCAACGGTGGCACCACCGCGTTCTGGGACGCCGCCGCGCTGAACCTGATCCGGGAACGCGCACTGCACCTGAGCTACGGCGAGTTCTCCGCGAAGTTCGCTGCCGTCACGACCCGCGCCCCGTTCCTGGCCGACCCGGTGGTGGTCGGCGCCCCACCGGGGGACGCACCGCAGCCGCGCGCCGATCCGTCCTGCGACCTGATCGGTTGGGCACACAACGAAACCTCCACTGGGGTAATGGTTCCGGTCTGCCGGCCGACCGGTTCCCGCGACGCGCTGGTGGCGATCGACGCGACCAGCGGCGCCGGTGGTCTGCCGGTGAACGTCATCGACGCCGACGTGTACTACTTCGCGCCGCAGAAGTGCTTCGCCTCCGACGGCGGGCTGTGGATCGCGCTGCTCAGCCCGGCCGCGCTGGAGCGCCTCGCGGAGATCAGCTCCTCAATCCGGTGGATACCGGAGTTCCTCTCGCTGCGCACCGCGCTGGAGAACAGCCGCTCCGATCAGACCTACAACACCCCGGCGATCGCGACCCTGCTGTTGCTGGTGGACCAGATCGAGTGGATGCTGGCCGGCGGCGGGCTGGACTGGTGCGTCAGGCGGACCACCGACTCCTCCTCGCGGCTGTACTCCTGGGCGGAGTCCTCGCCGTATGCGACGCCCTTCGTTACCGACCCCGCCAAGCGCTCCCTGGTGGTCGGCACCGTGGATTTCGCCGAACACGTCGACGCCACGGCGCTCGCAGAGGTGTTGCGGGCCAACGGCATCGTGGACGTTGAGCCCTACCGCAAGCTTGGCCGCAATCAGCTGCGGGTCGGAATGTTCCCGGCTGTCGATCCGGAGGACGTCTGCGCGCTCACCGACTGCATCGACTGGGTGGTCGAGCGCCTGGATGGTGCCGAGATGGGCGGTGCCGAGATGGGGTGAGGTGTTGGCGGCGCGCCTCCCCCGACGGGAGCGCCCACCGGCCTACGGTGGCGCTACTTCACCGGGAGGTCCTTGCGATGCGCGCGCTGCGGGTAGCCGGTCTGGGGATCGACGGCCGCACGGTCATCGTGGAGACCCTCACCCAGCGGCCCGGCGAGCGCCGGGAGCGGTTCGCCTTGCCGGTGGACGACACCCTGCAGGCAGCGCTGCGGGGTGATCTCGCGTGCCTCAGCCAGGTCGAGTGCGAGCCGGAGAACCAGATGCGACCCCGTGAGATCCAAGCGCGGATCAGGGCCGGAGCGTCCGTGGAGGAGGTGGCTGCGGCCGGTGGCGCGCCCAGCGAGCGGATCGAGCGGTTCGCCTACCCGGTGCTGTTGGAGCGCTCCCGCATGGCCCAGCTGGCCCAGCAGGCCCACCCGGTGCGCGCTGACGGACCCGATGTGCGCACTTTGGCGGAGGTCGTCACCGAGACGTTTCGCCAGCGGGGTCACGACGTCGGCTCAGTGACCTGGGACTCCCGACGCGGTGAAGACGGCATGTGGGTGGTGGCGCTGCACTGGCGGGCCGGTCGGTCGGAGAACCGGGCGCAGTGGACGTTTCACCCCGGCGCGCACGGCGGCACCGTCACCGCGATCGACGACCACGCCACCGACCTGATCGATCCGCGACCAGCCGTGCCGCTGCGGACCGTTCCTCCGGTGGCTGAGGATCTTCCAGCGGCGGAGGATCCTCCGGTGGCGCAGGAGCAGCCCACGCCCCAGGCAGTGCCCGACACGCCGTACCACCCTCCCGCCGCACGCCCCCGCAAACCCCGCGCGATGGTCCCCTCCTGGGAAGATGTCCTCCTCGGAGTCCGCTCCCCGCATCCCTGACCCCTCCCCTCCCGCCTGGCCGCAGGCTCAGCAGCGCTCCCGGGCGCGCATCACCCCACAGAGCCAACTGAATGCGCTGAGTAAGAGGAAATTGGGTGCTTCAGCGTGGGAGTGGCGGTTAGCGTGGTAGCGATGAGTGCTCACGTCTCGCTGGCTGTGCTGGGGCGGCTGGCACCCTATATCCGGCCAGTGCTCGGGCGGCTGCTGGGCGCGGTTGCCGCGGCGCTGGGCGCGATGCTGGCCGGGCTGGGAATCCCGTTGCTGATCCAGCGCATCGTCGATGGCCCGGTCGCCCACCAGGACCGCTGCGCGCTGGTGCTGCTGTCGGGTGGAGTGCTTGCGCTGGGGATGATCGAGGCCGGGCTGATCTATTGTCGGCGGATGCTGGTGGCCCGCCCGTCCACCGACATCGAGAAACGGATGCGGGCCGACTTCTACTACCACCTGCAGCACCTGCCGGTGGCGTTCCACGACCGCTGGCCCTCCGGGCAGCTGCTGTCCCGCGCAATCAGCGACCTGACTACGATCCGCCGGTTCGTCGCCTTCTCGGGCATCTTCCTGGTGGTCAATGCGCTGACCGTGCTCATCGGGTTGGTCGTGCTGCTGGTGATCGCGCCGGTGTTCGGGATGCTCACCGTGATCATGGCAGTACCCATGGTCGTGCTGTGTCAGCGCCACGAGCGGCGCTACCGGCTGACCGCGCGGCGCGCCCAGGATCAGGTGGGGGACCTGGCGACCATCGTGGAGGAATCCACCCTGGGCATCCGGGTGCTGAAGTCCTTCGGCCACGGTCCTCGGGCCACCCGGAAATTCCTGGCACAAGCCCGCGAGTTGCGCCGAACCGAGCTGACCAGGGCCTACCTGCTCGCCACGCTCTGGACATTGATCATTGCCCTGCCGGAGCTGACGCTGGCCGCGATGCTGGCCATCGGCGGGTATGCGGTAGCGGCCGGATCGCTGTCGTTGGGCACTGTCGTCGGGGCGGTCACCATTCTCAGCTACCTGCGTTGGCCGCTGGACACGCTGGGCTGGCTGGTGGCCGACACGAGCAACGCCGCCGCGGCGAGTGCCCGGTACTGGGAAGTACGCGACAGCGTCACCGCGGTGGCCGACCCGCCGGCGCCCCGGCCGCCGGCTCATCCGGTGCGCGGCGCACTGCAGCTGGAGGGGGTGCGCTTCCAGTACCCGGGAGCCGGCACCGAGGTACTGCGCGGGGTGGACCTGGAGATTCGGCCGGGCGAGACGGTGGCGCTGGTGGGAGCCACCGGCAGCGGCAAGACCACCCTGACCGCGCTGATTCCGCGGCTGGCCGACGTCACCGGGGGCCGGATCCTGCTCGACGGGGTCGACGTGCGGGAGCTCGCCCTGGCGCAGCTGCGCACGATTGTGGCGAGCGCCTTCGAGGACGCGGTGCTGTTCTCTGTCTCAGTCCGGGAGAACGTGACGCTCGGCGCGCCGGAGGCAGGCGAGGACGAGGTGCGCCGCGCGCTGCGGGTGGCGCACGCCGAGGAGTTCGTCGACGCGCTGCCCTGGGGCCTGGATACCCGGATCGGCGAGCGGGGTCTGACGCTGTCCGGCGGGCAACGGCAGCGGCTGGCCCTAGCCCGCGCGGTGCTCGGCAACCCAGCGGTGCTCGTGCTTGACGACCCGCTGTCCGCGCTGGACGTGCACACCGAAGCCGAAGTCGAGGCGGCGCTGCGCCGAGTGCTGCGTGACGTGACAGCGCTGGTGGTGGCGCATCGGCCCTCCACGGTGCGGCTCGCCGACCGGGTGGCACTGCTCGCCGAGGGCCGGATCGCCGCCATGGGTACCCACGCCGAGCTGCTCGCCGAGGTGCCCCGCTACCGCCGGCTGCTGTCCACCCTGGAGGCCCCGGCCCGGCACGCGCCCGCCCGGGATGCTGCGGTGCCGCCCTGATGACGGCGCTGGCCCGATGACGCAGGCGTGGTGCGGCGTCGCCGCCGAGGACCTCGACACGATCGACACCACCACCGGATTGCGGCTGGCTGCCCGGTCCCGCCGGCTGCTCGGCTCGCTGTTACGCCCGCAGCTGTGCCGGGTGAGGGCCGTCTTAGGGCTGATCGTCACCAACCAGCTCGCGCTGCTGGCCGGCCCACTGCTGATCGCGGTGGTGATCGACCGCGGCATCCCCGCCGCATTGCAAGGCCGGCCCAGCGCGCTGGCCTGGTGCATCGCCGGCTACACGGTGACCGGAGCGGTCGAGGCGCTGACCGTCGGCGCGTTCCTGCGACTGTCCGGGCAGATCGGGGCCGACCTGCTGCTGGATCTTCGCGAGCGGATGTTCGCGCAGATCCAGCGGCTGTCTTTGGCCTTCCACGAGCGCTACACGTCGGGACGGGTGATCTCCCGGCTGACCAGCGACCTGGACTCCCTGCAGGAAATGCTGGACGAAGAGCTAGACGGATTTTTCGTCTCGCTGTTGTCCGTCCTCGGCATCGGCGCAATGCTGATGGTGCTGGATGCCCCGCTGGGCCTCCTGGCGCTGGCCGGCTTCATCCCCCTGGGCCTGCTGACTCGCTGGTATCTGCGGCACTCCCAGCACACCTACCGCGTCACCCGCACCCGGATCGCCCAGGTGATCGTGCATTTCGTGGAGACCATGAACGGGATCCGCGCGGTGCAGGCATTTCGCCGGCAGCGACGCAACTCCTCGATCATGGACGGGCTGAGCGCATCCTTCGCCGACGCCGAAACCGAGGCCCTGCGGCTGACCGCCCGGTTCACCTCAGCCGGAGGGCTAGTCGGGTCCGTGTCCGTGGCGGTGATCTTGCTGCTCGGTGGGTTGCGGGTCCTTGCCGGCAGCCTGACCCTCGGCGTGCTGGCGGCATTCGTGCTCTACCTGCGCCGGTTTTACGACCCGCTCGACGAGCTGGCCAGGTGCGCCGACTCCTACTCCTCGGCGGTCGCGGCGCTGGAGAAAATCTCCGGGGTGCTGGAGGAACACCCCACCCTCAGCGACCCCAGCCAGCCGGTGGCGCTACCCGTCCCCGTGCGCGGCGAGGTGGTCTTCGATCAGGTGCGCTTCTCCTATGGCGGACCCGACGTGCTGCCGCACCTGGATCTGGTGATACCTGCTGGTCAGACCGTCGCCCTGGTCGGCGCCACCGGGGCCGGCAAGTCGACCGTGGCCAAGCTGCTGGCGCGGTTCTATGATCCGGTAGCGGGCGCGGTCCGGCTGGACGGGGTCGATCTGCGCTCGGTGGCCGACGCCGACCTGCGCCGGGCCGTGGTGATCCTGACCCAGGAGTCATTCCTGTTCTCCGGGTCGGTGGCCGACAACATCGCACTCGGCTTGCCCTCAGCGTCCCGCGCGAAGGTAGTGGCAGCCGCCCAGGCGGTGGGGGCCGACGACTTCATTACCGCGCTGCCCGACGGCTACGACACCGACGTGTGTAAACGCGGTACGCGGCTGTCCGCCGGGCAGCGGCAGCTGGTGTCCTTCGCGCGGGCGCTCCTCGCCAATCCCGCGGTGCTGGTGCTCGACGAGGCCACCTCCTCGCTGGACATCCCCGCCGAGCAGGCCGTGCAGGCAGCGCTGGCGACGGTCCTCGCCGGCCGCACTGCACTGATCATCGCGCACCGGCTGTCCACCGTGCTGGTCGCCGACCGGGTGCTGGTGCTCGCCGACGGCGCTGTGATCGAAGATGGCCCACCCGCGCAGCTGATCACCACACCGGGAACCTTCGCCGCCCTGCACACCGCCTGGTGCACCGCGCTGGCCTGACCCGGACTGGGCTACCCCAGCAAGGACAGCAGCAGGACGATCCAGGTAAAGGCGATGCCCCCCGCAGCTCCGTAGGCCACCCACCGCCACGTCAGGGCCGCCCGACCCAGCCATATCGATGGCGCCAACCCAGCGGCCGCCAGCAGGTTCGCCAGCACGACGACGCCGGTGCCGTGCGCGGCCAGCTCCCAGGACAGGCGGAGCAGCGCGACCACGATGATCGGGGCTGCCAGCACGCTGACGGTGAGGCCGGTTGCCCACGGCGTGGGCTCACCAGGCTGGATACCTGTGCTGCCGCGGTCCACGTCGAGTACCTTAACCGCGGCTTCGTCCGTCTTACAGAACGCCGTCGGGCCCGACCGAGACGTCCCGCCAGGGACGTTCCATCGGGCCCGACGTGTTCCAACTGCGTTGCCAGGACTCCCACCACGAAGCCGGCCTCACTTAAGTTAGGCTAACCTGCATCAGCTGTCAATTAGGTGCGACGATCCCCGGCATGGGCGCTGGTGCGCAGCCGCTGGTGGTCCGCCGGCTTCCCCGGCTCAGCCTCCGGTGGTGCGCTACCGTGTTGTGTGCCACCTGCACTGCCCCGCCGCCTTGCCGACCCACGGCCGGTCATCGGCGTCGGCACCTTTCTGTGGTTCGCTGCCGCAGGGGTGCTGCTGCTCGCGGGCGAGCCACCAGTGTGGGTGTGGGCGTGCCTGACTGGCGGGTTACTCGGGCTGGTCGGCCTTGTGATGATTCACTGGCAGCTCAGCGCTACCCGGCGCGGCTCCCGGAGCGCTCCGCGCAACTTGTTCTGACCTCTGCGCCCCAGCCGTGACGTCGTGGTCAGCTTGACCCACCAACACGTCAAGATCATCATAGGGTGACACCTGCCGGACTCGGTCGGCCAGCAGCAGCCAACTGTGCCCGTTGACGCACGAGATGCGCAGCCGCCCGATGGGCGCACCAGCGCCCTGGAGCCGGAACCTGCCCTCGACGATGGCCGCTAGGCCGCACGTCGGGCAGCACACTACGCCGTTCATGGCCGAGAGGAACGGGCCAACACCGGCGAAGGACATCCCACGCGCTCCCAACCACGGTCATGGCCAACCACGGTCATGGACTGTGCGGCCAGGCAGCCCCGGGCGGGGTGACCGCACACCCCTTCCCCGTGCAGTCAGCATTGCACGGAGATCGGTATCCGCACAAGCGGTGAAATAATCATTTTTACCCCGCATACGCGGAGATTACTGTGCGCTTTGGTCCCTCTTGAGATCCGCATGGCCGACACGAAGACGATCACTGACTCGACGACCGAGCTACCCTTGCCCCAGCCGCCACTGCACCGAACCTGGGACTACACAGGAGGATCAAGTATGCCGACCCACCACCCCACCGAGGAGGCGACGCCTGAGGGCCAGCTGATCTTCGACGAGAACCTTGCCGAGCAGTTCGAGGCCAGATACCGTACCCGCGATATCGTCCGTCGCCGCGAGCTAGTCTATCAAGCGCTCGACACGCAGCCCGGCGAGGCGATCCTCGACGTCGGCTGTGGACCGGGGTTCTTCCTCGCAGAGCTCCTCGGGCAGGTGGGTGCCACGGGATCGCTCGTCGGGGTGGACAGCAGCCCGCAGATGCTCGCGGCTGCCGCACGCCGGTGCGCGAGCTCTCGCAACATCACCCTGCACAAGGCGGATGCAACGTCGCTGCCCCTGGCGCGCGCCGAGGTCGATCGCGCGCTTTCAGTGCAGGTCCTGGAGTACGTCCCCGACGTGGTCGCGGCGCTGGCCGAGTTGTATCGCGTGGTGCGCCCCGGTGGGCGGGTGCTGATCTGGGACATCGACTGGAGCACGCTGAGCTGGCATTCCGACGATCCCGCTCGGATGGCGCAGGTGTTGCAAGCCTGGGACGAGCACCTCGTCCATCCCTGCCTACCGCGGACGTTGGCCGCTGCGCTGCGCTCAGGCGGCTTCGCCGATGTCCACACGGTGGGCCATACCTTTGTGACCACCCGGCTGGACCCGGACAGCTTCGCCGCCACGGTCTGCGAGTTCATCACGCATTTCGTCGCCGGACGATGCGGGCTCACCGAGGCTGATGTCGCCGCCTGGATGGCCGAGCAGCGCCAGCTCGACGAGCGGGGCGAATTCTTCTTCGCCTGCATCCAGTTCTGCTTCACCGCCCGGCGGCCGTAAGCAGCGGACCGCCGTGCCGTGCTGCTCGCCGCGCTGTTTGCCCACGTCGGCGCCCTGGCATCGGGCGCGCGGCAGGCCCGCCGGTGCAGGCGGTACGCCGTGCGCTGGTCGCAAATGGGGGTGCTCTTGCACGTCCAGGGGTCGCACGGGTTCCTCGCCGCCAGGGGAGCGCCCGGTAGATGCCCTCGGGGTATTAGGGCTCAGCTGCGATGCGCGCCACCACGGGTTGGAGGTCCGGCGCGCGCAGGGCGTGCAGGAAGACGGCGGCGACCCGGTGGTGGCGGTCCAGCACGATCGTCAAGGGCACCACCGAACGGGGGACGCCGGCCAGCGCGAACAACGTCCGACCGGGCGGGTCAAAAATCGACGGATAGGTCAGGCCAAAGTCGCGGGCGAAATCCGCGCCAGCGGCCCGGGCGTCCCGCACGTCGATCCCGAGGAACTGCACGCCCTGGCGCGCTGTCGCGGTAGCCACTCGGACCAGCTCGGCGGCCTCAGATCGGCACGGCCCGCACCACGAGCCCCAGACGTTGAGCACCACTACCTGGTGGGGGTACCGCGCCAGCGACACCGTCGTCCCCGGTTCGGTGAGGCTGTCTCCGGACAGCTCACCGACGGTGCCCCGAGCAGCCGGGGGATCGTAGAAGATGTCGGTCTTTCCGCCGGGGGAGACGAACTCGAAGGTGCCACCGCGGGCCACCGCGCCCGTCCCGGTGGCGCACCCGGTCAGCACCACCGCGGCGGCGCTGGCCAGCAGCAGCGCTGCGGCCAGCACGACTAGGGCCCGCCTCATGCCCGGGCCACCGCAGGTTGGCTGTAGACCACGCTGATCAGTGCCTCATCCTGGAACACCAGGCTGGTCAACGACGCCAGCGCGCATCGCCGGCGCCGCGGGTCGTGCCAGAGCCGCTGCCCGGCCAGGTGCCGGATGAGCACGCAGATTGGCAGCTGATGGGACACACAGACCGCTTCATGCCCGGCGGCCCGCGCCTGGGCCCGGTACACGGCAGCGAGCATCCGGTCCGCGATCTCCCGGTACGGCTCACCCCAGGACGGCCGAAACGGGTTGCGCAACGCGAGCCAGTTCCGCGGGTCGCGCAACGCTCCGTCGCCGACCGACACTCGGGCGCCCTCGAAGAGGTTGCCCGCCTCGATCAGCCCGTCGTCGGTGAGGAGGGTCAGGCCGTGCCGGGCGGCGATCGGCGCCGCGGTCTGCTGCGCCCGCAGCAACGGCGAGGCGACCACGTGCACCACATCGTGGTCCCCCAGGTGTACGGAGACCAGCTCAGCTTGGCGGACGCCAATGTCGGAAAGCCAGAAACCGGGTAGCCGGCCGTAGAGGATCCCCTCCGGATTGTGCACGTCGCCGTGCCGCAACAGATGGACCACGGTACGGCTCATCCCGGTGACTGCGGCGCGGGTGGCTGCGGCGCGGGTGGCTGAACAGCCTGGGCGGCGGCCCGGGCGGCGTACGGCAGCGCCGCAGCGATCACCTCAAAGGCCTCGGTGTCCAGGGCCGCGGAGACGAACCAGGACTCGAAGGCACTGGGCGGGGCGTAGACGCCGTGGGCGAGCAGCGCGTGGAAAAACGCCGGGAAGCGCCAGGTCCGGGTGGCCTGCACCCCGGCGTAGTCCCGCACCGCCCCGGTGGTGGGGTCGGTGAAAAACACGCTGAGCAGGGAGCCCGCGGTCTGCACCCGATGCGGCACGCCCTCGGCGTCCAACGCCTGGTTCAGCAACCCAGCCAGCTGGGTGGCCGCATGATCCAGCCGGGCGTAGACCTCCTGGTCAGCCGCTCGCAGGGTGGCCAGCCCGGCAGCCACCGCCACCGGGTTCCCAGACAGCGTGCCCGCCTGGTATACCGGCCCGGCCGGTGCCAGGTAGGCCATCAGGTCCGCGGCACCACCGAACGCCGCGGCCGGCAGCCCGCCAGACATCACTTTGCCGAAGGTGTAGAGGTCGGCACTCACCCGCTCGAGCCCGAACCAGCCCGCGGCTGAGACCCGAAATCCGGTCATCACTTCGTCCAGGATCAGCAGCGCACCGTGGTCGTGGCACAGCTGGCGAAGGGCGGCGTTGAAGCCGGGATCGGGGGGGACCGCGCCCATGTTCCCAGCGGCCGCTTCGGCGATGACGCAGGCGATCTCGGTTCCGCGTTCGGCGAACAGCGAGCCGACGGCATCACGGTCGTTGTAGGGCAGCACAACCGTGTCCGCGGCCTGCGCGCCGGTGACGCCGGGGCTGCTGGGCAGCCCGAAGGTGGCGACGCCGGAGCCGGCAGCGACCAGCAGCGCATCGACGTGCCCGTGGTAGTGCCCGGCGAACTTGACCACCACCGAGCGTCCGGTGACGCCCCGGGCCAGCCGGATCGCGCTCATCGTCGCCTCCGTACCGGAATTGACTAGGCGAAGACGCTCCACAGGGGGGACTCGGCGCACAATCTCCTCAGCGAGCTCGACTTCCCCCTCAGTGGGAGTGCCGAAGGACAGCCCCCGGGTGGCGGCCGCCCGGACCGCGTCCACCACCGCGGGGTGCGCATGCCCCAGGATCATCGGTCCCCACGAGCAGACCAGATCGACGTAGCGGTGGCCATCGGCGTCCCACAGGTAGGGTCCCGCCGCTTTGACCATGAAACGCGGCGTGCCACCGACCGCGCGGAACGCCCGCACGGGGGAGTTCACCCCGCCGGGGATCACCGCGCTGGCCCGGTCAAACAGCCGGACCGACTCACTGGTCTCGATAGTCCTCACCCGAGCCGGCCTCCGCCGCGCGCGAGAACCCCCGGGCGCCCGGCGGCGAGCAGCCCGACGACGGTCAGCACCTCAGCCACGGCGGCCAAGGCCGGCAGACGACAACGCACCCCTCCACCCTGCCAGTGGGCGGCGAGGGCCCAGGCACCACCCCGGGCCCTCAGAAGCCGGGGCGGCGGGGCCGAAACCAGGCGTTGGCCGCAGGCAGGAACATCGTCACCATCGCCCCGATGAGCAGCAGCAGCTGGAGCAGCCCGGCCACGGACCCCGCTCCGGCAACAAGCCCGAACAGCCCCGCGAACACGCCTATCCCGCCGATCACGGCCAGCACAATGCGCGCCCAGTTACGTCCCGCGCGCATCAAGAACACGAAAAGGAGTTCAATGGCCCCGACGAGCAACACCACCACGAACACAGCTGTCGTGAAGCGCTCGACCATCGACTGGTCAACCGTCGGGTTCTGGGCAAGTGCCTGATCGACCATCTGGGCTCGGACCTGGCTGTACGTCACGGAGAGACCGAGCACGCCGAGCACAAAGGTGGCGATCCAGAGCCAGAAAGAGATCTCCACCTCCTTCGGCCGGGTTCCCCGCAGCGGCGCCTGTCCAGTCGGGTAGTCGCCCGGGGGCAGTGGCGTGGTCATGCCCGCGACGGTAGCGGTGGTTTACCCGCGCCGCTACGGAAATCTCACCATCACGGACACCTCCGCGTCAGCGCACCGATGTGTGGACCGCCACACCGCTGGGTCGCAATGAGTCGCTGGGAACTGTCGGTGGTCACTGGCAACGTGGTCACCATGACATCAGGAAGCGACATCGAGCGACTGATCCGCCGCCAGCACGGCGCCGTGAGCCGGGCGCAACTCCGCGAGAGTGGGGTGAAGGCGAACACCATCAACGCCTGGGTGCGCCGCGGTAAACTGCGGCGGGTCCTCCACGGCGTCTACGCTGTCGGCATATTGTCGCTGGTCACCCGGGCACATGCCGCATACTTCTGGCAACCGCAGGGTGTGGTGAGCAATCTCGCCGCAGCCCACTTATGGAGGATGGCGGTGGATGAGCCTGCGGTTATCCACTTGACGGTACCGCTGAGCTGCGCGCGCGACTCGCCCGTGCCCTGGCTGCAGCTATTCCGTCGGGACACGTCCCGCACCCGACGCAGCACCGTCGGTGGGCTGCCGGTCACCGATGTGCCCCGCACCGTCTTCGACTGCCTTGCGCTGCTCGACGACGCTGCGTGCGCTGCCCTGCTCGACCACGCCACAGCGACGCTGACCTCCGACCGGGCGCTGCGGATGCGTTATCTTGAAGAGATCGGACTGCGCGGCTCGCCTCGCGTGGCTCAGCACCTGGCATCGCTGGTGCCCGGAGCGGCATCCGCACCCGAGCGCCTGCTCGCCCGAGGCCTGCAATCGGCAGGGCTCACCGGTTTTCTCATCAACGAGCCGGTACTCGGATACCTCGCGGACTTCCTCGATCCGGTGCGAAGGCTGATCCTCGAGGTGGATGGGTACCGCACCCACGGCACCTGGCTTGCTTTCCAGGACGACCGCACCCGACAGAACGTTCTGGTGGCGCACGGGTACACCGTCCTGCGCTACACAGCTCATGATGTCCGGACCCGGCTCGCATCGATCCTCGACGAGGTTGCCGACGTGGTCGCCCATACCAGCCGACCATCCCATGATCGCCGAAACTGAGGCGTAGCCGTGCAGAGCCGCACTGTCACGCCTCAGTTTCGGCGATCATGAGCGGCACACCCCGCCCGGTGCTGGCAGATCTGCCCCTGCCGGGGGTATCGGCACCTCCCCCGATCTTCCCGGGTTCGCCGGGCCAAGCAAGCTCGGTTCCGAAGGGTCAGAATCCGGGCGGAGAGGGCGGAACCACGCATTGCTGAGGACCTTCTGGGTCAGCGGAGCCAGTCCGTGGCCTGCACTGCCCAATAGGTCAGCACGAGGTCGGCACCGGCCCGGCGGATCGAGGTCAGCATCTCCAGCACCGTGCGCCGCCGGTCCAGCCAACCGTGGGCCGCCGCCGCCTCCACCATCGAGTACTCGCCAGAGACCTGGTAGGCGGCGACGGGAACGTCGGAGACCTCGGCGACGGCGTGCAGCACGTCCAGGTAGCACGTTGCGGGCTTGACCATCACGATGTCGGCGCCTTCGGCGAGATCTAGCGCAGTCTCCCGTAGCGCCTCGCGGGCATTGGCCGGATCCTGCTGGTAGGTCAGCCGATCGCCACGCAGCGCCGACTCGACCGCGTCGCGGAACGGCCCGTACAACGCCGAGGCGTACTTGGCGCTGTAGGCCAGAATCCCGGCGTCATGGTGACCCGCGGCATCCAGCGCCGCCCGGATCGCCCCCACCTGGCCGTCCATCATGCCGCTGGTTCCGACCAGGTGAGCGCCGGCCTGCACCTGCGCGAGCGCCATCTGGGCGTACACCGCGAGGGTGGCGTCATTGTCCACCCGGCCGGCCTGATCCAGCAGGCCGCAGTGCCCGTGATCGGTAAACTCGTCCAGACAGGTGTCAGCCATGATCACAATATCGTCACCGACCTCGGCGCGCACGTCGCGCAAGGCGGTGTTGAGCACCCCCTCGGGGTCGATCCCGCCGGAGCCGGTGGCGTCCCTGGTGGCGGGCACCCCGAACAGCATGATCCCGCCTAGCCCGCAGGCCACCGCCTCGGCCGCAGCCTTGCGCAGCGAGTCCCGGGTGTGTTGCACCACACCCGGCATGGACGGGATCGGTACCGGCTCCGCGATGCCCTGCTTGATGAACACCGGCAGCACCAGCTGACGGGGGACCAGCGTCGTCTCAGCGACCAGCCGACGCATCGCGGCCGTGGTGCGCAACCGGCGCGGCCGGCTTAGTGGAAACATGGGGACTCCGTCCTTGTGAGTGGCGATACGGGCTATGAGTCGCATTGCCACTCACGGGTTATCCACAGGACCCGCTAGCGGCGCCTACTTTTGGCTTTGCGGGGCGGGGGAAGGGCGCCTTGGGCGCGCAGTCGGGTGGCGTGCTCGGCCAATGCATCGACCAAGGGGCTGACCTGCGCCACCTCGGGCTGCACGTCCACCCGGAGACCGAACTCGACCGCGGTCTCCGCAGTGGCCGGGCCAATGCAGGCGACGATCGTGCGAGTATGCGGCTTGCCAGCGATACCGACCAGGTTGCGCACCGTGGAGGAGGAGGTGAAGCACACCGCGTCGAATCCACCCGTCTTGATCATTTCGCGTATCTCGGCGGGTGGTGGAGCGGCCCGCACGGTGCGGTAGGCCGTGACGTCGTCGATCTCCCAGCCTCGCTCGCGCAGCCCGGCGGCCAGTGTCTCGGTCGCGATGTCCGCGCGCGGCAGCAGCACCCGGTCCACCGGGTCGAGCACATCATCGAAGGGCGGGAAGTCGGTGAGCAGCCCGTCGGAGGACTGCTCACCTGAGGGCAGCAGCTCGGGGACGATTCCCATCGAGCGCACCCGCTCGGCGGTGGCTTCTCCCACGCAAGCGATTTTCACGCCAGCGAAGGCGCGGGCGTCCAGCCCGAATTCGGCGAACTTGTCCCAGACCGCCCGGACCGCGTTGGTGGAGGTGAACACCACCCACTGGTAACGACCATCGACCAGACCCTTGACCGCGCGCTCCATCTGCGCCGGAGACCGGGGCGGCTCCACCGAGATCGTCGGTACCTCCACGGGCACCGCGCCGTGCATGGCCAGCCGCTCGCTCATCGCCCCGGCCTGCTCCTTGGTCCGCGGCATCAGCACCTTCCAGCCGTACAGCGCCCGGGACTCCCACCAGGACAGCTTGCTCCGTTGCTCGACCGCGCAGCCAACGGTCACCACCAGCGGTCCGGTGAGCGAACTGGTGTCAGCGCTCAGTGACGCCAGCGTGGTCTCCACCGTGTGCTGGGTGGGCATGGTGCCCGCAGCGGTGACCGCCACCGGGGTGTGCGCGGCCAACCCGTGCTCGACTAGAGCAGCAGCCGCCTCGGCCAGGTGTGAGGCGGTGGCGTGCAGCACCAGCGGACCGGACACCGCGGCCAACGACGCCCAATCAACGCCCGCGCGGACGTCGACTTCGGTGTGGCCGGAGCCCAGCGGCACGCCAGCGAAGGCCGGCACCGCGGTCCCCATCGGCACGCCGGGCACCACCTCGAACGGCGCGCAGGCGCGGGCCACCGCCAGGACTTCCGCGACCACAGCGTCGGCGGTCAGGGGATCCCCGGACACCAGGCGCACTACGACCCGCCCGTCCTTGGCCTCGGCGAGGAGTTCCTTAGCCACCTCACCGGGCTCCCCCACCGCCGGGCGTACCTCGGCGCCGTGCGCTGCCAGCGCGAGCACCTCAGCGGGCACGTCGGGATCAGTCACCAGCAGCTCAACACAGCTCAGCAGGTGCTGCGCTCGCACCGTGAGCATCCCGGCGTCGCCGGGACCAGCACCGACAAAGGCGATCCGCCCAGTGGTCTTGCAGACACGGCTCATGTACCTACTCGTTTCGCGTCAGGCCGCAGCCTAAGGCCGCGCAGCGCCAGGTCCGCACCCAGCGCGCCAGCACCCAGGTCTAGCAACTCGGCACCAACGCGGCGACCGAATTGCTCGGCATCGGTTAGCTCCCCAGCGAGATAGGGCCCCCAGACAGAGGACCCCGTGATCTGATTGACGCCTCCGGCGTCGGCGACCTGATTGACGCCTCCGGCGTCGGCGACATAGGGCCTAGGGGCATCGGGCCCAGTGACAGGTGCCCGCCACCGCGTGGCCATCACTCGATCCCTGAGAGATCGGTACGGACAGTCGCGGTGATGGCCGCAGCGGCCTGCGGGTCCAGTTCGAACAGCTCTCGCAGTGCGTCGGCGTAGGCCTCGCCCCCGCCGGCCTCGGCGAGCTGCTTAACCCGCACCGTGGGGGCGTGCAACAGCTTGTCCACCACCCGGCGCACGGTCCGGGCCAGCTCATCGCGCACCGCGGCATCGAGTCCGGGCAGCCGACCATCCAGCCGCAGCAGCTCCGCGTCCACCACCTCAGCAGCCCGCTTGCGCAGTGCGGCAACCGTTGGGGTGACCTCCGCGGTGCGCTGGGCCACCAGGTACGCGCGCACCTCCTGGGCCACGATACGGTGAGCCGCGCTGAGGGCATCGGAGGCCGTACCGCGCTGCTGCAGCCGGCGCGCCACGGTGGTGAGATCCAGCAGGGTCACCCCGGGCAGCTTCCCCACCTCGGGCTCGACGTTGCGGGGTAACCCCAGGTCGCACACCACCAGTGGGACCCGACGGTGGCCCCCGGCGTCGGCAGCCTGATTGACGCCTCCGGCGTCGGCGATCTGATCGACGCTGAGCACCGCGCCGCTCGCGGCGGTGCAGCAGATCACCACGTCCACCTCGCTCAACACGGCGGCCACGCCGTCCAGGCCGAGCGCCCGGGCAGCAGTGCCCTGCGCCGTGCACAGCTCGGCCAGCCGCGCTGCGCTGAGGTGGGTGCGGTTGGCCACCACAATCTCGGTCACCTTGGCCCGACGCAGCTGCGCCGCAGCCAGCCCAGCCATTGAGCCGGCGCCGAGGATCAGCGCCCGTCGACCAGCCAAACCTGCCCCAGCGAGACCCGCTAGACCAGCGTCGGCGCCCGCCAGCACAGCCGCCGCAGCGCCGAGGGCTTCGGAGACCACCGAGGCTCCTGCGGTATCGATGTCGGTTTCGGTGTGGACCCGTTTGCCGACCCGCAGCGCCTGCTGCACCACCTCATGCAGGGTTCGCCCAATGCTGCCCGCCTGTTCGGCACCGGCGTAGGCAGTGCGCAGTTGCCCCAGGATCTGTGGCTCGCCGACGACCATCGAGTCGAGCCCGGCGGCCACCGAGAACACGTGCTCTACACCGGCCGCCGCGTAGTGCACGTAGAGATGGTCGGTCAGCTCGTCCAACACGAGCGCGGACTGACCCACCAACACATCGGTGATATCGGCCAACCCGCCGTGGAAGGTCGTCACCACCGCGTATACCTCGACCCGGTTGCAGGTGGAGAGCAGCAGCGCCTCCGCGACGTGCTCGCGTTCCAACAGCTGGCCCAGGACCTTGCCGGCGTCCGCAACGGACACCGCGACTTTCTCCAGCACTCCGACCGGCGCGCTGCGGTGGGACAACCCGACGACCAGCAGACTCATCGGCCTATCGCAATCGGATCGACCGGCTCCGCCACCCCCGGAGACCCGCCGCAGC
>JAFAPC010000039.1 GCA_019247305.1 Pseudonocardiales bacterium
GAACCGATCTTCACCCCCGGGTTCGCACCGACCTTCGCGGCCACCTGCACATGCTCGACGACCACATCTTCCAGACCGACGTTCTCGACCAGCCGCAGCGCCGGCACCAGCCCGGCGTGCGACACCAGATTCGGATCATCAAACCTCACGCTCGTCTTGGCCGCCCTATGCAACAATCGCATCTACGAAGTGCCCTTTCGACAGTAGGTTCCGGAGCCTTAGCAACTCCCATCTTCCCAAGTCAAAGGGCACTTCTCCTCGTACGACACACCCTCGTCACAATCCGGGCGGTGGATCCAGGCTGAGGGGGCCGGGGCGCAGCAATGCGCCCCGGCTACCCGACCGGTCACCCAAAACCGCGGCCTGGCCAGGCCCGCGGCAAGGACACCCACGAGCAGGTGATGGCGGCCGACGGGCTGGTGTTCGACACTCGCCGGCGGCGGGTCCTTCTCGACGGCTACGTGGTGCACCTCCCGGCCCGCGAGGCCGCCCTGCTCCGGGTGCTCATGGCTCACCCGGGCCAGCTCGTAGCCCGCTCGGCGCTGGTGAACGCGGCCTGGGGCGCCCCTGGACCACCACCGGGCGCGGTGGACCGGCTCCTGCGCCGGTTGCGCCGTCGCCTCCAGCTCAGCCCCGTCTCGCCCGCCCGGCTACGCCGTGTTGGCGACATCGGCTACATCTTCGGCAGGTGAGCCCGGGGAACCAGGCCGAGTTCGCTGCGCGCAATCGGTACGGGCGCAGGGCTGAACAAGGTATACCTGGCAATCGGAGTAACCCCCCAGCGGCCGTTTAGCTCCCAGTCTGCCCGCTGGCCGCCTCACCACGTCAGATCGGCGACCCAGTACCGGGGCCAGCTCATCCGACTCCGCGCGTGATCACTGCCTAACACGCTTTACCGCCGCCGAGTAGCCAGAACACAGTCACCGCATACGGGGCCGCTCGCATGGGGGTCGGCACGGTAGATCAGGCAGCAACTGCGCCGCCGGAACGTCCCGTCGTGGCTGAGGGTGCTGGTGTGCCGCAGCGGTGGCTGGTCGAGCAGCAGGGAGGTGAGCGCGCGAGCGCGCCGCACCCGGGCGGGCCGGGTGGCCGCGAACATTGACGCGGCACCGTTCACAGCCGAGGCGACGTTGCCCCACAAGACACGAGCGGACACCGACAACGACAGGACGGCCTCGACCACGTCTCGCACCGGCCCGCTGATCACCTGCCCGGCCAGCCCGGCGGCGAGGTGATCCAGCTCGGGGTGGTCACTGGGGCCGTCGCCCACGGTGTCCGGGGGCGGGGATGCCGGCACTGACAGCGGGAACGGTCCAGTCGGGGCCGTGTCTGGTGAGATGACTCGTTAGTTGAGGACCTTGAGTAGTTGCTGTGCCAGAGGCGCGGCGGAGGCGGGGTTTTGCCCGGTGTGCAGACTGCGATCCACGACCGTGTACGGCTTCCAGATGTCGCCGCGGGTGAAGTGGATGCCCATGTTGACCAGTTCGTCCTCGAGCAGCCATCGGGCTTTGGCGGCCAGTCCGACGGCGTCCTCTTCGTCGTTGGTGTAGGCCGTAACCTGGTAGCCGGCGAAGGGTGAAACGCCCTTGCGTCGGGTGGCCAGCAGGGCGGCCGGCGCGTGGCAGACGATGGCCAGGGGCTTGCCCGAAGCGAGGGCTGCGGTCAGCAGCCGGCCCGAGTCGGCGTTGACCCACAGGTCCTCCATCGGACCGTGGCCACCGGGGTAGTAGACGGCGTCGTAGTCCTCCAGGCGGGCATCGGCCAGTTCGATGGGCCGCCGCAACTCCTCGGCGGACCGCAGAACTTCCTCCAGCTCCAGAGCGATCTGCTCACTGCCGGCCATCGAGGGACGCAGGCTCATCACGTCCACGTGCGGCACTACGCCCTCGGGGGTAGCCACCACGACCTCATGGCCGGCTGCGGTCAGCGCACTGTAGGGGGCCGCGAACTCTTCGGCCCAGTAACCAGTCGGATGCCTGGTGCCATCCTTGAGCGTCCAATAACTTGCTCCGGTCATCACGAAAAGGATCTTGGCCATGGGACAATCACCTCATCTCAACGGTCCGACCAGTATGCCCGAGCCGACAAGGGCGTAGGTCCCTTCGGCCCGGGACGCATGCCCGACCTCGGCCCGCGCGGATGATGACAACGTTGGCGAATGCGGAAGCAAACGTGGCCGTAGGCGAGGAGTGGTTGTGGTGAACGCGGCAACTGGAGGGAAGTGACCCGCGGCGTGCCACGGAGGTGAGGGGGCGCTGGCAGCCATAGCGCGCACTCTCCAGGGAGAGAGCCAGATGAGTACGTATCGAGTGGGCCAGGTCCCCGCGGCCGGCGGGCCAAATCGAGACCGTCGAACGTGAGCTACCACGCCCCGGCCCCAATGCCACTTAGCTTAAGTTGATCAGGGGGTCCTGCTGGGGTTTCGCCGGTCCGAACGGCGTGGCGAGCTGATCTTTGTTGGGTTCTGTGGCAGTTTCCGCGGGTGGATCACGGTGTGGTGGTGCGTCCGGATCAGGTGTCGCTGGGAGTGCTGGTCACAGCGGTGCCCCGGGATGCCGTGGACGCGGTGGTGGTGTGCGGGGTGGGTGACCGGCGTGCGGGTGGGAAGCTGCCGGCGCATGTGGTGGCGTATCGACGATGGCGTTGTGCCTGTTCACCGAAAACGACTACGAAGAGGGCGCGACGAAGGTGACTGGTGCGTTGAGCGCGTGGGGCTGCTGGGACGCTGGGTGGTCGGTGTGTGGGATAATCCGTGGGTTCCGCCTCGTCAGTGTTCTTCGCTGTCACCGCGTTGTCCCTGGTCATCGCCAGCACGAGGACAGCAGGCCGGCCCGACGAGGATGACGGAAATTCAGAATTCCTGGAGTATCCTCATGATCCTATTACCGACGCAGAACTAAGAACAAGGAAGAAACCTCTGGTCACAAGCGTTCCCGACGGACGGGAACCTGCACCGGAACCCACGGGTTATCCCACATCTGGGCGTTGTTTCATAGGCCGGGGAAGGGTTCGGTGAGGGAGTGCAGCACGTGGTCGGCCTGTGCCGCGCGCAGCTCGTCGGCGTGGTAGTGGCCGCTGGCGACGCCGATTGTGGTGGCTGCGGCGGCGCGGCCGGCGGTGATATCGCGCGGGGTGTCACCG
>JAFAPC010000067.1 GCA_019247305.1 Pseudonocardiales bacterium
TGCGGGTATTTTCCAGCACACTGTGCTGTATCTCGTCTACGGTGCAGCTCATCGGCAACCCGGACGTCAGCGACCACACCTCTGGCAAGTCGAACGCGGACACCACGAGCAACCCGGTACCTCTGCGCGCAGCCTCGTCGAAGGCGAAATCGAGCGCCGCCAGGCTGCCCGCTGACCCATCGACACCGACGACGACGCGCCCGGAGCTGCTGGGACTGTAATCTCAACGGTGTAACTCCTGAGACTGGAGGGGCACCTGTGACTGTTGTGGCGATGGATGTGTCCGCTGAGCCGGCGGAGAGTTCGGATGAGCAGTTGGTCCGGCAGCTGGTGGAGCGGGCCCGGGCGGAGGGTCTGAAGCTGACCGGGGAGGGTGGCCTGCTGGGTCGGCTGACCAAGGTGGTGGTCGAGTCGGCGCTGGAGGGCGAGATGGATGACCACCTCGGGTATGGCAAGCATGATCCGGCTGGGCGTAATGGGGGAAACTCCCGGAATGGAACGCGGCCAAAGACATTGGTGACGGAGGCCGGGCCGGTGGAGATCGAGGTGCCACGGGATCGGGAGTCCAGCTTTGAGCCGGTGATTGTGGGCAAGCGCTGCCGGCGGCTGTCGGGAATCGATAATCTTGTGGTCTCGCTGTCGGCCAAGGGGCTGACTCATGGTGAGATTTCTGCGCACCTGGCCGAAATCTACGGCGCGGAGGTCTCTAAGCAGACCATCTCGACCATCACCGATCGGGTGCTGGAGGGGATGGCCGTGTGGCAGAACCGGCCGTTGGACCCGGTGTATCCGGTGATCTTCATTGACTGTGTGAACGTGAAGATCCGGGACGGCAACGTGGCGAACCGGCCGATCTACGTCGCGCTGGCGGTCACGGTCGAGGGACACCGCGACATCCTGGGCTTATGGGCCGGAGAGCACGGCGACGGGGAGGGCGCGAAGTACTGGATGCGGGTGCTGGCGGAGATCAAAAACCGGGGCACCCAGGACTGCCTGATCGTCGTCTGCGACGGCCTGAAAGGCTTACCCGAGGCCATCGGGCCCCAGACCATCGTGCAAACCTGTATCGTCCATTTATTGCGCAATTCGTTCAAATACGCCTCACGCAAGGACTACTCGGCAATTGCCGCCGACCTTAAGCTAGTTTACACCGCGCCCTCGGAGTCCGCCGCGCTAGACGCCTTCGCCGAATTCAGCGAGAAATGGGAGCGCAAATACCCCGCGATCATCCGGCTCTGGACCAATGCGTGGGCCGAGTTCGTGCCCTTCCTCCAATTCGATGCCGAGATCCGCACGATCATTTGCACCACCAACGCCATCGAATCCATCAACGCCCGGATCCGGCGCGCGGTCAACGCCCGCGGCCACTTCCCGACCGAGGCCGCCGCCCTCAAGTGCGTCTACCTCGCGATCATGAGCCTGGACCCCACCGGGCGAGGACAACGACGCTGGTCCAACCGCTGGAAAGCCGCCCTCAACGCCTTCGAGATCACCTTCGACGGACGCCTGTCCGCCGCACGCAACGCATCGTAAACATCCAATAACACCCAGTTACACCGTTAGCTTGACAGCCCCCCCGCGCCCGCCCCGACGAGGAGCCCTCCCCAAGTTCTCCATTGCGTTGGAGGAGTCCTGTCTCCCTTGCTCTGCAACGTTTATCTGCACCGGCTTGATCGGGTGTGGGACACACGCGAGCATGGGGTTCTGGTCGGCTACTGCGATGACGCGGTGGTGATGTGTCGTTCCCGGCAGCAAGCCGAGGCCGCCTTGGCGCGGCTTCGGCAGCTGCTGGCCGAGCTCGGTCTGGAACTGAAGCAGGCCAAGACCCGGATCGTGCGGCTGGAGGTGGGCGGCCCAGGGTTTGACTTTCTGGGCTTTCACCACCGCCTGGTGCGATCCCGGGGAATCCGGGGACATCGGGGACATAAGGGTGTCACCTTCCTGGCCCGCTGGCCCAGTGACAAGGCGATGCGGCATGCCCGGGACCGGCTCCGGGAGCTCACGGTCCGGTCCCGGTTGTGGCTGCGGGTCGAGACGGTCGTGCAGGACATGAACATGTTCTTGCGCAGCTGGAGTGCCTACTTTCGCTACGGCCACTCCGCGGACCGCTTCGACACGATCAGTAACTATGCGCTGGAGCGTCTGGCGTTGTTCATAGGGAAGCGGAATAAACGCGGACGGCGATTCGGTTTGTCCGTGGTCGCCTACCAGATGCCGGATCGATGCGGGCTGATCCGCCTGAGTGGAATTGTCGTCGCACCCAGGGCGA
>JAFAPC010000076.1 GCA_019247305.1 Pseudonocardiales bacterium
CGAGCTCGACCCCAACCTCTACCCCACAAAAATCAAACTCACCGACCAGCAGAAAGAAGCGATACCCCTCACACGACATGAGTTCCACGGCGACTGGAACTATACCATCACACCAAGGATTGAATAGGTTAATTCATTCCACCTACATTAGTAGGGGATCGGATTGACTTTTCTTGGCTAGCTACCGCGCTGCTAGCTCCAGATGTCGAGCCCGCACTTGCTTTTCATTCAGCGTTTTCGGAGATTAAGATGGTGCCAGCTGGCTACTGGCTGACCATCAACTCCAACTCTACAACTCTTGATCGGGTCGTGACGTGGAGGATGCGGCGTCGAACGAAGGAGGAAATATCAGCGAAACTAGCCGAAACGCTCCAAGCTGGAATTGCTGCAAGAGTTTATGCAAACGAAAAAATTACGACGGACTGTAGCGGCGGCTTCGACTCCACTACCCTCACTCTTCTCACCCTCAATCAGATCGATAACCATGACCGACTGACCGCAATTATCCTCCATCCGCGCGGCGTGACTCGTGGAGGAGATTTTGACTATGTAACCCAACTGCTCGCCGAACAGCCGAAAATGCAGCATCGCTGGATCGGGCTTGATGATTCTCACCTCCCATTCGCGCAGATGGATAAGATACCCGCTTCTGATGAGCCAGCGCCGATGACGGCCGCATACGCCCGTATGTCGTATCAGTTCCGAACTTTGCGCGGCATCGGGAGCGAAGTGCATCTGACTGGAGATGGTGGCGACACTCTATTCTGTGCACCTTTGCTGTATCTTGCCGATCTCATAACTGCTGGCCAATACAAGAAGGCATATTACCATGCGATTGGCTGGTCGCGCGTACGCCGAGTAAGCCCATGGCCACTGCTTCGTGACGCTTTCCTTGCGACACGCTGCGACTATGCAGAATCTTTAAATTCGCTTTCAGTAGCTTTTCAACGATGTTTATTGTCATCCGATCTGGTCAATGGAGTAGATACACCTTCAGCGGGCTGGCACGACGTGAGAACCGGACCATGGGTTACCGAACTAGCTTATCACAGTACATCCAAGATGTTGTCGGAAGCGGCTAACCGTTTATCGCCAACGGATTTCGACAGGGCGAACCAACTTACACTGACCGCCCTTCGCACCGTGGGACGCACCGCACGCTCCGATATTCAGGTAGCCGCTAGCCATGGAATAGTGCTCGACAACCCCTATCTTGATCCTAGTGTTGTGAGCACTGTCCTGTCTGTATCGGCGCACGAGTGGAGTTCGCCAGGACATTTCAAACCTCTACTGATTCATGCCTTTCCAAACTTGCTCCCTAAATCCTTGGAAAAACGAACTACTAAAGGAAGTTTTGAGATCGATCACTACCGGGGTGTGCACACGCACGCGCCTCTATTGCATAACTTGGTTGACGGAGAACTTACCGCTCTAGGTCTCATCAACCCGCAACCTTTACACGACGCGATTGACCTTGCGGCGCTCGGTCTTCCGGTCAACCTCACCGGTATTGAACGGCTCCTTGCGACTGAAGCATGGCTGCGTGCCGTCAAAACCGCGCCAGCTACCGCGTGGCGTATTCATCGACCAAGCGAAGGCTACCGTGTCTCAGTATCTGGCCTGTCCTGACTACATTCATGCAATTGACACTGGTCGAACTGTTGTCCTTGTCGATGTCCGGTGTGCGTCAACATATGCACTGATAGGCAAGGCCCGCCGCATCTGGTTGACACTCTCATATGATTGCGAATTCGACGAAACACGGCCAGAACTTTCTGGTGATGTGGTCAGCGAACTGTGCCAACGTGGGCTGCTCTATGTTGTCACTCAACCACATCGTTGGCGCCCGGTGACGTGTAGTCCACCCGCACAGGCCAGCTGGGGAACTCAAACCGTCCCCGTACGCCTCGAACGACCATCGACTGGCGATCATGTTACCCTAGCTGCGACCCTCGCGCTCGTCGTTACCCTTGCAGTTCGGCATATTGGTACCAGCCATCGCGCACTGCAACGCTTGACGTGTCTCGTCAGATGGGCGACCAGGATGGTGCGAAGCAAGGCAACTATCACCGAAGCTAAAAAGTCGATCTTAGCAGTCCGACGGACAGCGAGGCTGTGGCCTGCACGTGTCGCTTGTTTGGAGGAATCGATCGCTGCTACCCTAGCGCTCGCGCTGACGGGACGATGCGCAACCTGGTGTCATGGTGTAGCCACCGATCCCATAGCCCTGCATGCTTGGATCGAGGTCGGCGGCGTCCCTGTCGCGGAACCACCGTCCACCAAGCGTTTCACGGCAATAGTGCGTATCCACGGCAACAACCACACCGAAAGATAGAATTGATGACGACACCGCTCATCTGGTTACGGGGCCAACGAGTTGGCCTTGGTCCCTATGTTCGAGAACTTGTCGAGGACTACTGGCGATGGGAAAATGATCCGAGCACCGTTCTCGGTTTCGGTAGACAAATACCCGAATCCCTGGAATCGCGTATCGCCGGAATAGAAATCCAGCTGAGCAATTCTTCATTTCCACGGTTCACGGTTTACGAGCTGGCTACTAACCAGCCTATCGGCAAGACCTCTTTAACCACCGACGATGTTACCCGGAGCGCCGAATTCGTCATCAACATCGCCCCGGAAGCTCAAGACAAGAAATTCGGCACTGAAGCCACCTGGCTCACCCTCGACTATGCGTTCCACCTGATAAGTTTGAGAATGGTTTGGCTCAAAGTTCTCGAGCACAATGTTGGGGCGATCAAAGCTTATGAGAAAGCCGGATTCAAGCACGCGGGTCGCCTTCGTAGGGCAGGCCACTGGCTCGGCGAAGTGTGCGACGAGCTTTTTATGGACGCACTTCCCGCAGAATTTCCTGGAAAATCTGTCGTGCTGTCTCAGTACAAGAATTCTCAAGCTTCAGCTCAAAATACCTGATCAAGTGCGGCGTGGATCTCGTCAGCTATCACGACCACACCTCATGCCGGTCAGGTCTGTACTGGCAGCGGTTTGGATAGCGGCCAGCAGATTTCCCGGTCTTTCCGCGTCGGCAATCGTGAGGCGGCGTCGAGGGTAGGTGGCACACCTGCGCTGTTGGGTGCCGAGTTGGTCATGGCAATGGTGCCACCGAGGAAAAGACCGAGACGGTCCGCGGCGCTGAGCTCCCTGTCACGTGCTCGATTCTAGCGCACTGTAGCGGCTTGTCGGCCAGGTCCCCGTGATATCGAGGTCGTCGGCGAGGCCGGGTCAGCGGTGCGGCAGGCTCGGCGTAAAATGGATTGTCAACATCAGGTGAATGGGATCGGGACGAATGGGGAGGGTGCGTGATGGACCTAGATCCGGCTTTGCCGATCGGTCGGCGGATTCAGCTGCTGCGGGAGCGACGCGGGTTGTCCAGGGCGGTGGTGGCGGGTCTGTGTGGTCGGAGTGAGAGTTGGCTGAAAAAGATTGAGCAGGGTTCGCGTCAGGCGGTGCGGTTGCCGACGCTGCTGCGCCTCGCGGATATTCTCCGGGTGGCTGACCTGGCTGAGTTAACTGGCCAGCAGCTCCCGCTGGCGGTCTACGGCAAGCCCGCCCACCAGGCCATACCTGCGCTGCAGCAGGCCATGCTGACCTATCCCCTCGGAATCGGGACGGACGCGGACCGGTTGCCGTCGGTCAGCGAGCTTCAGCGCAGGCTGGATGATGCGGTCACGCTCTGGCGTACCTCGCGTTATCCGCGGACGGAGGTGGGTGCGCTGCTGCCGTCCTTGTTGACGCAGACGCGGCAGGCCATGCGGGTGCTGTCCGGTTCGGAGCGGCGCGCCGCCGCTGCCGTACTGTCGGGAATCTACACGATGGCACAGCGGTTTTTTGCCTACCAGCCCGTGCCAGAACTGGTGTTTCTCGCCACCGATCGCGCCATGGCGGCCGCCCAGGAGGCGGACGATCCGCTCATCATTGCCCGGAGCGCATGGTATCTGGCTCGGGTGTTTCAGGATTCTGGTCAGCTAGGCCAGGCCGAGCGCCTCGTGATAGACGCGGCCGAGCTGGTGCGACCAGGCCGTGACGATGCGTCAAGCGAGCTCCGGGCGGCGTGGGGTTCGCTGCAGCTCATGAGGGGATTTACGGCGGCCTTCGACTACGATTTCGGTACGGCGTGGCGCTTCTGGGATACGGCCGATGACATCGCCCGCTCGCTTGGCCCAGACTACTGTCATCCGTGGCACGGGTTTGGCCCGGTGGATATGCAAGTCGAGGGCGTGTGGATCGATGTGACCTTGGGGCGGTATAGCGATGCGGCCCGCCGCGCGGAGGCCATCGAGGTGGACTCGATTCCTTCTCCTTCAGAGCGGTCAGATTACCTCGTCAACTTGGCTCGTGGTTACCTGGCCCGGCGGGATGACGTTGCCGCGTATCATCTCTTGTCGAAGGCATATGAGGAGTCACCGGAGCTGGTGAAATACGGTCAGTTTGGCCGGAGCGTCCTCCACGAGCTGATGGAACGCAACAACTCGATGGTAAAAAGTGAGGTCCGTGCCCTGGTCGCCAAGATAGAACTTCCTATTTAACGACCATTCTTCGCTGGTCCCTTAGTGCGACAAGGGACAGATTGAGGCTTATTCAGGGCGGCGTTATCGATCTTGTGAGACACCTGCTGAGCTGCAACGATCAGCCGTCGATCAAGATCGCTGAATAAGCCTCATTGTCTCCCTTGGTCCGGCTTACCCGCCATTAGCCTCTCACCTGGCCCCAGGACCGGGCAGAAACACTGGAGCTGGTGGGTCCCCTATCAGCGGGGATACTCCCCCTGCCACCTGCTCCGGTGCTTCCGGTCCTGGGCGCCTCCCCAGTGCCGCCGACCCTTATCAGGGATGGTGGGAAACTCGGAATTGGCGTGGAGGTGGTCTCTGGTGAGGGCGGAGAGCCCAGATCTGGTGCTCGCGAAGCGGCTACTCGACGAGCTCAAGCTGCGTGGCTTTGAATTTCGGCGGGCCGCCCCGGGGGTGGACGGGCCGTTGGTCGGCAACCGCAGCAATGGCGGCCCGGTGGATCTCATCCAGATCGACGGTTCAGTCGCGATTGTTTCGCTCGGCGGCAACGGACATCATCGCTGATCGTTCCCGAAGACGCTCTGGTGGAGCGTCAGGTAGCAGGCAGTGCGCTGGATGTGTTCCATAAGGTGTTGACCTGGGACCGGCAATCGTGAGACGGACGAAGCCCCCGGTACGCTCCCGGCAGGCTGGTAGGGATGATACCGCCACGGAGAACCACCGAAAACGCACCAAAAGCAAGGCACAGCGGGGCCTAGTGACGCAACGCATTGTGTACACCAACCACACGCTCCCGCACGCTCGACACCAGGTGCTGACGGTGGACGTCCGCAGCGGGACGGTCATCGACGTGGACTACGCGGCCGCGTTGGTCGCCGTCCGGACCCCATTACCCCTCGCTGATGTCAGGATCGTCAAGATAATGGCGGACTGAGCACGATCGCCTCAGTCCGCGAGCCTTTGCAGAACTCTTCAGTAGCTGACGCGTTCTGGACGCCGACTGGTACCGCTCTGGGTACGCCGAGTTCGACAGGAGAGCTGTCGAGGGCCTAGAGCAGAGCTCTAACGTCGAACTCGGCGCACTCAGAGCGATCAAGCTATAACGGGCGGTGTCCAGCACTCCGCACAGTGGGGACCTGCGCTGGACGCGCTGGTGTTTCGTTACCCTGCTTTTCGCATGAGCTTCCGCAACTGCCCGCTCAAAACCTGTTGTCAGCTGTGCCGGGGTTAGCTGAGACAGCGGCAGATCCTCGACCGAGCAGGCGGATGGGCACCTCGCCGATGAAGTGCTCCGGTGCCAACAGCTACACCGCGCCGACGACCATCTCGTCGAGCAACGAAGCCGCTTCCTCGCTGCCGGGCTCGGTCACCACCCACTTCAACGCCACTGAGGCGTCAATGACTAACGACTGGCTTACCCGGATCGCTCCCGGTCCGCACGGACCAGCTCCTCGGCTCGACGGGCGCCCGCACCGAGATGCGCTCGCCGTCGAATTGCGCGCAGCCGCTCGACCGCCTGAGGGCGTCCGACTCCGGACTGCGCGCCCTGCAGCGCAGCGCGCAGAATCGCGACAGCTTCGGTGGACATCGAGCGTCCCTGCGCTTCCGCCCGCTGCCGCAGCCGCAGGTGGAGTTCTGGAGGAAGGTTGCGCACGTGGAGCTCTTCGAGCTCTTCCAGGGGACCAATGTAATCCCACATCGATACCAAAACGGAGATGGCGTGGCCTCAGTCCGCGACTGCCTCCTGCACGCCTGTCACCAACTCTTCTGGGGTGACGCGTGGGAGAGGCAGGTCCACACCGCCGCTGCCGGTGAGCAGGACGTGGGCCACCAGCGCGGGATCGTCGTTCATCGGGACGTGTCCGCAGCCGGGCAGCCGCAGCAGCCGGGCGTGCGGAATCAGCTGGGTGATCAATGCAGCCCGGGGTCGCCGCAGCAGCAGGTCCCGAGACCCCCACGCGATGGTCACCGGTACATCGTCGAGCACCTCGCCGGAAAAAATGATCTTGTCTCCAGTAGCCAGGGTGGGGGCGAAGCCGACCGCGTTGACCAGTGCCCGCATGTCCTCAAGCACCACCTGCGGCTCCAGCAGGTCCGGACGGCCGAACAGCAGGCCGCACATGAGGGTGCGCCCGGTCGCCGTCCGCGATAACCGGACCGCCACCGTGGGGGGCAGGTGCCGCGCGCTGCTGTAGATTGACCGCAGCATTCTCAGCGATACTCGCCGCCCCATCGGGGTCCACAGTCCCGCTGGGGAAAAGGCCGTCGCGCTGCTGACCATCCCGTGTTGGGCCAGCACGAGGGAGACCAAACCGCCCATTGAGTTCCCGGCCACGTGCGGTCGCTCCAGCCCGAGGTCGGCGAAGAACTCCTGCAGGACGATCACCGCAGTGTTCGGCGTGTAGGATTGATGGGCTGGCAGCGGTGGGGACTCGCCGAATCCCGGAAAGTCCAGAGAGATCACGTCACGGTAGGGGGCCAACCGCTCCTGGACGGGGAGCCAGGCTTGCCGCCGGTGTCCGGCCCCGTGTAGCAGAACCAGCGGCGGTCCCGTGCCGTACCGGTCATAGGCGAGCCGCATCACATCACTGTAGCGACTTGTGACCGGCGAGTAACTAGTGCTCTAGAGTGGAAGTTGTGGGCCGGCTCGTGATTCGGGTGCTTGGCCATCCTTACTCCACTCCCGCGTGCTTAAGGAGATCACTGCTCGTGCGTGAATCGTCGGCTGACCTGCTCCTGGCGCGTCGGAGCGCCGCGGTGCCGCGGATTCACTACCCGCTGGCGTTGCCGATCAGCCAGTGCATTGACGAGATCGCCGCGGCGATTCGGGACCACCCGGTGGTGGTCGTCGCGGGGGAGACCGGCTCGGGGAAGACCACCCAGCTGCCCAAGATTTGCCTGGAGCTGGGGCGTGGGATCCGGGGCGTCATCGGGCACACCCAGCCGCGCCGGCTGGCGGCGCGCACGGTGGCCGAGCGCATCGCCCACGAGTTGGACGTCCCCCTCGGGGGAGTGGTGGGCTGGAAGGTGCGGTTCACCGATCAGGTCGGTCCGGACACGCTGGTCAAGCTGATGACGGACGGCATCCTGCTGGCCGAGATCCAGTCCGACCCGCAGCTGGCCCAGTACGACACGTTGATTATCGACGAGGCCCACGAACGCTCGCTGAACATCGATTTCGTGCTGGGCTATCTCAAGCAGCTGCTGCCGCGCCGCCCCGACCTCAGAGTGATCATTACGTCGGCGACGATCGACCCTGGGCGGTTCTCCCGGTATTTCGACGGGGCACCGGTGATCGAGGTCTCCGGCCGGAGCTACCCGGTGGAGATCCGTTACCGCCCCTATGGCGTGGAGCGCACCGACGACCGCGACCAGACCCAGGCGATCTGCGACGCGGTAGCGGAACTGCGCGGCGAGGGCCCCGGGGATATCCTGGTGTTTCTCTCCGGGGAACGGGAGATCCGCGACACCCGGGACGCCCTGGGTGCCCTCAAGCTCCCAGATACGGAGATCGTGCCGCTGTATGCGCGGTTGTCGGCGGCTGAGCAGCACCGAGTCTTCCAGCTCCCAGGACCGCGGACCCGCCGGATCGTGCTGGCCACCAACGTCGCGGAGACCTCGCTGACCGTGCCGGGTATCCGGTACGTGATCGACCCCGGCACGGCCCGGATCTCCCGCTACAGCCGCCGGCTCAAGGTGCAGCGGCTGCCGATCGAGCCCATCTCCCGGGCCAGCGCCACTCAGCGCGCCGGGCGCTGCGGGCGCACCGCGGCCGGCATCTGCATCCGGCTGTACTCGGAGCAGGACTTCGAGTCGCGCCCGGAGTTCACCGAGCCGGAGATCGTGCGCACCCACCTCGCGTCGGTGATCTTGCGGATGGTGGCGCTGAACCTGGGTGAGGTCGCCACGTTCGGGTTCATCGATCCACCGGAGAGCCGGCAGATCTCTGATGGCATCCAGCTGCTGCGGGAGCTGGGCGCGCTGGCGGCCTCCACGATGGCGCTCACCCCGGTAGGGCGCACTCTGGCGCGGCTGCCACTGGACCCTCGGCTGGCCCGGATGGTGATCGCGGCTGCGCACAACGGGTGCCTGGATGAGATCCTGGTGATCGTCGCCGCGTTGTCCATCCAAGATCCACGCGAGCGCCCGACCGACGCTGAAGCGGCCGCCGACGCCCAGCACGCGCGATTCGCCAGCAAAGACTCCGATTTCCTGAGCCTGCTCGCCCTGTGGCGCCACCTCGAGCAGCGGCAGCGGGAGTGCTCCTCCACCCAGTTCCGCAAGCTGTGCAGGGCGGAGTTCCTGCATTACCTGCGAGTGCGGCAGTGGCAGGATCTGCACGGGCAGCTACACCGGATTACCCGTGAGCTGCGGATGGCGGGCAACACCGCGCCCGCGCAACCCCAGCAGGTGCACATCGCGCTGCTGGCCGGGTTGCTGTCCCATATCGGGTGCTTCGACCCCGAGACCCGGGACTACCTGGGCGCCCGAGGCGCCCGGTTCGCGGTGTTCCCCGGATCGGCGCTGTTCCGCAAGCCGCCGCATTGGGTGATGGTCGCCGAGCTGGTGGAAACCTCCCGGCTGTGGGGCCGGATCGCCGCGCGGATCGAGCCGCAGTG
>JAFAPC010000078.1 GCA_019247305.1 Pseudonocardiales bacterium
CGAGCTCGACCCCAACCTCTACCCCACAAAAATCAAACTCACCGACCAGCAGAAAGAAGCGATACCCCTCACACGACATGAGTTCCACGGCGACTGGAACTATACCATCACACCAAGGATTGAATAGGTTAATTCATTCCACCTACAACGCGGAGATGAACAGCTCTTCCCAGACTAACACCGATGGGGAAGACTCCATCACCGGTCTGGATACCGACCCGCTCTACGACTAGTTAATCTAATGGGTGCTGCTATTCCCAGGCGTCCACGGGTGCTGGTGCTGACAGCACCGGTGGACCCCACAGCTGACTACGTGATCCACCACCTCAACACGGGAGGGGTCCCCCTGGCTCGCGTCGACTCCGCGGATTTCCCGGTTCAACTCAGCGCCTCCGCGACGATCAAACCTGGTAGTCCCTGGGCGGTCACGCTGGGCGGCATCAATCTCGACGACGTCACGGCCATCTACTACCGGCGACCGGGCCGCTTCGTGTTCTCTCCGGAGATCCACGACCCCTATCTGTCCTGGTGTGAAGGCCAAGCCCGATATGGCTTCTGGGGCGTCCTGGAATCCCTGCCCGCTCGCTGGGTCAACCACCCGCGCGCCGTCGCCAGCGCCGAATACAAGCCTCGGCAACTCGCCTGGGCCAACACCTGCGGTCTGACTATTCCCCCGACCCTGGTCAGCAACAACCCCACCGCGGTGGCCGCCTTCGCCGAATCAGTAGACGGCGACATCGTGACCAAACCCCTCTACGCGCGGATGCCCCGGGATGAGCACGGCCGCCTGATGGGCCTGACCTACGTCGCCACTGTTCCACCCCAGCGGTGCCGCGATGAGTCCATCCGTACCACCGCCCACCTGTTCCAACAACGTGTGCCCAGCGCCTGGCACATCCGGCTGACCGTGGCCGCACAGCACATGTTCGCCATCGAGATCCACCAGCCTGAAGGCGCGCACCTGGACTGGCGGCACGACCGCGACGCCGTCAGCGACCTCCGCCCCTGTCCCGTCCCCAACGACATCCGCCGTAAAGTCACCGCACTCCTCCGACACGCCGACCTGCTCTATGGAGCACTGGACTTCATCGTCACCCCAAGCGGCGAATGGATCTTTCTGGAACTCAACCCCAACGGGCAGTGGGCGTGGATTGAACCCACCCGCCGCCTCATTACCACCGCGATCGTCGACCTCCTCACTGAAGGACCCAGCCGATGAGCGTGTCTTTACCCGAGACCGACACCGAACGCACCCGAGCGCTACGCGAACGCATGGTCAGCAGGCTTATCGACTCCGGCGTGCTCACTGACGATGCGTGGCGCCAGGCATTCACCGCCGTACCCCGCCACGCCCTTGTGCCCCGCTTCTACCGCACCAACGACCGCGCCGTCATCGACAGCGCCCATCCCGACGACGGAGCAGCTTGGCTGGAAGCGGTCTACTCGAATAAGACCCTGGTCACCCAGATCACCCCCATTGACGTGACCTCCTCAGCCACCATGCCCGGATTGCTCGCTAAGATGCTGACCGCCATCAGGATCAACACCGGTGACAACGTCTTGCACGTCGGTACCGGCACCGGCTACACCGCCGCCCTGCTCTGCGAACGCCTCGGCTCGAACAAGGTCACCACGATCGACATCGACCCCGACCTAAGCAACGATGCCCGAACCCGCCTCGACCACCTCGGCTACACCCCGACCGTGGTCACCGGCAATGGCGTCCATGGGTACGCGCCCAACGCCCCTTATGACGCCATCCTCGCCACCTGCGCCCTGCGGCGCATACCCCTCGACTGGCTCGCCCAAGCCGCGCCCAGCGCCCGGATCCTCGCCCCCTAGCCACCGGCCTCATCGCACTCAACGTCACCGACCCAGATCACGCCAGCGGCCGATTCCTCGCGCCCGGCGGGTTCTTCATGCCCCTCCGAGATCCCCACCATCAGCACAAGCCCACCACACCGTCACACGGCCCCCGGCGCGAGCCCCGCCCCACTGAGCTGAGACCGCTCCAGAGCTTCTACGACGATCACCTGAGGTTCCTGTTGACGGTGGCTCTTTCCGATGTCTGCATCGGCCAACACGGACCGGCGTTGGAGGACCTGACCATCTCCGATGGCGCCGGGTTCACCGCCCGCCTCGACCGAACCGACAACGGCGCCGTCCTGGTCACCGAGATCGGCCCCCGCGCCCTCTGGAAGGAAGTCGAACACCTTCACCAGCAGTGGCACACCTGGGGCAGACCCCACCGCGAACGCTACGGACTCACCATCCACGGAGATAGGCAAACCATCTGGCTCGACGAACCACGCGACGCGCCGACCTGGCACTTGCCCAGCTAGATCACAGTCTGTCAACACGCGCCGAATCGGCGCCATGGGAGTTGTGGCACCCGTTTCTCTCCGGTCACCGTGAGTCGAGTGCGGCTCGAACCTGCCAGCCGCACTCCACGTGGTGGAGTTGAGGTCGAAGATGGGCGTAGCCGGGGCGGCCGAGGGACCGCCACCGCTCGGCCCAGTCGAGGAGCTGGTGGTGCGCGATGAGGCCGCCGGTATGGACGATGACCTCGCCTTCGTCAATCGGGATGAGAGCTGCGCCGGTGGGATTGCTGTAGCCGATTCTCCAGGTGGGATCGCCGAAGGCGGCGGTGGTGAGCCCTTGGGGGCGTGCGGCGAGCAGGTAGGCGTAGAAATCTGCGCCGTTTTCCGCTGCGGTGAGCGGGCCGGGGACGGTCCGGGAGCCGGTGATGAGACGGTCGAGGAGGTCCCGCCCCGTCTGCTGGCTACTTCTGGTTCGCAGCCAGTGGGCGGAGAGCCACCACGGTTTGTCGTCATCGTCGTGGGCGAGCACGTCCACACCAAAAGGAGGCACGAGCCATTGGTCAATGACTAGGTCGTGGGCTTCGACGAACCCGCCGGGAATGAGTTTCTCCCCGGCGAATCCGGGGATGGTGGCGTCGTAGCGAGCACGGACGACGGCGTGGGTTTTGGGAAGACCGGTGAGATTGACGGGGGCGACGAGGATGGCGCCGCGGGCGGCTTGGGCGGCCCAGGCGCCGGGGATCTGTTCGACGGTGGCCCAGGCGATGATGCGGTGGAAGTGGTCACGGAAACCCGGGGCCCCTTGAACTCCGTCTCCGGCGATGAGGTCGGCGTTGCGGCGTCCGTCGAGGTGAAGTAATAGGTCGGCTCTTGCGGTAAGAGTGCGGTCGATCTCAACCGAGATGATGTGCCCGTCGTCTCCAACGAGTTGGGAGAGCAGGGCTGTGGAGTATCCGGAGCCGGTGCCGATCTCCAGCACACGCATACCGGGCTCGATCGCGAGGAGGTCCAGCATTCCGGCGATGACAAGCCGTGCGGACGATTGTGGTATCCGGGTGCCATTCGGCTGCTGGGTGTAGCTATTCTCATCGATGGAGTCCAGAGCGGCCTGGACGGGTGGGCTGAAGCTTGTCGGGCTGGTCACGGCGGCTCATCTCAGATACGTAGCAGTAGCAGGTAGGGTCGGTCCGGGTTGGCCGATTCGCCGACCGGGTGCCCATCAGTCTCTATCCAGGCGTGGGAGGCGAAGGGCGCAAACCGCGCCCCGATGCACCAGTCCACCCCTTGGCCGCGCGCCGCGGCGGCGAGCACCGCTGCGAGAGAGTTTTCCAAGCAGGCGGCCCTACCGGGGAACCATCGTCCCGCCGCCCGGGCTGCGGCGACGGCGGTTTCAGCCTCAGCAGGAGTGGCTGCTCGTCGGCACCGGCGTTTGACCCTGGCCACGATGCGGGTGAGGCGCCCGAACGGCAACCGGAGCAGGACGACTGCGGCGGCGAAGGCGGCCAGCCCGATCGCCCGGTTAGCGGGAGATGTCCGCTGGGCTTGGGGAAGGAAGGCCATGTGGCTGCTCATGGCGTGCTCGATAGGAGGCCCCGGCTGCGCAGTGCGCCGATGAAGCCGTACACATCGGTGCGGGCGGTGCCTTCGTCGATCTCAAAGCGCTCGAGTACTGCGGCGACTACGTCCTCCGTGCTCCCAGCATGGGCGAGGGTAGTCCAGGCAACGGCGGCGACAGGGTTAAGGCCGTAGAACTGCCCGGTGGGCACATCCAGCAGTACGGCACCGTGTTCGGTAGTCTGGAAGACGACCCCTTCACGGGGCGGATTGCGGTCACGGCGGCGGCCAGTTCAGTGTCGGTGGCCAGGCACGCCCCGAATGCCGCGAGGTGCAAGCCTGGTATTTGCCAGGTGCGGATTTCCCACTGATCCCACTGCCCGGCGACCCATAGCGGTGGACCGTTGGGCCAGACCTGGCGTGCCCCGCTCGGAACCGGCGGGCGCCTAGCTTCGGTGCTGGCAGAGTGCCAGCTGGCGAACCAGCGCATCACAGCATCCTTGGGCTTCTCGGGTGGTTGGCGGGGTGCGCCCGACGCTGGGGTTGTGAGGGCGGGCGCACCCGGTTCTCTCGATGCGGGGGCTCAGTTGTAGTAGTTCTTCATGTCGGCGGTGTCGTAGCTCTTGCGGCCGAGCGTGAACGACCGCACGTCGCCGAGCGCCACCAGCGTCGGTTGGATGTAGGGCTGCTTGGCCATCGCGCACCTCCCTCCTTTCTGCGGGGACTGGATTGCTTCCTCGGCAACCCAGGTCGGTCAACGGCGAAGCGGCTGCCCGCGGCCTGCACGTGAGTTTGCAGAACGCGCAAACCGGGATCGAAGGACCCAGACCGCCCGTATCGCCCGTGTTCACGAGCGACCCGGGGGACCTTGCTGGCTCGTCTTGAGTCAAGATGAATACCATGGCATACGGTTGAGTCGCATGCAAGGCCCCGGATTGGTGAGCTGTCTTGCGCCACTGCCAGGGGTGCCAGATTATGTATGAGTCATGCTTAATCCCACCTAGTCAGGACCACGTCATGCCGCTGACCGTGCTTGCTACCAACGACTGCGAGAACGGCCCCTGCCCGACTTTCCACAAGGCGCCGGGGGGTGTCGTCGTTCAGGCCTACCGGACGAGCGACCCCGAGCACATACCGCCAGGGATGCCGAACCACGAGGGCGTGCTGTTCATCCCGGATGCGGACTGGGATTGCCTGATCTTGAATCTGATCACCAAGATGATCACCGGGATGCCCCGGTAATCGACTAGGACGACCCCATCTCCGCGAGGACCCAGCAGCACTAGACAACCCGCCCACTCCGGAGGGTCGCCAGTCATGACTCTTGACGAGTTCGACAAGCTTTTCGACGCATTCCAGGTTTCCGCGTTCCACCTGGAGACACACCAGACCTACGCCGTACCCGAGGAAGACAACCGACTGCGAGCGTTCCGCGAGGGCCTGCCGCGGCCGGAGCGCAGCGTCCGTACCAGCGAGTGGCTCCGGCGGATCGCCGTGACCACAGCCGCAGGCAAGCAATGGGGCCGGGTGCACATCATCGAGCACCCACTGTCGGAGTACCTGCGTTATGAGCTGATCGGCTACGTCGAGTCTCAGGCCGTGGGTGAGATGATCAGGCTCGCTGACTGCGGCAGGCACTCCGAACTGGTCGGTCTTGGTCCCGACTTCTGGTTGTTCGATCATGAGACCCCGACAGCCTGCGGGGTGCTGCTGCATTTCGATGACAGCGCCCACCTCCTTAACATCGAGTCAGTGACCGCCCCGGCTGCGGTGGCGGAGCTGGAGCGGCAGCGGAAGCTGGCGGTGGACCGCTCTGTGAGCCTCGCCGAGTACCTCGCCGCCTGCCAGGGCCAGCGGTGAGCATCGGCAAGACACCACCCCTGCTGCGTCAGCAGCTAGCTCGTGAGCTGTCCCAGCTACGGAGCCTCGCGGGCCTGGACCAACGCGAGATCGGCAGGCGGATCAACCTCAGTCAGCCCATGGTCTCCCGCGTTGAACGTGCTGAGAAGCTGCTGCCGCTTCCGAAGGTGCTCGCTTGGGGGCAGGTGTGCGGCGCCAGCCAGGACGTGCTGGACCGGTTGTCGGCACTGACCGAGGCCGCGTTCACGCAAGCCGAGGCGTGGCGTGCCCTGATGCCGGCGTTTTCGCAGCTACAGGATGCGGTTCGGGCGAACGAGACGACCACGCGGACGTTGCTTTACTACTCCCCCACGGTGGTCCCCGGCCTGTTACAGACGCCTACCTATGCGGAACATGTGTTGCGGTTGACTAATTACACAGGTCAGGAGGATGAGGCGGCAGCGCTGGCCGGTAGGTGGCGTCGACAGGAGGCTCTGAGCGACCGAACTCGGCACTTCGGCTTCCTACTACCCGAGGCGGTTCTGCGGTGGCTACCCGCCGGCCGCCGAGAGGTCCTGACTGCCCAGCTAGATCGGCTGGCCACCGTTGCCGAACAGGACAACGTGTCCCTGGGAGTGGTTCGCAGAGGTCGGGAGCCGGTGATGCCCTTCCACGGATTCACCGTCTATGCCGACCGAGGTGAGGACGATCCGTTCGTCACGGTGGAACTGGTGCACACCTACCTCACCGTCAGCCACCCGGCAGACGTGGAGTTGTATCGTGACATCTACCGCCGCTTGTGGTCCGCCGCCGTCATTGGCCCGGACGCTGTCAACCTGATACAGGGCGTCGCGGCGGAGCTGAGGGGCTGATCGCCCTCTGCTCGATAATCAGGGCTCGGGTGATCAGGGCGCGGTGATCAGGGCGGACAGACCCGCTAGCGTGCATGCTGTGCTGCGTTCGATGATCCTGGCCGTTGCCGGCAATCCGACTGTTCGCCGCCTCGTTACCAGCGCCCCGGTCAGCCGGTACCTGGTCAACCGCTTCGTGGCGGGGGTGAGCACTGAGCAGGCGGTGGCCGCGGCCGCCGCTGCGGTGGCCGACGGCTTGGCGGTGACCCTGGACCATTTGGGGGAGGACGTGGCGGATGAGCCCAGCGCGGAATCCGCCGTGCGAGCCTATCTTGAGCTGCTGGCTCACGTGAGCGCCCAGGGCCTGGCACCCCAGGCCGAGGTCAGCGTAAAACTGTCCGCGATGGGCCAGCGGCGGGATGAGTCGCTGGCGCTGCGCAATGCCTCCCGGATCTGTGCTGCCGCCGAGCAGGTCGGTACCACCGTCACCGTGGACGCCGAAGATCACACGCTGACCGACTCCACGCTGCGGGTGCACGCCGCACTACGCCGTAGCTGGCCGAGTACCGGGGCGGTGCTGCAGGCCCGCCTGCGCCGCACGCTGGGGGACTGCCGGGCACTGGCGGTTGAGGGGGTGCGGGTCCGGCTGTGTAAGGGCGCCTACGCCGAACCGCCCGAGCTCGCCTTCCGGACCGCGCAGGGGGTTGCCCGCAGCTATGTGCGCTGCGCCAATATCCTGCTCGCCGCGGGCGCCTATCCCATGTTCGCCACCCACGATCCACGTCTGATCGACATCGTGGCGGAGCGGGCCCGCTGGTACGGGCGCCCGCCGGGCAGCTTCGAATATCAGATGCTCTACGGGGTGCGCCCGGCCGAGCAGCGTCGGCTGGCCGCGGCGGGAGACACCGTCCGGGTATACCTGCCCTACGGCGGCGACTGGTATGCCTACCTCACCCGGCGGCTTGCCGAGCGACCCGGCAACGTCGCCTTCTTCCTCCGCGCCGTGGTGTCCCGTAACTAAGTGCCCGGCCCCTGAGCCGTCCAGCAACTGAGTGCCCAGCCACCGAATTGTCGGAGGACTGTGGCACCCTGCCGCCATGACCACGATCGCCGTTCTGGGCGCCGGCAAGATCGGCGAGGCCTTACTCTCTGGGCTGCTCAACGCCGGCCGCAGCCCGGATGACCTGATGTTCACCGAGCGCTACCCCGACCGGGCCGCCCACCTTGAGCACACCTACCGGGTGCGCGCGGTCGACACGGCCACTGCGGCACGCAAGGCCGATGTCCTCATCGTCGCGGTGAAGCCGCAGGATATCGACCCGCTGTTGGCCGAGCTCGCCGATCTCATCGACTCGGAGACCCTGGTCGTAAGCTTGTGCGCCGGGTTGCCGACCGCGCTCTACGAGCGTCGGTTCGCGGCTGGCGTGCCGGTCGTGCGCGTCATGCCCAACACGCCAATGCTGGTCGGCGAGGCGATGAGCGCAATCTCCGCCGGCCGCTTCGCCACCGAGGCGCACCTGGAGCTGACCGAGGAGCTGCTGGCCAGTGTGGGCAAGGTCCTCCGGGTTCCGGAAAGCCAGCAAGACGCCGTCACGGCGCTGTCCGGGTCCGGCCCCGCCTACTTCTTCTACCTGGTCGAGGCGATGATCGATGCGGGGATCATGCTCGGGTTGCCCCGACCAACGGTGACCGAACTGATCACCCAATCCGCGATTGGCGCTGCTCGGATGCTGCGCGACACCGGTGAACACCCGGTGCTGCTGCGGGAGGCGGTGACCTCACCCGGCGGTACGACGATCATGGCGATCCGGGAGTTGGAGCGGCACGGAGTGCGAGCGGCGCTGTGGGCTGCTATTGAGGCGGCCCGGCAACGGTCGGTCGAACTCGGAGCCGCCCACCACAACTGATGCCCCAGCAATCGGCGCTATCTACCACGGATGGGAGTCGCACGGCCACCACCTGTCCCGCTACTCTCATCAGAACAGTTGCGTCACGGACCGCAGGAGGGGAAGCCCGGCGGCTCGCGACGTGGTGAGGACGCGATGACCCATGCTAATGAACGAGCAACCCGGGCCGGCTAAGGTGCAGTTCCTCACGGTCGCCGAGGTGGCCGCGATGATGCGGGTGTCCAAGATGACGGTCTACCGGCTGGTGCATGCGGGCGAGCTGCCCGCGGTCCGTGTCGGGCGTTCCTTCCGGGTTCCGGAGGTGGCCGTGCACTCTTACCTGGAGAAGGCCTACTTCGATGCCGGATGAGATCGGGTCGGGTGCTCCTCGCCGACTCGATCAGGGCTAAGCTGGGCGGCCGTTCGCGTCCGCTGCTGGGCGCACTGCCGCACATCCACGACTAGCGAGGAGGCCGAGCATGGGCTCGGTGATCAAGAAACGCCGCAAGCGCATGTCCAAGAAGAAGCACCGCAAGTTGCTGCGCAAGACGCGGGTGCAACGCCGCAAGCTGAAGCGGTAGCGTCAGCGCGCCGGGGCGAACCCGTCCCGAATGGCGCGTTGGTCTCGCGCGGATGCAGGGAGCATCATGCCGCCGTCCACGGTTCTTGTCACCGGAGCCAGCCGCTTCGTCGGGGGCCAGCTGGCGGCCCGGCTCGCGGCCGATGCCACGATCGGCCGCATCCTCGCGATCGACACGGTGCCGCCAGGCCGGGAACTGATGGGACACCTGGGACGCGCCGAGTTTATCCAGGCCGATCTGCGCAACCCCATGATCGCTAAGGTGATCTCTGCTGCCAAGGTCGACACCGTGGTGCACACCGCGCTGAGCGCCGACCCGTGGGAGGTCGGAGAGCCCCGAGAGCGGCCCAGACATACCCCCGGCGCGCTGAAAGAGACGAATGTCATCGGGACCATGCAGCTCCTCGCGGCCTGCCAGAAGTCGACGACGGTAACCCGGCTGGTCGTCAAGTCCACCGGGGCGGTGTACGGGGCGAGCGCCCTGGATCAGGCGGTGTTTACGGAATGTGACGAACCGAACGAGACTCCAGCCTCGGGCTACGCCAGAGATGCGAGAGAGATCGAGGGCTACATCCGTAGTTTCGCTCGGCGGCGCGCGGATGTGGACGTCACGGTGCTGCGCTTCACCCACATCATCGGCCCGCGCATCGATACCGTGTCGAGTAGGTACTTCGCGCTGCCTGTGGTGCCCACGGCGCTGGGCTACGACCCGCGGGTGCAGCTGCTGCACGAACAGGATGCCCTGGCCGTGCTCGAGCGGGCCACCCGCGTGCGGTTACCGGGGGTTTTCAACGTCGGTGGCGACGGCGTGCTGCTGCTGTCCCAGGCGATTCGCCGGGCGGGCCGGATCCCCGCTCCCCTACCGGGGCCAGCTTTGGCCGCCGTCGGGTGGCTGCTGCGCAGCGCCCAGCTCGTTGACTATTCCCCAGAGCACACCCGATTCCGCACCGTTGGCGCCGTGCTCGACACGACCCGATTGCGCACCGACTATGGTTTCGTGCCCCGGTGGAGCACCGTCCAGGCGTTCGACGACTATGTGCGGGGTACCGCCCTGCGACCCACGATCGACCCTGAGTGGATCACCGCAGCGCAGCGATCCCTGCTCGGGCTCGCGTCCTACTTTCGGTAGTTAGGTGGTGGCGGCGATGCCAGAACGAGTGATTCGGCAGCACCACCTGCACCGGGAGGTCATCGAGAGCGATCCGCGATGGTATCGGGATCTGGCTGAGTTGCTGGCCTTCGCGCGCCGGCGATTCTCTGGTGACTACGACGTCGATGAGTTCGGCTTCGATGCAGACCTCACCGACCACGTGCTGCTGCCGCTGCTGCGCTCGCTGTACCACTCTTGGTTCCGGGTGGAGACGATCGGCATTCACCACGTGCCTGCCCAAGGCGGCGCTCTGGTGGTCGCCAATCACTCGGGGACGCTGCCGCTGGATGCGCTGATGACCGCGGTGGCGGTGCACGAGGCGCATCCGGCAGGCCGGCACCTGCGGATGCTCGGCGCCGACCTGGTTTTCCGCACCCCGCTGCTCGGTGCGTGGGCGCGCAAGTCAGGTGTGACGCTGGCGTGCGCTTCCGACACTGAGCGGTTGCTCACCTCCGGTGAGCTAGTGGGGGTGTGGCCGGAAGGGTTCAAAGGCATCGGCAAGCGCTACCGCGATCGGTACCAGTTGCGGCGTTTTGGGCGCGGTGGGTTCGTCTCCGCAGCGTTGCGCACCCAAGTGAGAATTATCCCGTGCGCGATCGTGGGCGCCGAGGAGACCTACCCGATGATCGGCGACGTGCAGCCGCTGGCTCGGCTGCTTGGCATCCCGTACTTCCCGGTGACGCCGTTGTTTCCGCTGTTAGGACCGCTGGGGCTGATCCCGCTGCCGTCCAAGTGGTACATCGAGTTCGCCGAGCCAGTCCGCACTGACGCCTACCAACCGGGTTCCGCCGACGACCTGACCTTGGTCTTTGACCTCACCGAGGCGATCCGCGAGACCATCCAGCAGACCCTCAACCGGTTGCTCATCCAGCGCCGTCACCCCTTCCTCGGCTAAGGGCCACGGTGCTCGGGTCCCCCTTGAGCTGAGCCTGCGCTGGGCTCAATCCCCGCTGCGAGCGCGGGCCAGAGCGCGCGGGTCAGGGCGAGAGCGACGTTGGTAGGCACGATGGGCGGCCACCGCACCCGCCGCGACCCCGACGCCCAGCACCGAGGGCACTCCGATCCTCGCGGCCTTGCGACCGGTCCGGAAGTCCTGGATCTCCCAGCCCCGTGCCCGGGCGGTCTCCCTGAGCTCGGAGTCAGGGTTCACCGCGACTGCGGTGCCGACCAGGGAGAGCATCGGAATGTCGTTGGCTGAGTCGGAGTAGGCGGTGCAGCGCTGCAGGTCGAGCCTTTCTTGAGCGGCCAGCTCGCGCACCGCCTGCGCCTTGGCCGCTCCGTGCAGGACCTCGCCGACCAGCCGGCCAGTATACACCCCGTCGACGCTCTCGGCCACCGTGCCCAGCGCACCGGTGAGGCCGAGCCGGCGGGCGATGATCGTGGCCAGCTCGACCGGAGTCGCGGTGACCAGCCACACCCGCTGCCCGGCGTCGAGGTGCCGCTGAGCTAGCGCTAGTGTCCCAGACCAGATCCGGTCGGCCATCAGCTCGTCGTAGATGTCCTCGCCGAGCTCGACGAACTGTTGCATCGATCGACCAGCCACGAACGACAGCGCCTGCTCGCGGCTGGTCCGCATCTTTGCCGGGCTGAACTCTTTACCGACCATCCGGAACTTCATCTGCTCCCACGCGAAGCCCGCGAGCGCCCCGGTGGGGAAGAACTTCCTCGCGGCCAACCCTTGCGCGAAGTAGAAGATCGACGCACCCCGCATCATGGTGTTGTCAACGTCAAAGAAGGCAGCCGCCGTAGGGTCCGCAGCCCTGGCCAGGTCGGCTACCGGGCGCAGGCCGTCCAGAGTTGCTTTCCCGCTAAGGGTAGCCAGAACTGTTTTCTCGTTTTGCAGGTCCTCATGGCACGGTCGCGACACTGTATCCTGCCCCCCTGATATCGCCAGTGGTGAGCCTTCCCGGCCAGCCCGCTGAAAAGACAAGCTAATCCTTAGCCTGCCGTGGTCAGTTCTCCTGGGCAACCAAATAATAAGGATCTACTTGTTGACGTTATGGTTGAGTCCAGGTGGGCTGAGGGTTATGCGGGAGGCAGTAACCGGGGTTGCGGGATCCATGGCGGTAGCGGAGCGGCGGGCCGTGGCGAATCATGCCCAGGCAGGGGCTGCCAGGGCTGGGGCTGCAGGGGCTCGGGGTCCCCAGGCTGGTGCGGGTTCGGCAGCACATGACCCGGGTTGCGCGTCGCCGGTAGCGGAGAGCGCGGGTTGGAGGAGTTCTGCATCGGAACGGGAACCGGATTCGCCGACGGCGGAGGAAGCAACAGGTTGGGCGGCACGACCAAGCTAGGTGGACTGACCGTTGGTGGGATCGTGACGCCTGGCGTGGGCACCGCAGCGGAGGAGGGGCTCTGCACCGAGCCGGGCTTGCAGGCGTCCTTGGCCGGCAACAACCCCAGATCGTCACGGGCACCCGAAGTGATCGTCACGCAGGGAACCCGCTCGCTCAGCGCAGAAGCCCGCGCGGCAAGGCGATCCAGCAGGCTGAGCGTACTGTCCAGTCGAGCACTGATGGGCCCTGGCAACGCCCTCCGGAGTGCGGCCAGCCGAGTCTTCTGCTGCTCCGCCCAGGCGCGCAAGGCGGACAGGCTACTGGGCTGGCCACCCACGGCCAGACCGGTGAGGAGCCTGGACCCGGCGGTGGCGTCGGAGTCGAAGTCGTCGAGAGCCCGAAGAAACTTGCCCGCTCCCGCGGACCAGTCACCGACGGACTCAACGTGGCTCGCCATGAGCTCGATCTCGTTCACCCGATCGCCGGCGAACTCCAAGTGCTTGAGCGCCTTAGGTTGGTCACCGAAGGTCAACCCGAGTTCAGCGGACTCGGTGGTGCGCTTGAAGGTGTAGAGCGGATCACCGGGCACCGCATCGCGGGACAGCACGACGCTCGTCGCGGACAGCGACATCAGCAGGCACAAGCTTGCTGCGGCTGCCACTACCACTCGTCCTCGGGTCTGCCCCGCAGTCCAGCGACGCTGCCGGCCGGCCGGCAACGGCAGCAGCGGGCTGTTGCCCTCGTGCACCACAGAGGCGAACTCGGCCATGATGCGCTGGCGCATCCGGTCACGTTCTGCCAGGTTCGGGCCGACCATGGTGCCCGTCCGGCGCAACGCGGCGACGACTGTCAGCTCACGGTGCAAACTGGGATCAGAGACCTCGCAGACGCCGCCGTCTACAGACCGAGCGAAGTTCTGCTGGGCCTGCTCGTCGCTGCTGCGACCCCCGGATGTGCGCGTCATCCTCACCGCCTTCGGGCCCTCGGGCCATGTCGCTGGGAGCAACGAGCGGCTATCTGGGTAGTTACGCCCGGCCGTCTCATCGCAGCCCCTCCGGCAACAGCTGTGCCAGCCTGCGAACCGCGCGATGTTGCAGCGCCTTGACGGCGCCTTCGTTGCGGCCCATCACGGCTGCGGTTTCCGAGACCGACAAGCCCTGCATGAAGCGCAACATGATGCACTCCTGCTGGTCCCGGCCCAGCTGAGCGACGCAGTGCATCAGCTCGGTCGCGGTGGCCTCTTCGACCACCTCGTGCTCGGGGCTGCGGTCATCGGCGCTGGAGTCGAGGATGTCGGCGGTCGTCATCTCCAGCCGGTACCGGCTGGACTTGACATGGTCCAAGACCAGGTTACGCGCGATGGTGACGAACCACGCCCCGACGTCCCGGCCCTGATAGCTCACTGAGGAGATCCGGCGCAGCGCTCGCAGGAAGGTCTCACTGGTGAGGTCTTCAGCCAACGGACGATCGCCTACCCGGAACAGGACAAAACGGAAGACCACATCGACATACCGGTCGTAGAGCTGACCGAAGGCCTCCTGGTCGCCCTGCTGGGCGGCGGCGACGAGCTCCCACGCGCTCGTGTCGACCTCTGGGTCGACGTGCTCAGCAGCGCCGGCCTCCGCTGCGGCCTGCCCCAGCTCCGTGACGTCCACGTCTGGAGTGCTGGAGTCTGGGGCGGCCGGAGTGGGGATCGGCTGGGTGCTGGGGCGGACGAGCTTCACGCGATCAGACGTCGGCATTCGGCACGGCCTGATACCGCTGGGCACCACCGGCGCAGCAGTGCTCGGGGTCTTCCGCACGGCAGCACGCCTTCGCGGATCGGCCCCCGCCTGCTGAGGACCATCTCGGTTGCGGCATGAGCCACTCCTCGTTCGGTCGAGCCGGCCGTTTGCGTCAACTCCTCGCCTAAGGCGTGCGGAAGCATACGACGGCGTTCCGTGACGTGGTGGCGCAGCGTCGCGTTCCCTCGACAGACCGCTGTAGATCTAGACCGGTCACGGCGGTGTGTCCCTGCTGTTACCAGGGCATCACTAGGTCATCATGAGCCGAATCACCAGCCGAACGTGGTGGTGGCAGGCTGAGGGCATGCAGCGCCACGAGGTGACTTTGTTGGTCCGCAAGGACTGCCACGGGTGTGCGGCGGCCCGAGCGGACATCGCCCGGATCTGCGCTGAACTGGACGTTCCGTGGCAGCTCAGCGATGTGGACGCGGACCCGCACCTGCGGGCCGAGTACGGCGACCGGGTTCCGGTGATCCTCCTCGACGGCCAGGAGCACAGCTGCTGGACCGTGTCAGAGCGGCGGCTGCGGGCCGCGCTCAGCCGGTGAGCACCATCACGCTCCGGGTACTCCTTGAACCTTTCGGCGGTGGGTGCCCGAACGGGCAGCCATGACGTTGACCCGGTTATCCCGCCCCCCGGCGGCAGCCCCCGCGACCCGGCTCTCCGCCGCCGTGGCAGCCCTGGTCGGCCTGCTGTCAACGATGGCCGGAGTGGCGACGGGGCATCTGGTGGGTGGGCTCATCTCGCCGCAGGCCTCGCCGTTTCTCGCGGTGGGCGCCAGCGCCATCGACCTCACCCCGCTGTGGCTCAAGGACTTCGCGGTTCGCACGTTCGGCACCTACGACAAGGTCGTCCTGCTCTCGGGCATGGCGGTGGTGCTCGGACTCTTCGGGGTGGTGGCCGGGCTGGCCTCCCGGCGTTCCCGCGCACCCGGGCTGGTGTTGATCGTGCTGCTCGGCGCGCTTGCCAGCGTTGCGGTGGGTTCCCGTCCCACCGCGGGTGCCCTCGACGTGCTCGCTCCGCTGGTGGCGTCCCTTGTCGGCTTGGGGACGTTCGTGGTGCTGCACCGCCTGGCGCGGCTGGGTGAGCAGCCAGCGGGGGATCTGCTGGCCGGGGCGTCCCGCCGCGCGCTGCTCGTCGGCTCAGCGGTGGTCACCGCCGGTGCCGGCCTCGCGGCGGCCGGTGGACAGCTGCTGACCGGCCGCGCTGGTGTCGAGGCCTCTCGCCGGGCGGTCGGGCGGATCGTGCCCACGGTGGCCGCGCCGCCGATCCCGCCTGGGGCGGATTTCGCCGCTGACGGCTCGCCGAGCTTCATCACCCCAAACCGGGACTTCTACCGGGTGGACGTCAACCTCACGCTGCCGCAGCTGCGCGCCGAGGACTGGCGGTTACGGGTGCACGGGATGGTCGATCGGGAGCTGACGCTAAATTGGGCAGATCTCACCGCGCGGCCGCTGCTCGCCCGGCCGGTGACGATGACGTGTGTGTCCAATGAGGTGGGTGGGCCCTACATCTCCACCGCTATGTTCACCGGCGTGTCACTGGCCGACATCCTCGCCGAGGCCGGCGTGCGCCCAGGCGCCGACCAGGTGTTCACCACCAGCGTCGATGGGTGGACCTGCGGTAGCCCGACCGCCGTGCTGACCGACCCCGCTCGCCACGCCATGTTGGTGATCGGGATGAACGGCGAGCCGCTGCCGATCGAGCACGGCTTTCCGGTTCGGATGATCGTACCTGGACTCTACGGCTTCGTGTCCGGGACAAAATGGATCACCGATCTGGAGCTCACCACGTTCGACGCCCAGCGGGCTTACTGGGTGCGCCGTGGCTGGGGGCAGCGGGCGCCGATCAAGACGATGTCTCGGATCGACAGCCCCGGCGCGTTCGGACGGGTCGGCCCCGACACGCCGATCACCGGCGTCGCCTGGGCGCAGACCAGAGGCATCGAGAAGGTCGAGGTGCGCCTCGACCACGGTGAGTGGCGACCCGCGGAACTGTCCACCGAGGTCAACGTGGACGCTTGGCGGATGTTCCGACTGCGCGGGCGGTGGGAACCCGGCAACCACGTCGTCGAGGTCCGCGCCACGGACAAGACCGGGTACACCCAAAGCGCGGATCGGGCGGCCCCTATCCCGGACGGGGCCAGTGGGTGGCATTCGGTACAGTTCACCGTCCTCTGAGGACGCTTCGAGTACTGGATAAACGTGTCCTATTCGTAATCTGCGCACCGTGAACTCGCCGGTGTGGATTACCGAAGTAACGCCCGTGAGGCCCGGACAAGCCGGGCAGATGAGGAGTGGAGATCGCGTGAGGAAGATCCAGCGACTGGCCGCGGTAGGCGCCATGGCGGCGTTGGCCACCATGGTTGGCGCATGCAGCAGCGCGCAGGGACCGACCACCGGGAGTCAAGCCTCGGCACCAGCCACCGAGCCGGCTGAGCAGCCCAGCGCGGAGGCGACGGCGCCCACGGGCACTGGCGTCACCACGATCAGTCAAATCTTCGGCCCGGCCTGCAGCCAGGTGCCCACGACGGGCCCCGGCTCGGCGCAGGGCATGGTCAACGACCCGGTGGCCACCGCGGCCAGCCACAACCCGTTGCTGACCACGCTGACCAAGGCCGTGACCGCCGCCAACCTGGGGGACACCCTGAACAACGCCACGGCGCTGACCGTGTTCGCCCCGGCTGACCCGGCGTTCCAGGCGCTGGAGGCCAAGAGCCCGGGCATCCTCACCCAGTTGACCACTGCTCCGGACGTGGCGACGCCCAACAGCAAGCTGGCCAAGATCCTCACCTACCACGTAGTCGGTCAGCGCTATGACGCGGCGGGCCTTGTCCAGGCCGGCACGGTGGAGACCCTGGAAGGTGGGAAGGTGAAGATCGGCGGCACTGCGGCGGCACCGACCATCAACGGCGCCCCGGTGTTGTGTGGCAACATTCCCACCAAGAACGCCACCGTGTTCGTCATCGGCCAGGTGCTCTCCCTGCCGGCTTCCTAAGGAAGACTCCAGGCGTCTTACTACTCGTCAGGGGCGGCTCCCACGCGGCGCCGCCCCTGAGCCATCTGCCGTTGCTGCGGGAAGTGCTCCGCGACCGCGACGACCCCTGAAGGCGATGACTGCCCAAGCCCGGTTTCCGGACCCTTCTCGTTCTCAGGCCGTGCTGATAGGAACTGCGTCCTATTGGGATGCTGCCCTGCCCGAGTTGCCCGCGGTGGCGCGTAATCTCACCGGCCTGGCTGCGGTGCTGACCGGCCCGAATGGGGGTGGCTGGCGCGCGGATCGGGTCACGGTGATCCGTAATCCGGTCAGCGCGCGAGAGGTCGGCTTGGCGTTGGCGTCGGTGGCCGAGCAGACCCAGGACACGCTGCTCGTCTACTACGCCGGGCATGGGCTGCTCACCCCTGAAGGTGAGCTGCACCTGGCCGTCGGGGAAACTGTCCCTGGCCGGGTGCGGTACAGTGCTCTGCCGTTTGACTGGGTCCGCGAGGCATTACGAGACAGCCCGGCCGCAAACCGTGTGCTGATCTTGGACTGCTGTTTTTCCGGCCGAGTGATCGAGGCGATGGCGGATCCGGCGGCGTTTGCCGCTGATGCCACCGAGGTCAGTGGCACCTACACGTTAACAGCCACCGCCGGGAGCCGGCCAGCCCGGGCACCGTCCGGACAGACCTACACTGCGTTTACCGGGGAGCTCCTCGACCTGCTCACCAGCGGCATTCCGCACGGTCCCGCCGAGCTGACCCTCGGGGTGATCTACCCCCACCTGCGCCAGCGGCTGACTGCCCGCGGTTTGCCGCGCCCGCAACAACGTGGCACCGACACCGCTGACCGACTCGTCCTGGTCCGCAACCCTGCGCGTATCCCGCCCGACACCGCCCTCCAGGCGCGCGACGGCGCGGCCTGGCGGTCCGCCCCTCCCCGCATCGACACCGGACGACTAGCCGACTCTGATCGCCCTCAGGTCTGGTCCTGGCAGCGGCTGCTCCGCAGCGTGGCAATCAGGCGACGGCGTGACGTCGTCCTTGCGGTGGCGTCGGTCGTTGCCCTCGGTGGCGCGGCAGTCATCGTGTTGTCCGTGCACCCGCCGGCATTTTCACCGCAGGCCGTGCCAATCAGTAAGCCGACTGCGCCTAGCGCGGAGCCTCCGCTCAGGTTCGCGCTGGCGCACCCTGCCCGTGGCGTCACCAAAATCAGAGACATTTTCGGCCCGGCGTGCAGCCAGGTGCCCAAGGAAGGCCCCGGTTCGGCGCAGGGCATGGTCAACGACCCGGTGGCCACCGCAGCTAGCCACAACCCGTTGCTGACCACGCTGACCAAGGCCGTGAGGGCAGCCGACTTGGGGGACACCCTGGACAATGCCTCGGCGCTGACCGTGTTCGCCCCGGCTGATGCGGCGTTCCAGGCGCTGGAGGTCAAGAGCCCGGGCATCCTCTACCAGTTGACCACTGCTCCGGACGTGGCGATGCCGAACAGCAAGCTGGCCAAGATCCTCACCTACCACGTGGTCGGTCAACGCTACGACGCTGCCGGCCTCATCCAGGCCGGCGTGCTGACGACCCTGGAAGGCGCAAAGATCAAATTTGGGGGCACTGCGGCGGCACCGACGGTGGGCGGCGCCCCGGTGTTGTGCGGCAACATCCCGACCAAGAATGCCACCGTGTTCGTCATCGGCCAGGTGCTCTCGCCGCCGGCTTCCTGATCGGGCGGGTGAGGACGAGCGCCGTGAACTCGACAGGACCGACGTCGAGCAGGGCTCACAACGTCGGTGACGTCGAGTTCACGGACAGCCCCTGGCTCTCCAGATCAACAAGTTTCTCTGCGGCGCACCGTGGGCGTTCGCTGCACATCGGTGGACTCGGTTTCTGGCCAGCCGCGTTGGGGTGGCACGGCCGGTCGCGATGGTGAGTTGACTTCGGTGCGGCGGGTAGTGGCGCTCTGCCGGGCATGGCTGCGGGCTTTGTGAGAGCATGGCCATCATCAGGTCGATCACCTAAAGTCCCAGCTCGGCTGCCCTGGTTGGCGCCTCCCACCCGGAAAGATCACTGTTTGGGGTGTGCCACGAGCATGCAGGGAGGTTCGGATGTGAAGGTCTGAGTCTTCGTGTGTGGTGCTGTGCTGGTGATGGAGGTGGGCCCTCCGGGACCGCTCTGCAGGGGGAGGTTCCAAACCACCGCATGCTGCT
>JAFAPC010000193.1 GCA_019247305.1 Pseudonocardiales bacterium
GCCACCTCCGCTGACCTCGATACCTGGAGCCGACCGCCCCGGCCCGGCTAATACCCCCTCCACCCCCTACGGCATACCGCCCCTGAGAACGACGACTACGCCGCGAATCCGCACGCCCGCAGGTCACAACACTTCCGAATACTTACGTCGTGGTAGCAGACTTCGCTGATCATATACTGCGACACCCGATCGGCCGCACGGTAGACGTTGCAGAATTTGTACGTTTGCAGGATTGAGTCATCCGTCCACGGACGGGGGCGTCCGGCGATACGGCGCTCAAATACGCGCTGGCGCTCGGAGGCGACGTACCAGTACAGTTCGTAAGCACCGTGACGGGGGACGAGTGAGCGCGTCATCGATCAAAAGCGTATCAACGACGATTCGCAAGATCACGAAATGCCACGCCGATGTTCCGCGGGACCGTGCTGGTGGGTCGCGTCGAGCCCAAGATCGTGATTAATCTGGACCTTCGCGCACCGAGCGCGCCGGGCCGCCGCCTCGAGCACCGCGCGGCGCGGTTCGGCAACGTCGAGCACCCCGGGTTCGGCCCGCTCAAACAGTGCGCTCAGCCGCGGATCGGCGGCCAGGGTGCGGAGCGCCGCGGTATCCCCGCCGAGGACGACAGCGTCTAACTCCGCAATGCGTGGCAGCAGCACCCGTGCCGCGGTGTCGGCCGCAGCGCGGAGCGCAACTCGGGCTTGGCTCTCCCGTCGCCGAGCGAAACGCCGCTGGGACTGCCCACCCGCCGCAGAACGACCGTGCACCAGCCGCCTACCGGTGCTGGAAGCGAGCACCACCCCGGCGCGGGCGATTCCGACGCTGTATCCGCCCAGGCGTACCAACAGCAGCCCGATCGTGCGCGGCGCCATGAGGTGATCGAGTAGGTCATCCACCGCGAGGCCAACGCGTTGCCCGGTGGGTACCACCAGGGGAGCAAAGGGCACCGGAATCGACGCCCTCGCGCCGTCACCAGCCGCCACCTCCACCCGGTGCGGCGCGACGGAGGTGGTCAGCACCCCGCCGTGCCTGGCGGCGAACCGCGCCAGAAAGCCAGCCAGTCGCTCGGGCTCCACTTCCACCGCGCGCATAACGGCACGTTAGCGTGCATTCGTGCTCGACGTGCTGGTAGCCGGGGGCGGTCCGGCGGGATGGGCGGTGGCGGCGGCGTGCGCGCGGCGGGGATTGGACACCGCGCTGGTGGATCCCGCGCCGGACCGACCGTGGCGGGCCACCTACGGCGCCTGGCGGGGAGAACTGCCCGCTGCGGCTGAAGCAGTGATGGCAGCCAGGGGCCGTGGCGAGGCGATCGGCACCATCGCCCACCAGCTGGGCTGGGAGTACGTGGTGCTGGACAACGCCGCGTTGCGGGACGCCTTGGCCGCCGCGCCGGTCACAGTGCTGAAGGGCCGGGTGCGGGATGCCCATCCGGACCCAGAGGGGGTCACGGTAGACCTGGGCGGCGGCGGGCGGCGGGCAGCCGTCCTGTTCGATGCCACCGGTGCGGTCCGCTCGGTGCTGGGTGCTGCTCCCCGCCGGAACGCCCCTGTGCGGACCGACGCTGTGCAGACCGCCGTGGGTGTGGTGGTCGCGGCCGACGCCGCGCGGGAGCTGGTCACTCCAGGCGCTGCGTTGTTCATGGACTGGCGGCCGCACCACGGCGAGACGGGATGGCCCACGTTTCTCTATGCGGTGCCGGTAACCTCGGATCGGATCTTGCTTGAGGAGACCTCGCTGGCCCGCCGCCCCGGGCTGGAGCTGTCCGTGCTGCGTCGCCGGCTGCACGCCCGATTGGCCTACCATCGCATCGCCGTGCCACCAGGGGGCGAGGAGCGGGTGCGCTTCCCGGTGGACCGGCCACTACCAGCGCCCGGGAGCTGGCGCGGGCCAGTGGTGCCCTTCGGAGCAGCGAGCCCGCTGGTGCACCCGGCCACCGGGTACAGCGTCGCCACGGCGCTGGGGTTGGCCCCTCGGGTGGCAACCGCCGTGCACGATGCGCTGCAGTGTGGCGGTGCCAGGGCCGCCGCAACCGCCGGGTGGCAGACGGTGTGGAGCCCGGCCGCGCTGGCCGTGCATACCCTGCGGCGCCGCAGCCTGGAGTCGCTGCTGCGTTTGCCTCCAGACCGGGTCCCGAACTTTTTCGACGTGTTCTTCGCGCTGCCCCCGCGGCACCGCTGGGCCTACTTGACCGGCCGCGAAGACGTCCAGGGCAGCGCCGCGGCGATGGGCGCGCTGTTCACCGCCGCCCCGTGGTGGCTTCGCCGACGGCTGGTCCTCGGTGCGCTCGATCCGCGGGGACTACCTCAAAACGATTACAACTAGCTGCTTGCAAATAGCACCATTGTGCAGTTAACTACCACCCGTTAGAAGTAACTTCGGGTATTGCCAAAACTGTGCGTGAGGTAAGCAATGAGCGCCGTCACCGTCGCGAACTCCTCTCGATGGGATCGCTTCCGCCACGCGCTCACGCCCCGGGAGTGGTCGCGTGTCGCTGGCATGGTCGGGTTCATCCTCCTGCTCGACGTGCTCGGTTGGGGGGTGTTGGCCGGGTTCGTCGCCCCACACCACTACAGCATGGGCACATCCGGGGTGTTCGGGATCGGCCTGGGCGCCACGGCGTTCACCTTAGGGATGCGGCATGCTTTCGACGCCGATCACATCGCCGCGATTGACAACACCACCCGCAAGCTGCTCACCGAGGGCCAGCGCCCACTGTCGGTGGGGTTCTGGTTCTCCCTGGGACACTCCACCATCGTCTTCCTGCTGGCCTTGCTCCTGTCGGTGGGCGTGCGCGCGCTGAACGGCCAGGTGCAAGACGGATCCTCGACGCTGCACCAAACTACCGGGGTGATCGGCACCGCGGTGTCGGGGTTTTTCCTGTACCTCATCGGCATCATCAACCTGGTCGTCCTCATCGGGATTATCAAGGTCTTCCTGCGGATGCGACGCGGCAGCTTTGATGAGGCTGAGCTGGAAAACCAGCTCAGCAGCCGTGGGTTCATGAACCGCTTCCTCAACAGGGTGACCAAGGCCGTCCGCAAGCCATGGCAGATGTATCCGGTCGGGGTGCTGTTCGGCCTGGGGTTCGACACCGCCACCGAGGTCGCGCTGCTCGTGCTGGCTGCCGGCGCCGCCTCCCTGGAGCTGCCCTGGTATGCCATCCTGGTACTGCCCATCCTGTTCGCCGCGGGGATGAGCATGTTCGACACCGCCGATGGTTGCTTCATGAACTTTGCCTACGGCTGGGCCTTCGCCAAACCGGTTCGCAAAGTCTTCTACAACATCACCGTCACTGCCCTGTCCGTGGCTGTGGCGTTGATTATCGGCACCATTGAGCTGATCTCCATCCTGACCGGCACGCTGAACATCAACTCAGGCCCGCTCGCCGCGATCGGCAACGTGAGCCTCAACAACGTGGGCTTCGGTATCGTCGCCTTGTTCGTCCTTACTTGGGTCGTGGCCCTGGCTGTGTGGCGGTTCGGCCGCATCGAGGACCGATGGACCGCGCGGCTCAAGGCCACGCCGGATCAACCGCCCTCAGCCGATGAATGGTGAGCACTGTCGTTGGCGTCAGGGATGTGTGGGATGCTGATCTCCACCTCTACTTCGGGCTTAATCTTGAGGCCGCCGAGCATGGCGGAAAACGGCTTGATGCCAAACTTGCGCTGATCAAGAACGATCGTGGCGTTCCACCGTGCGCCGTCGTCGCGCGCCTCAACAGTGATCGGATTCGTCACGCCGTGCAACGTGAGGTCCCCCTCGATGCGTGCCCGGTCCTCCTCGCGCACCACCGACGCTGAGCGAAACTGGATCTTCGGATACTTGTCCGGCTCGAGCACCTTCCCGGCGTTTTTCTCGATGTCCTTCCGCTCAGACGCTGAGACGTCAGTCGCCACCCGCAACGAGTTCGGGTCGAAGTCGGCGACGATCCCGTCGTCGTCCCCCACCTCCAGGGACAAGTTCGTCACCTTCAGGGTCACGTCGTGGCCGAATGAGGTCAGCAGTCCCTCGCGAAAGACCGATACCCGGCAGTCCACCGCTGCGGCATCGAAAGTTGGCACTGCGTCATAGTAGCTGGGGCTAGGGTAGCTAGGGCCAGAGTAACCAAGCTAGGACAGCACCATGCAGGTACTGGTCGATGCGGACAACCTCGACCTGCCACGGCTGCGCATGCTCGTCGCGGCGCTGGAGCTAGCGCCATCCGCCGACGTCGTGGTGGCCGGTGCGCCGGCTGTCGTGGAAGCGCTCGACTGGCCCCCGCAGGCTCAGGTTCTGCCGGCGAGCGGCTGGCAGGGCGCGGACCTGCTGCTGGCCCGCACCTACCACGCCGATGACCAGCCGCTGCTGCTGGCCACGGGCGACGGGGACTTCGCCCACCTGGCACGACGCCACCCCGGGCCGGTGTTGCTGGTTGGCGGGACCTCGAGCCGCTCCCGGGCATTCGCTGGTCCCCAGATCACCATCACCGATCCAGCCGCAGACGGTGGCGCTGCGCTGCGCTCCTGGTTGGAACGCTCCCGCAAGCCGTGAGCTCCCGGCGTTTCCCCAGATCGAGTTACCGGGAGCAGGCCGTCGCTGGGGCCCGTCGCGGACCCTCCGCGAATCCGTGGCACTCTAGTTCTTAGCGTCGGGGGTTCTTAGAAACGTCGGGGGTTCTCACGAACGCGCGTGGTGTGCCGGAGGAGGATCGTGTCCACACTGTTCAGCCGGATCATCGAGGGCGAGATCCCAGGCCGGTTCGTCTGGCGTGACCAACAGTGCGTTGCGTTTCTTACCATCGCGCCGCTGGGGCCTGGGCACACCCTAGTTGTCCCGCGTGCCGAAGTCGACGAGTGGACCGATGCGGACGACGAGCTGATGAGCCATCTCATGGTAGTGGCCAGGCACATCGGTACGGCTCAGAAAGTGGGCTTCAACGCGCCGCGGGCTGGGCTCATCGTCGCCGGGTTCGAGGTGGCCCACCTGCACGTGCACGTCTTTCCCACGTGGACCATCGACGACTTCAACTTCGGCAACGCCGACCATAACCCGGATCCAGCCGAGCTCGACGCTGCCGCCGACACCCTGCGCCAGGCTCTGCAGAAGGCAGGGCACGAGGACCGCGTACCTGGGTGATTGGCGGGGGCTTCCTCGTCGTTCCCGCGCTCGTGGGGGTGCTCGACTGGCCGATGCCCACCGCGATCGGCACGTCGTTGCTGGTCATCGTGATCAATGCAGCCGCGTCACTCTGGGTGCGCGCCGCCACTTCCACCTTCGGCTGGAAGGTGATCATCCCGGTCAGCCTCACCGCGATCGTGGGTGCCCTGCTGGGCAAGAGCGCCTCCGACAGCGTCTCCCACACGTTCCTGGCCCGGGCCTTCGCCGTGCTGCTGGTGGCCGTCGCGATCTACACCGCCACGACGTCGATGGTTGCTCTCAGATAGGTCGGATAGCCGGTGGCCCCCGGTGGGGCCACCGGCAGCGGGTCAGCGCGGTGAACTCGACGGTCCGCACCTGGCCGTGATGCTGGAATTCCAGAAACATCCGGTAGTAGCCGGCACTCGGCACGTCAACGTCGAAGTCGATCGCCGTGTCCTGGCGAGGACCGACGGGATGCACATGCAGGTAGGCGAGGTCACCCTCGCGCAAGATGACCAAACGCCCAGCGTCCCCGAGAAACAAATCAAGATCAGTGACTGGCAGGGTGCCGCGCATCACATGCATCCCTAGCCGCGACACCGACCCAGCGAGGAGTTCGCCGGTCCAGATCACCGTATAACCATCGACCTGAGCGATCTTGGAGACCTTCGAGATAGGTCCGGGCTCGACCAGTCCCGCTGCCTCGAGATCCACACCCAGCGTCACCGGTGTCGTGACGCTCCCCGGCAAGAACTCGGCAAAGGCCCGGTAGCTGCCCGGCTTGCTCAGCTGCAGCGGCACCGTCCAGGTGCCCTCGGGATCCATGGTGGGGTAAAGATGCTGGTAGCCGCTCATGTCCCGGCGGACGACGACGAGGTTCATCCGCCGGTCACCCCGCTGCGCGAAGTCGGTTACCGGCTGCCCGCTGTCGGTGAAGACGGTGAACCGGAAATTCTCGAACTCCCCGGCGGTGAATCGCGTAGTCCTGGGACGCAGCATGTAACCCTGGCTGGCGACGGCCAGCCCACCGGGTTCCCTACTGTGGCCCTCGTCACCGCTGCCGTGGCCACCGTGGTGGTGTGGCACTGGTGCGAGGCGACCGACGACCATCTCGCCGAAGTTGATCGAGAAGCCGAGCAGCGCAACCATGGCAGCGAGCAACGCCAGCAAGGGCACCGGGGCTCGCATCCGCTCAGTCCGGAGCTTTCCGGTGTGAACCATCTCTAGTCGGAGATCTCGTAGCCGGCCTCGTCGACCGCGGTGCGGACCGCGGCACGGTTCAGGGGCCTGTCGCTGGTGACGGTGACCCGACCGGTGGCCAGCTCAACCTGCACGTCGGTCACGCCCTCGATGGCGCCCAGCTCCTGCGTCACCGCTGAAACACAGTGCTGGCAAACCATTCCCGTGACGGTGTACTCGCTGACGACGGCAGCGTCCCCCATGGCCCATGCCTCCTCAAGCTCGTTGCGGTGCCCTGCGCGGTGCGTCAGGAGCGAACCAGGCGAGCGATCGCGTCGGCCGCTTCCTTGACCTTGACGCCGGCGTCGGCTTGGTCGGCCGCAGCGTCGACCACGCAGGTGGCCATATGTTCTTCGAGCAAAGCCAGAGCGAAGGATTGCAGTGCCTTCGTGGCGGCCGAGACTTGGGTCAGGACATCGATGCAGTACTGGTCTTGCTCCACCATGCGCTGCAGACCGCGTACCTGGCCCTCGATCCTGCGGAGCCGCTTGAGGTATGCGTCCCGGTCCTTGGTGTAGCTCGCCACCGCGCCGTCCTCTCGTGAGTCCTCACTATACCCCCACTAGGTACTGGTCGGTCATCTAGGTCGGCACCAGTACCACCCATACCGGACCGGGCGCAAAAGTGAGCGGTGATCCATCGAGCAGGGTGAACACGGTGATCGCCTCTGGGGTTGGACGCGACCAGCTCCCGCTGAAGGCGAGCCCGTCGCGGAGCACAACCGCATCACCGGCACCCACCGTCGCCGCGAAGGGCGACAGTGATCCAGCAGCGTCGCGGACCGCAGTGTCGCGCACCCGCACTCGCTGTAGCACCACAGTTGCCGCAGTGGGCCGCGGCCCCGAGGTGGCGGTGAGGGGGGCACCGTCCATGGAGATCACCCACCGAGCCTCCGCGGGCACCCACTGGATCCCGATCACGGTCCCCGGGTACCTGACCTCGGTCTCCAGCACCGGGCGACCGCCGGGCGGCGCAGGCCCGAAGCGGAACCCGATATCCCGCGGTGGCATGCCGCCTTGGCAGAGCGCCTTGGCCTCACCATAGAGGTTGTGCGGCATCGGTCTTCGCCAGTCTCGGTAATAGTCGCCGGGCCGCGTCAAGGCCGAGACATCAAGCACTGGCGCGCGCGCCACCAGCGCCCCGACCTGGGATGCCGCACCGGAGAACGCCAGCGCGGGATGACCGAAATTGGCCAGCAACTCAAGGTCTGACGCTCGCGTACTGCGCACCGGCCCCACCACCGATGGAACCTGGGACTGATACACCGCGAGCAGCCGGCTCAGGCCGCCCTCGACCGGCTCGACGTAGACCAGATCCGCCAGCGCAAGCCCGGTTTGGGGGCGAGCCACTGGGGAATTGTCGATCTTGACTCCGAGTACTGGCGCACCGAGGTCGGTGGGCAGGCCGGTAAACGGCGAAACCGGCGGCGGGCTGGAGGGGACCGCGCTGGACGGGATGGGGCTGGGAGCAAGCGGGCTGGGCGGGATCCGCGAGACGGGCAAGGGGGGTACAGGGGACGACGTCTGGGGCCCGCTCATGCAGTGGGACAGCACCATGGCAAGCACCATGGACACCAGCACCAGCACCAGTGTTCGCGGCACGCGCCCCCATCTGCTCACCGCCACTCCCTCGCCAGCACAGGATGCAACCAGCACATGAGCAATACTGGGTGACACTTCATACCAGTGGTGATCGATGAGCGGGAAATCTCGGCTCATCGCGTGCCGGCGACGTGGAGGATGACAAAGAGTCGCCTGCCGATTACTCTGGGGGAGGTCGCTCAACGTCACTGCCGGGGGACCTCGTGAGTGTGAGCCATGGGTCTGAGCGTGTCGAACCGAGGCGCGGCCTGATGGCTGTGCACCCGCGGCGGTGGAAGCTGTGGCGCGAGCGGAGACTCGTGATCGCCTATGCCCTCGCCGTGGACATCGTGGCCGGAGCGCTGGCTGCCGGGGCGATCGCGGCGATACCGGTCCACTCCGGTGACCTGTTCCGCTTCGGCTTGCTGCTCGCGGGAGCACTCGCCCACCGGGAAGCGGTTCACCGGACCGAGAGCCTGCGTGAGCGGGCCGCGGACAACGGGCCGCTCACCAGGCTCACCTCCTTGTGGATCTTTGTGGCAGCGCTGTTGGTTCCGCTCCCGCTGGTCTTTGCCGTGACCGCGGTGGTCTACCTGCATTCCTGGTACCGGGGTAGCTCTGGCGGGCTGCGCTGCACGCTGTTCTCCGGCGCGGCGATGGTGCTGGCGTCTACTGCCACTGTCGCGGTTCTGCAACTGCTCCAGCCCACTGGATACCCGTTCATCCCGCGGGGCCCGCTGGGGCTTGCCGTCCTGATCTCCGCCGGGACAGTGTACTGGCTGGTCAATTATGTGTTGATGATCGGCGCCGTGCGGATGTCCGACCCACTGCGGCCAGCCCGTCAGGTCCTGGTCAACCCGAGCGAACAGCTCGTTGTGGCGGCCTCGCTCGGGTTGGCAGTCGCGTTCGCCGTCATGCTGGCCGAGCAGCCGTGGTTAAGCCCCGTTCTCATGACCACCGTGTTCGCGCTGCACCGCGCCCTGCTGCTCCCGCACTTCCAGCAGGCTGCCCGCACCGACAGCAAGACCGGTTTGCTCACAGCGGGCTTCTGGCGCGAAGAGGCTGACCGGGAACTCGAGCGGGCCCGCCGACTCCTCGACCCGCTCGGGGTGCTGATGCTGGACCTGGATCATTTCAAGTCGTTCAACGACCGGATGGGGCATCTCGTCGGCGACCAGGTGCTGCGCGCGGTCGCCGACGAGCTCCGTTCCCAAACCCGACCCTACGACCTGGTGGGGCGGTTCGGCGGGGAGGAGTTCGTGATCCTGCTGCCCGGAGTGGGAACCGCCCAGGTCGAGCACATCGCGGACCGGATCCGCGAGCGCATCAGCCAGCTGCGCGTGCTGGTCGACGGTCCGCACAACCGGCCCGCCACGGTGGATGGCATCTCGGTGTCGATCGGGGCGGCGGTCAGACCCGACGACGGCGACGACATCGACCGGCTGCTCCTTGCCGCCGACGGTGCGCTGATGGCCGCCAAGGCCGCCGGCCGCGACCGGGTACAGCTGGCAACGCGCTGAGTCACACTCTTCATTGAGGGGGCAATGAAGGGCAGGTGGGCGCTGTGATGAGCGATGATGAACTCACGACACGGAGTACTGCGGAGTTGCTGGGCCGGGCTCGCGCGGTGCGGGACGCGGTGCACGGCACCCGGGTGACCTACTCCCCCAAGGTATTCGTGCCGTTGACCATGCTGTGCCGGGATCACTGCGGCTACTGCACCTTCGCACACGCTCCCCGCGAACTACCCTCGGCCTACCTGGAGCTCGACGAGGTGCTGGCGATCGCCGAGGCGGGTGCGCAGCTCAGCTGCCACGAGGCACTGTTCACCCTCGGCGAGCGTCCCGAGCACCGCTACCCCTCGGCCCGGAGCTGGCTGACCGACCACGGCTACGAATCCACGGTGGACTACCTGGTGGCGGCGTGCCGCGCGGTGCTCGAACAGACCGGGCTGCTCCCGCACGCCAACGCTGGCGCGTTACACCGCGACGAGCTGGCCGCGCTGCGCGAGGTGACCGCCAGCCAAGGAATGATGATCGAATCGCTGCGGCCGGATTTGGCCGCGCACCGGGGCGCCCCGGACAAGCACCCGGACCGGCGGCTCGCCACCCTACACGCCGCCGGCGAGCTGGCGATCCCGTTCACCACCGGGATCCTGGTCGGCATCGGCGAGACCGAGGCCGACCGCGTGCTGGCACTGGAAGCGATCGCGGCGGCGCACCACCGGTACGGGCACGTGCAGGAAGTCATCGTGCAGAACTTCCGGCCCAAGGCGGACACCGCGATGCGCCACGTCCCGCCGTGCTCCCCGCGGGAGCACCTGCGAGCCATCGCGTTGGCTCGGCTCATCCTGCCGCCGCAGGTGCACGTGCAAGCCCCGCCCAACCTCACCGACGACCTGGCGAGCGTGCTTGCCGCCGGCATCGACGACTGGGGCGGGGTCTCCCCCATCACCGCAGATCACGTCAACCCCGAGCGACCGTGGCCGGTGCTGGAGGAGCTGCGCGCTGCGACGCAGGCGGCGGGCCACACCCTGGCGCCCCGGCTCGCGGTGTACCCCGAGTACGCCCTGGACCCCGCCCGGTGGCTGGGCGAGGCGGTGCGCTTCCCGGTCCTGGACCGCTCCGATGCCGAAGGGCTGAGTCGGGACGATCCGGGCGCGGTGTTCCCGGAACGCGCCCAGCGGGCCGTCAACGTCGGTGACGGCGCGGAGGTGGCGCTGGCCGGGCGCCGCTCCACCGCCTGGTACTGCGGCGCTGACGCCGCGCCCCCGGTGTTGGTGCCGGCGCCAGCGCGGGCGAGCGGCGCGGTGCGTGCGGTGATCGACGGGGTTCGCGCCGGCCAGCGCCCCGGGCTTGCGGAGCTGGTGACCTTGCTGGGTGCCCGTGGGCCGGAAGTGAGCGCCGTTGCCGGGCTGGCCGACGAGCTGCGCGCGGCAACCGTCGGCGACACCGTGACCTACGTGGTGAACCGCAACATCAACTACACCAACGTGTGCACCTTCCGGTGCTATTTCTGCGGGTTCGCCAAGGGCAAGCTGTCGCTGAACTTGCGCGGCGCGCCGTACCTGCTGGAGCTGCCCGAGATCGTGGCGCGGGTGCTGGAGGCGCAGCGACAAGGCGCCACCGAGGTGTGCCTGCAAGGAGGCATCCATCCCAGCTTCGATGGCGAGTACTACCTCACGGTGTGCCGGGCTATCCACGAAGCCGCGCCCGGGATCCACATCCACGGCTTCACCGCGCTGGAGGTCACCGAGGGCGCCCGGCGGCTGGGCGAGCCGCTGGCCGACTACCTGACCCGGCTGCAGGAGGCGGGCCTGCGCTCCCTGCCCGGTACCGCCGCGGAGATCCTCGACGACGAGGTCCGCGCGGTACTGTGCCCCGACAAGATCACTACTGCGGAGTGGCTGGAGGCGCACCGGGTCGCGCACTCGGTGGGGCTGCGCTCCAACGTCACGATGATGTTCGGGGCCATCGAGCAACCCGTGCACTGGGCCCGGCACCTGCTGCGCGCCCGTGACCTGCAGGCGCAGACCGGCGGGTTCACCGAGTTCGTCGGGTTGCCCTTCGTGCACATGGCGACCCCGATGTACCTCAAGCGGGCGGCCCGGCGGGGGCCGACCTGGCGGGAGGTGCTGCTGGTGCACGCGGTGGCCCGGATCGCGTTGCACGGGCTGATCGACCACGTGCAGTCGTCCTGGGTCAAGCTCGGCGCGAGCGGTATTCGCCAGCTGCTGCAGGCCGGGGTCGACGACCTGGGCGGCACGCTGATGGACGAGAACATCAGCCGCGCGGCCGGCGCCAGCCACGGGCAGCGCCTGGACGAGGCCGGCTTCCGCGCCATCGTCGAACCGCTGGGCCGGCCACTCGCCCAGCGCACCACTCTCTACGAACCGGTGACAACGCGATGGATCTCAGAACACAGCCCTGCAGAGACGTGATCGATCGTGTGGAGCGCTGGTCGGCGCGGACCTAGATGATCAACTTAGTGGCCGTCTCGGTGGTCAGCTCCAGGTCCGGATCCGGGGGTGGGTGCTGCGAGGGTCAGCTGGGGAGGGCGGTGGCGTAGAGATTGGTCAGTGCGGTCCAGTGTTGTTGGTCGGCGGTTTGGTCGTAGGTGGGGTTGTCCGGTACCGCGAAGCCGTGGGCGGCGGGGTATGCCTGGATGGTGTGTGTCACTCCAGCGGTGGTGAGTGCCTGTTCCAGCCGGTGGTGTTGTTCGGGTGGGAAGGAAGGGTCGTTAGCGGCTGCGGCCACGTAGATGGTGGCGCGGATCCGGTCGGCGAGCAGGGCGGGGCTGTCGGGGTCGTCCACGGCGGCGAGTCGCCCACCGTGGAAGGAGGCCGCAGCCGCGATCCGGTCCGGGTAGTGCCCGGCCACGATCAGTGAGATCCGGCCACCCATGCAGTACCCAGTGGTGCCCACTCTGGTCCCGGACACCTCAGGACGGGCGGCCAGGAACTCCAGGAACGCACCCGCGTCGCTGACAATCATGTCCGTGGTCAGGCTCTGGACCAGGGACATCAGACGTTGCCGCTCGGCGGGGTCGTCAAACACCGCGGCGAGATCGAAGGATGGGTAGGCGCCCATCCGGTAGTAAACGTTGGGTAAAAGCACGGTGTACCCCAGGCCGGCGAGCCGGCCGGCCATGGTGAGGAACGTCTCGCGTACCCCGCCGGCGTCCGGGTAGAGGATCACCGCCGGCCAGCTGCCGCTGCTTCCGGGGCTGTGCACGGTGGCCGGGCAGAGGCCGTCGTCGGTCGGGAGAATGACATTCGTACGGGGCATGCAAGCTCCCAGTTCTCGTGGTCGTGGTTGGTTATCAGCGACTGGACTATATCTATCCCGGGGTGCTGTTTTTTTCGCCGATCATGGTGTCAGTCCATGCCGGTGCGCTGTTCAGTTCCGAACGTGGCCTGGAACTGCTCGCCGCCAGCGGTCGACCCGGGCTATGAGCGAGGCGCAATCCCGGGCCGGGATCGCCCCGGCGAGAGCGGGGCGACCACGCCAGTGTGGCTCAGCGACTTGCCGGTGGTCTCCGGGGCGAACAGCTGGGACACTCCGGCGCCGATCGCGCACATCGCCGCCCCGACCACCATGCACCATGGCAGGCCGATGGCCGCGATCCCGACCGGGAGCAGGAAGGTGCCCACCGCGGCCCCGATCCGGCTGAACGCGTTGGCGATGCCCACCCCGGTGGCCCGCACGTCGGTCGGGAACACCTCGACCGGGTAGACGGCGGTGAGGTTGCCGGTCACGGCGTTGAGGAATGCGAAGACCGCGATGGCACCGATCAGCACCATCGGCGGCGCACCGGCCCACCGCCCGAGCCCGATGACCAGAAACGCCACCGTCATGACCCAGAACGGGCCGATAAGCTGCTTGCGGCGCCCGATGAACTCGATGGTTAGCATGCCGACGATCGCCCCGATGAACGCGAAGCCGTTGAGGGAGATCGAGGTCAGTGACCCAAACACCTCCGGGGCGAACGTGGCGATCGCGAAGTACGGCGTCACCACGCAGATATAGAAGGTGCTGACGAAGAAGGTGCGCGAGCGCATCCCCCGGGCGAACAGCTGCCGCCAGCCGGCCTCGTTCGTGGTGTCCAAGTCGTAGTTGGCCTCGGCCATGTGCTGCTCGCCACCGAGGTAGCGGTCGATGATCGCGCGGGCTTCGTCGATGCGCCCGTGCAGCATCAGCCAGCGTGGCGACTCGGGCAGCCCGATGCGCAGCCCCAGCACCACCAGCGCCGGGACCGCACTGGTGATGAGCGTCCAGCGCCAGCTCCAGCCCAAACCATCCAGCAGGCCGTAGGCGGCCACCACCGAGACCAGATAGCCGCCGTACCAGAAGACGATCATGTAGGACACCCGGCGGCCACGCCCGCGCGCCGGCACGAACTCCGAGAGCATCGACGAGCCGATGGAGTACTCGGCCCCGATGGCGATACCCAGCAGCAGCCGCACGACAAACAGCTGCCAGCTCTCGGTGACAAACGCCTGCAGCACACCGAAGACGACGAACAGGCAGATGTCGATCAAAAACAGCTGCTTGCGGCCGAACCGGTCGGTGAGCACACCGCCGATCGGCGCGCCGAAGAAGATGCCGATCAGCGACGACGCCCCGATCAGGCCAGCCCACAGCGGCGAGATCCCGAACGCCTTCGATAGCGGCACCAGCACCACGCTGAGCACCCCAAGGTCGAACCCGTCGAGGCCTTCACCCCACGCCGTGGCCAGCGTCAGTCGCCGCAGGAAGCCCTTGTCGACGTACTGCTTCGTGCTCCTCGTGGACCGCGCCATGTCGCACCCGCTCTCGCCTCGGTCGTCGCCGGTTAGCCGGTTATCAGCGTTTCCCAAGCCAGGAGCCTCCGGCGTGAGACGGCCTACGCGGAGGCGTCCACACCTGGTCTGGTTCGTACCGATGAGACATGGACAGCTCCAGCTACGTGCTACGTGTCGTCATGAAAACGGTTGTCCTCACTCTGAAGAGCCGGATCAACGAGGCGTTAATACTATGCGATACCCTGTGCGTTCCATTGAGTCCCCAATCGAGTGAGGCAACCAGCCCCAAAGTAGCTCAGAGTAATCGATCTCACTTGTCTGTTAGGGTTCGTGTTGCCGGTGCCGCACCCAGTTTACGGTGAGCGTGGACCTCAGGTCGGCCCCGGGGGAGGTTGGCGCGGGCGGCGGCTCACATAACGTGGATGTTGCCCTTTTTGGCTAGCGCCCAGACGTAGTACCATTTGTCCTGACGAAGATCCCATGTGCTGTTCTCTGATACGGCGTGGATGATGCCCCACACGCCGCCGCTTGCACCGATGGCCGCGACTGCCTTTGCTAGCTCGGGTCCATACACAGCGACGAGGATGGCCCCCACAGATCCGATCACGGCGCCGGTTACGGCTACGGCTCTTTTCCGCCGCGCCGTCTCCATCTTAGAGCGCACTGACCGAACCTGGTCCTCGATCTGTAAACGTAGCTTGAGGAGCTCACGATCCGACTGGACGGCGTTGACCGCCGCGTCCATGCCCAGGAAGCTCTGGCGAAGGAAGCCCCGGAAGGCGGAGTACGAGGCGAACTCCCCAACCGTGATCCTACCGAAATCACGAAGGTTGACTCCTTCGACGAACGGCAGATTGGTGCGCAACACGGTGCGTACGAGCTGACTCTTCACTGGTTCTGCGCCAGAAGCGTCCACTGCCCGACCGTCTCGAGCCAAGTAGTCACCCACGGTAACCGGCCTGACTGTACCTTTGTCGAAAGGAGCCCTAGCTCCGTCTGTTATTCCGTACGTAGCGATCGCATAGTTGGGTAGATACCAGACCAGACCCGCTGCGAGCAGTGATTCGGCGTCGAGGATCCACCGTCCAAGCTCACCGAGGCTCGGGCAATCCATTACGCACGTCTCCGCCAGATGGTCCCGACCCCACCCCGCCTGCTCGCGCAACATTTCTTCCTGCTCGCGCCACATTTCTTTGAAACCGATCCGAGAAACGACGACCTGCCCGGTACTCATCGGTAGTGGCGCCGGGCGCGGTAAATCCGGATTGTAGCTCTCCGTGATATCGTGATAATTCTCTGTCTTGTGATGCGAGAGCAGAAGTGTGTCTGAGATGAGTACGGCGCGTTTGGTGAGGTCGGCGAAGCCATAGCCGCTATCGCGCATCGGCAGGCTGACATAGAGACACGACCCAGGTAACTTCTCCTGTAGCACGAGACGCTGGTCCACGCTATACCACAGAAATTCTCCGTAGCTCCTCGCGACCGTCTCGGGATCTCGCTGGCGCTCGCTCGGGAGAGTCCCGAAGAATCTCTTCATGTGGCGCGCGATGCTCTCGTTCTGGACTACCTGCTCATGGCGGAACATGTAATCATGGTAGGCGACGTCGGTACCGGCACGTGGTACTGTTCCAGTGATGGCTCAGCGACACGCTGGCGCGGGACCGCGCGGCGTGAGCATCGGCAGGTCGTGGAACGGTTGGCGGCGGGCCGCCGGCATCGCGAACATCCCGGGCTGGCGACGCGCCTGAGATCGTCTGAGGACGAGCACGCCAGGCCCGGCTAGAATGACGCCGTGATGCCTTCGGCTACGGGGACGGTGAGTTTCAGCCAGCGTGGGGTTGCGCGTTCTCCACAAATACCCGCAGTTGGGAGAACAACTCGTCCCGGCTGGTCGCATTCAACCGCTGGCGCATCCGGGCGACGTGGTGTTCCACGGTCTTGGCCGAGATGAACAACCGTTCCCCGATTTGACGGTAGGTCAGTCCGGTCAGGATGAGCTCAGCGACCTCCCGTTCCCGCTCGCTCAGCATGGCTGGACCCTGTGGCCCACCGGCAGGCACCGTGGCTGTATGCGAGGGGGACATCGGTTCGGGCGGATCATCCGCACCAGTGGGGCTGGCCGCGCCGGGGCCGGTGGCCCGCAGCGCCCGGGCACATCCGAGCAGAGCGATCATGGCCTTGCGGTCGGTGGTACGGATCGCGGCCTGGCCGGCCAGCCGGGAGCCATCGTTGGCCAACCCGATCGACTGCAGTCCGCGGGCCGCAGCCTCTACCTCGGCGGGGTCGACTTCTCCGGCCAGCACCCGTATCCAGGCGCGGCCGGCAGGGGCGAGCACCGCGGCGTAGTGGTGGTTCTTCGCTGCCTTCACCAGGGCCACCGCGTGCCGCTCGGCCGCACTAGGCTGCTCCCGCAGGATCGCGGCATGCAGGCTGTACCAGTGCAGCGGGGCGGCCCACAGCGGCGGATCACCCAGCCGTTCTAGCAGGATCCGGGCCTGTTCCAGGTGCGGTGCCACCCGCTCGAAGTCCCCTAGCCTGGCTGCGGCCACGGCCAGCTCGCCCAGCGGCAACAGGGCGAACAGGTCGGCCGGGTAGCGGACGATCGCTTCCCGGGCCGCACCCCAGGCACTCTGCAGCGCGGAAATGTCGCTCTCGCGCCGGGCCAGGCCAACCGCCAGGGCAGCGGCAAACAGCTCTTCCCGGGGCTCCAGGGTGTCCGATTCGGGGACGGCGCGGGCCAGCCAGCACCTAGCCAGCGCGGTGTTGCCACGGATCATCGCGGTCCAGGCCAGCAGCAACTGGTAGCGAGCTCGCGCGAGCAACCCACCCGCGCCGCAAGACAGTGCCCGCTCCAGGACCGAGACGGCAACGTCGGGCTCTCCACAATGCAGCGCCACGATTGCTGCCAGCGCCGCCGGGGTGTCCGGGAGCAGCACAGTTCGTCCAGCCGGTTCGAGCAGCGCGGCGGCCCGGGTCAACGTGGAGAGTGCCATCGTGGGGGTCGCCGCTGCGGAGTTCGCCACGGGCGAGCCGAGTACTGACTCCAGCGCGCCGGTGGCCATCAGCGACTCCGCCCCCGCCGCCAGCGTCGGTGGTCGGTCACCGTCGGCGGCTGCCAGCACCTCTCGTGCCTCGGCCAGCGACCCGGTACCGAGCAGCGCCAGCGCGGCCAGCGGTGCCGCCGAGCCCACCCCTGCCCTGCCGACCCAGCGATAGACCTCAGCACTACGAACCAGCAGACCGCGCTGGGCTAAAACCGTGGCCGCGACGTTGCCCGCCCTGGCCAGATCGGGGCACGAAGGATTGGATAATGCCTGATCGGCCCGGCGCAGCGCCCCATCTAGGTCACCAGCCAGAGCCGATGCCTCGGCCCACCGGGGCGCCAACGACGCCGGGTCAGCCCCGGCGGCGGCGGCCTGAGCGTAGAGCTGCGCAGCCCGCGCCGCCGCGTCAGGCCCGGTCGGCTCGGCCAGAGCGGCGTCGGCGGCTGCGCCGAAGACAGCCGCAAGATCGCTACCGCGAGCCCCGGCCTGGAGCAGCTGGTGGGCCAGGTCAAGCACTGGCCGGCCACGTTCGCGGTGGGCGGCGAGCACCAGCCGCTGGAGCACCCGCCTGGTGCCCGGCGTGACCCCGGCTACCAGCGCCTGTCGCACCAGCGGAATCACCCCGGTCCCCTCGCCCAGGCATCCGCCCAGCAGCAGGCCGCTAGCGTGCGCCAGCGACAACAGGTCGGTCACCACGGCCAGATCGAGCGCGAGTACCTGAGCGAGAATGTCAGGATCGGCCTCCGCGCCGAGCCCCATGGCGAGCAGCACCGCCCGGAGCGGAGGGGCAACCCGGTCGAGGTCGTGGCGGACGCGCTCGACGACCTGCGGGGGCAGCTCGGGAAGCTCGCCATCGAGCCTGCCTGTCGTGCGCAGCGAGTCCACCACCCGGTCGATCAGCATCGGGACCCCACCGGTCTGCTCACAGAGCAGGTCGAGCACTGCCGCAGGCAGGGTCGTGCCCAGCAACGCCGTGCAGCGGATCTGCGTCCCGCGCCGGTCCAACCGGTCCAACCGCACCAGCGGCTGGTGAGCGCCCAGAACGTCCTGGAGTTCGGCCAGTTCGGGCTGGTGCGGCCAGGGCCGGTAGGCGACGACGAGCCGCACGTCACCAGCCAGCGCCAGCCGGCGCAACCGGTCGAGGTCGGGGCTCGCTAGCTGATGGGCGTCATCGACCAGTACGGCCACGTCCACCGACGGCGTGAGCCCGACGGCCGGGCCGCCCGTCCCGACGACGCTTATCCCAGCCTCCCGATAGACCTGGTGCAGGGCTGCCAGCAGCGCGCTCTTCCCGCACCCCCCTGCTCCGACGACTCCCACAGCGAGCAGCGCCGAGGGGTCGGCGCAGACCGCGTGGTACAGCGTCTGCGCCGGCACCAACCCAGCCAGCGAGACCGCTGAGCCCTCGTGCACCGGTCGGGGGCGAGCCGTTGCCCGGTTCACGGGTGCGACCCAGAAGGTCGGCCGGTGGTCGTGGTGGGCTTGGTCGTCGGCGCGGTCATCGTGGTGGTGGGGGACGTCTTGGCGGTCGGGGGGGCCTTGGGGGTGGGGGTCGGCGTGGGGGCGGGGCCGGTCGTCGTGGTGAGCGGGGGCGGCTGGGGCGGCGAGTTGTGCGGGTAAGAAGGGGGATTGAACCAGGTGGTGGGCCAGGTGTAGTGAGTGACCCAGGTGGGCTCCGGCGTCCGGGGGGGGATCGCGGCGGGCTCTGGCGTGGCGCCGCCGGCCAGCCTGCCTGACTTGTTCGGCGCGGCGGGAGGTGCCGTCCGGGAGCGCTCACCGGCGTCCTCGCTACCCGAGCTTTTGTCGTTGGTTGCCCCACTTGTGGCATTCGCTGCTGAGCTAGCGGCATCGGTCCCCGGAAGCATGGGCGCGGGCGGTGCCGCGCCGCCCAGCGGGGCTCTGGGCACGAGCGGAGAGCTGGGTGCCGGAGTTCCGGCGTTCGCCTGAGGGAGAGGGGCGCCGCGGGAAGTCAGGACAAGGATTGATGCCACGCCTGCGGCGGCGATGAGGGCGAGAACCGCGGCGAGAGCGACCCGCGTTCCCCGCCGGGAGCCGGCGTGCCGAGCGGGTAGCCGGACGGCATTGAAGTCCAGCGGGATGGCGGTCAGGGATGGTCGTTGTGGGGTCTGGGGCGGTGCGAGGCCCGAGGCGGTGGACTCGGTGGGAACGGGGGACGGCGTGGGGACGGCGTCGCTGCGGGCTGGTGCCTTGCCCGCCGGCTCCGCGGTGGTGGTGTCCGGAGAGGTGGTATCGAGGGCGGTGGTGTCGGGGGGGAGGGCGAACAGGGCAGCGCCGAGCGCGATGGCAGCTTTGGGGTCGGCGTCGATCGCAACGGGGCGGCCGAGCTCAGCGGAGACGAGTTGCGCGACCAGGGGTACCCGGGAGGAGCCACCGACGAGCAGCACCACGTCGAGGTCTTGCGCGGTGAGCCCAGCGGATCGCAGTGCCCGGTGGAGCGCCTCGATGGTCTGGGTGACATGGGGGCGGATCATGTCTTCGAACTCGCCGCGGACCAGCCGGACCTGGGCGTGGATCCCGGGAGCTAGGACGGGGATCGTGACTTCGGTATCAGCGGAGAGCGCTTCCTTGGCGTCAATGCACTCTCGTCGCAATGCGGCCGTCGCGGCGAGGGCGGTGGGGTCGGTGGGGTCGAGCTCCGCCAAGGCGGGGACCGCGGCCAGGACGTGGTTGACGATGGCGTCATCGAAGTCCGCACCGCCGAGGTAGTCGAGTCCTTGGGGCTGGCCGAGCACGGAGAACGTGCTGGCGCTGGTCTTGCGGACCACGGCCACGTCGAAGGTTCCGCCGCCGAGGTCATAGACCGCGATGGTGCTACCCGTCTCGATCCGTTCCTGAAGCGCATAGCTGGCGGCAGCGGCCTCGGGCTCGGTGCGAAAGGTGATCTCGGGGAGGCCGGGGGCGCGGAGTGCGTGCGCCAGGGTTTGGACCTTGTATGTGCCCCAGCTGGCCGGGTGTGTGATCACAATGCCGCTCGCGGGACCGCCCTCGCGTTGCGCAACCCGGTCGATGACCCAGCAGAGCACCTTGGCGGCAATCTCGGGTGCGGAGTGCGGCAGGCCACCGATCACCATTGGAACCTCGTCACCGATGCGCCGCTTGAACTCGCGGACCACCCGCTCAGGGTCGGTGACGGCGCGACGCTCAGCGGCCTCCCCCACCACTACCTGCCCATCAGGTGCGAGGTAGACCACCGAGCTCACCGCGGTGCAGCGGGTACCCAGGGGGACCATCTCGGGCAGCGCACGCCGCTGGGCCCCTGCACGGCAGATCGCCGCGGCGGTGAAGGTGGTACCCGCGTCAATCCCGAGCCAGTAGCTCACCCTCGCGTGCCCTCCCTCCCTCGTGGTAGAGATCCCGCCGGCCCCTCCCCCAGCGCCCCAGCAGATCTGCCCAGCTCCTGGCCTGCGGTATGTATCGCCAACCCGGGGCACTCTGTTAGCGATCCTGCGAGACCCCCCGCCCCCTATGCTGCAGGCCGTCAATCCCCTAACGCGGCTCGGGGCGACTCGGTGCGATCCCCGATGCCGGCTGTGGCTGAAGGCACTTAGTGTGGGTCCCTCATCGCCAGGCAGCTCACCCTGCCGGCCCCGCCCCTGCACAGCGCAAAGAGCACAGCGCAAAGAGAAGAGAGTTGACAGTCACGATGGCTATGGCGCAAAGTCTGCTGGAGTTCATTCTCGCCCTACTGCGCGACGGCGACACCAAAGCCGCTTTCGCCGCCGACCCACAGAAGACGCTGGCTGATGCCGGTCTGGGCGAGGTGTGCCACGAGGACGTATCCGACGCGATGTCCTATATCGCGGAGTACCACCCGGTGACCTTCGTTGGCGACCACGGGTACCATGCCGGGCCCACGAACGTCCCCTCGCCCGTCGCCCCTGACCGGCCGCTGCACAGCGTGCCGCCCCATGGCTATGGTCCCGAACCCCACCCCAGCGTGGTGCACCAGCTGGAGTACATCACCACCAACTACTCCTACATCAACAATCACGACACAGTGATCGACAAGTCGGTGAACCAGCACATCTGGAACCAGGGCTTCCTCTCCCAAGGCTTCGAGGACCACTCGGTGACCGCGGCGGATCATTCTGTGGCCGCCGGCCGTCTCGACGGTGCCGTGGCCAACGGCAACAACAATGTCCTCGGCGAGGGGAACAGCGTGGGCAACGCCGTCCACCTTGATAACCACTCCGTCCGTGGCTCCTTTAACGGCGACAACATCGCCGATCACGCTGCTGTCGCCGGAAACGGCAACGCCGACAACGTCACCGATCCCTACCGCAGCAACGCTGCCACCAGCGGCAGCGGGCTGGAGAATTCGCCCCGCACCGCGCACGACACCGCGATCAGCGGCTCCTTCAACGACGCACATAACCGGGAATCACACCACGTCGCCCCCTTTGATTCGGGCAACGACAACTCCTACCACAACGCCGTCACACACCATGAGTCCCTCAACCATCAAACCTTTAATCACGAATCGTTCAACAGCAATTTCAACAATCCCGACTCCTACGATCACGACTCGGCAATCACCCAGACCGACCAGCATGGCCTCATCAACGCCAACCTCAGCCCGGCAATCCCTATCCCGGTACACCACAATGTGCTCAACCTGCTCAACGCCCACGAGCCCCCGCTCCCCGGCTGAGCCGGCACCGGCAGCTCGAACCCCGTAGGGTGCAGAGCTGCTCATGATTACCGTCTGGGCCACACCAGCTCCGCCACCTCGAGGTGGCGGAGCTGGTTGCGTGACCGCCGGCAGGGAAGGGCAACGCAGTGAGCGCAGCAGGGCCGGCAGGCCTGGACATCGTTGACCGAGCCATCGGCGTGGCCGAGGCCGGCGACCGGCGTGACCTGAGCCAGCGGCTGGCGCACACCCGCCGACGGCTGCTCGACCCCACCGTGCGGGTGCTGGTAGTCGGCGAGTTCAAGCAGGGCAAGAGCCTGCTCGTCAACGCGCTGGTTGACGCTCCGGTCTGCCCGGTGGACGACGACATCGCCACCGCCGTGCCCACCGAGGTCTCCTACTCGACGACTCCCACCGCGACGCTGGTGCGCGGAACAGACAACATCGACCGCACGGGGGCCGCTGACGCGGAGACCACCCGGGTCCATGTCCCCCTCGACAAACTCGCCCACCACGTCTCCGAGGGGGGCAACCCGGATAACCGGCAGGGCCTGCTGCGCGCCGAGGTCGGCCTGCCGCGTCAGATCCTGGCGGGTGGGCTGGCCCTGGTCGACACCACCGGCGTCGGCGGGCTCAGCTCGGTGCATACTACCAGCACCCTGGCTGCACTGCCCACGGCCGACGCTGTGCTGTTGGTGTCCGACGCCTCGCAGGAGTACTCCGAGCCGGAGATTGACTTCTTGCGGCAGGCGATGAAGCTGTGTCCTAACATTGCCTGCGTACTCACCAAGATCGATCTCTACCCGCAGTGGCGGCGCGTCGCCGAGTTGGACCGCGTCCACCTGGCAAGCGCCAACGTGGGAGCGGACCTGCTGCCGGTGTCCTCAACGTTGCGCCTCCGTGCGATGCACACCGAGGACAGGCAGCTGGATGAGGAGTCCGGATTTACGGCGCTGGTGCGTTACCTGGTGGATGCCGTGGCGCAGGCCGACCGGCTCAGCCGCCGCAGCGTGGCGCACGACGTCCTCACCGTCACCGACCACCTGGCGGTGTCGCTCCAGGCAGAACTGCAGGCGCAGCAAAGCCCCGAGGGCACTGCGACGCTGATGGCCGAGCTAGCGGCCGCCAAGTCCCGCGCCGAGGATCTACATCGCCGCACATCACGATGGCAGCACACGCTCAGCGACGGGATGGCCGACCTGAACGCCGACATCGAGTTCGACCTGCGGGACCGGTTGCGGCAGGTGGTCCGTAACGGTGAGGCGGCGCTGGAGCAGGCCGATCCCAGCGCGATCTGGGAACAGTTCACCGAGTGGCTCACTCAGCAGCTCGCCGCAGCCACCTCCGACAACTTCGTGTGGGCGAACCAGCGGGTACAGTTGATCGCCCACCAGGTGGCCGAGCACTTCGCCGAAGACGGCGGCGAGCTGCTCCCTGAGCTGCGGCTGGGTGATGCGGCCAGCACGCTGGAGGCGGCGGGCGAGCTCCCGGCGCCGCACGTCGAGGACCCGAAGCTCTTTGGCAAGCTGCTCACCGGAATGCGGGGTTCCTACGGTGGCGTGCTGATGTTCGGCATGATGACCACGCTGGCCGGGATGGCCCTGATCAACCCCATTTCCGTCGCCGCTGGGCTCATGCTCGGGACCAAGACGCTGCGCGAAGACAAACAGAGCCGCCTGAAGCGGCAGCAGGCCGAGGCTCAGCTGCTGCTGCGGCGGCAAGTTGACGACGTCATCTTTCACGTCGGCAAGGAATCCCGGGACCGGTTGCGCCAGGTCCAACGGCTGCTACGAGATCACTTCAGCGAGGTGGCGAGCGAGCTGCACCGGTCGCTGTCGGAGTCCATCCAGGCCGCGGAGAGGGCCGCGAACACGGAGGGATCCAACCGAGCACGGCGGATCAGCCGGCTGGAGACCGAGCTGGCGCAGATCGACGCGCTGCGAGACGAGGCCCGCGCTTTGCTGATCACTCCGGGAAACGGGTCGTGAGCTCGCCAGCGAAGGCGGCCCCCAGCATCAGCACCGCGGTTCGGGCGGTGTTGCGGCGGGCAGCCGAGGTCTACCGCGACAGCCCCGCCACCGCCCTCCAGCTCCGCGACCAGCTCGACCGGCTCGACGAGCCGCTTCGGGTGGCGGTCGCAGGCAAGGTCAAAGCCGGTAAGTCGACGCTGCTCAACGCCCTGGTTGGCGAGCAGATCGCCCCGACCGACGCCGGGGAGTGCACCCGCGTCATCACCTGGTATCGGGACGCCCCCAGCCCGCGAGTCACCCTGATGCCCCACCGGGGGGCGCCGCGGCAGCTGCCGCTGACCCGGGCCGATGGCCGGTTGGAGTTCGACCTTGGAGGTAGCGCGCCCGACGACGTCGACCGGTTACTCGTCGACTGGCCCTCCCACGGTCTGCGGACCACGACGCTGATCGACACCCCCGGTATCGCATCGCTGTCAGCACACATCTCGGCCCGCGCTATCGCGCTGCTCGCGCCCGAAGACCGGCCGTCGGACGCGGACGCCGTCATCTACCTCATGCGCCACCTACACGCCACCGACGTGCGGTTCCTCGAGTCGTTTTACGACCAGGTCGGGGCTCCCGCAGCGGTCGTCAATACGGTCGCGGTGCTGTCCCGGGCCGACGAGATCGGTGCCAGCCGGCTCGACGCGATGGTCTCGGCGCGCCAGATCGCCCGGCGCTACCGCACCGAGCCCAAGGTGCGTCGGGTGTGCCAAACCGTGGTCGCGGTGGCCGGCCTGCTCGCGCAAACCGCGCGAACGCTGCGGCAGGTGGAGTTCAGCGCGCTCTGCGAGCTGGCGCAGACGTCCCGATCCGAGCTGGACGCCCTCCTGCTCTCGGCCGACCGGTTCACTGCGCCTCAGGCGCACCCGACCCTGCCGGCGCAGACCCGCGGCGCCTTGGTGGAGCGATTCGGGTTGTTCGGGCTGCGGCTGGCGACCACGCTGATCCGTCAGGGGCACCGCGAACCGGCCGGGCTCACTCAGGAGCTGGTGCGGCGCAGTGGTCTGGACGAGCTGCGCACTGTGCTGGCCACCCAGTTCACCGAGCGCCGTGACGTGCTCAAGGCCCGGTCGGCGCTGCTCCTGGTCGACCGGGCCTTGCGGGAGGAACCCTGCTCGGAGGCCCATCAGCTAGCCGGTGAGGTTGAACGGATCCTGGCCGGTGCGCACGAGTTCCGCGAGCTGCGGCTGCTCGCGGAACTTCGTGCTCCCGACGTGGCGCTGCCGCCCGACGCCCGGTCGGATGCTGAACGGCTACTCGGTGGGCACGGCACCCCGACACCCAGCCGGCTCGGCCTGGAACCCGACGCGGATCGCGCTGCGCTCCGCGAGGCCGCGATCGCCGCGCTGGCGCGCTGGCAGCGGCGCGCCGAGAGCCCGCTGTCCGATCGCACCGCCAGTGAACGGGCGCGAGTGGTCGTACGAAGCTGCGAGGGCATGCTCGCCCGGCTGGCCCAGGATCAGGCCGACTCATGATCCCGGCCACACCCGGTGCACATCGCTAACTCAGCCGGCCACGGATCGCACCCTTACCGAGAGTAGTCGAGTCGACGTTGAGATAGTAGTCCGCCGGATGCCTGATGACAGCGTTGATATTGTCGTGGGAGCTGGGGACACAACCCGAGGCCGTGCTTCGCGCGCCAGGAAAGCTCTGGTGGTCGAAGAAATCGATCCACTGCGGGCCCTCACCGCCACGGGCGGCGACGTGCAGGTGCAGGGCGGTGACCTGGCCGCGAAGCTGGCTCCACGTAATGGTGAAGCAGGCCTGCGTCTTGTTCGGGTCGAGATCCAGCGTCGCCGAGCCCCTCCCGTCGGGGTCGCCGCCCCCAGGGACTTCCCCACCGGTCAGCTGGATCGAGAAATGACCGTTCCCGGCCTGATACGCCAAGCCGACCTCATGCGCCGCCGCCGAGGTCGGTCCAACGAGGACGAGGACCGACGAGACAGAGGCCAGGCAGACTCCGACTCGCCCCATTGCCCGAACACCTTTGTCATACCGCATTCTGAGACCTCTCCTGCCCCGGTCAGCCGATACCCGACCTAGGCGGGAGGCGCATCGAGCTCCACCTCCCGCCCGGCACGCACTTAATCCAGCTGGCCGCGGATCGCACCGTCGTCATGCGCGGTCGTGTGGACCATCAGGTAGTAGTCGGACGGGTCATCGATGACGGCGCGGATCTTCTCTCGGTCACTGTGGACGCAGTCCAGCACCGTGTCTCCCTCCCCGGGGTAACGCTCGTGGTTGAAGAAGTTGATCCACACCGGACCATCGTGATGACGGGGGGAGACGTGGAGATGGAAGGCGGTCACCTCTCCCTCGAGCCGGCGCCACCTGACGGCGTAACAGACCCTCTCGTTTTCCGGGTCGAAGTCCAGACGAGCGAAGCCCCGCCCGCCGCGGTCTCCACCGTCCCGGACCTCGTCACCGGTCAGGTATATCGAGAACTGATTGTGGCCGTACTCGTACTCGTGCGCCGTGGCGACTTCCGCCGACGCCGAGGCGGGCCCGGCGAACACCAGAGCCGACGACGCGAACGCCAGACAGGCGCCGACCCGCCCGATTGTCCGGGCGCCTTTCTTGTACCGCATCATTGGAACCTTTCTTGCCGTCGCCAGCCGTCCTTGCGCGCCCTTCGCACAATAAAGATTTCCGGGCGGCAAGGACGCCGTTGAGGCGACCGTGTCAGCTGCTAGGGCCCCGACTCACGGCAGCATAGCCCAACCCGGCTCCAGCGTGAATGAACCGTCCCGGTCGTCCCCGCTGGCCCTGCGTGTACGCATTGCCGGTAATGCGACAGAGAATCGTGAAGTAATTATCCGATAGGGGTGTAACTGTGGACATCTTGTTACGTTGAGTAACAGCGGTGAGCCCCGGCGCCCGGTCCGGCCGTCCACACCGGAGCTGGTGCGCGGCATGACCCCCGCGCGATGTAGGGGGGCGACGCCGCGCGCACACTAGGCTCGGGTGCGTGAACGACCGTCTGGTGTGGATCGACTGCGAGATGACGGGGCTGGACGTCGGCAAGGACGCGCTGATCGAGATCGCCGCGCTGGTCACTGACGGGCAGCTGCGGGTGCTCGGCGAGGGCATCGATGTGGTGATCCACGCCGATGATGCCGCGCTGGACGCCATGCCTGAGGTGGTGCGGGAGATGCACGCGCGCTCCGGCCTGACCGAGGCGGTGCGGCGGTCCACCGTGAGTCTCGCCGAGGCGGAGCGGCAGGTGCTGGCCTATGTCCGCGCCTGGGTGCCCGAGCCTCGCTCGGCCCCGCTGGCCGGCAACTCGGTGGCCACCGACCGGGCATTCCTGGCCCGCGACATGGTCGAGCTCGACGGGCATCTGCACTACCGGATGGTTGACGTGTCAGCTGTCAAAGAGCTGTGCCGGCGCTGGTACCCGCGGGTCTACTACGCGCAGCCGGCCAAGGGCCTGGCGCACCGGGCACTGGCCGACATCACCGAGTCCATCCGTGAGCTGGCTTACTACCGGCGCACCGTGTTCGTGCCCGAGCCGGGCCCCAGCTCTGAGGAAGCGCACGCGGCGGCCCAGGCGATCACCGCTGAGGTGCCCGAGCGGTGACCCCGCATGCCACCCCCGCTACCATGGTCGGCAGCGCTGGTGAGACAGCGGCATGGTGGGTGTAGCTCAGCTGGTAGAGCACCTGGTTGTGGTCCAGGATGTCGCGGGTTCGAGTCCCGTCACTCACCCCACGTTCTCGATGCTCCGTAGCGGACCGGCATTGGAGTTCGCGCATGAGAAGCGTCGAGGTCCACCACGAGCTCACCGGGCCGTCCGACTCCCCGGTGGTGGTGCTGGCCGGACCGCTGGGCAGCACACTGGAGATCTGGAAACCGCTGGTCGAGGCGCTGGCCGAGCGGTGTGGGGTGCTCCGCTATGACCATCGCGGACACGGCCGATCTCCGGTCCCGACCAGCGGGTCCTAAACGATCGCGCGGACCGGGCCGTTGACGCTCTGGCGCTGCTGGACCGGCTCGGTATCGAGCGTGCGGCCTTCTGCGGCCTCTCGCTCGGCGGGATGGTCGGCATCCGGCCGGCCGCGCATGCCCCGGAGCGACTGTCCTCTCTCGTGTTGTGCAGCATCAGCGCCTATACGACGACCATGGGCCATGGGTTGAGCGAGCGGCATCAGTTCGTTGGGTGGGCACATCCGCGATAGCGCCGGAGGTGGTCGCCGACTGGTTCACCCCGGACTGGGCGGCCGCGCACCCGGAGGTCGTGGAGCAGGCGATCCAGATGATCGCCGGGACATCGGACGATGGCTACGCCGAATGCTGTGTGGCCATCGCCACCTGGGACGGTCGCAGGCTCCTCAGCCGGATCAACACGCCCACGCTGGTGATCGCCGGTTCCCAGGATCCAGGAACACCGGTCACCCCCCATGTCAAGACCCTTGGCGCCGCTATCCACCGGGCGAAGCTCGAAGTTCTGGACGGAACACATCTCGCGGTCATACAACACGCCGACCGTCTAATCACCAAGCACACCGTGACGAACTCCCCCGCCCCGCATTCAGCGGGCTCAGCGGGGTAAACAGGGCCTTGATAACCCCGCTGAGCCCGCTGAATGCGGGTTACCTGTTGCCCGACACCCACTGGGCCCACGGGACCTGCCAGTCCCCGAAGCCATCCCATGACTTGAGGTCGGGTCCGCCGGTATTGGTGTTGATGACGACGTCGCCCTTCCTCACGTTGTCGAAGAACCACTTGGCGTTGTCCGGCGAGAGGTTGATGCAGCCGTGGCTGACGTTGCTGTTGCCCTGCTGGGCGACTGACCACGGCGCGGCGTGCACGAACTCGCCGCTGTTGGAGATGCGGGTGGCCCACTGCACCTTGGCGATGTACCCGCCGGCATCGAGGGCGAGGCCGAAGGTGGTCGAGTCCATGACCTTGGTCGCGTTCCGGTCGGTGACCACGTGCACGCCCTTGGCGCTGGGTGTGCTCGGGCGGCCCATGGAGATCGACATGGTGCGTACCAGCCGACCGTTGATCTCGACGGTCATCTGGTGGGTCGCGCCGTCAGCCCGCGCGATGAAGGCGTCACCGATCGTGAAGTGCGACGTCCGGTCCTCCTGCCCGTACACCCCGTTGCCGAGTTCCTTGCCGTAGTCGTGGATGTCCACGGTGACGTGGGTCCCCGGCGCCCAGAACTGCTGCGGGCGCCAGTGCACCTCCCTGCGGGAAAACCAGTGGAAGGCGCCCTCGACGTGCGGGCTCGTGGTGACAGTGATCGCGTCCTCGGCTGCCTTTCTGTCCGCGATCGGCTCATCGAAATACACCGAGATCGGCTGTCCTACGCCGACCGTCTCCCCGTTGAGCGGGTTGATCGACGGGTAAGCAAGGGTCCGCGGCTCGATGGTGGTGAAGGTGGACGTCGTGCTCACCTGCCGGTCGTCGTCGCCCACCGCGCTGGCGTTGATCGTGTAGGTCTTGCCGTAGCCCAGCGGCTCGGTGGTCTTCCAGCTCGTGCCGTCGGGCTCAGGCTGGCCGACGACCGGGGCACCCTGCGGATTGGTCACGGACACCTGGCCGAGCTTGCCCTTCGTTACAGTCACAGTGACAGTCGTCACCGGTGAGACGCCGACCGCGTGATCCGGCGGATCGCTGGTGATCGTCGCGACCGGAGGGGGCAACGGCGCGGTGACCACGCGTCCCACCGGATTCCGCGCGCTGGTGTGGCCCACGTTGCACCCCGCCAACAGGACGCCGACGACAAGGAACACCGTGATCCCTACACCCCGCCTGACGAGCTTTGACACGGCGTTCCGGCCTCCGGTCGCCGGACACGACCTGCTCACCCGCACGGGCACCATCCAATTTCCATGATCAACCACGAGAGATCCAGGCTGCCGCCCCCCGGGCCGACAGGCTCCGACGTGCTTTCCGTCTGGATACGTGTGTATCGACGCACGGCGACGTTGTCCGGTTGCTTGTAGGCTGGTACGAACCCGCCGGTACCGACGTGCTAGCGTCCTGCCCGTCGCGCCGGGTATGGGCCGACACCGCGCCGCTAGCTCAACTGGCAGAGCAGCTGACTCTTAATCAGCGGGTTCGGGGTTCGAGTCCCTGGCGGCGCACCACCTTTCACCAGCGCAAATGGACAGAAGAAGATCCGGACGAAGGATCTTTGTCCATCCAGCTGTCCATTATTGCGCTGTACGCCGCCGTTATGGCACGCAGGAAGTAGCCTCCGAAGGATCTGACCGGCATCCCCAGTGGGGCGGCACCTACCAGATTCGCGTCTCCGCCGGGTACGACCCGGTGGCCGGTCGGCAGCTCATGCTCAGTGCTCGGCCGACACCGAGGACGCGGCGGTGTTGATCCGCGACCAGCTGCGCCAGCAGGTGCGGGACAACACGGCAGCGCGGACGGACGTCACACTCGGCCACCTGCTCGATGAATGGCTGTCCGAACATCAGGTCCAGGAGACGACGCGCGCCGGCTATCGGCTGTTGATCGAAGGTTTCATCCGGCCGGCACTCGGCGCCACTCCCCTGGCCCAGCTGTGTCGGCAGGGTCCGCGCCCCTTCGAGCAGCTCTACGCTGAACTCCGGGTGTGCCGCCGACGCTGCCACGGCCGCGCCTTTGTCGAGCACCGCACGCCCCGGCCGCACACCTGCGACAAGCGGTGCGCGGCGCACGTGTGCAAGCCGCTCGCGGCCTCCTCGGTCCGCCAGTGTCACGCCGTGCTCAGCGGCGCCCTGAGCGCCGCGAAACGGTGGGGCTGGATCACCGTCAACCCGTTGGACGCCGCCCAGCGGCCACGCATCCCCCCGCCGCAGCCCGATCCGCCGTCAGCGGAGGAAGCAACCAAGATCGCGAACTCCGCTTGGGTTCAGGACTCCGAGCGGGGCACCTTCGTCTGGCTGACCTTCATCACCGGCGCCCGGCGCGGTGAGCTGGTCGGGCTCGCCTGGGAACACGTCGATCTCGTTTCAGGGCTGCTGACCATCCGGCGCAGTCTGGTCCGCCGCAACGGCAAGACGATTCTCAAGGACACCAAGACCCAGATGCGAGTGATCAAACTCGACCACGACACAGTCTCGATCTTGATCGACCACAAGGAGTGCGCGCAGCGCCGCTGCGCGGAACTCGGCACCACGCTTGACGACGACGCCTTCGTGTTCTCCTACGCGCCCGACCACCGGCGGCACTGCGATCCGGACGCCATCACCCACCGATACGCGACGATGACCGCCGATCTCGGCATCGACACGTATCTGCATGCGCTGAGGCACTACAGCGCAACCGAAGGCCGGTGCTGTCGGTTGAGGATGGCGTGCTGGGCACCGTGGATGTTCCCTGGGGTGTGGGTGGTGGCCTCCCGGCCGTTCGGATGCTGGGACCGGCCGGGGGGCCGAGCGCGGGTGCCCCCTCACCGGGCACACGCCTGGGTCAGCGCGGTTAGCCGGTTCCGCAGCTCCCCAGTCGAGAGCGTGGCCGAGTCGTCGACCAGCGCGATGACCTGCCATAATGCCGAACGTGTGGCGCTGAGCTGCTCGACGGTCACGGCGAGGCGATCCAAGAACGGCTGCGGTGAGGGGGCGAGGGTGTTCACCGCCCCGTTCCTCCGGCATCCCACGCACGCCCATGCCCGGATGTTCGGTGAGGGGCTGGCGATCCGCCGCACATCGATGGCGGCCCCGCGCCCGGGGCACGGTTCAACCAGCGGGTGCCGGCCCCTTCCGGCATGGCGTGCTCATCCGAGCCATTCACGAGTGGGTCGAACAGGGCAGTCACGACCGACTTGTCCAAGGTGACCACGCACGAATCGGCCCCGTGCGGGTCACGCACCATGGCACTGTCGTGTTTGCTCACCATCAGGTTCCTGAACCTGACCGAGCCGTGCCGCAAGCAGGTGACAGCGATAGCGCGAGAGATGCCGCCACGCGCCGCAACGGGCTGCTGGTGCGGTGTCTGAGGTGGTACGTCGATCACGATGACAACCGTGAACGATCGGCCGGTAGCGGGTGTCCGCCGGCGTGGCCGCCACCCCGAATGGGCTACACCGGCAACCCCGCCCGGTAGGCCATCC
>JAFAPC010000077.1 GCA_019247305.1 Pseudonocardiales bacterium
ACTCATCGCGCGACATCTCCTCCGGGACAACCACCCGAAGATCACACTACATCCCAGCCCCCAGCGCTGACCGACACGCCCAAGACCCCCGAACGAACCATCATGCCCATCCAGCACCACAGCTCAGAACAACGACTGAATGTTTGCCCAGCAACGCGTGTGATAATGATCATGCCCGAACAATGGGGGCCACATGACGAACTGGAGCGCTGTTGCGCTGCGGGTCACCACAGTGCTCGCCGCGTTTCCCACGGGTGCAGACCGAGAGGCTACTAACCCGTCGGGCTCGGCTACCGAGCTGAGGGATCTCTTGGCCCAACGGTTCCAGTTCACCCCGGATGCCATGAAGGTATTCACCCGCTTCCAGCGAGAACCACTGGACGGCGACTTACGCGCCGCTGTGCATGGCCGGCTCACTGAGGCGATGCTCGTTGACGCCGGGTTCGCTAGCGCCATCGAAGCCGCCCTGCACCGGGCGGAAGGTGGGTGCTCCGCAGCATCTGCAAGCCAGCCCGACTTCACCGCGCAGTTACAGGGCAGTATGCGTGACAGTACCATCAACCAGGGCAATGGCACGGTCGACCAGTCCCGGCGCACCCGGATCTCGTTTCCGATGGCCACGCTTGCGTTGCTGCTCGGTGGCAGCGCGGTCGTCGGTGGTGGTGGCGCGGCGATCTACAACGCAACGTCGTCCGACGCCGGTTCATACCTCTACTACGCAGCGTCTGGTACGGGCAGTGCCTCCGGGTTCATTGTGATTGACTGGACGACCCAACGAAATGGCAACCTCATCGGCACGATGGCCGATGAGGATCATTATCTCTCCCGTACGTCCGATGCGGACCGCAATACAACTCCGTTTACCGGTCACCAAGATGGCAACGATGTCGAACTTTCGGTGGCAGGCTACGCGTTCCTGCACTGCACCATCGGCCTCGGATCGCTTACCTGTCAGAAGTTGGGTTTTGGTACGGGTACGTACACCCTACACAAGATTACTCCGGAAGAACTCGAACGGATCGTGTCCGACTACCGACAACATCACCATAGCGTCGAAATTGGTCCGTTCCGGCCACCGCGAGAGTGACGCGATAAACCGATCTGTGTCTGGCGGGCCACGCCATCGGGTTGACGCACATTTCCTCAGGTGAACCCACGCAGAAACGTAGCCGATGTAGATGGTGCCCGGATACCACCACACAGCCGCCCCAACGCGCCGTGCCGAATCACTCCCAGATCATCGATCGAGTCCGCACCAGCCATCATGCTCGCCACGATCGACGTGATCTTCGCCTCTGAGTTCGCCGCGCCACTACCCGCGGACGCGGGAAGCCGACCCCACCGGTCAGCAGCCCCATGCAACCCCGCACGCTCGGCCAGCTGCAGCACCGGCACCACGAGGCCTCGGCGCTCATGACCAGGAGTCCTTTCGGTTGCGGGTCGCTCGGGCGCTGCGGTGCTCCGCCCAACACCGGACCGCGCCGGCCATGCAGCAGGTGGTCCCCGGCGAAGCGCTGCGCGGCATCGGTGTAGGACGACCACCGCTGCTGCGCAACCTTGAGAGGAAGGTCGGGACAAGGGATCTGCCCGAGGAGCCGCAGGGCGTGGACGACCTTCGGCAGATCAGGCGAGCCAGGCGAATAGTCGACGTGGTGGCCGGTGACGTACTCGAATCCGAGCAGGTTCCAGCCGTCCTCCTCGACATGCCACCGTAGCCGGGGGGCGAGTGGTACCACGTACGGGTTGATCTCGGCTTCCTGTTGTTGGGTCCAGGCCCGGCGGTGGTCGCACCGTAGCCCTTTCACGAAGGTCGCGCCCAGGCTGGTACGCACGACAACGGCGATCTCGGAGTTGAGTCCCTCGGTGACTGACTGCGCGGCGAGCACCGGACCGGTTTGCTTCTCGATGAGACCGCGAACGTCTGTCCAGTCACGCCTGGCAGTCACCACAGCAGCCTAGAGCGCGGCAGCGTTGCGGCGCATCGTGGCCCGCTGCTCGGGTCAGCAGCTGGTCATCGACGGGCAGTGTGTGGTGTCCTTGCCAGGGTGGCCCCAGGTCGGCTACAACAGGTAACGACGGCGCGAGAGCGGACGGTAGGCGATGACCCCGCACGACGCGGTGCCCGGCGAGCGCAGCGCCGGGTCGGCGGGGGCGGTGGACCCGCTGTTCGCCGGCGGTGGGCAGCTGGGCCGGGTGATGGCCGAGTGGGACTGGGCGTCGACACCGCTGGGTCCGTCCCCCAGCTGGCCGACCAGTCTTCGTAGTGTCGTGCAGATCTTGCTCACCTCGCGTTTTTCGATGTGGATGGGGTGGGGTCCGGACCTGTGCTTCTTCTACAACGACGCCTACCAGCGTGACACGCTCCGGGCGAAACATCCGTGGGCACTGGGCCGGCCGGCCCGCGAGGTGTGGGCGGAGATCTGGGACGACATCGGGCCCCGGTTGCAGTCGGTCGTGGACTCCGGGGTGGCCACCTGGGATGAGGACCTGCTGCTGTTTCTGGAGCGCAGCGGATATCCAGAAGAGACCTACCACACGTTTTCCTACAGCCCGCTGGTCGGCGAGGACACCGCCGTGGCGGGCATTTTGTGCGTGGTCACCGAGGGGACTGACCGGGTCGTGGGCGAGCGTCGGATGGCGACGCTGCGGGACCTGGGCTCGGAGCTGGCGGCAAGCAGCACCGAGGACGAGGTGTTCGCCGCGGTGCGCCAGCACGTCGGTCGCAACGGTCGAGACCTGCCCTTCACCCTGATCTACCGCAGGGACGATAACCGCACGGCCCGCCTGGCCTGCACGACCGGGATCGTGGCCGCTCACCCGGCCGCCCCACCGGTGATCGACCTGGCCACCCCGGAGACCGTCTGGCCACTCGGCAAGCTTCTCGCGGGCAACACGGTGGTCATCGAGGACCTCGCAACCCGGTTCGAGCAGCTGCCGGTGGGCGACTGGGCAACGCCGCCGACGCACGCCGTGGGTGTTCCGCTGGCTCAGCAGGGTCAGGAAGGCCCGGCGGGGTTCATCATCGCCGCCCTGAACCCGTACCGGCCACTCGATGACCGGTATCAGGGTTTCCTCGACCTGTTAGCGGGCCAGATCGCCTCGGGTCTGGCCAGTGCCGGGGCTTATGAGGCCGAACATCGGCGGGCGGCGGCGCTGGCGGAGCTGGACCGGGCCAAGACGGAGTTCTTCAGCAACGTCAGCCACGAGTTCCGCACGCCCTTGACGCTGATCACCGGCCCGGCCGAGGACAGCCTCGCCGACGAGACAGAGCCACTGCCGCCGGGCCAGCGCGGCCGGATGGAGCTCATCCACCGCAACGCCGGTCGCTTGCGTCGCCTGGTCAACGACCTGCTCGACGTGGCCAGGATCGAGAGCGGGCGGCTGGCGGCGGAGACGGTCGCCACCGAGCTGGCCAGCCTGACCCGGGATATCGCCACGTCGTTCGCTCCCGCTCTCGATCGGGCCGGGCTGCGCTTCGACATCGACTGCCCACCCCTGGGTCGGGTCGCCTACGTGGACCCGGACCTGTGGGAGAAGATCGTCCTGAACCTGCTGTCCAACGCGGTGAAGTTCACCTTCGACGGAACGGTCCGGCTGTCCTTGCGAGGTGGTCCGGAACTGGTCGAACTGAGCGTCGAGGACACCGGGGTGGGGATCGCCCCGGATGCGCTCCCGCTGGTGTTTCAGCGGTTTCACCGGGTGGCGGGCACGGTGGGCCGCTCCCATGAGGGGACCGGCATCGGCCTGGCCCTGGTGCACGAGCTGGTCCGCCTGCACGGCGGTGAGGTCAGCGTGCGCAGCACGGTCGGGGCTGGGTCCACCTTCAGCGTCCGCATCCCGTACGGAAGTACCGCCAGTGTCAGCAGTGCCCTCGTCGGGCGGCGGGAATCATCGGTTCGGGTGTACCTGGAGGAGGCCCTGCAGTGGAGCGGCGAGGACAGCGGCCTCGCCAGCTCCGTGCGGCTGCCCGAGCAGGCCGAGGCCACCGTGCTCGTCGTCGATGACAACCCGGACCTCCGCCGCTACATCGCCGATCTGCTGACGCCATTCTGGCGGGTCGTCGTGGCCACCGACGGGAAAATCGCCCTCGCGATGATTGGCGAGCACCGTCCCGACCTGGTCCTCACCGACGTGATGATGCCTAACCTGGACGGCTTCGGCCTGCTGCGGGCCCTGCGCGAGGATCCGGAGACCGCGACCATCCCGGTGATTTTCCTTTCTGCGCGGGCCGGTGAGGAATCGGCCATTGAAGGCCTTGCGGCCGGCGCTGATGACTATCTGGTCAAGCCGTTCTCGGCGGCCGAGTTGTTGGCCCGGGTGCGGGCCAATGTGGAACTGAACCGACTGCGCAGCCACGAAGCGGCATGGCGGCGGGCCATTGTGGAGACCCTTAACGAGGGCGTCATCATCAGCGACGCCGCCGGAACCGTCCTAGAAATCAATCCGGCCTTCGAGCAGATGGTGGGTTTTGACCGCCACGCCACCCCCTACACCCCTCCTTATCCCTGGTGGCCTGACCCTGACGCCGACCCTGAGGGCTACCGCCAGCTCGAAGAGCTCTCCGAGGGCATCTTGACCGGCACGTCGCTCAGCAAGGCGCAGGTGCCGATGCGGCACCGTGACGGCCATCGCATCGTCGTGGAAATATGGGCCACCTCCCTGTTCGACGGGGACCAGCGCCGGATTGTGCGGATCTGCCGTGATGTCACTGCCGAGCTGGCAGCGGCTCACCGGGAGCAGGCCTTGGCCCGCTTCGGCGTGCGGCTCGCTGAAGCCAGCGATGTGCACCAGATTCGCGAGGCCAGCCTGACTGAGCTGGGTGCCGTCTTCGGGGCCGCCTCGGCGATGCTGGTCACCGAGCACGACGGTGCGCTCACGCTGACGACGGCTCCCCCTGGGGGTTCCTGGGAGTCGCTGAGTGAGGAGGTCCGATCCGCCCTGCGTCAGCTCCGCGACGACCCCAGCTCCTCCCCCACGCTCACGCTGACTCAGGCGGTCAGCCCTGGTCTCGCTCGGGTCCGCGGGGTGGGAGCAACCGTTCCGTCCAGCGAATCGGCCCTGTGCATCTGGCTCGACCTCGACCCGCCGCAGGAGTTCAGCGCCGATGACCGCGCACTGCTGACCTTGTTGTGCGGCTATTTCGGTCAGGCGCTGGCGCGGGCACAGCTCTTTGACGAGCAGCGGGCCGTGGCAAGCGCCCTGCAACAGTCGATCCTCGGTCCCACCGAGGTGCCCGAGGGCGTCGCCGTCCGCTACGTTCCCAGCGTTGCGCCCCTGGAGGTCGGCGGGGACTGGTACGACGTCGTGCACCTGCCCGGGGGTCAGCTCGGGCTCGTCGTGGGCGATTGCGTCGGCCAGGGGCTCACCGCCGCCACGATCATGGGCCAGCTACGCAGCGCCTGCCGCGCCCTGCTCCTGGAACTCCACAGCCCCAGCGAGGTCCTCAGCGCGCTCGACCGCTTCGCCGAGCGCATCCCCGGCGCCTGGTGTACCACCGTGTTCTGTGCCGTCGTCGCCATCACCGAGGGCACCCTGCGCTACAGCTGCGCCGGCCACGTCCCGGGAATCGTCGTCCACCCCGACGGCCAGACCGAGGTTCTCGACGATGCCCGTTCCGTCCCGCTCGCCATCCTCACCGAGGCGCACCGGCCCGAAGCCGACATACTGCTTGGGCCCGCCTCGACCCTGCTGTTGTGCACCGACGGGCTGTTCGAGCGGCGCCGCGAAAGTCTTGACGTGGGCCTGGCACGTCTGCGGGCCGTCCTCACCGCAGCGCACCCGCTCAGCCCGGAACACCTCGCTGACTACCTGCTTGACCGTCTCCTCGTCGACGGTCACCGCGACGATGTCGCCCTCGTCCTCTATCGTCAACCGATCGACCAGCTCCCCCCGTTCACCGCCACAGTGCCCGCCGAGGCGTCCCACCTGAGCGTGCTGCGCCGGTCCATGACCAGCTGGCTCACCGCCGCAGGCCTCGACGAACACACCACCATGACGATCCTCATCGCCAGCGGAGAAGCATGCGCCAACGCCATCGAACACGCCTACCAGTTCGCCCCGACCAACACGTTCCGGATCACTGCTACCCTGCGCGGCGACGCGCTCGATGTTGTCGTGGCCGACACCGGCCGATGGAAACCAATCCGTCTTGTTGCGAACAATCCGCGGGGCCGAGGTATCCAGATCATGAACGGCTTGATGGACACCGTCACCATCGAGCGCACCGACCACGGCACCACCGTCCGGCTCACCAAGAGGCTCAATACTCATGGTCGATGACCTGCACATCCACGTCGACACCAATCCCGACGGCGCGGCAACCCTTACCGTCGCGGGCGAAATCGACATGCACTCCGCGCCCCAGTTCCGCCACGCCCTCGCCCAAGCCGCCACCAGCCACCCCCGGCTGATCGTCGACCTCACCGCTGCGGCCTACCTCGACAGCGCCGGCATCGCCGCCCTCTTTGACTCCGCACGCCACACCGAACTGGAACTCATCCTCGGACCAGGCAGTCTCATCACCCCCGTTATCGAAATCTCCAAACTCGACCGCGTCGCCACCATCTCAGTGCGCCAGTAGGGCGCTGGATCATCTCCAGAGGAACTGCCATGATCAGCACCGTGCCCACCACACCCACGGCTGCCGCGCAGGTGACGAAGCAGCCCGTCTTCATCGGCAGTTCCTCAGAAGCTCTCGGCGTCCTCAACCGTCTCGTTGTCGCCATGAGCCCGTACTTCGAACCTCGCCCGTGGACGGCCAGTTTCACGCCTGGTCGGACTACCCTTGAGGTCCTCGCGGCTGAGCTTGGCAAGGTCCACGCGTGCCTGCTCATCTTCGCCAAGGACGACACTCGGGACTTCCGAGGCGACCGAGTGCAGGCGGCCCGCGACAACGTCGTGTTGGAGTACGGCTTCTTTGTCTCCCAACTCGGGGCGCCGCGGGTCTGGATTCTTGAAGAGGAGGGCGTCGGGTTGCCCTCCGACGTCCTCGGCCTCACGACGTTCCGCTTCAGCCGAGAGTCCGAGGCCGCATTGCGCGCGAGCATCGACATCTGCATCGACGAGATGCGCCAGGCCTGGCTGGTGCTCCCGCCGCCCACTCCCGACGGTGACCGGGAGATCGACGACGCCGATCTGGGCTTCGCTACCACGCTCCAGGACGAGCGCAGCCGCCTGACCAGGACGATCGAGAGTCTTCGTGGGTATGCAGAAAACCACAGACCCCGACTCCAGCGACCCTTGACCTTCGACTCCTCGCGCAGCGCCATCTCCGCCTATTCGGAAGCGCTCGACCGGGTCCAGCGCCGGTTCTGGACAACAACGTTCCTCTCCTCCGGTTTCTGGACCAGAACCCAGGCGGGCATCATCGAGGCCAACGCCCGGATGCTAAGACGCCTGCACGACACCGGCGGCCAGGCCCGACGCCTCTTTTTGCTCGACCAGCCACCACACATGGTCGCCGAAGCCCACCGACAGCACCGGGTCATGCAGCGACAACTGGGAAAGAACGACGAACTAGAGCGCTTCAACAGACAGTTTGAAAACCTGAAGATCAACATTCGGAGAATGACAGCGGAGGGCTTTGAAACGCGCGTCGTATTCGACGAGAACCAGCTCTTCCAGAACATATCTGACATGCTGTCAGACCCGACCGACAATGAGCTGGCCATCTATGACGACTTTCGAGTCGACGTGTTCGAGGGCGGCCGCCTCGGCGTCATCTCCCGCGTCATGACGTACACGCCGCTGGTGCAGAACTATGCGGGTTACCTGCGAGGCGCCGAGCAGTACTTTCAAGACTTGTGGGAATCCGCCGAGTCGTTGCAGTCGTTCTTAGACCAGCTTCAGCAGGCCGTGGACTCGGCTAACGCAAAGATCGACTATGAGTCGAACTGGCTGGCCATGTACGAGTTCGACCTGGACGCAGAAGACCAAACCCTGAAAACCGTGGAGATCGAGCGCACAAAAGAAGTTCTGCGCAGGCGAGGACGGTGGGGAACAATCCGGCGGTACCTGGACGTCGGCATGTGCACCGGGCGGTATCCGATCCAACTACGCGACGCAGTCGTCCCCGACGGCGAGATCATCGCGATCGACGAAGACTACGACTGCTTCCGCTTCGCCGACGCCAACCGTGAACGCCAGTGCCCGAACGACCAGCGAATTACCATGATGCTGGGTGACTTCGGCGCGAACCAGCTCCCGTTCGACGGCCCGTTCAACCTTATCACGTGCATGCTGGGCACCTTGTCACATTTCGGCTGGCGGCACCAGGGGGATGCGACCAAGCCATTCGACGACTTGCTGCAAAGAGCGTTGACCCGCATGGCGTCGCTGTTGACAGACGATGGCCTCTTGATGCTGGGAACGTGGTCTGAGCACGCCAAGCGCGAAACGAGGATGTTAAAGATTTACCGACAGATGGACCGGCAAAGGTTGGCACTGTGGACCCCAGGCCTCGACGAACTCAAAAAGCGCCTGGCCCAGGCGGACTTACGCGTGATAGCAGAGTCGCAGCCCGAGGTACGGCTCGACTTCACCGTGTGCATGCGAGCCGGTTAGGAGGCCACTGCCTTTGCCTCTCCGCCGTTTCGGGGCGCGTCTAGGCCTGGCTGGGTGAGCGCGTGTAAGCGGCCAGACGTTCCTCGAAGTCCGCTGCGCCTCGCGGGTTGTGCGCGCGCAGTGCTGCGCAGTAGTTGGTGAGCAACTCCACGACCCGCCCAGAGTTGAGGTCTCCACTGAGGATCTCCAGAGCGCGTTCGGCGTTGTGCCGGCTCTCGTCCAGGTCTCCGTTGAGAACCTGAGCGGTTGCCATATCGGCCAGGTACGCTGCTCGGTCGCGCGCGAACTCTTCACCCGTTTCCTCGATGGCCTGATGGAGATGCCCGACAGCGGTTTCCGGCTCGTGGGCGAGCAGGTAGGTCTGACCGACGATTCCGTGCAGTTCGCCGACGGTGAACCAGTAGGTCCAGTCCGGTTCGCCCTCAGGATCCGAGGAGGCGAGCAGTGCTTCGGCGGTGTCGAACGAGGCAGCAGCTCCGGACAGGTCACCCAAGCACGCGCGACCCCTACCCAGTCCAAGACGCACGTATCCCTCGACCGCCGGCGTCAGCGCACCCCGCCCGCCGGCCAGCGCAGTCCGGCTGAGTCCCTCGGCGGCGACGCCGTCTCCGCTGCACGCTGCCTGGGACGCGGCGAATCCCAGGACGTTCGCGCCGACCTGGCGGTCTTCCGCGGAATGGGCGGCGCGCAGTGCCATCTGGGTATAGCGCTGCGCTTGTCCGTGCCAGCCTGCATCGAAGCACATCCACGAGGCGAGTCGCCTGGTCCGCGGTGACTGAGTACAGGCGCCGGCCCACCTCAGCCGAATAGGAGGCGCGAGTCAGCATGGTGACCGAGATGCGCAGGTCCTCGCGGACCGCCGCGAGCAGGGAGCCGCCGCCCAGCGCGTCGTCCATGCGCCGCCGTGCAGCGGTGATCGCCTCGATGTCGGTGACCGTGGCGTGACCGATCCACCGACCGTCGATGCTGTCCACCACCCGGTCGATCGGATCGAGCAGCCAGGGATTCGCCAGGCTGACGAGGGTAAGCCCTGATGGTGCGAAAATTGATCGTCGCTCCACGTTGTTTCCCATCTCCGCACGCAGCATCTCTAGAGTAGCGCGACACCCCCACGGTTTCGAGGCATCCACCTCGCTAGATGACACAGTAGACTCGGCTGGGGGCTCGGCTGGTGGGGGTAGCGGTGCGCCCAGGTGGGCGAGAAGCCTGCAGTAAACGGCCTGCGGCCGCGCCACCTCTCCCGCTTCCCAGCGGCCTATCAGTCGCTCGGCTAGTTTCTGCCCCCTGCTTTCGCCTAACTTATATGCAGCTGCTTCGATTTCGTCTCTGAACTCTGCCCGCGACCAATGTTTCACGTCCTGGCGCCACGCTCGTAACCGCTCACCCCAAGGGCGCTCCTGAGACCGGTCATCGGCCAATGTCATCACCACTTCCCTCCCCATGCGCGAGTCGATTTTGTCCTCCTGATGCCCAGTTCTTCCCTGGGATTGCCCGCTGTCTCGTCATACGTCACTACGTCAAGCCGGTCGATCAGCACAGGGCCGAGCCTAACAACGCACAGCTACCCTGACCGGGGACCGCAGGCCGGGTAACCCACCGCCAGAAGGAATGACGATGACGACTGCCGAACCGAACGGCCAACGCCGTGCCTGGCTGGGTGCCCAGCTGGAGCGCGCAGCGGGTGTGCTCGGCGCCACCATCACCGCGCCACCGGTGTTCGGCTGGCACGATCGAACCATCGGTACTCCGGTGAGCACCGCCGATGGTGAGCGTTGGCTGCGGGTGGCGGCCGAGATGTCCTACTGGGCTGGCGGGGCCTTCTGGACCGGGAACCGTGACGCGGGCGCGATTGACGACGTCCCCAAGCCCCGGCTCGTCACCAAACTCGACTGGTCTGACGGCGACTGCCAGCTACGGGCCGACCTCATGACCGTTGCGCCGAGCCCGGTGATCGCCCACGACATGGTGCTGCGGAGCACCCCAGACCTCACGCCGACCTGGTGGGCCGACCTCCGGCGAGCCGTGGACATCCTGGCCGCACACCCAACCGAACGGGTCTGCGTCGCCGGTTCCCGACTGCGGCTACGCCTACTGTCCGCATTCGGCGTCAATAGTGACCCCACGGAGGTGGAGTGGACCTGTGCCCACGGCGATTTGCACTGGGCTAACCTCACCGCACCCCGCCTCTGCCTGCTGGACTGGGAGGCCTGGGGTCTGGCACCGGCCGGTTACGACGCCGCTGTGCTCTACTGCGCCAGCATTCTCCGTCCCGACGTCCTGAGAACCGTACATGGCACCTTCGCCGACCTACTCGATAGTCCCAGCGGCCAGGTCGCTCAGCTCGCTGCGATCCTGAAACTGCTGTGCCTGGTCGAGGACGGCGAGCACCTCGATATCGCCGCGCCCCTGCACCAACACGCCCGCACGCTCATCACTCACCAATAACGGCCGCGCCACGATCTTCCCCGGTGCTTGGGCTAAGAGAGGCTCTGCTGAACGAAAGCGCCAACCGCGCGCCTGCGCGGTGTCCAGGAAATCGACGACGGTACAGGGCAGACCGAGCAGGACGTCCACGCCGAGCTCATGGCCCCGGGGGATCAGCGCGCAGGCGCGGGTCAGAGCCGCCGACGGGATAGACGATGACTCAACCACCGATCACGAAGCGGCGCGGCGGGGCGGAAGGCCTGCCCGCTGCCGGAAAGGCGAGAACCGCCTCAGGCGGCGGTCCACCGAACAGCCTGCTGACCTGAGCGAGTGCCCGATCCTTGGCCAGACGAAGCCGCACAGCTTCCGCCACGTAATCAGACACGCTGCCCACGGAGCCACTGCGAGCGGCATCGCGGGCTTGATCGAGGAGCTCTGCCGGCAGGTCCACCGACTCTAGCTCACTGATGCGGAGAAGAATAGCGGCGTAGCCGCCAGCCAGTGCCAGCCACGCCGAGTGGGCCGCCGGCGGCACTGTCAGGTTGTTGGTGTCCGAGGTTAGACGGACTACCTGACCCAGGACGACAAGAGCAGACGCATCCCGCGCACCGACGGGCCACCTCCAGCAAGCTGACCCGCCACATGAATGCTTGTGCACCTTCCGACCAACTCCAGCACGGTCTTATGGATGCTTAAGCACCTTGTGGGCCGCACGTACGGAGTCTCATGGATGCTTGTGCACCTGAGTGAGCTGCCCGGGTCGGATCATAAGGTGCAGCTCCGAGATCCCCACCAGAAACGACCGTGCTCAACCGGGTGGCGCAACTCACCGCGATCCGCACGCTACTGTGCTTCGTCGAGGACGGCAAGCATCGTGACATCACGCCGTCGCTACCGCAGGATGGTGGTGGCCGCGTGCACCGCAGCGTGAATCTCCTGCGCGATCCGTTGCGCCAAGAGGTTGGTATCGCCATTGGTACCCGTGGGAGTGCCGACAAGCTCGACGTGTTTCGCTCCGTCCGACAAGACGACCGGAGCACCCGCGAAGAACTGGTAGGGCGTGTAAATGGCGCTGGTGATGACGAGCACGTGACGCCGCCGCACCGGGGGGATCCGCTGGAGAAGGAACGCCAGGCTGTCAGCGGTATTCGCGCGCCGGTGGGCACTGCTGGACGGGGCGACGAGCACGCGGAGATTCGTGCCCATAGCACTGGTGAACTCGTGGTCGCGCCACGCGGCAGCCCCGGTGCCGCCGGTTGTCACGGCGCCGGGGCGCAAGGGGCCGAAGACGTCCGCGAGGTAGCGCAGGAGGTTAGCCCACTCAGTCCGATCCGGCACGCTGTCTGGGTCGCTACCACGCTCATGATCACTCAGTGCGCGCTCGGCGGTGGCGGCAACCAGCATGCCAAGGTGTACGCCTCGGCCCGCGAGGTCCCGCGCGAGCCCGGTCCGGAGACGGTTTCCGGTGGTAGCGCCGCCCAGCAGGACCGTCATGTCGTAGGCCGCCCGGCAGGGCGCGGCGGTGTGCAGCAGACCGAGGGGTCCCGCAGCCGAGAGCAGTTCCCGAATGTGCTCTGGTGTCCACGTTGTCGGGATGGCCTCTCGCCGTTCGGCGCCACGGCGGGTGTCCAGGATTCTCCCGCTCCACTCCACCAGAGCTGCCCGATCAGCCATAGGCGAGCGAGGCCCACCGAGTGCCGCGGTAAGCCGCTGGAACGCGGCCGAGTCAAGCCAGCGCTGAGCAGCTCGCCGAACGTCGGCTTGAGTGCCCGACACCCACGCGCACGAGGTCGGTTGAGGATGTGACGCCGTTCGTGGTGTGTCAGCGGTCATTGGCGGCCCGCCACAACCGGTCGGCACATAGTACAGCAACCGCAGTGTGTGATCTTCCAGCGCGTATCGCGACCATGGTGCGCCACCATATGACCAGCTTCACCATGGGAGGACGCTGACCCAGCGGGACCGGGACCTCACGGACCGGCAGGGAAGGCCCAGTGCCGTGAACTCGACAGGACCGACGTGGGGAGGCACCAGAAACGTCGGTGACGTCGAGTTCACGAACAGCACCGACCGCGCATCGCGCGGCTACGCAGTGACACGTCACGAAGTGCGGCCGTGGTAATAGCGGGCTTATGACTTGTTAGTGCATTCTGGTACACCGTTATCGACCGTAGTGATATGTGGGCCCTCGAGTGGGTCGCCATTAAGGTAGGAGTTTGCCAGCAAACATTCAGTCGTTGTTCTGAGCTGTGGTGCTGGATGGGCATGATGGTTCGTTCGGGGGTCTTGGGCGTGTCGGTCAGCGCTGGGGGCTGGGATGTAGTGTGATCTTCGGGTGGTTGTCCCGGAGGAGATGT
>JAFAPC010000086.1 GCA_019247305.1 Pseudonocardiales bacterium
CTTCAGCTAACGCACCTCGGGGCGGTTTGATGCCACTCCCCGCAGAGCGACACCGGAGGGCCAGACAACCTCCATCTCCTCGTACAGCACCGCCATCAGTGAGACCGCCATCTCCGATGACTCACCTCCGACGTTCATGTTCACAACGCCGCGCACAGTCCCGGCGTCATTAACGACTACCGACAGCCGCTCCAGCAGCTCGCGGCACTGGTGCAGACGAGCAAGGACGTCGCCCAGCCAGCCCGCGTCCGCCCGGACCGCGACTCGGTGCGCGCGGCCCCACCGCACCGTGGCCCCGGCTCCGATCCGGGCCAAGCCGACGCCGGCGAACAGGCCGAACGGCGTGGGACGCTGTTGCCAGCGCAGCACATAGGACGCCAACGAGATCACGACCCGGCGCACCTGTCGGGCATCACGGCTCCCGAGGGCCACCATATTGTCAATCCGTCGTGACAAGGCGGGGCTCGCGTGGTCCAGCGCTGTGCGAACGTCCTCGCGCCGCCACATTGCCGACAGCCACGCCAGCCCCCGCTGCGCAGTGTCATCGCCGAACAAGTCCAGGTCTTCGGGCAGATCTAATCCTCCCGGGTCAGTGCTGGCACGCAACAGCGCCGCGCCAGTCCACCGGTACACCGCTGATGATCTCGCTGCCCCTTCTCGACTCCCGCGAAACTGTGGCTGTACGGGTGCAGCACCCATCAGGACGGATCGTCTGCGAATGAGTTGCAGGCACTGGCGTCGTCCTCGCACGTGTTGCCGCAGCCGTCGTCAGTGGGGCAATCCGCCATGGCCGGCCCGTAGGCCACGACAACCCGTACATCCAATGCGAACTCGTCGTCCCCCTCGCCAGGCCGTTCGGCCAGTGCCGCCGCGCTGCCTGAAAACTGGGTATCCGACATATGGGTCATTCTTCCTACTCGGTGGTGTGCTGCAGGACGTCTTGACCGGCTGTGGCAGTTGCCGCTTGGGGCCAGGAGATCGTGACCCGGCTGTGCTTCTTGTCGATAACACGCCCCTGGGATAGCTGGTCATCGGGAGTGCCCGCCGGGTAGATGCGGAATTGCGGACCGCCTCCGCCGCAGTGGTCTCGCCCCCATACCCGGAGGTGCTCGGCTACCTGCTCGGCGAGCTTGCTGGCCTCGGGGCCGAAGGCGTGGACACCCCACTCCAGGGTCATCTCCTCGGCTGTGCGCCGTGTCGTCACATAGGCGAAACTTCCGCCCGCGACAACAGCCGACGTGGCTGATTGCCGGCCTGGCGGGGAGATCACGCCCGTGTCGAGCGTCCGGTCCACCACGACGCGGCAGAACCCGGGCAGTGCCGTGGCCAGCCACAGGTGCGCGGTGGCCCACGGCTCGAACCGCCCGATGGTGGCCCCACTCCAGACCTCCACCCGCGGCGTATCGAGCACCCCCTCCAGCACACCCGAGTCAACGGGGAACTCGTCGTCAACGCGCACGGTGACCTCGCCCCCGCGCAGCACCAGCAGCCTGTCTTGGTGCACACCGGCGCCCCGCATCGGCACAAAGCCGAACAACCGCGACGACCGGCTGACCAAGCACCCCTCGGCGTGCTCGAACGCAATCGTGCGCGACAGGCCCCTCACCTGCAAGGGCACGAGCAGGCGTCCGCCCTCAGCCAATTGCCTCACCCAGGCCGGTGGGATGTCCCACGCACCGGCCGTGACCAGGATCCGGTCGTAGGGAGCGTACTCGGGGACACCGCCGTCGGCGTCGGCGAGCACGACATTCACCTGGGAATAACCCGCCTCGGCAAGCAGGCGGCTAGCCCGGTCGGCGATGTCCTCATCGATATCGACCGTGGTGACCTGGCCAGCGGGACCGACAAGCTCGGCTAGCAGCGCGGCGTTGTACCCGCCGGAGCCAATCTCCAGGACCCTCATCCCGACAGTAATCTCCGCCTGTTCCAGCATGTGCGCTTGAACCTGCGGCGCGGACACCGAACTGAGCGAGTTCCCGTCCTCGTCCCGCTTCGTGACCACACCGTTATAGCGGTGGTAAACCTCGTCCAGGCTCACCCCCGGAACGAACAGCTCCCGGGGAACCTTGCGCATCGCCGCCTCGACCACTGCCGAGACGATCGTGCCCTCAGCCATGAGGCCCTCGACGACCTGGTTGCGCAGCTGAGTACCGCGATCAGAGCCGACAGCCTCGTCATTCATGGTCGTGTCAGTCACAGATATCGACTCCGTCACCCTCTGAGCCTGGATCCACCGTTCGAATGTGAGTGATCATTCCGGATCGGATGATCGACCTTTGATCGGGGCTGTCCGATCGTAGGCGGATGGTACCTGCCGGCCCCGCTTCCACACATCGAGCATGGAAACCCTTCCAAGCGGACTGAGGCGTCCAATGCTGCTGCACGGCCGGCCAGGCTGGGCTTCGTCGGGCCGGGCTGGGACCACGAATCGCGACAGCCCACACCGCCGGATGGTCCGTCGCCGGGCAGCGGACCGCGATCCGGGAAGCGGCGCAACGGAATCAACCATTGAATCGACGCTGCTGACGCTGAAGCGGGCCGCCCCGGAGTGGGCTGCGCTGCACCGGCTGCTCGTCGGGGAACTGCTCACCCGCGGGCACCCATCATCGCGGCTGCGCGAGCTCGCCGAACGTCTGCAGGCCATCCCAGCCCGTCTCAAGGAGTAGCCCCAGGGCCGGCCAACCCTTGTTCGCTATCCGGCACCTCGGGGCCGCCAAGCTACCGCTGGGACCGACCACAGCGCCGGGGCGGCCGCCAGGTTAGCGGCCGGCTGCGTAGCCCTCGCCTCCGCGGGGGTCGGCGGCGGCGGCGAGATATCGAGGTTCCTTAGCGACCGCGGACAGTCGGCCCAGTGTCCAGGGCCCGCAGACGTCAACGTGGTGGCCGCGGCGGCGGAGTTCGTTAAGGGTGGTGGCGGGGAATCGGTCCTCGACACTGAGGTGTCCGGGGCGGGCGATGCGGGGGAAAAACGAGCTGGGGACATGCTCGGTGTGGAAGGCGGGGGCGTCGATTGCTTCTTGCACGTTGAGCTTGCCGTGGAGGACCGCCAGGAAGAAGTGCAGGCTCCATTGATCCTGTTGATCGCCGCCTGGGGTGCCGAAGGCCAGCCAGGGGTGGCCATCACGCAGCGCAAGAGTGGGCGAGAGCGTGGTGCGGGGTCGGGCGCCGGGCCGTAGGGAGTTCGGCAGACCTTCGTCGAGCCAGAACATCTGGGCTCGGGTGCCGAGGCTGAATCCGAGAACGGGAAGGGTGGGTGAGCTTTGCAGCCAACCGCCGCTGGGGGTTGCGGAGATCACGTTGCCGAGGTGGTCGATGACGTCAACGTGGCAGGTATCGCCGCGCACCCGACCGTCGACGGTGACGGCGGGGGCGACTGTCCCCGCGGGCTCATCGCGCTGGATGGGGTGGGCGGGAGGCCGCGCGAGCCGGAGTTCGCGTCCACCGAGCAGCCCGGGTCGAAGATCGTTATTGGCGGTCTCGGTGATCAGGCGACGCCGCGCGGTGGTATAGGAGGGGTCGAGCAGGTGATCGAGAGTGTCGGGGGCGGCGGGGCTGTCGCCATACCAGGCTTCGCGGTCAGCAAAGGCCAGCTTGGCGCACTCGGTGACCACGTGCAGGTAATCCGGACCGCGCAGGTCCGTGTCGTCAAGGTCGAACCCAGCGAGCAGCGCGAGTTGCTGGAGGAAGACGGGCCCTTGACCCCAGAGACCGGTTTTGAGGACGCGGTAGCCGTGGTAGTCGAAGGAGGCGGGCTGCTCAACAGTAGGCTGCCAGGCTGCGAGGTCGGCTGCGCTGAGCAGCCCCTGGTGCGGCTCTCCGGAGGTGTCGAGCCAGCGTGTGGTGGCGCAGAATTCGCCGATGGCCTCAGCGACGAAACCGCGGTACCAGAGTTCCGCAGCGGCAGCCAGCTGAGCGTCCCGAGTGGCGTGACCGCGCTCGGCGTCAGTGACGATCCTGAGGTACGTCTCGGCGAGGACGGGGTTGACCACCATGCTGCCAGCGGTCGGGAGCGCGTTGCCGGGCAGCCAGGTGGCGGCTGAGGTGGGCCAGTGCGTCCGGAAGAGGTCGGCAACCGTCGCCAGGGTGGATACGAGGCCAGGTAGCGCCGGGTAACCGCGACGGCAGTAGCCGATCGCATAGTCGAGGATGTCCCGAAGCGTCCAGGTACCCCACCGCTGGAGCAGCAGGATCCACGCGCCGAACGCACCGGGCACCGTCGCCGGCAGAAGTCCGGTACCCGGGATGACCTCCAGGCCCAGATCGCGGAACGCGGGGATCGTGGCGGCCGCCGGGGCCACCCCTTGCCCACACACCACGTGCGCGCTCTGGGTCCGCGCGTCCCACAACACCATGGGGACCTCACCGCCAGGGCCGTTGCGGTGCGGTTCGACCACCTGCAGGACGAACCCGGCCGCCGCAGCGGCATCGAAGGCGTTGCCACCACGTTCCAGCACGCTCATCGCGGTACCGGTGGCCAGCCAGTGGGTGGAGGCCGCCATGCCGAAGTGACCGACCAGATACGGGCGCGTGGGCGGCATCGGGTGCCCAGCGGGCGCCTCAGCCTTTACGTTTGGCGATGGCATCGGTGAGCTGCGGGGCGATGGTGAACAGATCGCCCACCAGACCAAAGTCGGCAATCTCGAAGATCGGTGCTTCGGGGTCTTTGTTGACCGCGACGATGGTCTTGGACGTCTGCATCCCGGCGCGGTGTTGGATAGCACCGGAGATGCCGAGCGCGACGTAGAGCTGCGGAGCAACGGTCTTGCCGGTCTGCCCGACCTGGAACTGATGCGGGTAGTAGCCGGAGTCGACCGCCGCCCGGGATGCTCCGACCGCGGCCCCGAGCGCGTCGGCGAGCTTCTCGATCACCCCGAAGCCCTCCGCCGAGCCGACGCCACGGCCACCGGAGACCACCACACTGGCCTCGGTGAGCTCAGGGCGGTCACCGCCCTCGACGGGCCGGCGCTCGATGACCTTCGCTGTCGTCGCCGCGTCGACCGCGGGAATCGTGACGATCTGCTCGGCAGCTGCACCGGGTGACTCACGCGGTTCGATCACGCCGGCCCGAACAGTGATCACCGCGACCGGCGTGGTGGCGCGCGAGGTGACCAGGTAGGAACCGCCGAATACCGAGTGCGTGGCGGTGCCGTCCTGCGCCAGCTCGACAACGTCGGAGAGCAGACCAGATCCGGTGCGCACGGCCAGCTTGCCGGCGATCTCCTTGCCGTCCGGCGAGGCGACGAGGAGCACCGCAGCCGGGGAGACTGAGGCTACCAGCGTCGCCAGCACGCCGACGGCAGAAGCGGTGAGGTACTGATCCACCTCCTCGGACTCGGCGACGTAGATCGTGGCGGCGCCGTAGGCCGCCAGCTGACCCCGGAGCTTGCCGGCGGTACCCGGGGTGGCCACCACCACCGCGGCCGGCTCACCCAGCCTCGCTGCCGCGGTGAGCAGTTCGTTGGTGACTTTCTTGACCTCGCCACCGGAGTACTCGACGAGGACCAGGACCTCTGCCATGACGGTTCTCCTCTGCGACCCTGTTAGGGATGGGCGGGATCAGATCAGCTTCTGGCCGATGAGGTAATCGATGAGCTTAGCTGCGCCGTCGCCCTCGTCGGTGACGATGTGTCCGGCCGCCCGCGCCGGGCGTGGCGTGGACTCGACCACCACCGAGGTGGCGTTGGCCAGTCCGACATCGCTGGGCTCGATGCCCGCATCGGCTAGCGATAACGTGCTGACCGGCTTGCGCTTTGCGGCCATGATGCCTTTGAACGACGGGTAGCGCGGCTCATTGATCTTCTCGTTCACGCTGACCACGGCTGGCAACTGCGCCTGCAGGATCGTGATCGCGTCGTCGGTTTCCCGCTCGACGGTCACGGTGCGTCCCTCGACAGTGACCTTGCGGGCGTGGGTCAGCTCCGGCAGGCCGAGCACGTCAGCCACCATCGCCGGGACGGCACCCACGGTGCCGTCGGTGGCGACGTTACCGGCGATGATGAGATCGACCTCGCCGAGCGTGCCGATCACTGTGGCCAGGGCCTTGGCGGTCGCCACCGCGCAGGACCCGTGCAGGCCCTCGTCGGACAGGTGCACCGCCTTATCCGCCCCCATCGACAGCGCCTTACGGATCGCGTCGGTGGCCCGCTGCGGACCCATCGTGACCACGGTGACCTCACCGCCGGCTGCTTCCTTGATCTTGAGGGCCTCCTCGACCGCGCGTTCGTTGATCTCGTCCAGCACGACGTCCGCCGAAGCGCGATCAAGAGTGTAGTCGGAATCGGCCAGCGTGCGCGTAGACCAGGTATCCGGCACCTGCTTGATCAGAACCGTAATGTTCATGACTACAAGGTTACCGATCGGTAGCTGCGGAGCCTACCTCTGCGTGACCGCCCTCACGACGGCGCGGCAGCGGCCTTGCCGCTCTGTGCGAGCTTGGCTTGCAAGCCAGCCAGCAGCAGGTCAAGGCCGTAGTCGAAGCGGCCTGGTCGGTGCACACCATCCAGATGCGGACCCACGGTGGTCACAGCAGGGATCTGCTCTGGCGGCAGTAGTGGGTAGTACCCGGCCTCCCCTCCCTCGTGGGTTGCGCCCCCCCGCAACCGGACGATATATCCCATTTGTTCAAAGCCCACGGTATAGGTGAACAGGGCGAAGAAGGCGTCGGACGCCTCCGGGGGAGAGAATCCGCCCTCCAGCAGGAGCCCGATCGCCCGCTCGATCACCAACAGGCCGTGCGGGCCGATCCTGACCCGGCCGCGGTAGGCCTGGGCTAGCTCGTGATGGGCGGTCAAGGCCTGGTGGTAGCTGCGCGCCAACGCGCGGAGCTGAGTCAGCCAGTCGCCCTCAGTGGCCGAGGTGTCCACCTCGCCCAGCACCAGATCGAGCATGAGGTCCACCAGCTCTTCTTTGTCCCGCACGTGGTTGTACAGGGCCATTGGTGAGACCTCGAGCTCGGTGGCTAACGCCCGCATCGTCAAGGCGGGCAAGCCTTTCTCGTCGACCAAGCTCAGCGCGGCCCGCACGATCCGAGGCCGGGACAACGGGGGCGGCCGCGTGTAGTCCTGGCTGGGGTCGACGCCCACCCAGGCCGTGGAGTCGCAGCGGCCGCGAGAGGCACTGGACTGGTCGTTCAACGGTGAGTCCTCCTTGATCTCAATTACTACCACGAGACGTACAACGTACACCCAATTGGGCGATGGCGCCTTGCGGACTCCAGTATAACACTGTACTTATCAGCGTACAACGTACTGTTGACCTACAACATACTCACGAAGCAACCTTGACTTGATCACCACCCGGACACCCGCCTCCGGCCCACCACACGTCACTAGGGGTACCGATGACAACCACCCTCAGCCCGCCGGACGCCGCACCAGGCACCACTGATCTACTCCTGCGCGCCTGCGAGCGAGATCCGCAGGCGTGGAACGAGATCGTACGTCGATATAGCGGAGTCGTGTTCGCGAAGGTGCGCTCGTTCGGGCTGCAGGATGCCGACGCCCTCGACGCCGTGCAGATGACCTGGTTGCGGCTGGCGGAGAACTGCCACCGGATCCAGTTTCCCGAGCAACTCGGCGGATGGCTGGCGACCACTGCCAAGCGGGAGTGCCTGCGTATCCTGCGCCAGCAGGCACACCAGACCCCAACTCCGCCCGACGCGGCGGTGGAACGGCTGGCTGATTCGGGCGTGGACCCAGAGCAGCACGCCGTGGACGCAGACACCGCAGCGCGGCTGTGGAACGTTGTCGCGACGTTGCCACCGCGGCGCCGGATCCTCATCCGGGAGCTGTTTCTCAACCCCCCAGGGCCATACACCGAAGTCGCCCGTAAGACTGGAATCCCGGCCGGCGGCATTGGACCCACCCGGGCGCGGGCGTTAACCCAACTGCGGCGCAGGCTCGATGAGCGCGGTCTGAGCCGGTGACTCTGATTACGACCACTGATCTCCTGACCGGAAGGATGCCCCATGGCCGAGCAGCCATCACAACCCGTCCAGCATCCGCTGACGGTGGTGATGAAAGCGAAGTCTCCGGAAGACTACGCCGCGCTTCGACAGGCCGTCGAAGCGCTCCAGGCGCTGCCACCGGATAAGAATCCGATCACTGTCGCATTCAATAAAATCGGCACGGTGCACTTCGGCAGATTCGCGTTCCTCGGCAACGACCAGCTCGGGGTAATCACCACCTACGACGGCGACTTCGATGTGTACATCAACGAATTCATCGACAATATCGGCGACGTGTTCAACACTCTTCTGGCGCACGTGGAGGATGCGCCGCCACTGCCGGTCCAGACCCATCGCCAGGAGTTCCTGAACTACGTTCACCGCGTCGACTGTGGCTGCGTGGAGCCATTTTACAGCGCCTATCCCGAGCACACCGTGCTCGACATCCTTAACGTGACCCGTGATGGTCCGAGTTAATATGACCGCGAGGAGGGATTACCAGTGGTGGGCATCGAGTTGGGGGACGTGCAGGGGCTCATCCTGCGGGGCTATACCATGCCGGTGGCCCGGTATCTCGGCCTGAGCGTGCGTAAATCGGCTGGTGCCCGCGCGTTTCTGGCCGCGCTCATGGACAGCGATTCGGCTATTGCCGCCCTCACCACCGCAGCGCCCTGGCCGGTGAAGCCGGACTGCTGTGTCAGCCTGGGCATCACCTTCCCGGGCCTCGCGGCGCTAGGGGTGCCACCCGCGTCCCTGGCCAGCTTTCCGGTGGAATACCGGGAGGGTGCGGTGCAGCGCGCGGCCAGCGTGGGGGACGTCGGCGCCAGCGCACCGGAGCGCTGGCTGCCGTGGCTAGCGGACCCGGCGCTGCACCTGTTGGTGGTGCTGTTTGCCCAGTGCGACGATGCGCTCGACGTGGCGACGAAACACCTGGAACAAGCCTGGTTCCCCGGCTGCGTCGAGCTGGGCCGGCAGGACGGTGCGCGGCTGCCCGGCAATTTCGCGCACTTCGGTTACCGTGACAACCTCTCTCAGCCGACCATTGACGGTATCCCGCCCTCAGGGCTGCCAGACCCGCTGCCGCCGGCCCCCGTCGGCGAGTTTCTGCTCGGCTATCCCAGCCAGTTCGACCAGTTCAGCTATCCCGTACCGGAGCCTCTCGAACTGGGCATTAATGGCAGCTTCGCCGCATTTCGCGTGCTCGAACAAGACGTCGACGCATTTGCCGAATTTGTCGCTCAGCAGGCAGCCAGCACCGGGATGCCAGCGGAGCTGATCGAGGCGAAGCTGTGTGGGCGCTGGCGCAACGGCACGCCACTGGTCCTCTCGCCGGACACCGACACACCCAACCCGCCGATTTCACCAGAAGCGATGAATAACTTCGACTATGTCGGGGAGTATGGCGACGAGCAGGGTTACCGGTGCCCGATCGGATCGCACATTCGCCGGATGAATCCGCGCGGGCAACGCGTCGCCGGCAACGGCGGTCAGCAGCACCGCATCGTCCGGCGCGGGATCGCCTACGGTCCGCCCTATGACCCGGCCCATCCGCGGGATGGGCAGGCCCGAGGACTGCTCGGCCTGTTCATCGGCGCCAGCCTGCGCGACCAGTTCGAGTTCCTCATGACCCAATGGGCCAACGATGGGACCTTTGCCGCCGGGCTCGGCCGGACCAACGATCCGCTGATCGGCGCCCAGGCCAACGGGGCCACCAGCTTCTCGATACCGCGGCCGCAGGGGACGGTGGTCCTGCACGGCCTATCCCGATTCGTCACCACCCGTGGCGGTGCCTACTGCTTCCTGCCGAGCATCTCTGGGATCCGCTACCTGGCCGGTCTGGGCTCCGATCGGTGATCGCGCACGGTCCGACAAAGCTGATACCCCCCGCTAGGCAGAGTCGGACCGCCGGCCGGCGTGGGCCTGTGCCGCTCCAGGAATGCCGCCGTCCGCACCACCGCGAACTCCACCCAACCACCCGCCACGCTTCGCGTCCCGTCCTGAGCACAGACCTCCCACCGGCTCACCCGACCCGTCACACTGACGCACCGCGCCGTGACGGCCAGCCTGGTTCCCACCCACACCGGCGCCTGATGCGACAGAGAAACCCCCGTGCCCAAGCTGTCCTCATCATCACCGATGACCTGACGCAGCGCCTCCATCGCAGGCCACTCACACAACGCCACCAAGATGCCGGTGGCCAGCACAGCGGGCTTTCTGGCGAACTCCGAGACCCCGGGAAACAGGGTAGTGACCAGATCCCACGGTTGCACTCGATAGGTCAAGGTCCGCGCTATGCCCGGAACGAGTCGAGAATTCACCACGTCGTGCCGTCAGGAGCTTGACAGACGCCAGCATGACCATCCGCTAGCTGACAGTGCCACTCCCCATCCTCCGCCGAGCTATTGATGTGGCCCAGCACACTGCGACAGCGGGGGAGGCACGCTGGGCGGAGAACTGGCGTCAGCTCGGACGGGGTAGTGGGGGTGAGTGCCGTCATAGCGACGGAAAGTAATAGCCCGACTACGACAAGTCAATCATTTGCTTCACTCGTACGGCGGAAATCCGCATATGAATCTGTATGGGCGGCCCGAAACCACGCGTGGTCAGCTGGCGAGACCGCCGCACGCTAAGACCGGCCGACCGTCCCACGCAGCGGCCGCGTGGTGAGATGGGTCCCGTGGGCGTGACCGTGGTGGGCAGCGTCAACCTCGACCTGGTCATCGCCGTGGCGCGGCTGCCGGGCCCCGGCGAGTCCCTCACCGCCACCGGCTTGGCCCGCCTCCCGGGAGGTAAGGGAGCCAACCAGGCGCTGGCTGCCCGCCGGCTGGGGCTGTCGGTCCGGCTGATCGCCGCAGTGGGCACCGACCCCGAGGCCGACACCGCGCTGGAGCTGCTCCGCCGCGAGGGAGTCCAGCTAGACCGGCTGCGACAAGTCACCGAACCGACCGGGCTGGCGCTGATCGCCGTCGATACCGTCGGCGAGACCACCATCATCGTGGTACCCGGCGCAAACGCGGCACTGCGCGTGGACGCTGACGACGTGGCCGGCGCTGATGCGGTGCTCACCGTGCTGGAGGTACCCGAGCAGGCCGTGATCGCCGCCGCGCGGCACGCCCCCGGGCTGTTCGTGCTCAACGCGTCCCCCGCCCGTCCGGTGCCACCCGAGGTGCTGGCCCGCGCCGACCTGGTGGTGACCAACCGTGCCGAGTACGCCGCGCTACCTGGTCTGCACGCCGCCCGCGCCCTCGCCGTCACCGACGGACCGCGTGGCGCGGTGCTGCTGCGCGACGGCCAGCAGGTCGCGACCGCAGCCCCGCCACAGGTCAACGCCGTGGACGGTACCGCTGCTGGTGACGCATTCATCGGCGCTGCGGTAGCAGGTCTGCTGCGCGGGCTGCCCGACGTCAGCTGGCTCACTCGGGCGTGCGCGGCGGGCGCGCTAGCGGCCACTCACCCCGGTGCTCAACCATCTCTGCCGACCGCCGCCGAGATCGACGAGGTGCTGGCCCGGTGACCACGGGAGCGCCGGGCCCGCAGCACCACCACAGCCAGCAGCACCCCTAGGACGCCGCCGAGCGTGTTGTGCACCAGATCCCGGACCTGACATTCGCCGCCGCCAGTAGCGCCCTGCACGAACTCCGCGAACCCACTGACGAGCACGCAGCAGGCCACCATGAGCAACGGCCGACGGCTCGCCAGTGTCCCAAAAATCGCAAACGGCATCAACATCGCCACGTTGAGCTGCTCGTACAGATGGGCCAACGACAAGCTGCCCACCTCACACAGCCGCAGCGTCGCCAGCGGGTTGAGGCCACCTGCGGGATAGACACCGAACGGGCGCACCACGGTGAGAGCCAAGACCAACGCCAGAGCGCACCCGGCGAGCATCGCCGGCACCTGGGCCCAACCCCGGCGCGGCGCCAGCCACCAGGCCACGCCGCCGAAGAGCAAGGATCCAGGGATGAAGGCGGCGGGCACCTCAAGGTGGTGCAAAACGATGTTGAGGAGGTTGTGGGGGTTGAGATCTGGGCCGTCTGACATCTGGGGGACGCTAGCGGGCGCCCAACTACCTCAACCAACTCAGCTCCCGACAAACGTCGCCTTGCCCGGGCCGTGGTCCAGAAACGAGCGCATCCCCCTCACGCGGTCGTCGGTGTGCGCGAGCGCGCCAAAGGCCTCGGTCTCCAGCCGCAGCCCCTCGCTGAGATAGACGTCAAGCCCGTCGTCGATGGCCGCCTTGGCCGCCGCCAGCGCGCGTGCCGGCCCTGCGACGAACTGCGAGGCCCACCGCCACGCTGCGGCGTACCCGTCCTCAGCGGCGACCACCTCGTCCACCAGGCCGATCCGCAGCGCCTCCTCCGCCTCGACAATGCGACCGGTATAGATCAGCTCCTTGGCCCGGGAAGGGCCGATAAGCCGGGGCAGCCGCTGGGTGCCGCCAGCGCCCGGAATGATTCCCAGCAGGATCTCCGGCAGCCCGACCTTGGCGTCGGCGCCCGCGATCCGCCGGTCACAGCACAGCGCGAGCTCGTAGCCACCGCCCAGCGCGAAACCCGTTATCGCGGCCACGGTCGGTTTCGGGATGTCCGCCACCGCGCTTACCGACGAGGATATGGCCCCTGCCTGCGCCGCCAGCTCGGCCGCCGGCATCGTCGCCATCTCTTTGACGTCCGCTCCGACCGAGAACATTTTCTCGCCACCGTAAACAATCACTGCTCGGACCTCGGTGCGGTCTGTGGCTTGCTGCGCAGCGGACCGGATCTCTTCCTGAACCTGCCGGCTCAGTGCGTTCACCGGTGGCCGGTCCAACCGGATCGTGCCGATGCCGCCGTCCACCTCAAACCGCACGAACTCCCTGACAACCTCACTGTCCAGCGCCATGCCTACGCACGCTACCGGCGGTCGTCCATTCGCTGCTCAACGGCGGTAGGCGAAAAAGCGCTGTCCGAAACGCTGCAGCACAAGGTCAACACCAAAGGTCTTCGACAGGTTGTCTTCGGTCAGGACCGCTTCGAGCAGACCTTGAGCGACCACCGCCCCGTCCCGCATCAGCATGGCGTGCGTAAAGCCCGGCGGGATCTCCTCAACATGGTGGGTCACCAGCACCGTCGCGGGGGCGTCTGGGTCGGCGGCCAACGTGGCCAGCCGGCCCACCAGATCCTCCCGACCGCCCAGATCCAGCCCAGCCGCGGGCTCATCCAGCAGGAGCAGCTCCGGATCGGTCATCAGCGCCCGAGCGATCAGCACCCGTTTGCGCTCTCCTTCGGACAGCGTGCCAAAGCGCCGACGGGCCATCCCGATGACGCCGAACGTGGCCAACAGCTCGGCGGCCCGCGCGCTGTCGACGTCCTCGTAGCGTTCCCGCCACCGGCCGAGCACCGCGTACCCGGCACTGACCACCAAATCGGAGACCACCTCATCATCCGGAATCCGGCTAGCCAGCGATGCCGAGGAGAACCCGATCCGGGGACGGAGCTCAAACACGTCAACGCGGCCCAGCCGTTCCCCGAGCACATGCACCGTTCCCCACGTCGGATGCAGCTCGGTCGCGGCCAGCCGCAGCAGGGTGGTCTTGCCGGCACCATTGGGCCCCAGCACGACCCACTTCTCGTCCAGCTCCACCCGCCAATCCACTCCCTGGAGCAGGGTGGCGGCGCCGCGCCGAACGCCCACACCGTCCATCCGCACCACAAGATCGGTCAGGTCGACGGGGGCGTCCTCGGGCAGTGGCTCATCCGGAGCGGTCACCCGGTCATTGTGCTGATCGGCCCAGTTCTGATCGACACTGGGCTGATCGGTATTGGGCTGATCGACACTGGCGGGCTAACTGTCAGACCGGGCCGGCAAGATGGCTGTCCATGAGCCTCCCGCACGTTGGCCGACCCTTCCCGCTCGGCGCACACGCCGAAGGCGGCGGAGTGCGCTTCGCCGTCGCCTCCTCCATTGCCGAGGCAGTCGAGGTGTGCCTGCTCTCAGCAGAGGGCGAGGAGCGTCGAGTGCCGCTGGCTGAGCGCACCTTCGGGGTGTGGCACGGGCTGCTGAGCGGCGTGGGTCCCGGACAACGCTACGGCTACCGGGTCCACGGACCCTGGGACCCTGCGCGGGGCCTGCGGTGCAACCCGGCCAAGCTGCTCCTCGACCCGTACACGCTGCGGGTCGAGGGCAGCGTGAGCGACCTGGCCGCCGCGCTGGGCTACCGGGGCGATCCGGCCGGGCCGCGGTGCGACATCGACTCGCACGGCAGCGTCCCGGTGTCGGTCGTCACCGCCCGAGGCGGCCCGGACACCGGCACCCGGCCGGACGTGCCGTGGGAGCAGACGGTGCTCTATGAGCTGCACGTGCGCGGCTTCACCCGCACTCATCCCGACGTGCCACCCGAGCACCGGGGCACCTATCTGGGGCTCGCCCACCCCGCGGTGATCTCCTACCTCACTGACCTGGGTATCACCGGTGTGGAGCTGCTGCCCGTGGCCGCGTTCTGCCCCGAACCGGCCCTGCTGCGCGCCGGGTTACCCAACTACTGGGGCTACTCACCGCTGACCCTGCTCGCGGTGCATCCGGGATACGCCGCGGTGCCCGGCGCTGAGGTGGAAGAGTTCCGCACGATGGTGGCCGCGCTGCACGCCGCCGGTCTGGAAGTCATCGTCGATGTGGTGGCCAACCACACCTGCGAAGGTGACCTGAGCGGCCCCACCCTGGCCTACCGAGGGTTGGACGCGCCCGCCTACTACCTTGAACACGACCTCACCGGGTGCGGCAACACCCTGGATAGCGGCTCGCCCACGGTGATCGCACTGGTCACCGACGCGCTCCGGTACTGGGCAGCCGAGCTGGGCGTTGACGGATTCCGCCTCGATCTGGCCAGTGTCCTGGGGCGGCCCCGCGGCCGGACGTTCGACCCGGCCGCCCCGCTGCTCACCGCGATCGTTTCCGACCCGCTGCTGCGCACCCGCAAGCTCATCGCCGAGCCCTGGGACGCCACCGGTGAGGGCTACCGGGTCGGCGGGTTCGGCGTGCATTTCAGCGAGTGGAACGGGCGCTACCGCGACGTTGTGCGCGACTTCTGGCGCGGCGTCCCCGGTGTGAGCCAGCTCGCCTCCCGGCTGGCGGGCAGCTCGGATCTCTACGCGGCCAGCGGACGCCGGCCGTGGGCATCGATCAACTTCATCACCGCTCACGACGGCTTCACCCTGCGCGACCTGGTCTCCTACAACCGCAAACACAACGAGGCCAGCGGTACGGGCGGCGCTCACGACACCGACGGCACCGACGACAACCGGTCCTGGAACTGCGGTGTCGAGGGGGAGACCGAGAAACCGGCGGTGCGCCGCTTGCGCAGCCGTCAGGCTCGCAACCTGTTGGCCACCTTGGTGCTGTCCACCGGCACCCCGATGCTGCTGGCCGGCGATGAGCGCTGGCGCACCCAGCGGGGCCACAACAACCCGTACCGACTCGACGATGAGACCTCGTGGCTGGACTGGTCCGCAGATCCAGACTCCGAGACGATGACCGCGTTCACTCGCCGCCTGCTCGCCCTGCGCACCACGACACCCGCGCTGCGCCAACCAGAGTTCTTCGAAGGCCGCACCACTCCCAACGGCACCCCTGATTTGGTCTGGTTTCGTCCCGATGGCCAGGTGATGGAGCTCGACGACTGGCAGGACACTCACCGGCAGACGCTGGGTATGTGGATCGACGGCACCGACGTGCGCTCTCACCCACCGCCACCTACCACCGACTCGTGGCTGCTGGTGCTCCACGCCGGCCCGCGCCCGATCAGGGTTACGCTGCCGGGCCCGGAGTACGGCGAACGGTACGAGCCGGTGCTGGACACCGGGTTCCCGGACGGCGATTCCACCCACCCGCGAAGTAGTAGACGCCCCAGCGCCCAGATCACGGTCCCGGCCCGAACTGTGCTGCTCTTCCGTGCGGTGCGGGGCTAGGTGGCCAGGTGGAGCAGGCCGAACTCCGCAGGGTTGGCCATCAAGGGATGCTGTGGCAGGACGCGCACGGTGTACCCGAGCAGCCCGGCGTGCGGCAGGGGCAAGGTCGCCTCGAATCGTTTCCCCTCGCCGTCGGCGTCGGAGGCCTCACGAGTGCCGACCGGCTGCATGGTCACCACCACCGAGTCCCGCAGCTCGTCACGGTCATCGACTCGACCGACGATGGCCTGGACGTCCACATCGCAGGGCCGCAGCCCGGCCAGCACGACCGCCGCCCGGACAGTCATCGTCGAGCCCAGCTCAGGAGTGTCGGGCAGGCCCGAGATGTCTACCTGGGCGATGCGGACCCGGGGCCAGGCGGCGCGCAGGCGTGCGGAGTACTCGGCCAGCGTCCGGGCTCCGGCAAAGGAATCGCCGCGCACCCCGGTGGCCGAGTTGGCGGCCGGCGTGTAGAGGCGCTCGACGTACTCCTGCACCATCCGGCAGGCCTGGACCCGGGGGCGCAGCGAAGCCAGGGTGTGGCGCACCATGGCTACCCAGCGGATCGGCACACCGTCGGCGCCACGGTTATAAAACCGGGGGGCGACCTGCTTGGCGATCAACTCGTAGAGCGCGTGCGCCTCCACGGTGTCGCGCCGCTCTGGATTCTCCACGCCGTCCGCGGTCGGGATCGCCCAGCCGTTCCCACCGTCGTAGCACTCGTCCCACCACCCGTCCCGAATCGAGAGGTTCAGCCCGCCGTTGAGCGCGGATTTCATCCCCGAGGTGCCGCACGCCTCCAACGGCCGCAGCGGGTTGTTCAGCCACACGTCGCAGCCCCAGTACAGGTAGCGGGCCATCGACATATCGTAGTCCGGCAGGAACACCATCCGGTGCCGCACGTCGGGCGCGTCGGCGAATCGCACGACCTGCTGGATCAGCGCCTTGCCGCCGTCATCAGCAGGGTGTGACTTGCCGGCGATGATCAGCTGCACCGGGTGCTCAGGGTCCAGCAGCAGTGCCCGGAGCCGTTCGGGGTCGCGCAGCATCAGGGTGAGCCGCTTGTAGGTGGGGACCCGGCGGGCAAAACCCATGGTGAGCACGTGGGGGTCGAAAACCCGCGACGTCCAGCCCAGTTCCGGCGCGGAGGCACCGCGCTCCAGCCAGGCGGCCCGGACCCGCCTGCGTACCTCGTCCACCAGCTTGGCGCGCAGCACGCAGCGCAGCTCCCACAGCAGGGCGTCCGGAGCGTCCAGAACCGCGTTGCCATCATCGGACTCGCCGAGCAGGCTGGCGATTTCCCGCGCCGCCCAACTCGGGCCGTGCACCCCGTTGGTGACCGAGTCGATCGGCACCTCATCGACGTCGAACTGCGGCCATAGTCCGCCGAACATCGCCCGGGACACCGCGCCGTGCAACTGCGAGACGCCGTTGGCGCGCTGAGCCAGCCGCAAACCCATGTGCGCCATGTTGAACATCCCCGGGTTGTCCTCAGCACCCAGTTCCAGCACGCGGCTGACCTCGACGCCGGGCAGCAGCGCAGTCTCCTCGGATAATCCGACGAAGTAGTGCTGTACCAGCTCCACCGGGAATCGATCGATCCCGGCGGGCACTGGAGTGTGTGTGGTGAACACGGTGCCGGCCCGCACCGCCGCTAAGGCCTCGTCGAAGCTCAGTCCTTCACCGCTGATCAGCTCCCGGATCCGTTCCAGACCAAGGAACCCGGCGTGGCCCTCGTTGGTGTGGAACACCTCGGGTTCGGGGTGGCCGGTGAGCTGACAGAACAGCCGCAGCGCGCGGACTCCGCCGATCCCGGCGAGGATCTCTTGGGTGATCCGGTGGTCCTGGTCGCCGCCATAGAGCCGGTCGGTCACCCCGCGCAGATCATCGGGATTGTCCTCGATGTCACTGTCCAGCAGCAGCAATGGCACCCGCCCGACCTCGGCCCGCCAGATCCGGGCCCGCAGCACCCGACCACCGGGCATGCGCAGCGCCACCAGCAGCGGCGCCCCGCTGGCATCGGCGACCAGGCGCAGCGGCAGGCCCTGCGGGTCCAGCGCCGGGTAGTGCTCAAGCTGCCAGCCATCCAGCGACAACGACTGGCGAAAGTAGCCCGAGCGGTAGAGCAACCCCACTCCGATCAGCGGCACCCCCAGGTCCGAGGCGGCCTTGAGGTGATCGCCCGCCAGCACGCCCAAGCCGCCGGAGTAGAACGGCAACACCTCCGAGACGCCGAACTCCATGGAGAAGTAGGCGATCGCCTGGGGGAGAGCCTCCGGCCGCTGCTGGTACCACCGGGGCTGCGCCAGATAGTGACGCAGGTCCTGGGCGAGCGCTTGGGTGCGGGCCGCGACGGCCTCCTCGGCGGCCAGCTCGGTGAGCCGCCGGGTGGGGATCTCCCCGAGCAGCCGCACCGGATCCCCGTTGACCCTGCTCCAGGTGCGCTCGTCCAGCGAGGCGAACAGGTCTTGCGTCGGCGGGTGCCAGCTCCACCGCAAATTGGTGGCCAGCGGCTCCAGCGGTGCCAGCGGTCCGGGTAGCTGGGCCCGGACGGTGAACCGGCGCAGTGCTCTCATGGGCGGACTGTATCCATATCGCCGCCGTCGCGGCGGATCTGCTTCAGTGCCCCCGCTACGGTCTTGCGGGATCGGCTGACGAGGGATGGGGCGGACCTGGATGGGTTATTGGCTCGGGATTGACGTAGGTACCACCTGCACTGTTGCGGCCATCTGCCGCGCGGAGCCTGGGCGGCGTGCGCTGCCCGAGGTAATACCGTTGGGTAACCGGTCTGCGGCCGTGAGCTCGGTGCTCTACTTGGGCCAAGACGGCCAGGTGATCGTCGGGGAGGCCGCCGAGCGCTGCGCCTTAAGCGCTGCCGATCGGGTGGTCCGCGAGGTCATCCGGCGCGTCAGCGACCAGGTGCCGGTGGTGATCGGCGGTGTCCCGCATTCGGCACCCAAGCTCGCTGCGTTGGTGATCCGCTGGGTCGTCGATCAGGTCGCGCAGCGCGAGGGCGGGTCCGCCGTGGGCATCACGATCACGCATCCGGTCGGCTGGACCGCGGAGACGATCCAGGCCATGGCGGACGCGCTGGGCGGCGTTGATCTGCCGGAGGTCATGTTCTGCCCTGCGCCGCAGGCCGCGGCGGTCAACTATGCGGTCCAGGAGCGGCTCCCCCCCGGCGCCACCATCGCGGTCTATGATCTCGGTGGGGGCACCTTCGACGCCGCGGTGGTGCGCAAGGCCGGCCCAGCGACGTTCTCCGTTCTCGGTGTCCCGGAGGGGATCGAACGGTTGGGGGGCGCAGACTTCGATGACGCCGTGTTCGCCCACGTCGTTGCCGCCGTGCCCGCGTTGCGTGAGCTCGCGGCGACCGATCGGGTGCAGCGCAGTGTCGCGCTCTGCCGGCGGGAGTGCACCGAGGCCAAAGAAGCCCTCTCGGCCGGCACCGAGGTGACGATCCCGGTGCTGCTGCCGGAGGTCCAGGCTCAGGTGCAGCTGGTCCGGGCCGAGTTCGAGGATCTAATCCGCCCGCAGGTGGCCCAGACCGTGGCGGCGTTGCACCGGGTGCTGCGATCAGCCAGTGTCGGGCCGGCGGACCTCGATGCGGTGCTGCTGGTCGGTGGCTCCTCGCGGGTGCCCCTCATCGCGCACCTCGTCTCGGCGGAACTCAATCGACCGGTTAGCGTGGGCGCCGACCCCCAGTTCGCGGTCGCGCTCGGCGCCGCCCTGTCTGGGCTGCTGGCCGAGAGCACCTACCGTGCCGATATCTACCGGGCCGATATCTACCGGACCGATGCTGATACCGCCAGCGCCGCCGTCGGGCCGGACCCACTCTACCCGCCGGCTCCGGCGATGATCGGGGCCGGCGGATTCGCCAGGGCGGACGTCGCCGAGCCCGCCCCGACCCAGGTCGCAGCCCAGCCATCGCCGACCGCCATCCCGTGGCATCTCGACCCGTGGCAGGCCGATGTCGGCGGTATCGAGGTGCCCCAGCGCCGGGCCGCGTCGCGGAGACTCACGCCGGTGGCGGCAGCGGGCGCGCTCGTCCTCGCCGGGGGCGTGGCGGCCGTGCTGTTCCTGACCTCGCACACCAACCCCAGCACCCCGACCACCGCCCGAACCCCGGCACCTGCAGCACCGGTGACGACCACCCGGGCCCCGGCATCCCATCCCAGCGGCGACGGCGGCCTGCCCAGCCCAGAGCCCACCGGAGGAATCCCGGTGGCACCCGACGCCGTACCGCAGCAGCCGACCGCCGACACCGCCGAGCCACCGGCCACCCCAATGCCGGCAGACCCAGCGCCAGCAGACCCAGGGCCAGCACCGCACACCATCCGGGAGAACAGCAGCGGCCGGATCACCCACCGATCCACGCCGCGGGCCTCCCCGACACCCCCTCCTCCCTCGCCGTCCTGCCCGCCGTGGGTGGCTGGATACGAGCCAGACTTTTGTTAGCAGCGCGAACTGCGGCTACGGGTGTCCGCTCCGCCGCGCACCGGAGGGCCGTTACCGGCAGACTAGGCAGAGGAGGTGGGTGGGGGCCGGGGAGCCGACGGGGAAGAGGCATACGGTGAGTGGTCGGATCGCCATTGACGACGTGACGCCCGTAGTCTCCTGCGGGCAGTATCCCAGCAAAGCGGTGGTCGGCGAGCACGTTCCGGTCCGCGCCACGGTGTGGCGCGAGGGACATGACGCGGTGAGCGCCACGGTCCTCTGGCGCGGTCCCGGCAACGGATCAGCCAGGCAGATTCAGATGGAGCCCGGACCACCGGGCACCGACCAGTTCACCGCCACCGTGGTGCCCGACCAGGTGGGCGCCTGGAGCTTCCGGGTGGACGGCTGGGCCGACCCCGTGCAGAGCTGGCGGCACGCGATCGAGGTGAAGATCGACGCCGGGCAGAGCGAGCCCGAACTGGAAAACGACCTGCAGAGTGGCGCCCAGTTGCTGGAACGCGCGGCGAACCGCTCCGATCAGGGAGCCAACCGGATGGTGCTGGCCGCTGCGGCGGCGGCGTTGCGGGACACCGAGCGTCCGCTGAACGAGCGGGTCAGTCTGGCGCTCGGGGCACCGGTGACCCAGATCCTGACCGCCGACCCGATCCGTGACCTGATCACTCAGGGCACTACCTACCAGGTGTGGGTCGACCGCCCCCGAGCGCTGTTCAGCTCCTGGTATGAGTTCTTCCCGCGATCCACCGGCGGCTGGGACGCCCACGGCAACCCGGTGCACGGAACCTTCGCGACCGCTGCCCGCGAGCTGGACCGGATCGCCGGTATGGGCTTCGACGTGGTGTACCTGCCGCCGATCCACCCGATCGGCGAGGTGAACCGCAAGGGTCCCAACAACGCCAGACACGCCGGACCTGAGGACGTCGGGACACCGTGGGCGATCGGTTCAGCCGAGGGCGGGCACGATGCGGTGCACCCCCGGCTGGGCACCCTTGCGGACTTCGACGCCTTCGTCGCTAGGGCCCGCGAGCTGGGGCTGGAAGTCGCGCTGGACTTCGCGCTGCAATGCGCACCGGACCACCCCTGGATCAAGGAGCACCCGGAGTGGTTCACCACCCGCCCGGACGGGACGATCGCCTACGCGGAGAACCCACCCAAGCGTTACGAGGACATCTACCCGCTTAATTTCGACTCCGACCCCCGCGGCGCCTACGCCGAGATGCTGCGGGTGATGCTGTTCTGGGTCCAGCGTGGGGTGCGGATCTTCCGAGTGGACAACCCGCACACCAAGCCCCCAAACTTCTGGCAGTGGTTGATCTGGAAAGTCAAGGACCGCTACCCGGATGTGCTGTTCCTGTCCGAGGCGTTCACCCGCCCGGCTCGGCTCTACGGGTTGGCCCGGCTGGGCTTCACCCAGTCCTACACCTACTTCACCTGGCGCACCGGTAAACAGGAGTTGACCGAGTACGCGACGGAGCTGGCATCCCGAGTGGACGAAGTGCGGCCGAACTTCTTCGTCAACACCCCGGACATCCTGCACGCCTCCCTGCAGCAGGGCGGGCCGGGCATGTTCGCCATCCGGGCCGCGCTGGCCGCCACCCTGTCCCCCTCCTGGGGCGTCTACTCCGGCTTTGAGCTTTTCGAGAACACGCCGGTCGCGCCGGGTAGCGAGGAGTACCTGAACAGCGAGAAGTACCAGCTGCGCCCCCGGGACTTCGCCACCGCGCTGGCGGCGGGTCGATCCCTGGAACCCTGGCTCACCCGACTCAACGCGATCCGCCGGGCGCACCCCGCTCTGCAGCAGCTACGCACCCTGCGGTTCCATCACGTAGACAACGACTCCCTGCTGGCGTACTCCAAGACCGACCCGGCAAGCGGTGACACCGTGATCTGCGTGGTCACCCTGGCCCCCTCCAGCGCCGTCAGCGGAATGGTCTGGCTGGACCTGCCGGCCCTGGGCATGAGCTGGCAGGACCGTTTTGCCGCCCACGACGAGGTCAGCGGCGAGACCTACCAGTGGGGCCAGATTAACTACGTGCACCTTCAGCCCTGGCGCGCAGTGGCGCACATTGTGCGGCTGGGCCGCCCGTGAGTGGCGATACGAGCCCCAGCTCGTATCGCCACTCACGGGTTGTCCACAGATATGCTGCCCCCGTGGCGATCAACATAACGAGCGAGTTCGACGCTGCTGCCCCGCGGTATGACCGGCTGGTCGGCGCAAGCCCGGGCTACCACCGCAACCTGGCGCGCTCCGCCCGCCGGATGCAGCTGTCCGGCGGCGGCGCCGGGTTGCACCTGCTAGATCTGGGCTGCGGAACTGGGGCCTCGACCCTGGCGCTGCTGGCGGCAGCGCCCCAGGCCAGGATCACCGCGGTGGACGCCTCCGCCGGTATGCTCGCCAAGGCCCGGCAGGCCGACTGGCCGGCGCAGGTGTCGTTTGTGCACGCCCGGGCCGAGGAGCTCGCCGCAGCCGGGGTGCAGGGACCATTCGACGGGATCTTCGCCGCGTACCTGGTGCGTAACCTGCCGGACCCGGACTCGGTGCTGGCCGGACTGCGGGCGACGCTGGCGCCCGGGGCACCGCTGGCGGTCCACGACTACGCGCTGGACGGTCGGGTGCGCAGTCGGGCGATCTGGACCGCGGTGTGCTGGAGCGTGATCATCCCAGCCGGGAAGGCAATGACCGGTCGAGCTGGGCTCTACCGCTACCTGTGGCGCAGTGTGCTGAGTTTTGACACCGTGAACGCGCTGGCCGACCGGCTGCGCGGGCACGGCTTGGTCGAGACCCGGGTCGCCACCATGCCCGGCTGGGAACGCGGCATCGTGCACACCGTCGTGGCCAGGCGACCGGCGTGAGGACCCAAAGCGGCAGCGACATGACAGCGGCAGCGACATGACACCCCGCGGCGGCAACGGGCAACGGCCGGGCCGGGACCGGCGGGCTGTACTGCACCCGCCGCAGGCCGGTCGGCTACGCCCTGAGGGGTCGCCTGCCCGGGTGGCCGTCGTCGGCGGCGGGATCGCCGGCATCGCGGCCGCGCTGGCGTTGGCCGAACGCGGCGTGCAGGTGCAGCTCCTGGAACGGGAGCAGCAGCTCGGCGGCCGGCTGCGCGGCTGGCCGACCACTCTGGCCGACGGGTCCACGGTTACCATGAGCCGCGGATTTCATGCCTTCTTCCGGCAGTACTACAACCTGCGTGCGCTGCTGCGCCGGGCTGATCCGCTGGGCCGGGCGCTGGCGCCGATGGCGGACTATCCCTTAGTTGATGCCAACGGCTATCGGGACAGCTTCCAGGGTCTGCCGCGCACGCCACCGTGGAACGCGCTGGCCTTCGTCTTGTTCAGCCCCACCTTCAGGTGGCGGGACCTGGTTAGCAGGATCGACCCGGTGGCCGCACTGCCCCTGCTCGACGTGTCCGTGCCGGAGATCTACCAGCGGTTGGACGGCCAGGACGCGATGACGTTCCTGGAGCGGGTGCGCTTCCCGGATGCGGCCCGGCATCTGGCGTTCTCGGTGTTCTCCCGCAGCTTCTTCGCCGATCCCCGGGAGCTGTCGGCAGCCGAGCTGGCCACGATGTTCCACATCTACTTCCTGGGCTCGGCCGAGGGCCTGGTGTTCGACGTGCCCACCGAACCGTTCCCGCAGGCGCTATGGGATCCGATGGGCAGCTACCTGGCTGAGCTCGGCGTGCGGGTGTGCTGCGGCGCGGCCGTCGAGCAGGTGGCACCCGGGCACGAGCGTCGCTTCACCGTCCGAACCGGCAACGAGACGGCAGAGGTTGACGCCGTGGTGCTCGCCACCGATGTCAGCGGGTTACAAGCGCTGCTGGAGGCATCTCCTGAGCTCGGAGGAGCGCCCTGGCGGGCACGCATCGCGGCCTTGCGGACCGCTCCGCCGTTTCTGGTGTCCCGGTTGTGGCTGGAGCGCCCGGTGCGTCCCGAGCGGCCCGGGTTCCTCGGCACCAGCGGGTTCGGGCCGCTGGATAACGTCAGCGTGCTGGAGCGCTTCGAGGGCGAGGCGGCCCGCTGGGCCCGCCGCACCGGCGGTTCTGTGGTGGAGCTGCACGCCTACGCGCTGAGCACCGACCTGGAGCAGGGCAAGCGCCGGCTGATCGACGAGCTCAACCGGGTCTACCCGGAAACCGCCGCCGCCACGATCGTCGATGCGCGCCACGAGCTCCACGCCGACTGCCCGCTGTTCGCGCCCGGCACCTTCGGCGACCGACCCACCGTCGCCACCGGAGATCCGGCCGTGGTGCTCGCCGGGGACCTCACCCGGGTCGACCTGCCCGTCGCGCTGATGGAACGCGCCGCGACCAGTGGGTTCCTCGCCGCCAACGCGCTGCTGGCCCGCTGGGGGTTGCGCGGGCACCCCCTATGGACCGTGCCGATCCGGGGCCGGCTGGCCCCGCTGCGCGCCGCAGCCGCCCGGTTCGGCTGAACCGACGTGGCGCGCCCGTGCCCGGATCAGCCCGGCCAGCGGCCACTGGTCCGCAGCTCATACCGGCGCTGCGCATAGGCCAGGTCATCACGCCACAGCCGGGCGGCTGCCCAGCGCATCGCCGGGCGCATCACCGGCGCCCCGCGGCGGGCGAGAGCGAACCCCGGGCGAGGTGAGCTGGCGATGGTTGCCTCGATCACCGCGGTCTGGGGATGACCGACGTCATCGACGCCCAGCGGAACGGCGTGTGTTTCGACCACACTCCCGGCGCCCTCCCCCTCCAGGATGTCCATCACCACCGTCCGGGGTTCGGGGCAGCTGAACGCGGCCCGCACCGGAACCCCGATCCGTCGGGTGAGCCGGAAGGCCACCTCGACCACGAACCGGTCAAGCTGCTCGCTGGGCTCCTCGACCACCCGCAGCCCCACGAAGGAGTACGGGTGAAACCAGCTGCCGTGCCAGGGGTCAAGCCGGTTGGCGACCACGTCCTCCGGCTCGCAGCGCCCGATCCCGGTGAACACCGCCTCCAGGCTGGTCTGCGGGTCAGGCCGGCGGGGCAGCACCGGCGCGGGCAGCGGATCCTCCCCACCGACAGCATCCAGCCGCACCCAGGCCAGCACCCCGTCGTCGTGGGCTGGGAACGGGTCCCACCCCGGCACCCCACGGGAGCCGATCGCCAGACCATGCCAGCGGCACACCAGCGCCCCACCGGCCACCGCCGCCCGGCACAGTGGCGCGCCGAGGTGTGGGCATTCGCCAGGGCCGGCGTGCAGCGCGCCATCGGGGGTGCGCCAGGCCACCACGTCAACACCCGCAAGGGTGCGCCCGAACGGCCGGTCGGCGCGGACCTCCCGGCTCGCGGCGAGCACATACCAGTTCCCTGACGGCCGAGCCTGCGCCCGTTTGAGCGCCGCCTCGATCAGACCCGGCCGGGCCTCGCGCCACGTAGGCTGCTGCCCGACCCAGGTCCACGCTGGCAGCCGCCGCAGCGGCACTCCCCCGTGAGACATCACTCACCACTCCTTCGGATGGCCCTGATGAAGGGCGCGAAGAGCACTGACAAAGCACGGTAGCGAATGCACACACTTTGCGTTGCCCGACCCCGACCGGTACGACTGGGCCCGAGGGAACTGGGCTGGAGAGAACTGAGCCGTTGGGGACTGGGCCGGGGAACTGGGCTCATGGAAACTGGGCTGATGGGAAATGCGACAACGGGCGGGGTCCCGTACACCGGTGAGGCGGTATTGCTCGACGGCTACCTGGTGGAGCCGCAGGCTGAGGACTTCGAGCACGCCAAAGCCGCCCCAGCCGACCCGCAGTGGTACCAGCGAGCGGTCTTCTACGAGGTGCTGGTCCGGGCGTTTTACGACCACGACAGGAACGGCGTCGGCGACCTGATGGGCCTCACCCATAAGCTGGATTACTTGGAGTGGCTGGGCATTGACTGTCTGTGGCTGCCGCCGTTCTATGCCTCTCCCTTACGAGACGGCGGTTACGACATTTCCGACTTCCGGGCCGTACTACCCGAGTTCGGCACCGTTGAGGATTTTGTAGAATTACTCGACGAGGCACACAAACGGGACATCCGAGTGATCACCGACCTAGTCATGAACCACACCTCCGACCAGCATCCCTGGTTCCAGGAATCCCGCCGTGATCCGGAAGGGCCCTACGGCAACTTCTACGTCTGGAGCGACAAGAACACCGGCTACCCTGACGCGCGGATCATCTTCATCGACACGGAGACGTCGAACTGGACGTATGACCCGCTACGCGGGCAGTTCTACTGGCACCGGTTCTTCTCCCACCAGCCCGATCTCAACTACGACAACCCTGAGGTCGGCGAGGCGATGCTGGACGTGCTGCGGTTCTGGCTGGATCTCGGCATCGACGGCTTCCGGCTAGACGCAGTGCCCTACCTGTTTGAGGAGGAGGGGACCAGCTGTGAGAACCTGCCGCGCACCCATGAGTTCATCAAGCGCTGCCGCAAGGTGGTCGACGACGAGTACCCCGGGCGGGTGCTGCTGGCTGAGGCCAACCAGTGGCCCGCTGACGTGGTAGAATACTTCGGTGACCCCGCAGTGGGGGGTGACGAATGCCACATGGCGTTTCACTTCCCCCTGATGCCGCGTATTTTCATGGCGGTGCGCCGGGAGTCCCGGTTCCCGATCTCGGAGATCCTGGCCCAGACCCCGCCCATCCCCTCCGGCGCCCAATGGGGGATATTTCTGCGCAACCACGACGAGCTGACCCTGGAGATGGTCACCGACGAGGAGCGCGACTACATGTACAGTGAGTACGTCAAGGATCCTCGGATGCGGGCAAATATCGGTATCCGCCGGCGACTGGCGCCGCTGCTTGATAACGACCGCAATCAGCTGGAGCTGTTCACCGCGCTGCTGCTGTCGCTGCCCGGCTCGCCGGTGCTCTACTACGGCGACGAGATCGGGATGGGAGACAACATCTGGCTGGGCGACCGGGACTCGGTCCGCACGCCGATGCAGTGGACCCCGGACCGCAACGCAGGGTTCTCCAGCGCTGACCCGGGTCGCCTCTACCTACAGGTGATCATGGATCCGGTGTACGGGTACCAGGCGGTCAACGTCGAAGCTCAGTGGGCGTCGTCGCAGTCGCTCCTGAACTGGACCCGGCGGATGATCCAGGTGCGCCGCGAGCACTCAGCTTTCGGCCTGGGCACCTTCACCGAGCTCAGCTCCTCTAACCCCAGCGTGCTGGCCTACCGTCGCAGCTACGTCAGCAACCACGGCACCGGTGATGACCTCGTCCTCTGCGTGAACAACCTGTCCCGCTTCCCACAGCCCGTCGAGCTCGACTTGAGTGAGCACGCCGGTGGCGTTCCGGTGGAGCTCACCGGCGGCGTACACTTTCCGCCGATCGGAGAGCTGCCCTACCTGCTCACGCTGCCCGGTCATGGCTTTTACTGGTTCCAGATCATCCTTCCGAACCCGGGGCGGGCACCGTGATCAGTGCTGCTGACCTGCTTGCGGAGATCACCGACTCACTGGCGGCGATGCTGGTCGAGCAGCGCTGGTTCGCCGGCAAAGACCGACCAGTGTCTGCGGTCATCCCGGTGCGCGCCACCGATCTCGCCGGAGCCGATCCCCGGTTGATCCACGCCGTGGTCGAAGTCGACCAGGGTGAGCCGCATCGGGATCGCTATCAAGTCCTGCTCGGGATGCGCGACGAGTTACCCGAGAGCCTTGGCCACGCCTGGGTGGCCGCGTGCGGAGACCAGGCGGTGTATCAAGCGGAGCACGACCCTGAGCTCACCGCCGTGCTGCTGGAGCTGATGGACCGGGGTAGCGAGGTGGAGGGACTGCGCTTCGCCGCCGAGCCGGGTGTGGCGCTGGACACCACGCAGCGTTCCCGTCCGGTCGGGGCGGAGCAGTCCAACACCTCGGTGGTCTACGGGCAGGCCTACATCCTCAAACTGTTCCGCAAGCTGGCCGCAGGTCCCAATCCCGACCTCGAGCTGCACCGCGCGTTGGCCGCCGTGGGCTGTACCCACATCGCGGCGCCGCTGGGCAGCATCGAAGGTGAGCTCCAGGACAGCCGGGTCACCTATGGCATGCTCACCGAATACCTGCGCGCCAGCGCCGATGGCTGGGCGATGGCGACGGCGAGCGTGCGGGATCTGCTGGCGGAGAGCCTGCTCAATGGGAACGCGCCCGGCCCGGTGGAGCAGCCTCATCCCGCGGACGTCGGCGGGGACTTCGCCGCCGAAGCGCACCGGCTCGGCCACGCGGTGGCCGCCGTGCACACCGACTTGGCCACCGCGCTGGGCAGCTACGGCGCCCCCGCTGGATACCTCGACGCGGTGGCCGAGGGCATGCACCGCAGGCTGGATGACGTGCTGGCGCAGGTGCCGGAGCTCGCGCCGCACGAGGACGCCCTGCGGGCGGCGTTCAACGAGGTGCGCACTGTCCAGGGCGCGGTGTCGGTGCAGCGGGTGCACGGCGACCTGCACCTTGGTCAGGTGCTACGCAGCGTCAGTGGCTGGGTGCTGATCGACTTCGAGGGCGAACCGATGGTGCCGCTTGCTGCCCGCGTCGCTCCGGCATCGCCGCTGCGCGACGTCGCCGGGATGCTGCGCTCCTTCGATTATGCCGCCAACCACCTGCCGCTGGGCGAAGCCGACTCTGAGCAACGCGCCGAAATGGCCCTAGCCTGGGCCACCCGCAACCAGGACGCCTTCTGTGACGGCTACGCCCGTGCCGCCCCCGACCCCCGCAAGCAGCTTGTGCTGCTTCGCGCCTTCGAGCTGGACAAGGCCCTCTACGAGGTCGGCTACGAGTACCACAACCGCCCCCTCTGGCTCCCGATCCCCCTCGCCGCCATCGCCCGCCTCACCACCCCCCAATCCTGACCCGCCGCTACGGTCTGCGCCATTCCACTAGTCACCCGGCGCCCTCGGCCGGCGGGTCTCCGGCGGATACAAGATCCTCAACGGTCTCGTCTGGTTGTGCGGCGGCAGCCTCGAAGGCTTCGAGCGCGCTAGTGAACGCCGCGATGCAGTGCCGCAGGCCGGCCTCGCTCGCCTGCAGGCTCAGCTCCTCATGACTACCCAGAGTGAGCTCGATGGCGTCCGTCTCCGGATAGACCCAGTACCTGATCCTGCAGCCTTCCTCCACTTGCACCCAGGCGCTGGCCTCTACCGAACCACTGCCGTAATCGCCGTACTCCACGTTCCTCAATCCTCCCCGTGCCGGTCGCCGAGTATTATCGCGGCGCTATATCCCCTCCGTACAACGGGAGCGTAAACTACGTACGCAATCTACACAAGAGGAGGTGCGTGATGGGGCAGCGCCGGATGAACACTGAGCGTGTGCAGGTGGCGGCCACGCTGCGCCGGATGCGCGAGGAGGCCGGCCTGAGTCGGGAACAGGCCGCCGAGGTGCTCCACTGCACCACCTCAAAGATCGGCGACCTGGAGACCGGCCGCTCCGGCGTGAAGCCCCTTGAGCTGGCCGCACTGCTGGACCGCTACGGCATCAGCGGCGACGAGCGTGAGGATTTGATCGAGTTCGCCCGCACCTCGCAGACCCGCCGGCCCCGGGGCGGCCACTGGGTCACGATTCCGGTCAGCCACCGCCGGTTCTTCGACCTGGAGCGCCAGGCCACGTCAGCGATCTTCTATTCCGCCGAGGTCATTCACGGCATGCTGCAGACCGAGGGATACGCCCAGGCTTTGCTGCGCTGGAGCGGGCTGCACGAGCCGCAAGTCGTGGAGCGCCTGCTGAAACTGCGGCTGGGACGCAGCGTCGTCTTGAACCGCACCGACCGGCCTCCATTGCGATTGTGGTGCATCCTCGGTGAAGCCGCCCTGCGCTCCGGCGTCGGCGGCGCGGCGGTGATGCGCGAGCAGTTGGAGCACTTGATCACCATGGCCGAGCTACAGGAGAACGTGGTGGTCCAGGTGCTGCCGCTGGGCTCCGGCGCGCACGCGCTCATGGGCCTGACCGTGACACTTTGCGACTTCCCGCCGCCCGCGCCGCGAATGCTGTTCTTCGACGGATACGGCGCCTGCGTCTTCCAAGAACGGAAAGACGAGGTGTTTGACGCCACGCATACAATGGATCTGCTGCGGGCCAAAGCCCTCGGCCACGAGGAAAGCACCGAGTTTATCCACGCCATCATCAGGGAGCTGGAGGAGAATTAGCGCCATGCCCCGCATCACCGGCGAGTGGTTCCTGCCACGACGGTCAATTAACAACGTCAACTGCGTGGAAACTAAATTCACTAAAGACGCAGTTTACGTGCGCAATAACCGGCGTCCGGAGGCGGGTACCGCCGTGTTCGACCACACCGAGTGGGCCGTGTTCATTGCCGGCGTCAAGGACGGCGACTACGACCTGTAGAGTCTGCCCATGCTGACCGAAGGCGAGGACTACCGGGCCTGTCTGGAGGCGGTGGCGCTGCTGGACACGCCCGACCCCGAGGCCGCCATCGCGGTCCTCGAACCGCTACTCACTCAGGAAGACTGCCGCTGCCGCGGGGAGGCGGCGTTCCTGCTCGGCGTGGCCCGGCTGGCTCAGGACCGGCCCGACGGGGTCCGCCACCGGGCCGCTGCCGACGCCTTCGCCATCGCCGCAGACCAGGAACACTCGGTCTACGCTCCAGCCGCCGCCTACCGTTACGCCACACTGTTCGACAGCATGGAGGGCGAGGCCATCCGCACCGCATGGCAACGCGTCGTCGACACCAGCCCGCGCGCCTACGGTCCGGTCGCGCACTTCGTGATCGGGCACAGTCTGCACCAGGACGGCCTCGATGCCGAACGGTCCATGACGGCGGCCTTTGTCAGCGGTGATCCGGAGTATGCGCCCAAAGCCGCGGTCTGGCTGCTGGAGCAGGCCGCTCACGCCGGGCAGGAGGAGCGTGCCCAGCGCATCGCGACCATCATCAACCCTGCGTTCGGGCCCACCTTCATACCTAGCGACTTCGAGTACCACGAGTGGCAGGTGCCGCTGTTGCGACGGCAGCTGCTCGATCGCTCGTCGCCAATCGAGGTGGTGCGCGCGGCCGACACCCTCGCCCAGCTCGATGACGTCACCGATTCTCCTACGATCACCACGATGCTCATCGACCATCTCCGTGCCCAGAACACCGGCCAGGAGGTCAAGCCCCTCTTCGATGCCACCAAGCGCACACCCTGGTGGGCCAGCACCGTCAGCGCCCACGAAGAGCGGGGCACTCTTCACGAACTGGCCTACGACCTGTTCTGGGTGATCGACCGCGTCTATGCCCACCCCGCCATCGCCTACGTCGAAGGCGAGGTTGAAGACGCGGAAGCCCTGGTGCGCAACATCGTGCACACCATGGACGAGTTCAGCTGGGGCCCGTTGCTGCACGAGGACTTCCGGCAACGGATCAACCTCGTGCTGCAGGCGGAGATCCTGCCACCAGGCTGGCCCTACAAGACCAACGGAAAACAAGCCCAGGAGACCTAAGACGCCAATGCCGTGGCACAGAACACCACGGTGGTCGTACCGAGGTACTACTCAGCTAAGCTAGCCACATGGCGGTCAAGAAGATCAGTATCTCACTCGACTCGGAGGTCTTCGAACGCGCGAAGCGCGCCGCCAAGGCCGAGGGCATTCCACTGTCGACCTGGCTGGGTCAAGCGGCCGAGGAAGCTGCTGAACTGGCCGAGGCCCGCGCTGCGCTGGCCGAGTACATCCAGGTATACGGGCCGCCCGACGAGGACGCCATGGCCGACACCCGCGCCCGGCTGGACAAGGCCGGTGTCGGGCAATGGGAGACCGCCGATGAGGCAGCCGCCCGGATAGCCGCGCTGGCCCGGTTGCGCGGCGAGCTTCCCGGGGACGAAGTCCGGCGGCGCGCTGGATGACTCTCCAGCGACGCCTGGTCCTTGACTCCGGCGCACTCATCGACATCGAAGCGACGCCCCGAGGGGAGACCTTCCGCAGCTGCGTGAAGGCATTCGAGGATGGTTACCGCCCATACCTGCCGGCCGTGGTGCTGGCCCAGGTCTGGCGAGACCGAGCCCAGAAGCATCCGCTACGGATGGTGCGACGGCTGTGCACCCTGCTTCCTTTCACCGAGCAGACCGCTGACGACGTCGGCTGGCTACTCGCCCGAAGCCGAACCTCCGATATCGTCGATGCGGCCGTGATCGTGGCCGCCATCGAGCACAACGCTGCCGTGCTCACCTCCGACCCGAAAGACCTCGCCACGCTCGCCAGCGCCGCCGATTACCCGGTCTGCCTGCTCACCGTCTGAGCCGGAAGGCTCCTCACACAGCAAGTATTGGCCTTGAGGTGTGGAACAACGGAGAGATCGTCTTGCGGACATGGTTCCTGTGGTGTGAGCTGACATCCCGATGTCAGCTCAGCTGTTGACACTGTTATGCGGAAAGCGGGCCGTCCGGCACGCACGGCGTGATGCGCTCTGCTGACTGGGTGCGGGTACTCAACCAAGCAACCGACCTGGGCGTTCAAATGATCCAGTTTATCGGCGGGGAGCCAACCCTTCACCCGGATCTCGTAGACTTGGTTGACCATGCTCTGCGGAGGGGTCTCGCGGTAGAGGTGTTCTCCAACCTGGTACACGTCACTGACAACCTGTGGCAGGTTTTCTGCCGTCCCGGGGTCTCTCCGGCTACCAGTTACTACTCCGATGACCCGGCCCAACGTGCCGCGGTCACCGGGCGGCCCAGCCATGCACGCACCAGAGCGAACATTGCTGAGGCTATCCGTCGGGGGATCTCGTTACGCGTCGGGGTAATCGACCTCGGTGATGGCCAGCGCGCCGACGCAGCATGTCAGGAGTTGACGGAGCTCGGCGTTGCCTCAGTGGGTTATGACCTGCTGCGGCAGGTCGGTCGCGGGGTCCGTGATCAGCGACCAAGCGTTGATCAGTTATGCGGCAACTGCGGCAACGGGATTGCGGCGATCTCCTCCAACGGCGTCGTGTGGCCGTGCGTCTTCAGCCGCTGGTTGCCGGTCGGCAATGTCTTTGAGCGAGGGCTTGCCGAGATCCTGGCCGGACCGGCCGCCAAGCGAATCGGAAATCAGCTCGCGCAGGCCTTCGCCGAACGGACGGCGCGTGCTTGCAGACCCAGCTGCGGCCCAACCTGCGAGCCCGAACCGGTGCGCGCCAGGCTGTGCACCGGCGTGCAGCCCGGCGCACTGTCACCCAACGTGTGCGCCAAGCTGTGGGCCCTCTTGCACCCCTTGTGCACCCAGCGGGCGGTGCTGGCCGTCTTACGGCGGCTGCGCACCGCATAAGGAGTGCGGGCCGAGCAGGGGTACTAACCTGACGACGACGTGACGATGTCAGGGGCGCCCAACGCCGAGAACGATGCCCACCGGGGCTGGATGCGGGCGGCGCTCGCCAAGGCGGCGGCTGAGGCCAGCGCGGCCGTGGTGGGCAATGTGGCGTTCGGGTGGCGGGACCGCTCCCTGAGCGCTCGGGTACGCGCGGAGTCCGCTGAGTTCTGGCTTCATGTGGTGACCGAGCAGGAACAATGGGGCGGCGGGGACTTCTGGACTGGTAACACGGAGGCTAACACGATCATCGGTGTTCCCAAGCCGAGAGTCCTGCGTGCCTGGGAATGGGCTGAGGGCGCTACCCGGCTTCGCGCGGAGCTGATGACGCTGGCCGACGGGCAGCAGTGTTCCCCGACCCCGGAGCTGCGCAGTCCAGTCGAACTGCTAGGCACCTGGTGGCGGACGTTGCGGGAGTCGCTACGGACTCTGGCGCTGGTCCCCACCAGTCGTACGTATCTGACGGAGCATGAAATTGCGCGACGGTTGCGAGTGTTCTTCGGTGATCGTGCAGACCCGACCGTGTCGGAGTGGACTGCCGCCCATGCCGACCTGCACTGGGCGAACCTGATCGCATCCAGCTTGGTTCTCGTGAACTGGGAAGGCTGGGGTATTGCGCCAGCCGGGTTCGACGCCGCGACCCTCTACCTGCATTTCTTGCTCCAGCCAGCGACGGCCAAACAGGTGCGCGCCGAACTCAACGAACTCCTGGAGCACCGAGATGGGCTGGTTTCCCAGCTCTATGTGACCACACGGATGTTGCTACGCATTGAGCAAGGCGACTACCCCGACCTCGCTGTCCCACTGCACCGCAACGCCGAACGTGTCCTGAAGCGGCTCAGGGGTTGTCGATGAAGAGATGGTGCAGGAACCGGGCCGGGTCGGCGAGGAAACCTCGGGTCAATATCACAGGCTCAGCGCCGTCATAGCCGACCTGCTCGATAGTGCCGTCAACGTCGATCTGCAGGATCCGCGCGTTCGGGACGGCGAGCAGGATCGGCGAGTGCGTCGCCACAACAAACTGCGAGCCCTGCTCGACCAGCTCCCCGATCCGCCGGACCAACGCCAGGCAGCCACGCACCGACAACGCGGCCTCAGGCTCATCGAGTAGGTACAGCCCATGTGGACCGAACCGGTGGATCACAAGGTCCAGAAAGGACTCTCCGTGGGAGCGCTCATGCGGCGACACCCCACCATAGGCTGGCAGCAGCGGCGGTGAGTCAGGGTCGGCGTCGAGCCGCTCGATCTCGGTGGCCACGTTGTAGAAACTCTCCGCGCGCAGGGAGAACCCGGTGCGCGGCTTGCGCCCCCAGCGTAGCGCCAGGTGATCACCCAAGCTTGATTGGGTGGCCCTGGTGGCGAACCGAAACGACTGCGACCCGCCTTCGGCGTTGAACCCCGCTGCCACGGCCAGCGCCTCAATGAGAGTGGACTTACCGGTGCCGTTGTCCCCCACCAGAAACGTCACCGATGCATCGAGGTCCAATCCCCCCAGCCCGCCGCAGATGCTGGACCACAGGCAGGGTGAACGGATACCGGCCAGTGCTCGTGGTCGGGTCCAGCCGCACTTGCCGGATAAACCCGCCCGCGGCGCGCGTGGTTTCGTGGCGCTGCCGTTTCGTCACGTTCTCCTCCTCCCAGAGGAGATCAGGTTAACCAGAGTCCACCGCGGTTCCGCGGAACCGTGTCATGCGTAGGGCAGCTGGTCATGTTCCGCGGTGGACAGCCCGGCAGTCAGCACGCGCCGCGAGTCCGGTACTGGTAGGGCTCCTGCCGTCGTCAGCTCATCGACGGTGATCAGGGGCCCGGCGCACACCTGATCCAGCAGTTCGGCCTGCGCCGGGGCAAGGTCGGTGAGCCGGCGCAGCACGCAGAGCAAATCACGCAGCTCGACGGTGTCCTCGCGGGTCCACCGGTCCGCCGCAAGTAGGTCCAGCGGGCTGGTGACCCTTCCGCCCGGTTCCCGCTTGCGGTAAGCGAACCACTGTCGCAACACCGGCTTGCCACCCACCTCGTAGCGCCACACAGCGGCCGGCACCGGCCGAAACCGGCTGGCGCCGACGAGCAGCACGTCGTCGTTCCTGGCGTCCGGATCATCGCTGGTGTGCTCGATGGTGGCGGGCATGCCCTCCGCCGTGTGCGGGATGCCATCCAGGTTCATCGGCCGCTGGCCGGGCGGTAGCGAGACGTCATCCGGTGGGCGACCGGATGTGGGATCGGCGCAACGTTGCCCGTAGGTCGAGGCCCACACCACCTCGCGGCCCAGCTCCACCGCTCCCGCGAAGATCTCGGTATCCGCCGTCAGCGGCACCCTAACCCCCGGCGTCTCCAGCTGTTCGGCGAACCGTGCCGTGTAGCCCGGGTGGGAGACGACAGCGGCGACGTAACGCAGCAGGTCGAGCCCGCTGACCTCGACCCCGAGGCGCTTCGATAGTGCGTCAAGCAAGCTCGAGCCACTGGTTGGCTGACCATCCGGGTGGAACCCGGGCAACACCCGACCGCCCCGGTTGTTGAAGCAATCATTGTCCGGGATGAGAGCGCTGACGATGACGCCGGGTCCGCTGTTAATGACCTTCGAGTGCTGTTCCACAAGAAACAGCTGGTCGGTATAGACGGCGGCGCGCCACAGGTCCCGGCGGGGAAAGTCCATCACCCGGGGATCGGCCACTAGCCACTTGCGGTCGAAGCTGCGATGCAAGATCCGTCGAAGCGGTGGCTCTAGGTCGGTCTCGTCTGCTAGAGCGCTGAGTCGGTCGCCATCGGGCAGCGCAGTGACCCGGCCTGACATAGTGCGATCCCGAGTTGCCTTCAGCAGCTCTGCCTGCACTGCTGGGTCGGGCTCGGTCAGCAATCGCCGCCAGCGCTGCCGCAGCACCTCCGGCCGGGCGGAGTACACCCACGCCCGGTTACTCGTGACACCGGTGACGCTGATCGGGAACAAGTCGTTCAGCGCGGGATACTCATCCCAGCTCGCCTCGCCGGCTGGGGTGAACGGCGCATCCCAACCGTCGCGGACGTCCTGCCACACCGGATCATCGAGCCCCAGCGCGCTGAGCGCGGCGAATTTCTCGGTGCGTCTGCCGTGCACGGCGGTGTAGTGGATGCGGGCCGGTTCGTCGGTCGTGTCGTCCTCGGCGCGCACGAAGATGCCGACCGCGAGCGGGTGCTGCACCTTGGGGAAGATCCGGGTCGCCACATCCGGGCGCATGCCCTCTGGGCTCAGGTCGATGATCCAGCCCTCGTCGCAGGTCCGGCGCAGGTACTTGCGCATTCCCTTGAACGCCGTGCCGCGCAGGTAGGCGGCCGTGGTCACAAACGCCACCACGCCACGGCCCTGCCCGCTGGGACTGTCGAACACCTTCCAGGTGGCCCAGCGCCAGAAATACCAGGCCATGAGGCTTATTCAGGACAGTGTTATTGATCTTGTGAGACTCATCCTGAGCTGCAACGATCAGTCGTCGATCAAGATCGCTGAATAAGCCTCCATGTTCTTCAGCTTGTATTCGTTGCGCCCGTTGCCAGGCAGCCGGAAATCCGACATCAGCGATGGGTCCTCAGTGCGCCCTCGCCTACCGTAGAAGCCACCTAGCTCCACCCACGAGCCATCACCGTTGGCCCGCTCACGGTAGGGCGGGTTCCCGATCACCACCGTGACTGGCAGCTCGGCTTTGATCTGATCAGCCCGGCGGGTCGAATCGCTAATGGGCTTGAGAAAGCTGGCCAGTGGCGGCTGCACGCGAAACGGGTCATCCAGGGTGTTCGTGACGTGCAAGGGCATCCGGTCGGCTGCCGCCAGCTCCACCCCGCGGTATGCCAGCAGGTCGGTCAGCCGCAGCTCGCTCACCGCGTAGGGCCCCATCTGCAGCTCGAACCCGACCAACCGGCCGGCCATGGAGCTGATCACCTCCCGCGCCTCGCCGGTGCCGTCGCAGCGATTAACCCGCTCGAAGACGGTATCGAGGATGCGCAGCAGAAAGGTGCCGGTACCGGCCGCCGGATCGACCACTCGCACGCCATCGGTGCCGAGGCCTCGGATCAGACCAAGCCGGGTGCGCAGGGCATCGTCGGTGAGCCGGACCATGGGCTCGACCAGCTCCACCGGGGTGTAGTAGACGCCGGATTCCTGGCGCTTGACCGGGTCGTATTCGGCGAGGAAGTGCTCGTACAGGTAGAGGTAGGTGTCGCGCCGGCTGGACCGGACCCGTTCCCAGTCCACCGCGCCGATGACACGCAGCAGCGTGTCAAGCGTCACCCTGAACGGTCCCACCTCCGCTGAGGAGCCACCGAACTGATCGGTGAGGACCTGCAGCGCCCGGCCCATCAAGGTGTTTCCCACCGCGATGAGGTCGCCGATCTCGTGGTAACCCCGGCCCTCGAAGGCGATCCCACGGCTGCGGGCGTAGAGCAGGCCGAACGTCACCGTCTGGGCGTAACCATCGGCGAACTCAGCGTCGTCTGCGGTGGGGAACAGCAACCAGCGCCAGTCGGTGGCCAGCTCACTGAAGAGCTGCTTGTTCGCCTCTGACCCGGTCTTGGCCAGCAGCTGTTCCCGGCCGAGCTGCTCAGCGACCTCGTCGCGGAGCAGCCGACAGGCCGGGGCGACCGCACGGACCAGCGCATCGACGTTGCGGATCGGCGTCGGTGCCCAGCCGAGGAACGTGACCAGCAACTGCTCGAAATCAGGACCGGTCACCCGCAGGTCACCAGATCCCTCGGTCAGCCCGCCCTCAAGCGAGATGATCTCGTCCTTGCGCACACCCGTCTCGTAACGAGCCCACCGTGTCCCGTCGGTGTAGATCAGGTTTGGCAGGTTCGACAGCCGTTCCCACTGCCGGCGGTTGTTCCTGCCGGTCAAGGCCGGCGCGTCCGCCCCGAGCCCCGGCTTCTTGATCTCGATGTAGCCGCAGATCGCCCCGTCGACCTGCACCGCATAATCCGGGCGGACCTGCAGGTCCGACAACATCGCTTCACCCACCGGCACCACCTGCAGGCCGTGTCGCGACCCGACCTCCTTCACCAGGGCAACGAGTGGTCCGCGCAACGCCTCCTCCGGCTCACCAGCACCCGTGCCCAGCTGCTCTCGCGCAGCGCGGCCGAAGGAACCGACGGCCTTCGCCAGCCAGTCCGGTGGCTCGTAGGACACAGCACTCCCCTTCTTGATAGCGACATTTCTTGATAGCGACATTGGGGATTAAGAGTATCGGCCCACGGCGACAAAACCGAGCAAGCTACGGTCATACTCCGGTATTACTTCGTCTGCTAGACTGCCCATGCGAGACCGCCGCTCGGACGGCCGCGCTGGCACGGTTGCGCAGCGAGTTCCCTGCCGAACCGCGACGGCGAGCCGGGTGAGCCTCCAGCAGCACTTCTTCCTGGACACCGGCGCACTCATCGATCGACTACCCAGTTCGCCTGCTCACCGTCTGAGCCGGAAGCTCACCCAAGGGCGGTTCCGCGGAACACCTTGATCAGCATTGGAGCTGCGCAGTCCAGCGCCAGTCTGCTGGGCGCGCGAAAGCCCGAGACTAGGCAGGCCGGTGATACCTAGCGGTTACCCCTCGGTGAGGACCACGGCTGCGTCTGGCTCGGTGACCCGGAAGCTGAAACGTTCCTCCAGGTGGAGCGTCACCAGTTCGCCGTCGTGGCGGGTGTAGCCGATGGAGAAGTCCTGCCCGACGTCGAGGTAGGCATCGGCGCCCTTGCCCAGCGACACCGGGGGATGCGCACTGGACTCGGCGATCCCGGTGCGCCCCCGGCCGGTTGGCCATCAGCTCGTTCATCGTGAACTTGGGCCTGTAATCCCAAGCTATTCACCATGATCCTCGCTGGTGCGGAGATCTTCTTGGGTACGGCGCTGCTGGTGCCGGTCGGCGGCGGGGAGCCTGTGCGTGTGCAACTGTGGGTCGTCGTCGGCTGGCGGCTCGGGATCCTTCCACTCCTCGGCGTGGGTGGGACCGGTACCACGGATCATGCCTTCCACGTCGTGAGCAAGCGCGCCGTCCTTGCGTGCGCCATGCTTATCGCTGCCTCTTTGCACTCCCTTACCCCTCTTCCGGTGGACTGGTAAACCGGAGCAGCGCGCCAATGCCGTCGGCAAGCTCGGGCTGGTCATCCGGCAGCGACGCACTCCCTGCCGCGCTGCCCGCCCGATTCGGGTCGGATTCTCTGGCCGGGTGCGCCAACAGCACCAGCTTCGCTCCGGTGCCGGCGATGGCGCGCACCAGCGCGGCGTCTGCGCGGTCCTGACCGAGCACCGGTGCGCCGATCCCCCGCAGCTCATCCTCGGTGAGCGCCAGCTGAGCCGGCTCAGGACCGATCCACACCAGTAGCTCTGAGGACGGATCATCGCGCAGCAGCACCGTGCTCACCTGGTTGCGCTGCAGCCCGCGGATCACCGATGCCAGACCTGTCACCGCCAGACCCCCGGCGCGCCCGCGCTCCTGCTCGAATCGCGCAAGCACGTGCCGGGTGCCCTCGGTGGCACGCTGGGCAGCGAGCGCGCGGATTTCCTCAGCTGGCTGGCAGGTGGTGTGACCATCCGGATTGTGGTCATCGGGGCCATTCTGGTGATGGTTGCGCTCACCCGGCCTAGCCGTGCCACTAGGTATGGCACATACTTAGGGCGCTGGACCAGCAGCGGCAACAGTGACCATCGGGCCACCTCACGCTGGGGCGGGCCGGGCAGATCGACCTCATGTAGCACCTGGCCGCCAGCGGCGAAAACCGCCCGCCCCGCAGCACCGGACTGAAAGTGGCCTCCCATTGCGGCCTCACCAGCGGCGGCGAGGGTCTTGTCATCTGCTCCCTGCTCGCGCAGCTGATCGGCTAGCGCCGACCGGAAGCCGGCGGATGGCTTTGCTTCGCATGAGCTGCGCAGCCTGCTCGATCGTGGTGTCGGGAGTAACCGTGGTCAGCTCAGCGCCGCTGCACGCTTCTCGCACCGGCGTGCTGGGGTCCTTGCCCTCGGCGACAGCGCGGACGGCGATGTCCCGGTCGGTGATGATGCCGCACAACCGACCACGGTCCACGATAAGTACGTTCCCGATGTCGGCGACGCGCATCATCAGGGCCGCCTCGCTGATCGGGGAGTCGGCGCTGACCGTAGCCAGCTCGCGGGCCATGACTTCTGCGATGGTGATCGCCATGGGGATCTCCCTGGTTTCTTCGCTGAAATCGCCTACCTCTGATGACTCACGCCGAAACACGGTTGCCGCTGGCCGGATCGGGGTAGCCCGCGGGCATGACGCGGATTGCGGCTCAGGCACTAAGTCACCGCGCGCCCGTGAACGGGTTGAGCAGGCGTGCTCCGGTGCTGGCGACGTCGCTGGTGTTGCGGGTAACCAGCGTCCAGCCGTGCACCTTTGCGGTTGCGGCCAGTAGGCCATCGATGACGGGTACCGGATCGGGGACATTGAGCCTGCCCCATTCCTGCGCTACCTCCACGGTAAGCGGGACAACACGGTCGGAGTAGGCACGCAACAGACCCCCTAGCCAACGGTCGACGACTGCGGCTTGGTCTTGATCACGCCGGTGCAGCTCTGCACGGCGCCTCACTTAGCAGGTTTGCGCGTGAGCCGACACACTGGGAGCACGACAAGCCCAGGGAGGACGTGACCGTGCCCGCGACAGACCACGCTACGTCGGCGCCACCGGCTGATGAGCTGCGTCGGCTATTGGCCGGCGAGCACCACAATCCGCACTCGGTGCTCGGGGCGCATCCGCACCCGGAGGGCACCGTGATCCGGGTGCTGCGCCCGCACGCTGATGAGGTGACGGTGCTCGCCGACGACGCGGAATACCCGCTGGGGCACTGCACCGAGGGGCTTTTCCACGGCGTGATACCAGGTCCTGGCGACTACCGGCTGCGGGTGCGCTACGGCGAGCACACCAAGATCACCGATGACCCGTACCGCTGGCTGCCCACGCTGGGTGAGGTCGACCTGCACCTGATCAAGGAGGGCCGCCATGAGCGGCTGTGGGAGGTGCTCGGTGCGCACCTGCGAGCCTACGACACGCCGGGTGGCTGGGTCGAGGGAACGTCGTTCGCGGTGTGGGCACCGCACGCTCGGGGAGTGCGGGTATGCGGAGACTTCGATGGCTGGTCCGGGGTGGCCACCCCGCTGCGCTCGCTGGGCTCGGCCGGGGTGTGGGAGATCTTTCTGCCTGGTGTCGGTGTCGGTACCCGTTACAAGTTCCGCCTGCTGGGCCCGGACGGGACCTGGCGGGAGAAGGCCGACCCGATGGCCCGCGCCGCCGAAGCCCCACCGAACACGGCCTCGGTGGTCGCCGGCCCGTCGACCCATGAGTGGAGCGACACTCAGTGGCTTGCGGACCGGGTGAAGGGCCAGCCGGTAACCAAGCCGATAAGCATCTATGAGGTCCATCTGGGCTCCTGGAAGCAGGGCCTGGGGTACCGTGAGCTGGCCCACCAGCTGGTTGAGTACCTGCAGGCGACCGGGTTCACCCATGTGGAGCTGCTGCCGGTGGCTGGGCACCCCTTCAGCGGTTCCTGGGGATACCAGGTCACCTCCTACTACGCGCCGACGGCGCGCTACGGCTGCCCTGACGACTTCCGGTATTTTGTTGACACGCTGCACGCGGCCGGGATCGGGGTACTCATGGACTGGGTGCCCGCGCACTTCCCGCGCGACGAGTGGGCGCTGGCTCAGTTCGACGGCGCACCCTGCTACGAGCACCCCGACCCGCAACGTGCGGCGCACCCAGAGTGGGGGACCTTGATCTTCAACTACGGGCGCAACGAGGTCCGCAACTTCCTGGTGGCCAACGCGCTGTACTGGCTGGAGGAGTTCCACCTCGACGGGCTCCGGGTGGACGCCGTGGCCTCGATGCTCTACCTGGACTACTCACGCCAGCCGGGCGAATGGTCACCCAATGCGCACGGCGGACGAGAAAACCTGGACGCGGTGGTGTTCCTGCAGGAGATGAATGCCACCGTCTACAAGCACCACCCCGGGGTGGTGACGATCGCCGAGGAGTCCACTGCCTGGCCCGGTGTGAGCCGACCAACACACGTGGGTGGTTTGGGCTTCGGCTTCAAGTGGAATATGGGTTGGATGCATGACACGCTCGACTACGTCGGGCACGATCCGGTGCACCGCAGTTACCACCACAGCGAGATGACCTTCTCGCTGATGTACGCCTGGAGCGAGAACTTCGTGCTGCCGCTCTCGCACGACGAGGTGGTGCACGGCAAGGGCTCACTGTGGAGCCGGATGCCCGGCGACGACTGGAACAAGGCCGCTCACCTGCGGTGCCTGCTGGCCTACATGTGGGCCCATCCCGGCAAGCAGTTGCTGTTCATGGGCGGTGAGTTCGGGCAGCCCAGCGAGTGGGCGGAGAACCAATCGCTGGACTGGAGCCTCCGCTCCCACCCGCTGCACGCTGGGGTGCTGCGCGTGGTCGGCGACCTCAACGCCATCTACCGCTCGCACCGCGCGCTCTACAGCCAGGACGCCGACCCGGCCGGCTTCGAATGGATTGACGCTAATGATGCCTGGGGCAACGTCTTGAGCTTCTTGCGCTGGGGCGATGACCGATCGGTGCTGGCCTGCCTGGCGAACTTCGCCGGAAGCCCGCACGAACGCTACCGGGTAGGATTACCCCATCCAGGACGCTGGCGCGAGGTGCTCAATACTGACGCCGAGAGCTACGGTGGCTCCGGCGTCGGGAACCTCGGCGAGGTGAGCGCCAGCGAGACACCATGGCACGGGCGTCCCTATTCCGCCGTAGTTCGGCTACCCCCAGCCGGAACGCTCTGGCTTACCCCGGTCGAGGCACGTTAGGTATCGCGTACAAGTCAGTCAAATGGCCCCGCATACCGGCTTCCATGCCACGGTAGGGTGATACGCGGTTCGGGGTTGTTGATCGGTGGGTCGGCCAAAGTGGGACAGGATCACGGGGAGGCACCCGGTGACCAGGACCGTTCTTTCCCGTCATCGGCGGCTCTGGCCCTGGAGTGGGCCCAGGCTATGGTCACTCGCTGCTACCTGCCGATGTCGGTTGCGCAAGCCCGGGACTACCTGCGGGATCCCGCTGAGCGGCTGGTGGCCGCGCTGTCCGATCCTTCGGTCGACACCCAGGTCGCGTTCGACGTAGGTTCTCGACTCGTCGCTCGGGGTTTCACCGGTGCGCAGAGTCTGTCCCGGACGTTCGACGTGCTCGGCGCTGCTTTGCCCGCCGCCGCAGGCCTCGTGGCGGCGAACTCCGCGGGCAAGGCCCAAAAGTCGTCCTGTGGCCGGCTCATCAAGCTGCTTGGTGCGCTGGCCGACGGCTATAGCTGGGCGCTGCGCAACCGTATCGTCGACCTCTCTCCAGTGGGCATTGCGAACGTCACCGACCTGCACCTGCTGGAGCGGCGGCTGCACCATCAGACGCTGCATGACGTGCGGACCGGCTTGCCGAATCGGCAGTATCTCACCACCTATCTGGAGCGGGTACTCGCGCGAGTTGACCCCTCGGCCGTGATCACGCTGATCCACCTCGATCTGGACGGCTTCTCAACGATCAGTGACGGGCTGGGTCACCACGCCGGTGACCGGCTGCTGGATGTGGTAGCCAGACGGCTGGAACGAGCAGTCGCGGACCAGCAGACGATGGTTGCTCGGCTCGGGGCCGACGAGTACGCGATCCTCATCGAACCCGGAGATTCGGTACCGGACGTCGGTGCCTTCGCTGAAATCATCAACACCGAGCTCGCCGAGCCGTTCTATATCGACCGGATCGGGGTGGCCCTCACCGCGAGCATCGGTGCCGTGCAGCGACCGGCCGGCGAGACAACAGCCGAAGAGCTGATCCGCGCCGCCAGCGCCACGCTGCGCCGGATGCGCGGATGGAGCAAACGGCAGTGGACGCTGTTCGATCAGAACGCCGATGCCACCGACCGTACGGAGCTCCGGCTGGCCGCGGCAATGCCCGGCGCCCTGGAGACCGGCGAGCTGGCCGTGACATACCAGCCGGTGGTCATGCTGGATGGTGGTCAGCTGGTAGGCATCGAGGCGGCGCTGAGCTGGCTGCACCCCCAGCTCGGCGTGCTGTCCCACGACCAGTGTGTGCGGGCCGCGGAACGGACCGGTCTCGTGCATGAGGCCGGTCAGTGGTTGCTGCGTACCGCTGCCAAGCAGACCGTCTCCTGGCGGCGGCGGATCGGTCCGAGCGTGCCGCCGGTGGTGGTCAACCTCAGCCCGTCCCAGGCGCAAGACCGCAACCTGGTGGCAAGGGTCAGCGCGGTCCTGGACGACACGGGCCTGCCGCCAGCTCAGTTAGAGCTGCGAGCACCGGTGGCCGCGATCCGCACGGTCACTGGTGAGCTCGCCGACGTTGGTGGCGGCCACGCTGAGGACAACGCGCGGGCGCTGGCCGAGCTGGGCGTGCGCCTGGGGCTCTACGACTTCGGCGGTGGCATTGGTGGGCTGCGCTGCCTGGCAGATCTGCCGGTATGCACAGTGCGCATCGCCGAGCCGGTTTCCCACCAGGTGGCTGCCGATCCCTCCCGGATCCTGTCGCAGGCGGCACAGGCATTGGTGCACATTGTCCGCGGCGCAAGTATCGACGTGGTCGCCTTCCCGGTGGACAGCGCCGAGCAGGCCGCGTGCTGGCCGTGGATCGGCGCCAACTGGGGCCTCGGCGCGCTCTTCGGCGAACCAGGCTCAGCGGCCAGCATGGAGAAGCGGCTGCGCCGCGCGTGAGTGGCGATCCGAGCTATGACTCGGATCGCCACTCACGCGTTTGTCAGAACAGCACTCGGGCCAGCGCGCGGCGCGCCGAGGTCACCCGGGGGTCGTCTGGCGGGAAGAGCGCGAACAGCTCGATCAGGTGCGCTCTGGCTCGGTCGCAGTCCTCCCCCCTCAGCCGCTGCACGGCGCTGACCAGCCGCTCGAATGCCCGCTCCGGCGCCGCGGTGGCCACCTCGGCATCAGCCGCGGCGATCTGAGCGTCGATGTCGTCGGGTGCGGCATCGGCCCTGGCTACCGCCGAGGGGTCGGCTGATTGCGCCCGGCTCAGGAAGCGAACCTGGGTCAGCGCGGCTTTGGCCTGCTCGTTAGCTGGTTCGCTGTCCAGGATCTGTTGATAGGCGGCTTCGGCGGCACCGTAGTCGCCGGCCGCCAGCGCGGCTTCGGCGGCGGTGAACCGAGAATCCTCGGGCTCGGCGGCTGACGCATCCGGCGCGGCGCACTCAGCAGCCCGGATACCGGGCAGTTGATCGCGCAGCTGGTCGAGTAGCGCGGTGATCCACTGCTTCACCTGCGGCTCGGGGCGGGCGCCGGCAAAGGCGTCGACCGGCTGGCCGCCGGCAAAGGCGATAACGGTGGGAATGGACTGGACACCGAAGAACTGGAGGATCCGCGGGCTGGTGTCGACGTCGACCTTGGCCAACACCCACGCGCCACCAGATGCTGCGGCGAGCCGTTCAAGCACCGGGGACAGTTGCTTGCACGGACCACACCAGCTCGCCCAGAGGTCCACCACCACAAGAACCTGCATAGACCGCTCGATGACATCGGTCTGGAAGCTGTATTCGGTGACGTCCAGGACCCAGCTGCGCTCCCCGCCGGTTGGAGGAGCCGCACCCGGGGTGTCGCGCCGAGCGGCCGAATCGGCTCGTGCTTTGAGGGCAGACAGGTCGACGGCACCGGACATGGCTACAATCTGCTGCGGCTTAGGCCTGCTCACGTGCTCTATCCTGGCATGGGTTCCACCATGCAAGAGAACCCATCCAGGTATCAGAACCGGGCCGGCTCTCGGTACCCGCCCCACTGGGCCTTGAGTGCCCCGCAGATCTCGCCGAGAGTGGCTTCAGCCCGCGCCGCGTCGAGCATCGGTTCAAGGAGGTTGCCCGCAGCGCCTGCCGCCGCGACCATGGCTGTGAGGGCCCTGTTGAGCGCGGTCTGGTCACGACCGGCGCGGCGCGCCGCCAGTACCCGGTTCTGCTCGCGTTCCACCTCGTGGCTGACCCGGAGAATCTCCAGCTCATCGGTGACTGATTCAGTCAGCGTGTTCACGCCGACCATTTTCTTGTCACCCTTCTCCAGCGCCCGCTGGTAGGCGAACGCCGCATCGGCGATCTCGCTGGTGAACCACCCGTCCTCGATGCCGCGCAGGATACCGGAGGTCATCTGGCCGACCGGGTGCTGACCTGAGGGCACTGCGGCCGCGGCCATCTCCTTGATCCGGGCAAAGATCCGTTCAGCGTCGGCCTCGATCCGGTCGGTCAGGGCCTCGACATACCAGGAGCCACCCAGCGGATCGACCACATTGGCCACCCCGGACTCCTCCATGATCACCTGCTGAGTGCGCAGCGCGATCTCGGCAGCGCGCTCTGAGGGCAGCGCCAAGGTTTCGTCCAAGGCGTTGGTGTGCATCGAGTTGGTACCACCCAACACCCCGGCGAGCGCTTCGATCGTGGTGCGCACGATATTGTTGTAGGGTTGCTGCGCGGTGAGCGAAACACCCGCGGTCTGAGTGTGAAAGCGCATCCACAACGCCTTGTCGCACCTAGCGCCATAGACCTCGCGCATCCACCGGGCCCACACGCGCCGGGCGGCACGGAACTTCGCGATCTCCTCGAAGAAATCCATCTGCGCGTCGAAGAAGAAGGTCAGGCCACTGGCGAAGCGGTCGACGTCGAGCCCGCGGGAACGGCCCAGCTCCACGTACCCGAAACCATCGGCCAAGGTGAATGCCAGCTCTTGCGCAGCCGTCGCGCCAGCTTCCCTGATGTGGTATCCAGAGATCGACAGCGGCTTGTAGGCCGGAATCCGCTCCGCGCAGAACTCCATAAGGTCTCCGATGAGCCGCAGGTGCGGTTCCGGAGCGAACAACCACTCCTTCTGGGCGATATACTCCTTGAAGATATCGGTCTGCAGGGTACCGTTGAGCTTCGTGATATCCGCGCCCTGTCTTTCCGCGGCGACCAGGTACATGCAGAACATCGGCACCGCCGGACCCGAGATCGTCATGGACACGGTCACCTGGTCCAACGGGATACCGTCGAACAACACGTCCAGATCGGCGGCACTGTCGATCGCCACGCCGCAGTGCCCGACCTCGCCGAGGCAGTGCGGATCGTCGGAGTCGCGACCCATCAGGGTTGGCATGTCGAAGGCTACCGACAGCCCGCCTCCGCCATTGCGTAATATCTGGTGGTAGCGCTCATTGGTCTGCTGGGCGTTACCGAATCCAGCGAACTGACGGATGGTCCAGGTGCGTCCCCGGTAGCCGGTGGAGTGCACACCGCGAGTGAACGGGTACTCACCGGGCCAGCCGATCCGCTCGAATCCCCCGACCGTATCGCCCTCGCGCGGCCCATACACTGGGTCGAGCGCGGCTCCGGACAACGTGGTGAAGTCCGCGTCACGGAGCCGTCCCGCCGCTTGTGCCTGGGCGTACCGGCGCTGCCAGCGCTCCCGGCCGGCCTGCGGATCTGGGTGCTGAGCGTCCTCGAGCATCATGCGAGCCTCCCCGAGGAGTTAGTCTGTCGTCAAATATTAGGACGACAAACTAATCGTCGCCACCCGATAACCTCCCCCGCAGACGAACCCGGTTGCCCTACGGTGCACCCATGGCATCGCATTACCCGCTGCCGTTCGACCCGATCCATCGCGCCGCGCAGATCTGGCAAGACCGTATCGGACCAGCCGAGACGATGGCCGCGGTCACCAATGTGATGCGCGTGCAGCAGATCCTGCAGTCTGCCGTGGACGGCGCGCTACGCCCGCACGGCTTAACCTTCGCTCGGTATGAGGCACTCGTGTTGCTGGTGTTCTCCCGCCAGGGCAGTCTGCCGATGAACGTGATGGGCCAGCGGCTTCAGCTGCACCCCACCAGCGTCACCAACATCGTGGACCGGCTGCAGGCCGACCACCTCGTGGAGCGCACCAGCCACCCCACCGATCGGCGCACCACCCTGGTCGCGATCACCGAAGCCGGCCGGCACCGTCAGAAGACGGCCACCGTAGCGCTCATCGGCATCAACTTCGGCCTCGTCGGACTGGAGGACGCCCAGACCGCACAGCTCACCGCGCTCCTCACCCAAGTGCGCCGCGCCGCCGGCGACTTCACCGAGCCCAAGTGAGGGGAGATTTTGTGCAGCAAGTTCTTGCCGCAGCGGTCTTCGCTAGGTTTTCACAGTCCAGACTCGCGGTCGCCAGCGTGGTCGCAATTCTTTTTGCGCTTGTCGCCACTCCATCCGCAACCGCCGCCCGATCGACTCGCTCCAAAGCGGCGATGGCGGTCGCTGGGCGCCCGTGCATGGGTACCTTCGACAACAAGGCCTCGGTCGTGACGCTTCAGCAGTCGCCAACCGCCGGCATCCCCTGGCTGATTAAGCTGACGCCAGCCAACGCCGCATTTGGCGAAGTAAACATGAGTGCGCAGATCTATGTTGACAACAATCGGGCTAACGTTTACGAATCACACATCGAGCCGTGGAATTACCAATTTCACGGTCCACTACCGCGGACATTTCAGCGGTTCAGCGGCGGGACCTATACGATGCACACTGGAAGCGAAGTATCATTTCTGTGGACCTGGAACTCGGTCGCCCAACCCTCGCGGGGCGGCTACGGGTTCGTCAACTGTGTTTACTCAGGGTGAGACCGAGACGGGGAAGCGTTGGGGAGATGATGGTGTCCTCGGACATGGTGATGGTTGAGCGCGCATTTGAGCCAGTAATCCGTGACCTGGTCGCGAGTGGTTACGCTGTGCAGCTCGGCGGCCTCGTCGGTAGAGCAGTCGATGGGCAGGTACTCACCGAGCTGATCGTCGATGGCCAGACGCTCGGACCGTTACCGGTGGATTCGGGCGCGAGCGATCCTGAGCGGGTTCGAAGCACGGCCGGATTCGTTCAGGATCGACTGCTGGAGTGCCGGACGGCAAGCGGTGCATCCGTGGTCTGGCCGACGTGCAGGCCCGGTCATCACCACCCCCGTGAGCTCACTCCCGCCGGACCAGGCTGGCCAGCGTGGACGTGTCCGCGGGAACCTGGTGTAGAGGTGCCGGTCGGTGAGCTCACTGGTGAGCCCGTCGAGTAGCACCACAGCAAGGTGGTGTCCTGACGCCAGGGTTCAGGCGCCCAGCTCGGCGATCAACTCGTCAGCCGCTCGGTAGACGTCCAGCTCGCCCACCACGACCCGCTTGGCCAGCCCGGATAGTGCACTACCCCGCCGGAGATCACCGAGCTTGGCCCGCAGTTGCGCCAACGCGATCGCCTCGACCTCGGCCTCGGCCCGGCGTTGCCGGCGGGCATCCAGCTCGCCGTGGCGTAGTGCCCACCTCTGGTGCTCCTCGATCGCCGTGAGGAGATCCTCGATACCCTCGGACCGGGTCGCCACCGTGCGGACGATCGGCGGCCGCCAGCTGGGGCCCGCCGTGCCCCGCCGACCAAGCGAGATCATGTACTTGAGGTCCCGGACGGTCTGATCGGAGCCCTCCCGGTCGGCCTTGTTCACCACGAAGACGTCAGCGACCTCAAGGATTCCCGCCTTGACCGCTTGAATCCCATCGCCCATCCCCGGCGCCAGGAGCACCACGACGGTGTCCGCCAAGGCGAGCACCTCCACCTCGGACTGGCCAACACCCACGGTTTCCACCACCACGACGTCGCAGCCAGCGGCGTCCAGCACCCGCACGGCCTGTGGGGTCGCCCACGCAGTGCCGCCGAGGTGTCCCCGGGTGGCCATCGAGCGGATGAAGACCCCACTATCCGTCGCATGGTCCTGCATCCGTACCCGGTCACCGAGCAGCGCGCCCCCGGAGAACGGCGACGACGGGTCGACGGCGAGCACTCCGATCTTCTTGCCGGCCGCCCGCAGCGCCGTGATCAGCACGCTGACGGTGCTCGATTTGCCTACTCCGGGTGCACCGGTGATACCGACGACCTGGGCTCGCCCGGTATAGCGGGCCAGCGCAGCGGCGAGCGCGCGCAGGTCGGGGGCGCCATCCTCGACCAGCGAAATCAGCCGGGCGACCGCCCTGGCCTGGCCTTGCCGAGCGCGGCGGACCAGGTCGTCGATATCGTGGCGGTGCGAGCTCACGCTGCGTCGTTACTGGGCACCCGAAGGATCAGCGCGTCGCCTTGGCCACCGCCGCCGCACAGCGAGGCCGCGCCCACGCCGCCACCGCGCCGACGAAGCTCCATCGCCAGGTGCAGCGCCAGCCGGGCCCCCGACGCGCCGATCGGGTGCCCCAGCGCGATCGCCCCGCCGTTGGGGTTGACCCGCGCCGGGTCGATGCCAAGCTTGCGGGTGGACACCACGGCCACCGCGGCAAACGCCTCGTTGATCTCGACGAGGTCGAGGTCGCGCACGTCGATGCCCTCCTTGCGGCAGGCCGCCTGGACCGCATTGGCGGGCTGCTCGTGCAGGCTGGAGTCATCGGGCCCGGCCACCATGCCGTACGCCCCGGTCTCAGCCAGCCAGCTCAGACCAAGGTCGGCAGCCTTGGCCCGGCTCATCACCACGACCGCGGCGGCCCCGTCACTGATCGGGGACGACGACCCGGCGGTGATGGTGCCATCGGCGGCGAACGCCGGGCGCAGCTTGCCCAGAATCTCGGCGGTGGTATCCGGCCGGATACCTTCGTCACAGTCCACCACGATCGAGGCACCTTTGCGTTGCGGCACGGTCACCGGGGTGATCTCCTGCGCGAACACCCCCTTCGCCGCAGCGCGAGCAGCCCGCTGGTGCGACTGCGCGGCGAACTCGTCCTGTTCGGCCCGCCTGAGCTGGTGGCGCGCGTTGTGCTTCTCGGTCGCGGCACCCATCGAAACCTGGTCAAACGAGTCGTGCAGACCGTCGTAGGCCATATGGTCGATCATGGTGACGTCACCGTAGGCGAATCCGGAACGCGACCTGGTCAGCAGGTGCGGGGCCTGAGTCATCGACTCCTGCCCGCCGGCCACGATGATGTCGAACTCGCCGGTCCGGATCAGCTGATCGGCCAGCCCGATCGCGTTCAGTCCCGACAGGCACACTTTATTGACCGTCAACGCCGGCACATCCATGCCGATACCAGCGTTGACGGCCGCCTGCCGCGCGGGGATTTGACCAGCTCCCGCCGTGAGCACCTGACCCATGATCACATATTGCACTTGATCAGGCGCCACACCGGCGCGTTCCAGGGCGCTTTTGATGGCAAATCCCCCGAGCTGGGCGGCCGAGAAGTCCTTGAGCTGACCGAGCAGCCGCCCCATCGGGGTGCGGGCTCCGGCCACGATGACAGAACCGGTCATGGCGCAAACCTCCGGCTAGAGTCTGGTCAGCCAGGCGCATCAGGGCCCTGTTGTGACCTTACCGCGCCCAACAGCCCGCGTACTGTGACGACGGCCCACCCTCTGCTGGCGGCCGTACGCTGCACCCATGGCGCAATTCGGGTTTTCCCCTCAGCCCCCGCTGGGCTCCCTCGTCAAGGCCATTGATCACGTCGGTATTGCGGTGCCCGATTTCACTGCCGCCGTGGAGTTCTACCGCGTGACGTTCGGGCTGGAACTGGTCCACGAGGAGATCAACGAGGAGCAGGAGGTGCACGAGGGCATGCTGCGCGCCCCCGGCGACGATGGCACGGGAGCTGCGGTGCAGCTACTCGCGCCACTGGGCCCGACGTCCACCATTGCCAAGTTCCTGGACCGCAACGGCCCCGGGCTGCAGCAGCTGGCCTACCGAGTCACCGACATCGAGTCGGCCATGGCCACGCTGCGCGCCGCTGGCCTACGGCTGCTCTACGACACGCCGCGCCGCGGCACCGCCGGTTCCCGGATCAACTTCGTGCACCCCAAGGACGCCGGTGGCGTGCTAATCGAGCTGGTGGAACCGGCCCCAGCCGAGCACTGATCCCGGCCGCGAGCACGAGGCCGAGGCCGGCGCCTTCACTCAGGAGGAGATCGACCGCGCCGATGAGATCCTCAACGAGCTGGGCGTTCGGCCTGCTGCGTGGTGACCCTCGTCTACGACACCGGTGTGTTGCTCGCCGCCGAACGTGGTGACCGGACCATGTGGGCAGTGCATCGTCGTGGTCTCGAGCGCGCCGGTCAGGTCGTCGTCCCCGCTGTGGTGCTGGGGCAGGCATGGCGAGGGGGACCGCAGCCGCAACTCGCCCGCCCGCTGAAAGGTTGTGTCATCGAGCCTTTCGACGAGAATGACGGGCGCGCGGTCGGCCGTCTGCTCCGCGATACCGGCACATCTGATGTGGTCGATGCGCACGTTGTGCTCACCGCTCTGCGGTACCGGGCCACGAAGTTGACGGTGCCGTCCGGACTGACCCGCATTGTCGGTACGCTTAGCCTGTCCTGTGAGGGTTGCGTCGAGGGGGTTGCATGTGGTGAGGGGCCGTAAGCGTGTGGGTTTGGTGAGAGCTCGCAAGGCCGCGGGCTTGACCCAGGAGGAGGAGGCCTACCGGCTCGGCGTGGACCGCTCCACCGTTGGTCGTTGGGAGAGTGGCGAGAGCGAACCGCTGCCGTGGCTGCGGCCCAAACTGGCCAACCTGCTGGGTATCACGCCCGCAAGGCTGGAAGAGCTGCTGCTCGCGGTCGACACGAAGAGAGATCCCTCCGCCACGTCCGAGATACTCTGCTCGGGTGATGATGGGATCACAGAGTATTCAAGGGGGCGGCCTGAGGGCTCACAGGGTCGTCTAGTGGCCCGGTCGGTACCTCCCAGCTTCTCGGCCAACGCGCTCGGCGGTTTCTGGGTCACTTGCTACCAGTTCAATTCTGACCAAGGTATGCGATGCCATGCCGACATCACCCAACTCACGCCCGAATCGGTTCGGCGAGTGTTGAAGGATCCAGACGTGATCTACACACTCGCAGAGGAACATTCAGAGTATGATGCACCCCTGGCCTTGGCAGCTGTCGTGGAGGGCAACTAGATGACGCTTACCAAGCAGGATGTCCGCGACGTTGTGGACCTCTACATCCGAGCGTGGGTCGAGCAGGACCCTGATCTGATCGTGACTATCTTCACTGATGCGGCCACGTATCATGAGCGGGTACTCGAAGCACCGATCCGGGATCGAGCGGGAATCCGGGCCTACTGGCAAACGAAGGTCGTCGAGTCGCAGGGCGACATCAAGTGCGAACTGTTAAATCTGTACCTCGATGGGAATACAGCCATCGTCGAATGGGAAGCCCAGTTTGACGACTTGACCCAGAGGGTGCGCAAGCGGATGAGAGAGGTCGTGATCCTGGTCTTCGAGGGCCGGCTGATCACCAGCCTTCGGGAGTACTGGTCGTCCGAGCGCATCGCTAACCTCGACTCTGGAAACTATGGCGGCAACTGTGGACGCGAATAAGGACCGGCTTGTCGATGAGCCCACCTTACCTGAAAGCGCTGCTCAAGGTGCGCCGCTGACAGAAACGGAAAACACAGCCCTCTGACGTCTACGCGGCAGCAGGTTGACGATCGCCCGCGCTGAGCAGGCCACCACCGACTATCAGGCTCGCCAGACCGACCGCCAGGTGCAGGATGTTGTCGCCGTTGACCCCAGCGGGGATGGACAGCAAAGACCAATATCCCATATAACCCAACACGGCAACCAGCAACAAAGCGCCACCGACCGCGATATTCATCCCTTGATTACCGGCAGGCGTAAGCGCAAACGCGCCCATCAACCAAAGCAGTCCAAAGACGATGTACGTGAGGTTATGGAAGCCGTTTGTCTGGAAAACTCCGAAAATCATGTGATCTGTCATCTCGGTAAAGTTGGTGAAACCCGTCAAAACGAACCCGAGGATCCCCAAGACTATTACGACCAGACCGAGGAGCACAGAATAACCCTGGTCGATCGTCCGGGGTCCGGGCTTGCTCTGGAGCCTGATTCCGAACTTCTCTTCTGGGCTGGTGAATGCCATGACTCTCCCCTTCCAAAAGTTGTTGGGTGCGTGTCGATCACACCCCGTGGCACCGCACTTTCCCCGCCCATCCAGTCCTGCGGGGAGAGTTTGTCGACCGCGTGCGGAGTCCACGCCTACACTGGTCGGCGATCGAGTTCCTAAAGTTCCCGGAAACTTTTAGTTACCATTTCCTGATGTGGGTGTCACCCGACCTGATGGTGCGCGAGCCGATGAACTCACGCTCGCAGCCGGTGCGGGAAGCTGCGCTACCAGGGATGGCGACCTTCGGCTAAAGCTGACGTAGCACGTCGAGTTCCGGCCTCGCATGTGAGCAGATACCGGCGCTAGCAGTAGGGTCACTCGGTGGTGGAGGGCCTTACCACCGGGCACTACCTTTCGCTCAGCTCGCGACGAACGCAGCACGGTCGTTAGCGCCGGCGCCGCAGCTCAGTGCCCGCCATGCCGGCTGCGAAGGCGAGACGGCCGGGACCTGGTGGCGGGCGGTCTGGTACACCGTCAGGCTCTTACGGGTTCAGATCACTTTTGAACAGAGAGCAGGAACGGTGGTTCTAGGTCGGTGAACATCGGGAAGTGCTTGATGTTGGGCGTGGCGAGCTGGAGTCCGTGAACTAAGGCAGCGCCTGGTCGATGAGCCGTCAGACCACCTCAGCAGCCGAGGTGCCCTCGGCCGCGGCGCGAGCGGCGAGGGCAGCCCGCTGCTCGTCGGTGAGGTAGATGTTGATCCGGTGCATACACCGCACCGTACGTCGTCACAGCTATGCGCGGGCGCTGGACCAGTATCACCCACACGGGGAACTGTGGCGATTGATATACCGATCGCCTAACCTCAGCGTAGCCAGTTATCCCAAGCGGGACGCGGGCAGGAGGGAGGGGCGACCGTGCAAAAGATCCTCGATGCCATCCTCAACAACGAGGTCGATGCTATCAGCTCACTGCCGGTGCCGGAAAGCTATCGGGGAATCACGGTCCATGCTGATGAGGTCGACATGTTCGCTGGAGTTCCCAGCCAGGACAAGGACCCCCGTCAGTCGCTGCACCTGGACGAGGTTCCGGTACCGGAACTGGGCCCAGGCGAGGCGCTGGTCGCCGTGATGGCCAGCGCCATCAACTACAACACCGTCTGGACGTCAATCTTCGAACCGCTGCCCACCTTTGGGTTTCTCAAGCGCTACGCCCGCACCTCCCCGTTGGCCTCCCGGCACGACTTGCCCTATCACGTGGTCGGGTCGGACCTGGCCGGCGTCGTGCTGCGCACCGGAGCCGGGGTGAACGCCTGGCGCCCCGGCGATGAGGTGGTGGCGCACTGCCTGTCCGTCGAGTTGGAGCATCCGGACGGGCACAACGACACCATGCTGGATCCTGAGCAGCGCATCTGGGGTTTCGAGACGAACTTCGGCGGTCTGGCCGAGCTCGCCTTGGTCAAGTCCAACCAGCTGATGCCCAAGCCGGCGCACCTGACCTGGGAGGAGGCCGCAAGCCCAGGTTTGGTCAACTCCACCGCCTACCGGCAGCTGGTCTCCCGCAACGGCGCGGATATGAAGCAGGGCGACACCGTGCTCATCTGGGGCGCCTCCGGCGGTCTGGGCTCCTACGCCACCCAGATGGCGCTGGGTGGGGGCGCCATCCCGGTCTGCGTGGTCTCCAGCCCCGGAAAGGCCGAGATCTGCCGGCGGATGGGCGCTGAGCTGGTCATTGACCGCAACGCTGAGGGCTACAAGTTCTGGAAGGACGAACACACCCAGGATCCGCGGGAGTGGAAGCGGTTCGGCACCAAAATCCGCGAGCTCACCGGCGGTGACGACCCCGACATCGTGTTCGAGCACCCAGGGCGGGAGACCTTCGGCGCCAGCATCTACGTCACCAAGCGAGGCGGCACGATCGTCACGTGCGCCTCCACCTCGGGCTATCACCATGTGTACGACAACCGCTACCTGTGGATGAACCTCAAGCGGATCGTGGGCTCGCATTTCGCCAACTACCGCGAGGCGTGGGAGGCCAACCGGTTGATCGCCAAAGGCAAGATCCACCCGACGCTGTCCCGCGTCTACCCACTGGAACAGACCGGGCAGGCCGCCCACGACATGCACCACAACATCCACCAAGGCAAGGTCGGTGTGCTGTGTCTAGCCCCCGAACAGGGCCTGGGCGTGCGCGACCCCGAGTTTCGCGAGATCCACCTGGCCGATATCAACCGCTTCCGGGGAATCTGACACCCGTCGATCAGCTCACCCGTCAGTCGCCAGCACCCGAGTACCGTGGCCGCATGGGCTCAGTCGATGATCGCGATCTGCTTCCGATGAGATCCATGTTCGACATCGTCCGCCGGGGCTACGACTGCGCGCAGGTGGACTACCAGCTTGAGCAGCTGCGAGCCGATCTGCAGATCGCGGTGGCGGATCGGGACGCGGCAGTCACCCAAGCCGCGGAACTCGCCCGGACGCTGGAGGCGGCTCGCGGGGAAATCGACGACCTGCGCGCCCAGCTGAAGCGGCTCGCCGCGCCACCCACCACCGTCGAGGGCATGAGTGAGCGCGTGGCGCGGATGCTGCAGACAGCCCAGCATGAGGCGGCGGAGATTATCGCCAAGGCCACCACGGCCGCCGCCGCGATCAGGGCCGGTGTCGAGCGCGAGGCGGAGGGGTTGCGTACCCTGCGCCGCCAGCTCACCGGCCAGCTACAGTCGGTGAGCCTCAAGCTCGACGAGGCCTTGCGGCATCTCTCGCCCACACCGGAGGAAGACGACAGGCCCGCCGGAGAGCAGGCTCAGCGGGTCTGACATCGCGCCGCATCACCCGCCCACCGGAGGCGATGGGACGGCGCTGCGAGCACGGCGGGGAAGGTTGCGGCGAGCAGGGCACGGAGACAGGCGTCACGCCCGCACGGATCAGCACCGACCCCTGGCACGAGCACACCAAAGCCCGGCTGCGGGACACGCTGCGCGAGGCGGCCGGGTCCGGCTGGCACCTGCTCGCCGACGGCCGCCTCGCCGCCTGGCTCCCTCAGACGGGGCTGGACCGGGCGTTCCCCCTCTGGGTGGGCACCTCACCCACCGCCTCCTGCGCGGCGATCCACGCAAGATCGTCCTCGCGCGCTCCACCGTGGCCGTGGTCTCCGGCAACCACCGCGCTCCCAGTCACCAGCCCGACCAGGACACCCTCGCGGCCGTGCACCACTTCAAGTGGCGCGCCGGAGTCCTGGAGGACCTGCGACTCCGGGGGGAGAAGTTCTCCCGCGGCGAGACGTCGCGGGCGAAGTAAGGTTCCCCTGCGTACCGTCATTCTTGAAGATTTCCCGGTTCAGGGCCCGGCTGGTGGGTGCGCTCGTAGAGGTCGGCGAGTTCAGGTTCGCGGGCGGTCCTGAGCAGGAGGGTGACCATGGGGTCGACCGGCGGAACGGGCTCGGCTTCCAGCGAGGCGAGGATGGCGTCGACCGCCTCAAGCGGGATGCTGGACCGGACCAGCAACTCCACTAGCTGGGTGTTGCGCACCCGGTGGGCAGGACTGAGCGCAGCGTCGATGTGCTCTCGGCGCTCGGCGTGGGTGTCGGCTTCGCTGGGGTGCGCGACGGTCGCCTCGGAGTAAGCAGCCAAGGCTTGGTGGATGACGTCCAAGGACTTGGGCCCGAGGTTGCGCAGCTTCATCAACGCTTCGTCGGGGACGGCCGCGAGGTCCTCCAGAGTAGTGATTCCCTCCCGGGCCAGCAGCTTGTAGACGCGGCGGCCCAGCGTCGGCTCGGCGACCTCGAGCGGGGTTCGCGTAGCGGGCATCGGGTGCAGCGTCCAGCCGGCGACGCCGTCACGCAGTAACTCCCGGAAGCACTCGGCGAGCTTGCTGGTGCCGATGACGTGCACCACGCGCCCCGGGCGGCGGAACACCAGCGTGCTGCCCCCGGTGCCGTTGCCCGAAGGCACCCACGCCGTCGCCGAGTAGCAGCTGTAGGGATGATCCTCGAACTCGCGGAGTGCCTCCCGCAGCGTCTCCTCGGAGTTTGCGTCGACCGGGTGAGGATCACGGGCGTACGGCCAGGGCAGGGCGCCTCCGACGCGTACCCGCACCGGCCCGTCTTGCAGATCCACAACCACTCCCTCCCAAGGTCAGCTGTAGTCGCGGAACCCCTTGCGTGTCTTGCGGCCCAGCCGACCGGCGGTGACCAGGTGTTCCAGCAAGGGTGCCGGGGCGAATCCCGGCTCGCGGAACTCCTGGTAGAGGCTGCGCTGGATGGCCAGCGCAACATCTAGGCCCACCACGTCGAGCAGCTCAAAGGGGCCCATCGGCAGCGCGGCGCCGACCTTCATCGCGGTGTCGATGTCCTCCGCGCTGGCATAGTGCGCTTCCAGCATCCGCACCGCGTCGTTGAGATAGGGGAACAGCAACGCGTTGACGATGAAACCAGCTCGGTCGCGGCAGATCACCGGCACCTTGCCCACGGAACGGACGAGCTGGCGGACGGTGGCCACCACATCAGCCGTGGTGCTGATGGTCGCCACCACCTCCACCAGCTTCATCACCGGAGCGGGGTTGAAGAAGTGCATCCCCAGCACATCGCCCGGGCGAGCGGTAGCGGCAGCGCACTCGACCACCGGGAGCGAGGAAGTGGTGGTGGCCAGGATCGCGCCTGGCTTGCACACCTCGGCCAGCGTGGCGAAGATGCCCCGCTTGACATCCAGCTCCTCGGCGACCGCCTCGACCACGAGGTCAACGCTGGCAAAGTCATCTAGCGAGGTGGTGGTGGAGACCCGGCGCAGCGCGGCGTCGCGCTCCGGCTCGGGGAGCTTGCCGCGGCCCACGGCCTTGTCCAACGAGCGCGTGATCGCCGCGACCGCGTCTTTGGTCCGGCTGATGCTGCGGCCGCGGACGATCACGTCGTGGCCGCCCTTGGCCAGCACCTCCGCGATGCCGGTGGCCATCGTCCCAGTGCCCACCACACCCACCGCGCCGATCGGGCGGGTCGGCACACCGGATTCCTCATCCGAGGGGGTGGCGTCGTCGGGCACCACGACCGAGGAGTCCTGCCCCGCGTAGGTGTAGAAGCCCCGACCCGACTTCCGACCGAGCAAGCCGGCAGTGATCATCTGCTTGAGTACCGGCACTGGCGCGTGCAGCCGGTCGGCGGACTGCCGATACAGCGCGTCGAGGATCTCGTAAGCGGTGTCCAGGCCGATCAGATCCAGCAACGCCAGCGGACCTAGCGGATACCCGCAGCCGTAGCGCATCGCGGCGTCGAGGTCCTCCCGGGTGGCGTAACGCTCCTCGAACATGCGGGCGGCGTGGTTGAAGTAGCCGAACAACAGCCCGTTGGCGATGAATCCGGCCCGGTCCCCAATCACCACCGGGGTCTTGCCCAATGCGTGTGCGAGCGCGGTGACGTCGCTGATGACCTCCGGATCCGTGACCACGGTGCGCACCACCTCGACCAGCTTGAGCACCGGTGCCGGGTTGAAGAAATGCATCCCGACGACCTTGTCCGGCCGCTTGGTCTGCACGGCGAGCTGGGTGATCGACAGGCTTGAGGTGTTGGAGGCCAGCACGACATCGCTGCGCACGATCTCGTCCACCTCGGTGAAGATCTGGCTCTTGAGACCCAAGCGCTCTGGCACGGCCTCAATGACGAACTCGACGCCGGCCAGATCGGCTAGCTGCGTGCTGAAGCTGATCCGGTCGAGTAACTCACGGCGGGCCGTCTCGGTGAGCTTCCCGCGTTCCAGGGCGCGTGCGGTGGAATGTTCGAGATGGCTACGACCCCGGGCCACGCCGTGGTCATCGACATCGACTGCCACCACGTCGAGCCCGGTGCGGGCGAGCACCTCGGCGATCCCGGCACCCATGGTGCCCATGCCGACCACACCAACCGTCTTGATCTTTGTTGTCATCCTGTGCCCTTCCCGACCTGGGCCTTCTCCCCGGACCTGGGCCGCCCGCAACGTGGCCGTCGGTGGCCTGCTCAGCGACCGTAGCGCACCCGGACGATCCGCAGCAGCAACCGCATTGCCCAGGCTGGGCGGGCGAAGGTGAGCACCCGCACCGCAGGAGGGAACCGGCGGCGGGTGACTGCCTTGGCGCGGGCGAACTCCCGCAGTCCCTCAGCGCCGTGGACTCGCCCGAATCCGGAGTCGCCGACCCCGCCGAAGGGCAGCGAGGGTACCGCAGCGTAGGAGATCACACTGTTGATTGCGACCATCCCGCAGCGCAGCTTGCGGGCAATCTCCGCACCCCGGTGTGCGGAGAAGACCGCCGCACCCAGCCCGTAGCGGCCCGCGTTAACCCGCGCCACCGCGTCGTCCAGGTTCGCCACCCGGTGCACCGTGAGGGTCGGACCGAAGGTCTCCTCGATCACTGCCCGCGAGGTTTCCGGGACGTCAGCCAGCACGACCGGCTCCACATACGGCGGGCGAACCGACTCCACACCGCCGAGCAGCGCGGTGCCACCGCGCGCGAGCGCGTCCGCAAGGTGATCGCGAATGACCTCGACCTGGGACGGCCTGGTGATCGGGCCCAGATCAGCGCTCGGCTCACCGCCGGCCCGCAGCCGCCGCGTCTGGGCAACCACCCGCTCAGTGAACTCCTGGGCAACCTCATCGACGACGTACACCCGCTCCACCCCGACACAGGTCTGCCCGGCATTGGCCATCGCGCCCCAGACCGCGGCGTCGGCGGCCGCAGCGAGGTTGGCGTCGGAGTCGACCAGCATCGCGTCGGTGCCCCCACACTCCAGCACGACCGGCGTGAGCGTCTGGGCGCAGGCCGCCATCACCTTCTTCGCGGTGCCCGCGGAGCCGGTGAACGCCAGCTTGTCCACCCCGGCCCGGCACAGCGCCGCTCCGGTCTCGGCGAAACCGGTGACGACGTGCAGCAACGGGTACTCCGGCACCACCGCAGCGAGGCTCTCGGCCAGCGCCCGGCCCACGCCGGGAGTCAGCTCGCTGGGCTTGAACACCACGGCGTTGCCGGCGGCGAGCGCGTAGCTGATCGACCCCATCGGGGTGTGGGCGGGGTAGTTCCACGGTCCGATCACCCCGATCACCCCGTAGGGCTGGTACTCCACCGTCGAGGCCTCCTGGAGCATCAGCAGTCCTGACCTCACCCGACGTCGACGGAGCACCCGCTCGGCGTTGCGCGCGGCCCAGTCCAGGTGCGCGACCACAAGCACACATTCCAGCCGGGCATCATCGCGCGGCTTGCCGGTCTCCATGGTGATCAGCCCAGCCAGTTCGTCGATCCGCTGGGTCAGCGCCGAGCACCAGGACAGCAGCCGGCGACGGCGCTGCGCGAACCCGAGCCCGCCCCACCACGCGGCCGCCTCCCGGGCCGCAGCGACGGCCGAGCGCACCGCCGCCTCGTCATCCATCGGGTGATAGTCGATGACCTCTCCGGTTCGCGGGTCCACCGACGGGAAGCGGGCATCTTCTTCGCGGGTCTGCGGCCCTCTGCTGTCTACGCTCTGAGCCATCGTCGTCCTCTTCCCCCGCATCGACCTGTACTAAAAAGGGTACGGGCACACCAACCCGCCCCGGAGCACACAGATCATGGTTCGCGGGCCGGACGTAGGGCGGTTCACCGGTACCGCTGTCCACGACTCATTTGGCGTCGCCGTCCTGCTGGTACCTGCGCGCTTCTCCGGCAGCCCAGGTCAGCATCTCGACCAGGCTCTCGACCTGCGCCAACTCCAAGATTGCTTCAGCGGAGAAGGGTGCATCGAACGTGGTGACCCACACCGTATCACGATAGACCCAGACGGTCATGGTGACCTTCGCACCCTGCCGACCCTTGACCACTATTCTCCGCTGTATCGTTTTCAACCAGGGCTTCATGTGGTGACCACAATCCTGCTCATGAAGGGGCAGAGTTTCCGATCGAGGCGTTCCAGCTCATTCAAGAACGTGTGTTCGCTGTTCATCGGCCTTTCCTGTGCTAACCGCCACTCCATCCCCTCCCTGTTGGGTAGGAGCACAAAGGTGCTCACCTAGTTGCCTCTCCTAAGTCCGAAGGATTGGACACGCTTCGCCGTCCGCTTGGCAGAGTAGAGCCAACAGACTCGAACGAACAGAAGATTTCTCGATATTTCTATCAATCTTCGGAGGTTAAGGCTGGCTAGAAATTACTCGCCATCGTCCGGCGCCTCGGAGGCAAGGTGGTCAATGACCCTCGTGATGATCGCCCGAGCGACGCTGCTGTAGCCGGCCACGGCCGCGAGCCTCGCAAAGATAGAGCTGTATAGCTCGATCTCCTGCGGCTGACGGAGGTTCAGCTCGGCCGAGTAGGTTTCGACCCCGACCAAGCCGTTGTCGAGCAGCCAGAAGCGGTGTGGCGGATCGACGACGTACTATGTCTGGCCGACAGGCCGAAGTTTCGTCGCGATTATGAGACTGACGAACCAGAACCGGTGACATATACTTTTAAGCAAATTAACCGATGGGACGGTGTATTATCCGTTTTTTGAGTTTAGGAACAAAGACAAGCACACTTGCACGGTGACGGTGCGGTGGGTTGGCGGGGGTGAGGCTGTACGGTAGACAGTTGCCACGAATAGTGGGTAGATCGGTCAGTAAGCTTCGACTTCTGGAGTTGCATACCGGACACCACAGGGACAAAAGGATTGGCGATTATTAATCTAGCTCCGATCCGGTTCTGCCGTCAGTACGAATGATGGATAACGCCATCGTTGAGCTGTCCAGTAAACATGTTGAACGACATTTACAATCTCCGGGATCATTACTGCCTCGCCAACCTTTGCGTGTTCAATTTTTCGTTCCAAAACCGGCCATAACGCCTCTGCCATGGCAATCTTATTCACCTTATACTCCCACTGACTCCACACCTCTTTGATGTCTTTGTGCCCTCGGCTACGAGTTCTCGCAATTGACTCAACAAGTCCGTCTCTCGCCAGTCCGCCCACGGTGGCGTGCACTCGCATAATACCGTCAGCAAGTTCCTCGTCCGTAAAATGCGCAAACTCGTAGCATGATTGCGACCAGGTTCGGATTTCTACCAGCTCGTCAAGCTCACTGTCTGTTGTCTGCGCACCTTGCGCCTTCAATACAGCCCTAATTTCGTTGATGATCTGCGTACGCGTCTTCTCGACCTTGCCCGGTGCAAAGTGCTTTCCTTCTGGATCGACTGCCACCATGAGCCGCGTCGGCGGCTTAATGAGCGACCAGTACCTGCCGTCTGGCGCTTTCGTACCGACCAGTGGCGCAGCTGCAAGCGCAGCCACCTTTTCTAGGTCGCGATCTACGCCACCGAGCTTTAAAACTCGCATCAGCTCAGGGGCTTCCGGATAGCCAAGTGCCGCCCATACTTTCGGCACGTGCATTTCCTCAGTCTCACCCTCAACCGCCAGCACGACGCGTGGGTGGGGAGAGAGCCCTAGCCGCATGAGGTTCTGATCAAGCGTATCCTGCCGACAGCTCAAACGCTCCATAAGCGGATGCCACGCCATGCGGGGAATCTCTGGCAGAGGCTCAGCAGCACCACGGTCTACGAGATCCTCATAGTACCGGAGCAATATCTCGGCAGTCTCCCGGAGCTCTATAGCGGACAACGCCGCATCCTTCAGGTGCTGCCGCGAATCTCTTCTTGACCGTCGGACAAGTTGGCTCCATGGCCCGCTCAGCGGGTCAATAGAATACGCAAGGTGTAGCAGAAATTCCGCATCTTCGCGTGCTTGTGTCGTGGTATAGCCGAGTATGTTGCTCACTGCTACTGGATCAAACGTTTCTCTGTACCGTTCCCACTCAGTTGGCTCCGCGTTCGAGAGATGGACCCACTCGGGGTCAAGGTTCGGCAAGTAGCGGGCTTCGAGCGCCGTTGCGTTGATCGCTATTCGCCGAAATCGGAGGGCTTCGTGCAGCACGAATTCGTCGGGCGACGGCAGCCTGACTGTCCATGACTCATGTCTACGCCTATACATCTTCTGCTCCAACACCGGCTGGAGCCGAGGCAGGACAAGCAGCTGGTGCCACGAATAGATCAACCCATTCCACCAATGCCGGGAATCCCCTCTTCTAGACTCGAATCGCAGCCTCGACTTAAAAGGCGTGACGCTCAGATCGCTGAGTCGTCTTCTATCTCTTGCGTACCGAAGTTCGGTCAGGAGCGTGCCGCCGCTGCGTGGTTCAGGCTCACGTGCTGTATGTGTTGGCCCGACTCGCCGGTTGTTGACATAGACGAAGGGGACGAGCAGATTATGACGGTAGAGTTCTCGCAACATAGAGAGATCCAGATCAAAGCCTCGACGCTTGGCTTCGCTGATGAACGTTGACGTACCGATTGGTTGATGCTGAGTGAAGGCCCAGGACATGGAGGCAACAACCGCACATGGAGAGAGAAACGAACTCGGTAGATCCACATACTCTCCCGCAGCATTGATTCTTGTCATATTTATCTCAATATTTATTATTCTAGTTCCGTAGCTCACTCGCTTGAGCTCAAACGGTCCTCACCTCGGCCGCGCTCCTCGAAGAACCGCATGTCCTTCGTCGGAGAGTACTGAAAAAGAAAGTGAGCGACCAGAAGCTTCGGCTGTTGCGAGCAATGACACGAATAGCGCCCAAGGCTGGAAATCAATCGCCATCCCTCGACACCTCGGGTGCAAGATCGTCGATGACACGGTTGATGATCGATCGAGCAGAACGGCCGTAACTGGCGACGGCCGCAAGCGAGTCGAAGATGCCACCGTAAAGGCTGATCTCCTGCGGCTGGGCAAGATTCAGTTCGGCCGAAAAGGTCTCGACCACCACCCGGTCGTTGTCGAGCAGCCAAAAGCCGTGAGCCGGTGCGACCACGTACGCCGTCTCGAACCCGATGATGCCGAGCTTCACGTTCGGCAGTGCTGAAAAGGAAACCAGCCTGTCAAGCTGTCCGAGCATGATCTCGGGCGGGCAGAGGCGGTAGCGCAGGGCCGCTTCGGTCAGCACGAAGTGGAACCGCTTAGCCGGCCGGTACAGAATCTCTTGCCGTTGGATACGCGCTTTTACCGCCTCGTCGATGTCGTTGCGCACCTTGAACACGGTGATGCTCTGGACGAACCGAGCCCGCGCGTACTCGGCCGTCTGGAGAAGGCCAGGGATAAAGGTGGATTCGAACGCCCGGAAGAAGCGCGTTTTGGCGTCCAGCTCGGCAATCTCTTGCTGATGCGGCTTGAGGCCGGCTCTGAGCACCCGCCGCCACTCGGCGTGTTGGACTTCGAGGGTGTGCAGGGAAGCGAGCAGGGCTTCGGTTTCACCGTCGCTATTGGTGGCGCGCGTCCAGGCCCGGATGTCTTCATCACTTGGCGTTTGACGGCCGTTCTCCAGCTTGGACACCTTGGATGAAGGCCATGACAAAGACTCCGCGAGCTGCCTGCCGTTCAGGTCGGCTTGTTGGCGAAGCTCGCGGAGTCGTTTGCCCAGTGCGTTGCGTGCCTCGTGAACGCTGGTCACGCCGGTGATTCTATTCGGTGGCAAAGTCGTCTCGTCGCACGGCGTGATGCCAGGCGGCATCTCGCCAGTAGTTGTGCTTCACGATCACAGCGGGGTCTTCGATGATCTCGCCGCCAAGGAAGTTCTCCTCGTCATCGAAGTGCATCCGAACCAACTTGCGCGAGTCGAACAGCCAGTAGTCGTGATTGGGTAGACCTTCGGCGTCAGCTCGGTGACGTTCCAGGTAACGAATGTCCTCACCGGCTTCATTGGTGAACTTCGCGCAGAAGACACCGAAGCGGCTGTAATCGGTCAGCGGAAGGCTCACCACGCGGACGCGCCGGAAGTGCTTCCCTGCGGCGGTTGCCTCGCGGATCATGGTCAGCCAGTTCTGGAACCAGCCCAGGTCAACCGGCTCGCCCGCGACGAACTGACACAACGCTTCCGTCTCGTTAGCGGACTTGTACTCCTCGCGCGTCTCAAGCCGGAAGGCCGTGTGCTCGAAAGTGCGGAAGAGCTGACCGAACCCGTCATCAATAAGCAAACTCAGCGGTCTCCCTCCTGATACTCACGCAAGTAGAACTTGAGGACATCCTCGGGGATCTCGATGATAACTTCGCCTGCGGGCACTGGGCCGACGTCGGCCAACACCTGGGGATCGGTCACGACCCACCCCTGAGCGATGTAGGTCCTGCGGTCGGTGCGGTCGGTGGCGAACAGAGTAGGCGACCGGCCTTCCTGGGACTCGGGGTCTTTGCCAAGGAACCTAGCGCGCATCCTGCCTCCTTGCGAGAAATTTGGTGAAGCGTTCTCCGACATGATGCACCTCCTGGAAGGCAACGTCAAGGGAGCGCGCGGGGCCGGGTCGAGGTCAGAAGAAGCGCAGGTGGTTGCTCGGCATCCCGCGCAGCTCGTCGTCCTCCACCACCACACAGCAGATGCCGCGATCTTCGGCCAGCGTCGTCCTCTCCCGCATCGGCCCCCACCTCAAGGTACGAAGCACACCAACCGTGCCGGAGTACACAAATCATGGTTTGCGGGCCGGGCGTATACTCCCCTCCCCAGCACCGCTGCACATGATTCATACGGCCTCGCCATCCTGACACTGTTCGGCCCACCAAGGCTGAGAAACACGGCCCACTCATGGCTAGAAAAGGGCCGAAGTTTCATCTGCAGTCCTGCCCGGTGAGTCGCCGTGCAGTTCTTCCAGCGACAGCGCGGGGCGTCGGGCAGCGTGGCGAGCTGCACGAACAGGCGAGCCGTCACCGAAGCGTCGTAGCTGGCGCGGGGGTGAGACCTTCGGGAAGCTGCTCAGCCAGCTTGAACGTCTCGACCAACGTGCCGAGCCGGTGACTTTCCTGAGCGGGCAGCAAGCGCCGGGCGAGCTTGAGACGCACGTTGTCCGGTGCGCACGGCGGCTCGTCCTCAGAACAACCCTCTTAGTAGTTGGAATGAAATAAATTATCCACCTGGAGGCATTATCGAGCCCGTGACCTGCGGCGATGCTAACTTCGGTGGGTTTGTTGTTCCATTCCGGCTACTTAGTCGTGCAGCCCTTTCAAGATCCTCGCGAAACCGTCCCAAACTCGCAAGGCTGTACGTACCGTCGATCTGCTCGGTCGCCCACAGGTCATATATTCTCCGAAGGTCAGCCTTGCGACTCTTCCAACCAATACCGTCGATTACGGCAATAATATACTGCCTGGGAAGTCGAACGTCCGCCATCTCCTCAATTTCACGAACCGCGTCAGTGAGCTTGGAGCCAGTGGAGTCAAATACCTTCGCCGCAACCACGATCGCAGCATTATACCCATCAGGGATGGCGAGATCACATGGAGCTGTTCGACTATTTCGGCCAACAAAACGGGTCCGAGTTTGCCACCTGAGCCCAAGGCCCGCCGCGATCGCTTCGACCTCGTTCTCAACTTTCCGACCAGAAAAGCCTGCACGTGTTGCCGTCAATCTGGTGCCAGCTCTGGCGACGAGAATGTCACCGAAGTCGTAGCCGCAGCGTCGTTGCACACTCACGAGCCTAACGACATCGTAATCCTCGTCGAGCATAGTGATTAGCTCGTTCGCTCGCTGCCGAGCGAGCGTCTGCCAACCCGAGCTGTCGAAGCGATTCTTAAGTGTGTTCTTCAGCTTCTCCTGAGAGAGGCCGACGGCGAGACCTAGCACCGGTACCCATTTCGGGTGTGCAGCAATCCAAGATGCAAGAGAATCGATCGAGACGTTATCCAACACCGAAAGACTGTGCGCAGCCTCCTTGATGTCTGACGCATTCGCCGACGGTGCGGTCGGATCTACATGGGCGGTCAGGCGACCGAGGGATGACACATAGTCGTCAAAGGATGGAATGTCAGGCACCCGGGTCACCGACCAATGAATAGGTACTCGGAAACAGCCCGGCGCTGCGCAGCCGCATGCGTTCCGAACGAGTACTTGTAGTCGATCGGGCGGACTTCCACCTCGTTCTTCACCTCACGTAGTAGGCCCTCGATGGTCTTGGCATCGGGCACTGCGTTGGACGAGTAAGAAAGCACAATCGTAGAGTCCTTGAACTGCTTGAACGTTTGCCGCAAGGCTTCTACAATCGTCCGTTTATAAGCAAAAGGGGTGTACCTTTTTTCCAATTTTTTAGTGCGAGTCTCTTCCATGATCTTCTGCCCACGCCAATAGGCCGAGAGACCTTCCAAAAAATGATAACGCTTGATGTAGTCATTGTCGTCGCGTGGTGGCGCATAGGGGGGATCGAGGTACACTAAGTCGTAACCCCCTGGCGGGATTTCCGAGACATCGCCACACAACACATAATTGGGACCACCAGCACTGAAGACAATTCTGTTGTACGCGACGGATCGTTCCCGAAAATGATCTCGTAGCGGGAGCCGAAGATCTCGCCGACCGTCGTCGTATCGCAAGTCAGTAAAGGTGAAGACCCCCCGCGGTTGCTTCCGCGCCGCAGCTAGCACTAGAGCCGAGATCGCCAATGCACGCTTGTAGCAAGGTAGATTATCGATATGCGACCACGCCGAGTCAAGGAATTGGCGATCATCAGCAGTAAAATACAGACCGTCGAACGTGCGCTGGATGAAGTCCCGGTCATCAGATGGCGGACCACAGATCAATTCGATATCGTCACGAGCAAGTCGGACCGATTGGTTAACCACCGTCGCGCGGGCGATAACCGTTGGGAAAGTCAGAAAGTCGTTGGACGTGACTTGGTAGCCAAGGCTTTTGAGTAAATACGATACGACACCGCTTCCAGAGAAGGCATCGAGCGCTGTGTGTCCGCCTAATTCGGCGAACACCTCGGCTAGCTGCGGTACGAGGCGATACTTAGATCCCATGTAACGGAGCCGAGGGAAAGCAGCGGTGCGCTCAAGCGCCGCACAAAGATCCACATTTGCCCCCTTACCGAGCCTCGTACCGGTCACTGCGACATCATGACGCACGCCTACGACAAATAGCGTCAGCCACGCGGCCACCGCGACCACGTCAGAAGAGACGCAGGTCGTTGCTCGGCATCCCGCGTAGCTCGTCGTAGTCCACCACCACGCAGCGGATGCCGCGATCTTCGGCCAGCGTCCGCGCTTGGGGAGCGATGCTCTGAGCCGCGAGAACGCCGCCCACCGGGGCCAGCAGACAGTCGCGATTGAGCAGCTCCAGGTAGCGCGTGAGCTGTTCCACAGCGTCGATCGTCGCGCGTCGCTTGACCTCGACCGCCCAATGCCTGGGTTTAACCGGGCCAGCACCGTCGTCGTGGGCATCCACCCCGTCGATCTCGCCCCGACCCTCGATCTCCACCGCCACTGTCACGCCGTCGGCGTCCCGGCACAGCAGGTCGACTGGGCCGATCGCGGTGGGATACTCGCGACGGACCAGGGTGAATCCGGGGCCCAGCGTCGCGGTGTGCTCAGCGAGCAGAGCCTGCAGGTGGGCTTCGACACCATCCTTGACCAGACCGGGGTCCACCCCGAGCTCGTGCCGTGAATCGTGCATCACCTCGTCGATCTCGATGATCAGCTGCTCACCGGCATGGTTGGTGACCGTCCAGCGTCCCGACTGCTCAGCCAGCGTGCACGGGGGGCTCATCCAGTTCAACGGCTTGTAGGCGCCGCCGTCGGCGTGCACGCTCACCGATCCATCCGCCTTGAGCAGCAGCAGCCGCGGCGCCATCGGCAAATGCGCGGTAAGCCGACCCACATAGTCCACCTGACACCGAGCAATCACCAGACGCACGGTGCACCAGCCTAGAGGAGCGCTCTATGCACGCCGAGTTCGACGTGAGAGCTCTTCGCGACCGCGCCGGCAGCTCTCACGTCGAACTCGGCGCAGTCAGAGCGCTCCGAAGGCGCCCCCCAGGCTCAGTCTGGCCAGGTTGGCGGGCGCTCTTCTAGGAAGGCGGCCATGCCCTCCTTGGCGGCTGCGGTCTGCGAGGCTGTGGCCATCACCTCGAGCGTGATGGCGTAGGCGTCTGTCTCGGGTCGGTCCAGCTGCGCGTAGAGGGTCCGCTTGCCCAGCGCCTTGCTGGTCCGGCTACCCCGGGTGGCCCGGGCGAGCAGCTCGTCCACCGCCGCGTCCAGCTCGGCGTCCGGGACTGCGCGGTTGACCAACCCCCATTCCGCAGCGGTGCGGGCATCCACCACCTCGCCGGTCAGCGCCATCTCCATCAGCCGCTTGCGCCCGATCGCGCGGGCCACCGGCACCGCGGGCGTGTGGCAGAACCAACCGCCCTGGCCACCGGGCAGCGCGAAGCCTGCCGACTCGGCCGCCACTGCGAGATCACAGGACGCGACCAGTTGGCAGCCCGCCGCTGTGGCCAGCGCGTGCACTCGGGCGATCACGACCTGCGGGACCGATTGGATGGTGCGCATCACCTCAGTGCACAGCGTCAGCAGTTCCCGGACCCCCGCGAGGTCACGCGAGGACACGTCGGCGAAGTCGTGACCCGCTGAGAATACCTTGCCCTCGGCGCCGAGCACGATGCCGGTGGCGTCGGAGCGTCCCGCGTCGGTGAACGCATCACGCAGCTCGATGAGGTGCTCAGCCGACAGCGCGTTGCGCCGCTCCGGCCGAGTCATCGTGATCCGGACAGTATCCCTATCCCGCTCTACCCGCAGCGCGGCAAAACTCATACCTTCACCGTAAGAGACCTTCACCGTAGGAGAATCGTCTTACACCTCGACGCCCCACCCGGCCCGATCCGCGACGCCATTTACGGCGACGCCGACCGTGATCGGCACGGCTTCGCCGACGGTGCCGACAAAGCCCTTGTCCAGCGAATCCACCAGCGCCACTGACGTCGCCAGAGTCTCGTGTGCCACGAAGTCCTGATGCGTGCGGACGGCCGCGAGGACATCATCCGGCGCGGCGACCGTCAGCGTGATACGGTCTGCGACATTCAGGCTGGCGTCCTGGCGCGCCTGCTGTACTACGCGCACCACGTCACGGGCCGTTCCCTCTGCGGCCAGTTCGGGCGTGATCTCGATGTCCAACGCAATGGTCACCCCCCGCTGGAACTCCACGACCCATCCGCTGCGCGGCACCTCCGTCACCACGACCTCCTCCGGTCGGATGGTGATCTCCGCACCATCTAAGGAGACCTTCGCCTCACCCCGGGTCCGCAGCCGCTCGACCAGCTCACGCGGATCGGCGGCGAGAAGCGAGTCCGCCACGTGCTGTGTCTGCTTGCCGAAACGCTTGCCGAGCACCCGGAAGTTCGGCTTGATACTGACATCGATGATCGCCCCCGTGGAGTCCAGCGATGCCAGCCGCTTGACGTTGAGTTCCTTGGCGACGTCGTCCAGCAAGGCTTGCGGCAACTCGGTCCCGGGGGGAAGGCCGACGAAAGCACACGCCAGCGGCTGGCGGATCCGCACGTTGCTGCTCTTGCGAGCAGCCCGTCCCGCTTCGGTCAGCGCCCGAGCGGTTCGGACCTGATCGGAGAGCACCGGATCAATCAATCCAGCGTCGGCCTGCGGCCAGGTCGCCAGATGCACCGATTCGGGCGCACCCGGGTCGCCGGGCCGGACGACGTGTTGCCAGATCTCCTCGGTGATGAACGGGACGAACGGTGCCAGCAGGCGGGTCAGCACGTCCAGGCACTCCCACAGGGTGGAGAGCGCGTCCTGGTCGCCCTCCCAGAACCGCTGACGAGAACGCCGCACGTACCAGTTCGACAGGTCATCGACGAAGTCGGCCAGCAAGCGTCCCGCACCCGCGGTGTCGTAGCTCTCCAGCCGTTCATCGACGGCGCACGTCAATGCGTGCACCTCGGCGAGCACCCATCGGTCTAGAACCGTTCGCTGCTCCGCAGGGGTCGCGGTCCGCGGCGCCCACTGAGCGTGACTGGCGTAAAGGGTGAAGAAGGATGCGGTATTCCAGTAGGTCAGCAGAATCTTACGGGCGATCTCCTCCAGCGCGCCCGGCCAGACCCGTCGCTGCGACCAGGGCGAACCAGAACAAGCCATGAACCACCGCAGGGCGTCGGCTCCGTGCGTGTCCATGAGTGGGATCGGCGCGATAGCGTTGCCCAGATGCTTGCTCATCTTGCGTCCGTCTTGAGCCATGATGTGGCCGAGACAGACAACGTTCTCGTACGCGGAGCGGTCGAAGACGAGCGTGCCTACCGCCATGAGGGTGTAGAACCACCCGCGGGTCTGGTCGAGCGCCTCGCAGATGTACTGCGCCGGGTAGGTGCGGGCGAACACCTCCTCGCTGCCGGGCACGTATGGGTAGCCGATTGCGGCGAAGGACATCGCGCCGGAGTCGTACCACGCGTCGATCACCTCGGGCACCCGGGTCGCCGCCCTACCGCAGTCGGGACAAGCGAAGGTGATCTCGTCGATGTAGGGCCGGTGCGGGTCGAGCCCGGAGGAATCAATACCGGCCAGCCGGCCCAGCTCGGCGCGGGAGCCGATCGCTGTGACGTGGGAGTTCTCGCACCGCCACAGAGGCAGCGGCGTGCCCCAGTAACGCGAGCGGGACAGCGCCCAGTCGACGTTGTTGTCCAGCCAATCGCCGTACCTGCCATGCTTGATGTGCTCGGGGTACCAGTTAGTCCGCTCGTTCTCCCGTCGCAGGGCGTCGCGCACCGTCGTCGTCCTGATGTACCAGGACAGCTGCGCGTAGTACATCAAAGGCGTATGACAGCGCCAGCAATGCGGATAGGAATGCTCGTAGCTCTCGTACCGGAACAGCCGCCCCCGCCGCCTGAGGTCCTCGACCAGGATCACGTCCGCGTCCTTGAAGAAGACCCCACCGATCAGGGGGACCTCGTCAAGGAAATGACCGTTCGGAGCCACCGGATTGACCACTGGTAGGCCGTTCGCCCGGCACACCGCAAGATCCTCGGCGCCGAACGCCGGGGCCTGGTGCACCAGGCCGGTGCCGTCGGCCGTGGTCACGTAATCGGCGAGTACCACCACGTGCGCGTCGGGGATATCCACGAGGTCGAACGGGCTCCGGTAGCGCAGGCCGGCCAGTTCGGCTCCGGGCACGGTCGCCAGCGTCTCGGCTTGTTCGCCCAACACGGCCGCGAGCAACGGCTCGGCCACCACGAACGTGTCCTGTCTGATGCGCGCCAGAACGTAGGCGACCTCGGGGTGCACGGCGACCGCGGTGTTGGACACCAGAGTCCACGGTGTGGTGGTCCAGATCAGTAGGTCGACGTTTTCCTGCCCCGCGAGCGGTTCGAGCAGGGGTAACCGCACGTACGCCGACGGATCCGTCACCGTCTCATAGCCTTGGGCTACCTCATGGTCGGACAACGCGGTGCCGCAGCGCGGGCAGTAGGGTGTCACGCGGTAGTCTTCGGACAGCCGCCCGTCAGCGAAGATCCGCTGCAGTGACCACCACACGCTGTCGATGTACTCCGACGACATCGTCTGATACGAATGTGCCAGATCGATCCAATAGCCCATCCGCTCAGTAAGCTGCTCGAACTCGCCGACGTGGCGCAGCACCGACTCCCGGCAGCGGGCGTTGAACTCCGCGACGCCGACCTTCTCGATATCCTGCTTACCGTTGAGTCCCATCTCCTTCTCGACGGCCAGCTCTACCGGCAGCCCGTGGCAGTCCCAGCCGGCCCGGCGGGGCACCGAGTAGCCCTTCATGGTCTTGAAACGCGGGAAGACATCCTTGAAGACCCGGGCCTCGACGTGGTGCGTACCCGGAGATCCGTTCGCCGTGGGCGGACCCTCGTAGAAGACCCAGCTCGGGCCGCTGGCGGTCCGTTCCAGGCTGCGCGCGAAAACGTCGTTGACCCGCCACCATTCGATGACGCGCCGCTCCATCCCCGGAAGATCAACTCTAGCCGACAACGCGGTGAACGGGGACCTGCCGGAGACGGTCTGTGTCATATCGAAGGGCTCCCTAGGCTCCATCGCGCCTCGTCAGGGCGGCAAACCACCGCCCACACGGGGACGAAGCGCCGGACGCCTGAGCCCGGACCCCGCGGTACCACCCCGCTTGCGCCCACCACACGTGAGCACCGCTCGTAATGCCGCTGTGACGTGCAGCCCACGTCCGGTTCTACTCGGGCGATAGCGGCACGCCGCCGCCTGCGCCTGTTCTTCCGGAAGCTCCCCGGTGATAGCCGGATCGGTGCCTGTGGGACAGAGTGTAGCGTCTCAACGCACTTCGTCGAACCAGAGCCGGCGGATCACCCGTCGACCCGTGAAGTGGCGACGCCGGTGGAGCACGTTCCAGTTGTCCACCAGTAGGCACTCTCCCGGTGCGACCGCCTCCCGGTGCCCGGACCCGATCGGGGCATCCTTTCGCAGAATCACCAGATAATTCTGCCATGCCACGCTGAATCGTTTTCCGCGACACACCGGTAGCATCATGCACGGCGGTGATCCCGCCGCGACCCCACGATTTCGCCTCAGCGGCCAGCGCCAAACGTCGATCGCGTTCGTTCAATCGGGGCAGCAAATCCGCCAGACGCGCTTGCATCACCCGGAACTTCTCGTCGCCATCGGTGGTCACAGTGTCGATTTTTCACGGACTCATCGCGTCGATTGAGATGACACGCGGCATGACAGGAAATTCACTCGATTGAATAAGTTATTTCATTACGTCGACCGACTCGCGCGCAACCTCCCTTCAACCCATCTCACGGAAATGGTAAGTTCCTTAGACCTCAGTTTTGACCGGGATTTCTATTACCGGAGTCAGCGCCTCGAGCTGTCCCGCATAGCTCCGAACCACTCTGTCATAGAGGTCACCCTCGCGCGGCGCGTCAACCGTGATGACGAGCGCGTAACGAACCTTGTCTGCTGATAGGTTTTGGCGGCCAGAAATGCGCGCGTTGTAGTGTATGTCAAACACCGGCTCCTGAAGACTTGAGGCTCGCATTCGACGTTGCTTGCATAACACTGTTTCCCATTTGTGCGCGTCCGATCTTAGATCTCTTTCATTAACATAGTCGCCAACCCGGAAGAACGATGAGGTCTTGGCGTTGATAGCATCATCGGTCGCGAATTTTCCCGAGTGCGGACGGAACCAGACGTCCAAACCGGAACGCGTGTAATTTCCCGGGTCCTGCGAGTCCACTGCGTAGTTGGAATGAAATAAATTATCCACCTGGAGGCATTATCGAGCCCGTGACCTGCGGCGATGCTAACTTCGGTGGGTTTGTTGTTCCATTCCGGCTACACTGCACTCGCAAAACAGAACGTTGCTTTGATCTTCACGAAACCGCTCAGCTCGCCGTGAGGCACCGGAATCCGCGCGCGCAAGTACTTGGCTGGTGTCAACTCGCCTTGGTACAGTACCCGTACCGTTCCAGGATCACATGTAATTATTTCCTCCAAGGTTTCTGGCAGACGCCCCCATCCCACTTCCTCACGCGAAGATTTTCCGGGGTTAGACCCATGAATCAGCAAGGCCTTTAGCGCAAGAGGTTCTAGTCTACTTCCGAGATGTGCCCTAACGCCAAGTGCCATGCGCATGGCAGCGGGCGTTGCAAAACTTGTTCCACAGGTTGGAACGCTTGCGCCGCTAGATCCTACAACGTGGAATGGCTGTTCAGCAGATCCTCCGAAAGAGACAAGATCAGGTTTAACGATGCCAGGGCTCCTGCCAGGCCCCCATGCGCTGTAGGGTGCTCTATACCAATCATCGGAAGTGGTCGCAGACGACCCAACGGCGAGCGCATTGACACAGTCGGAGGGCACCTGAATTCGGGCGTTTCCACATCCACGATCCAACTCACCGTTATTACCAACGGCTATTGTGGCCAAGGTGCGTCCGTCGCTGAGATGCTCGTCCAGCACCGCTGTCCAGGAGTGCACCTCATCATCCTCAATTGGTAAGTCAGGACCAATACTAAGGCTAATGAACTCATAAATACGAGTGGACAGGACTTGCTGAATCCTGGCAAGTACATCATACAGCTCTTCTGGATCTTGGCGAACTTTATCGTCCAAGACTCGGTAATGATCGACATACGCGAACGGCTGATCTGCCGGACGCAGCGGGTTGAGCGATCCGAAGAGCAACGCCGACGTTACCGCTCCGCCATGATCGATGAAATGCTCCTCCGAAGCTCCAACGCCGTCGCATTCAATTGCGTTTGCCCACGGCTCCAGCTGTGGATCAGCCAACCCGCCGTCAAACACTGCTACGCGTAATCCAGGATCAACGGGTGCCGCTGTAGGGAGTTGCACTTGGAAACCAGGGGTGAACCTTCGCAAAGTAGGAGACGGATCTATTGGACGCAACTGGGGAAGCTGTCGCACAACTCGAAGGAAGGAGTAGCGGGCTACTTCTTCAATCTGGGATCTGGGCGCCAAGACTGGCAAGAAGCAGAGGCCACCTGCATACAGTCGCCGCTCGAAATCGCCCCGAAGTCCCAACTGCTCCAAGAATCTTGCGAAACCCGCTACGATGAATTCCGATGATGGGTCTTCGCTCGCGTGTAACGCTACTTCGAGCAATACATCGTCTCGGTCGTCGGAAATGGTACGGATACGGTCCGCAGGAGTGGGCACGCGGACCAATTCCAGTCGCACGAGTTCCTCGGGAGGATTACTCTGCTGCCCAAGCTCACTAGCCCACCGTACGAAGCTAGACCGCTTGCCTGCGACGTAGATCTCTGTAGTTGGGGAGGGCTCCGGCTCTCGCTTCTTTGCCCACGCGGACGGTTGAACCTGAGCCGGACGACTGCCTACCGCACGGAAATCTAGACTCGCCAATAGCGCAGTGGGATAATATGTCTTCGCTAAGAATTCTGGATGAAGTGTGATCAGAGCAACTGCTTCATTTTGCGGACACGCGATATCAGGAAGTGCTGAGATATCTTGCGCTACTTGTTGGATCTGAGGAAGCAGCCAAGCGCGAGCCGCCTCCAACGTACGAGGAAGCTTCTTGTCAGGTGGATTTCGGCCAAGCGTGATTGGCTCGGTAAGCCGCTCACCATAGCCCAACAGGAAATTCGTGTTCCTCGCCATCACGACACCTCAACTAATTTCCGCCGAAGATCCTTCTCTGGATCAGGGTCCAGTTTTTCATCGTTACGGATCGCGTCACGAATGGTGTCTCGGCTAACTCTAAGCAACTCGCTTGCACGCCGCTGCGAAAGAACGTTCCGCGCAACCAGATCCACAGCAATCTTCTTCCGATCAGCGAACGACAGCTTCTCAGCCCGCCCGACAGTTAGAGCAATTAAGACCTCTTTTAGTTCGCGATCTGTTGCGACCGCTGAACGACGGGCCATCAGAATATCTCGCTCGACGTCACTAAAAGAATTCCCTATAAATGTGTGTGCTAAAGCTGCCACTATGTCCCCGTCAACGACAGCTTCCTCTCGAAGGAGAGCGCTAACACTCTGCTGCAAGGAACCGACAGTGGGTAATGGAAAGTCGACCACGACCTCAAATCGTCGCCACGCCGCAGGGTCGAGCAAATTTGAATGGTTCGTCGCGGCCAGGAGTAGGCTGGTCGAAGGCCAATCGTCGATCTCTTGAAGTAAAACCGTGACTAGCCTCTTCAGCTCACCAATTTCAACTTGGTCATCTCGACGCTTGGCAATCGCATCCAATTCATCAAGCAACAGGACGGTAGGCCTGTCCTTGGCGTAGTCGAGGACTCGACGCAAGTTATTACCGGTTCGTCCCAGAAAGCTACTCATTACCGCGCTCAGATCAAGTACAAGCAATGGCTGGTTTAGTTCCGAGGCAATCCATCGAGCGGCTAACGTCTTCCCGACTCCCGGTGGGCCTGTGAAGAGCGCCGAGCGGGTCGGACTTAAACCCGCTTCAAGAAGCCTGGTGGACTTGCGCCGCTCGGTGACGATCTGGCTAAGTACGGCCTTGACTTCGGGTTCAAAGATCGGCTGCACGTGAAGGCTTATCGGCCACTCATGCCGCACTAACGGTGATCGAGAGTCAAGATCAACAGGTGTGGCGCTGCCACTTCCGGCATCCCGCAAAGGTGACGAGCGCGTGGGTGCCTGCCGCAGTAGATCAATCAACTCGGCCGACACGCTTGGGTGTTCCTGCCGGAGTCGCCGGGCTACACGGCGTAGAAACACCTCGATATCTTGCCCACGAGCACTCAGAGCTAAGCGTGCAAGGTGGACGAACTCCAAGTAAAGATCATTAAAGTCGTCCAGCGTGCAGGTCTCGGGTTCTTTGGTCACGGCAGAGACCCTAGCAGGCGTGGCCGACATTTTCTCTCCTCTGTACGCATGTCGGCCAGCCTAATGGCTACCCGGACTGCGCACCAGCAGAGGCCCAGTTGCCGGTCTTCGGCGCGAGGGACCCGATGAGCCTCAGCCTTGGGTCGGTGGAGCGCCGGTCAGCTTGGCCCACGCGCCGGATCGCGCATCTGGGGGCGGTTCTCCTCGACCTCGGTCAGGTGCTAGGGAAGGCGGGGTCTCTCTCCCCCGTCTGGCTATGCCGCCAGCGCCAGCCTCGCGCTCGACGCCGAACGCACGGTTCAACTGCTAGCCCACGATGCAGAGGAGACCGTGATGGAACGCTTGACATCGCATAAGAGCAGCTACAGCAGTCCTGACGGCAACTGTGTCGAGGTCGCCGACCTCGGCGATGAGCACCGTGGCGTGCGGGACAGCAAGAACCCCGCAGGCCCAGCGCTGACCGTCACCGCGGCGCAGTGGTCGGCGTTCACCGCCGGCATCCAGTCGGGCCAGTTCGAGGACTAGGCCTGTCACGCCAGAGGGCACCACCCGCGCCCGCAGTGGGCGGTGCCCTCTGTTCGCTCGGTCACGGTGCCGTAAAACTCCAGGTCAGCCCACCCGGCGGGTCACATGGATGCTTGGGTACCCTCCCCTACGAGCGGGCGCGGATGAGGTCCACGATCTGGTCGAGGATCTCGGTGAGCTCGAAATCCTTGGGCGTGAACACTTTGGCCACCCCACGAGCGCGCAACAGCCTGGCGTCGCGATCCGGGATGATTCCGCCGACCACCACAGGCACATCCCCCGCGCCTGCCGCGCGCAACCCGTCGACCACCGCGGGCACCACCTCCAGGTGCGAACCGGAGAGCACCGACAGCCCGACCACGTGCACATCCTCCGCCACCGCGGCCGCGACGATCTCCGCCGGAGTGAGCCGGATGCCCTGGTAGATCACCTCAAAGCCGACGTCACGGGCTCGCAGGGCCACCTGCTCAGCCCCGTTGGAGTGCCCGTCCAAGCCGGGTTTGCCGACCAACATTCGCAGCCGCTCACCCAACTCCTCGCCCAGCGCCCGTACCCGGTCCCGAACGCGCGCGATCTCCTCATCAGCCGAACCCGCCGTCGAGGCACCGACGATCCCGGTCGGGGCCCGATACTCGCCGAACACCTCGCGCAGCGTCCCAGCCCACTCCCCCGTCGTCACGCCCACCCGAGCGCAGGCCATCGAGGCCTCGACCAGATTGGCGTCGGTCCCCGCGGCTTGCGCCAACTCGCGCAACGCCGCCTGCACTGCCGCAGGATGCCGGTTGGCCCGCCAGGCTCGGATCGCCGCAATCAGCTGGGCTTCCGTCTGCGGGTCGACGGTCTCGATGGCCCCGGTCCCCTCGGTGTGCAGCGGGCCAGGGTCGGTCTCGGTGAACCGGTTTACCCCGACGACCACGTCCTCGCCGTGCTCGATCCGCTGACGCCGCGCCGCCAGCGATGACACCAGCTGTGATTTCATGTATCCGGATTCGACGGCGGCAATCGCCCCGCCCATGTCCTGCACCCGGTCAATCTCCGCCCGGGCTCCCTGGGCCATCTCGGTGACCCGCGCCTGCACCACCCGGGAGCCGTCGAACAGGTCCTCGTACTCCAGCAAATCGGTCTCGTACGCCAGTACCTGCTGCATCCGCAGCGCCCACTGCTGGTCCCAGGGCCGGGGCAGCCCCAGGGCCTCGTTCCAGGTCGGCAGCTGCACCGCGCGGGCCCGCGCATCCCGGGACAGCGTCACCGCGAGCATCTCCAGCACAATGCGCTGGACATTGTTCTCCGGCTGCGACTCGGTCAGCCCCAGCGAGTTGACCTGCACACCGTACCGGAAACGGCGCAGCTTGGGGTCCTGCACCCGGTAGCGGTCCCGGCAGATCTCATCCCACAGCAGCCCAAAGGCGCGCAGCTTGCACATCTCCTCGACGAAACGCACCCCGGCATTGACGAAAAACGACATCCGCCCGACGACGCCTGGGAAGTCGTGCGGCGCGACCTGCCCGCAGTCCCGCACCGAGTCCAGCACGGCAATCGCGGTGCACAGGGCGTAGGCGATTTCCTGCACCGGCGTCGCACCCGCCTCCTGCAGGTGGTAACTGCAGATGTTGATCGGGTTCCATCTCGGCAGGTGGTGGACCGCGTAGACGACCATATCGGTGATCAACCGCAGGCTCGGCCCGGGCGGGAAGACGTAGGTGCCCCGAGACAGGTACTCCTTGATGATGTCGTTCTGGGTGGTCCCCGACAGGCGCGCCAGATCCGCCCCGTTCTCCTGGGCCACCGTCGCATAGAGCGCCAGGAGCCACATAGCGGTGGCGTTGATCGTCATCGAGGTGTTGGCTTGGGCCATCGGGATACCCTCGAACAACGTGCGCATGTCGCCGAGGTGACTGATCGGCACACCGACTTTGCCAACCTCGCCCCGAGCCAGCTCATGGTCGGGGTCGTAGCCGGTCTGGGTGGGTAAATCGAAGGCCACCGACAGGCCCGTCTGGCCTTTGGCCAGGTTTCGCCGGTACAGCGCATTAGATGTGCTCGCCGAGGAGTGCCCGGCGTAGGTGCGCATCACCCACGGCCGGTCCCGCTCGCGGTCGGTGGGATAGGGCATCAGCGCACCTCCGGACGCTCTCCTCTGGAGATTACCGGGCAGTACTGTCGCCATGCGAGACCAGCAACGAGAAGGGGCCACTGAGGTGGACAGCACCATGATGGACTTCCCGCTGACCGTGGGCATGATCATGCGTCACGGCACCACCGTGCACGGTGACAGCGAGGTCCTCACCTGGACCGGTGAGGGCGCCCGCCGGGCGAGCTACGCCCAGCTGGGGCGACGCGCAGCACGGCTGGCCGGAGCGCTGCGCGAGCTTGGCGTCACCGGCGATCAGCGGGTGGCCACCTTCCAGTGGAACAACCAGGAGCATCTTGAGGCCTACCTCGCGATTCCCGCGATGGGCGCGGTGGCGCACACCCTCAACCTGCGGCTGGCCGCCGATCAGGTGGCCTGGATCGCCAACCACGCCGAGGACCACGTGGTGATCGTGGACGCGTCGCTGGTGCCGCTGCTGGCCCGCGCTTTGCCCGAGATGACGACAGTCCAACACGTCATCGTGGTGGGCGGAGCCGACACGCCGGTGGCCGCTAATGGGCTGGAGGGTGTCGGTAAGCAGCTGCACTTATACCATGAGCTGCTGGCCGCACAACCTGAGGAGTTCGACTGGCCGCACGACATCGACGAGCGCTCCGCTGCCGCGATGTGCTACACGAGCGGCACCACCGGCAACCCCAAAGGGGTCCTCTACAGCCACCGCTCGATCTATCTGCACTCGATGTGCGTCTGTACCGGCGAAGCCATGGCGTTGACGGCGGCTGATCGGGTCCTGCCGGTGGTGCCGATGTTTCACGCCAACGCCTGGGGGCTGCCCTACGCCGCGCTGCTCTGCGGCGCCAGCTTGATCATGCCGGACCGTTTCCTGCGGGTTGAGCCGCTGGTCAGGCTCATCGAGGCGCAGCGCCCCACGATCGCCGGCGCGGTGCCGACGATCTGGGGCGAGCTGCTGCGCTATCTACGGGAACACAGCGCCGACATGTCCTCGATCAGCCGGGTGATCTGCGGCGGCTCCGCCGTCCCGCTGACGCTGATCAAAGCGTTCGCCGACGAGCTAGGTGTGGACATCAAGCAGGCCTGGGGGATGACCGAGACCTCGCCGATCGGCTCGGTGGCCACCCCACCGGTCGGCGCGCAGGGCGAGGCGCTCTGGCGCTATCGGGCCGGCGCGGGCCGGCTCGTCGCTGGCGTCGAGGCCCGCCTGGTCGGTGAGGGCGAGCGCGTGCTGCCGTGGGACGACACGTCGGTCGGCGAGATCCAGGTCCGCGGGCCGTGGGTCACCGCGCGGTACTACCGACCCGAGGATGGTGAGCAGGACGCCGCCAGGTTCCACGACGGCTGGCTGCGCACCGGCGACGTCGGCACCATTGACGAGCTGGGCTTCATCACCCTCAGCGACCGCGCCAAAGATGTGATCAAATCCGGTGGGGAATGGATCTCCTCAGTGCACTTGGAGAACCTGCTGATGGGCCACCCGAAGGTGATCGAGGCCGCGGTGGTCGCCGTCCTGGATGACAAGTGGGGGGAGCGGCCGTTGGCCACCGTGGCCATCGTCGAGGGCGAGCAGGTCAGCGCCGCCGAGCTACGCAATCACCTCAGCGCCTCGGTCCCGGCCTGGCAGCTGCCCGAGCGCTGGTCGTTCGTCTCCGAGGTACCTAAGACCTCGGTCGGCAAGTTCGACAAGAAGCTCATCCGCACCCGCTACGCCAAGGGAGAGCTCCCCGTGACCTATGCGCCTCCTCGAAGCGGCTGAGCGCTCTGGGGAGGCGGTGCGGCAGCGGACGTCGGGGCACCACCCGGCGCAGCGCCGTAGCCTGACCTCATGGCTGTGCACCTCACCAGGATCTATACCCGCACTGGCGATGACGGATCGACCGGTCTCGGTGACTTCTCCCGGGTGCGCAAGACGGACCCGCGGGTGGTCGCCTACGGCGACGTGGACGAAGCCAACTGCGCGCTCGGCATGGCCCTAGCGCTGGGATCGCTGCCGCAACCCCTGATCACGGTGCTGCGGCAGGTGCAAAATGACCTGTTCGACGTGGGAGCCGACCTGTGCACCCCTATCACCACAGATCCGAAGTACCCGCCGCTGCGGATTGACGAGAGCTATGTCACTCGGCTGGAGGGCTGGTGCGATGAGTTCAACACCCCGTTACCGAAGCTGGACTCGTTCATCCTGCCCGGCGGGACCCCCGGTGCCGCGTTGCTGCACATGGCCCGTGTCGTCACCCGGCGGGCCGAGCGGAGCACCTGGGCGCTGCTGGCCCTCGACGCCGAGCGCACCAATCTGCTAACCGCGCACTACCTCAACCGGCTTTCCGACCTGCTGTTCATCCTGGGCCGGGCCGCCAATCCAGCTGGCGACGTGCTGTGGAAGCCCGGCGGGAATCGCCCGGTATGAGGCGGTAGGTATGAGGGACATGGGAGCACTCAGAATGCCCATGGGGAGTTGGTGCTGGGGGGGGCTGACTCCAGCCAGGACAGAAAACCGGTGAGGGCATCCTGGCGCATCGCCAGTTCTAGCTCGTCACCGCCGGTGCGGCAGCGCAGCACGACCGCCCCGTGAGGGACCGCGTAGCTCTCCGGCGCTGTCGGTCCGCGTCGCTGCACAATCTGTAGCTGCTCCCGGTCGAGCACCCGGTCAGGACCTGAGCGCAGGCTGGAGATGCGGAACCAGGTGAAACAGCCGCCCCGGTAGCGACCGATCCCCTGGTGCCAGCCACGGCCTGCGTCATTGAGGCTCGACCGCAGCGCGACGTCGACCCCGCCTTGACGGAGCCGGCAGACTCGTCGAAACGCCAGCACACTGATGATCAGTATCCCGGCTAACAGGACCAATTCGACGATCTGTCCGATCCCCATGAAGGCCTGCGCTATGCCTGGAAGAATCTCAGACGGTCTGGCCGAGCGCCTTGAGCCGAGCGGTGGCGCGGGCCCGTACCGAATCTGCGTCTTCCCCGGTGCCGGCCTGCGCGAGGGCATCCCGGGCGGCCTGTGGGTCGATCTCGTCAGCAAGCTCGGCGGCCTCGGCCAGCACACTCACCTTGTCCCCGGTGACCGACAGGAAACCACCGAAGACAGCCGCCGTCACGGTCTCGCGGTCAGTGGTGGTAATCTTGACGATCCCGCCCTCGATGAGCTCACCGAGCAGCGGGGTATGCCCGGGCAGAATGCCCAGTTCACCTTCGGTGGTCTGGGCGAACACCGATATCGCGTGACCGGACCACACGGCTCGCTCCACCGCGACGAGATCGACGGACATCTCAACCACGCGCGTCTCCCTGCTCTGTTGTTGCCAGCTTTTGGTACTTCGCTTCCAGATCCTCCAGGCCACCACAGAGATAGAAGGCTTGCTCGGGCATGTGGTCGAAATCACCCTTGCAGAGTTTGTCGAAGGCCTCGATGGTCTCTTTCAGCGGCACCGTCGAGCCCTCTTGGCCGGTGAACTGCTCGGCGGAGTACATATTCTGGCTCAGGAACCGCTCGATCCGCCGGGCCCTCTTGACCACGACCTTGTCCTCTTCGGACAACTCGTCCATGCCCAGAATGGTGATAATCTCCTGCAGCTCGTTGTACTTCTGCAGTATGCGCTTGACTTCCTGGGCGACTCGGTAGTGCTCCTCCCCCACGTACTGCGGGTCGAGGATAGTGGAGGACGAGGTCAACGGGTCCACGGCGGGGAAGATGCCCTTGGCGAACACTCCCCGGGAGAGCTCGGTGGTGGCATCCAGGTGGGCGAAGGTGGTCGCCGGCGCCGGGTCGGTGTAGTCATCGGCGGGCACGTAGATCGCCTGCATCGAGGTGATCGATCGACCCCGGGTCGAGGTGATCCGTTCCTGCAGCTCGCCCATCTCGTCGGCCAGCGTCGGCTGGTACCCCACCGCCGAAGGCAGCCGGCCCAGCAGGGTGGACACCTCCGAGCCGGCCTGGGTGAACCGGAAGATGTTGTCGATGAACAGCAGCACGTCCTGGTCCATCTCGTCACGGAAATACTCCGCCATGGTCAACGCGGACAGCGCGACCCGCATCCGGGTGCCGGGCGGCTCGTCCATCTGGCCAAAGACCAGCGCCGTGTCCTTGAGGACGCCAGCCTCCTGCATTTCCAGGAACAGGTCGTTGCCCTCCCGGGTGCGCTCGCCGACGCCGGCGAACACCGAGGTTCCCCCGAAGTTCCGGGCCACTCTGATGATCATCTCCTGGATGAGCACCGTCTTGCCCACCCCGGCACCACCGAACAGACCAATCTTGCCCCCCTGCACGTAGGGGGTGAGCAGATCAATGACCTTCAATCCGGTCTCGAGCATCTGGGTCTGGCCCTCGAGCCGATCGAAACGCGGCGGCCTGCGATGAATCTCCCAACGGTCCCCGGTGAACGTCGTCTCCGGGGCATCCAGGCACTGGCCCAGCATGTTGAACACGTGGCCTTTGACCTGATTGCCAACCGGTACCGAGATCGCCGACCCGGTATCGGTCACCGGGGCGCCCCGGACCAGACCGTCCGCCGGCTGCATCGCGATGGTGCGCACGGTGTTGTCACCGAGGTGCTGGGCGACCTCCAGGGTCATCGTCTTGCGCAGCGCTTTCAGCTCGATCTGCACCGTGAGCGCGTTGAACAGCGGGGGCAACTGGTCTCGGGGGAACTCCACATCCACCACAGGCCCGGCGACCCGCACCACACGGCCGACCCGTGCGTCGGGGGTGGAGCCAACGACGGTCGACTTCTCAGCAGCGCTTAAATCTGGGCTCATCTCAGTCATCTCTTCCCACGGCGGACAGCGCTTCCACGCCGCCGACGATCTCGCTGATCTCCTGGGTGATCAGGCCCTGACGGGCCCGATTGGCCTCACGGGTGAGGTCCTGGATCAAATCGGTGGCGTTATCCGTGGCCGCCTTCATGGCCTGACGGCGGGCGGCCTGCTCCGATGCTGCGGCCTCCAGAAGCGCCGCATAAATCCTGGTGTTGATGTACTTGGGCAGCAAGTGGGCGAGGAGCTCGTCAGCGTCGGGCTCGAACTCATACAGCGGCGGCGGACTATCCGAGCGCCGCTGGGGTTGTTGTTTGTCGTCCTCGACGTACTCCACCTCCAGCGGCGCAATCCGGCGCGCCTGAGGCGTCTGGGTGAGCATCGATCGGAACTCGGTGTAGACAATGTGCAGCTCATCAGCCCCGGGCACGGCGTCCGGGCCTGGATCCGGCGTGGGAGCGTTCGCGCCGGCCAGGAACGCGCGCACCAGCACGCTGCCCGCCGCAGCGGCGTCCCGATAGGAGGGTTGCTCGGAGAACCCGGTCCAGGACTGCTCGATCGGCCGCCCGCGGAACGTGTAGTAGTTCCGCGCCTTGCGACCGATCAGGTACAGCGCCACGGACTTGCCCTGCTCGCGCAGCAGCGCATGCAGTTCCTCGGCGGCTCTGATCAGGTTGGCGTTGTAGCCACCGCACAGGCCCCGGTCGCTGGTCACCACCAGCATCGCCGCCCGGGTCGGGTTCTCCCGTTCGACCAGCAAGGGGTCATCCAGGGTGCCCGCGGCGCTGGCCAGCGCGGAGAGCACCCTGGTAATTTCCGTTGCGTACGGCCGGGAGGACTCGACCCGGGCTTGGGCTCGAGCGATCCGCGAGGTGGCGATGAGCTCCATCGCCTTGGTGATCTTCTTCGTGGACTGGACCGAGCGGATCCGCCGACGGAGGACTCTGAGCTGCGCTGTCATGATCGCGTCACTTCTTCGGGTTGTGTCGCTGGGCCCGCTTGGTGACCTTGACTGACTCGCGCTCGACCTTGTCGGCGTCCATCGCCTCGGTCTGCTCCTCCGGCCCCGAATCTAGGGCCGAGCCGTCTGTCGTGGTGAACTGCTTCTTGAACGCCGTCACGGCGTCCACCACCTGCTGCTCGGTGTCCGCGCTGAACTGCTTGGTTTCCCGGATCGCATCGAGGATGCCGGGGTGGTGCTGGCGAACGGTGGTGAGAAAGTCCGCCTCGAACCGTCGGACATCGGCCACCGCCACGTCATCCAAGTGACCTCGCGTGCCGAGGAAAATGGACACGACCTGCTCCTCGACCGGCATGGGCGCGTATTGCCCCTGCTTGAGCAGCTCGGTGAGTCGGGCACCGCGCTCAAGTTGACGTCGCGAGGTGGCATCCAGGTTCTCGGCTCCGAACGCCGCGAACGCTTCTAGCTCGCGGTACTGCGAGAGCTCCAGCCGCAGCGTGCCGCCGACTGACTTCATGGCCTTGATCTGCGCATTGCCGCCCACTCGGGAGACCGACACGCCGACGTTGATCGCCGGGCGGACACCCTGGTTGAACAGGTCGGACTCGAAGAAACACTGACCGTCGGTAATGGAGATGACATTGGTCGGAATGTAGGCCGAGATATCGTTGGCCTTGGTCTCGATGATCGGCAGGCCGGTCAGCGATCCTCCGCCCAGTTCGTCGGACAGTTTCGCGCAGCGCTCCAGCAACCTCGAGTGCAGGTAGAACACGTCACCCGGGAAGGCCTCCCGACCCGGTGGACGGCGCAGCAGCAGGGAGATGGCCCGGTAGGCCTCAGCTTGCTTGGACAGGTCGTCGAAGATAATCAGGACGTGCTTGCCCTGGTACATCCAGTGCTGGCCGATCGCCGAACCGGTGTAGGGCGCCAGCCATTTGTAGCCGGCTGAATCGGACGCGGGCGCGGCGACGATGGTGGTGTAGGCCAGTGCGCCAGCGTCTTCCAAGGTCTGGCGGACCGCCGCGATCGTGGTGCCCTTCTGGCCGACCGCCACGTAGATGCAGCGCACCTGCTTGTCTGGGTCGCCGCTCGCCCAGTTCGCCTTCTGGTTGAGGATGGTGTCGATACATACCGCGGTTTTGCCGGTCTTGCGGTCACCAATGATGAGCTGACGCTGGCCGCGACCGATTGGAGTCTGCGAGTCGATCGCCTTAATGCCCGTCTGCAGCGGCTCCTTCACCGGCTGCCGGTCGATCACCGAAGGCGCCTGCAGCTCCAGGACCCGCTGCTCATCAGGGACGATGTCGCCCAAGCCGTCGAGCGGAATGCCCAGCGGGTCCACCACCCGGCCCAGGAAGTTCTCCCCGACGGGCACCGAGAGGATCCGTCCGGTCCGCCTGACCTCCTGACCCTCCTCGATGGCGCCGAAGTTGCCCAGGATGACCGCGCCGATCTCCCGTACGTCAAGGTTGAGCGCGACACCGAGCACCCCCCCAGGGAAGTCCAGCAGCTCGTTGGTCATCGCCGAGGGCAGTCCCACGACCCGGGCGATGCCATCACCGGCATAGATGACAGTGCCCACCTCCTCCCGCGAGGTCGTGGTCGAGAAGGAGGTGACGTAGTTCTCGATTGCGCTCCGGATCTCGTCGGAGGAGATCGTCAGCTCCGCCATGGCTATCGGTCCCCGCTCTCTAGGTTCGTGGTCACCGTCTTCACTCTCGCCGTCGCGGGCGGTATTACCGGGCCGCTCATCGGGACATCCGCTGGCGCGCCTGACTCAGCCGAGCTGCCACGCTGCCGTCGATGACTTCATCGCCAACCCTGATCACCAGCCCGCCGAGCAGCTCGGGGTCGAGGTCGATTTTCAGGGAGATCGACCGCTGGTAGATCCGGTTGAGGACATCGATGAGCCGCTGTTCCTGCTGCTGGGACAACGGGCCAGCCGCAGTGACGTAGGCCACCGAGCGTTCCCGCCGGGCGGCTGCCCGATCAACGAGCCCCTCGACGATCTCTTCAAGTGGGCGCCCCCGGGGCGCCCGGACCGCCTGCTCCAGCAGACGGCGGGTCATCGGGCGGGTCCGGTCAGCCAGGACGGTGTTCAGCAACTCCAGGCGCCCTGCGACGGGGGCGCTCTCATCACCCAGCAGGCTCGCCAGGTGCGGGTGTGCCACCAAGATCCGACCGAATCGGAACAGCTCGTCTTCAACGTCATCGAGGCTGTTGTCCTGCTCGGCCAAGAACAACAGCGCCTGCCAGGCCAGTTCCTCGATCCCCTCCACCAGGTCCTGGGGTCGAGACCAGCGGGAGGTAGCCACCTCGCCCAGGGTCTCCAGACTCATCCGGCTCACCTTGCCGCCGAACAGGGCGTCGACCATCGTGAGTCGGGCCTGCTCGGGTGCGGCAGAATCGGCGAGGTGCCGCCGGATCGCTGGCTGCTCATTGAGCACTGCTGCCACGGCAGCCAAGTCGTCACCCACCCGGGCGCTCTCGGCGCCGCTGGCGCCGCCAATCCGGCTCTCCAGCCGCTCCCGGGCTGCGGCCAAGGCCGCCCTGCTGGCCGGCTGCATCAGCGCCCCCGACTCCCGTTGGGCACCGAGACAGCCCCGTTGGGGATAACGTTCGGCGGCGAGCTCTCCCGGACCGCCATACCCTGCAGCTCGTCCAGGAAGCGGTCCACTGTGCCGGCCCGCCGGGCGTCATCGGCTACCGACTCGCCGACGATGCGACCAGCCAACGTCACCGCCAGCGTGCCCAGCTCAAGTTGCAACTCGCGGACGACCTGCGCACGCTGGCTGGCCAGCTGCTCGGCGCCGCGCTCGCGGATCCGGGCCACTTCCTGTTCGGCTTGCTGACGCATTTCGTCCTTGATCTGTTGCGCATCAGCCCGGGCAGCCTCCCGGATTGCGGCAGCCTCGACCCGCGCCTGGGCCAGTGCCTCGGAGTAGTGGGCCTGCGCCTCGGCTAGGCGCTTGCTGGCCTGCTGGCTCTCCTGGATCTGCCGACGGATCATCTCCTGGCGCTCGGCCATCACGCGTTTCACCGGGGGCACCACGTAGCGCCAGATCACCCCGAGCACGATGAGAAAGATCACCAGCTCGACAAAGAACGTCGCGTTGGGGATCAGGAAGAGGTTGCCACCACCCTGCTCGGCCAGGTTGTACGAACTCATGAATACCCTCCCGTGCAGGTCATTTGGCGAGCACGAACACGAATAACGCCATGAAGGCGAGGTTGATGAAGTACATTGCCTCAACCAGGCCTACTGTCAGGAAGAAGATGGTGAACAACCGGCTCTGCGCTTCAGGCTGGCGGGCGACCCCCTGGATGGTGGCGCCGCCGGCAAGACCGTCACCGATCGCTGCGCCGATTGCGCCACCGGCCAGCGCCAGCCCACCCCCGACGAAGGCGCCGGCCAGCTGGACCGAGCCAGTGGGGCCGCTCCCCGGCTGGGCAAGGAGCAGTGCGGAGAAACTCATGTCTTCCTCTCTCTATGTCCGGAAAGCCAGATTGTGCGGTGCCTGGACGAATGGTGTCCCCGATGAGTGACTTCTGCGTGACATCTGAGCGACACCACGGCGATGGGAGCAGAGTTCAGTGAGCTTCCTCCTCACCACCAGCCGCAAACCCGAAGTACAGGATCGTCAGCAACGCGAAGATCACTGCCTGGAGCAAGCCGATGAACAGGTCAAACAACTTCCAGACCGAGGTTGGCAACCACGACACCGCCGCTGGCAGCAGGCCAAGAACAGCGACCATCACGGTGCCTGCGAGGATATTGCCGAACAGCCGCAGCGCCAGCGTGATCGGCTTGGTCAACTCTTCCAGGATGGTCAAGGGGAGCATCAACGGGTAAGGCTGCACAAAATGCTTGAAGTAGCGCTTGCCTTTGGTCCGGATCCCGGTCAGGTGCACGAGGATGATCACGAAGAAGGCCAGCGCGAAGGTGAGGTTCACATCGGCCGTCGGCGGCCGGACGTACTCTTCCCAGGCGTGCGGCAGGATGGCGAGCCAGTTTGCGATCAAGATGAAGAAGAACAGACTGATCGCCAACGGCACGACAAAGGGCGCGGTACGGATGCCCACAGTGCCCTCCACCTGGCGCTCCACCTGGTCGGTCACCGCCTCGAAGGTCAACTGCAGCCCGTTGGGCACCTTGGCGGTCGCCTTGGCGGTCGCCTTGGCCGCCAGATAAAAACCGAATCCGAGGACAATGACTGCGGCGATCGCGGTGGAGATCACGGTGTCAGCATTGATGGTCAGGCCCAACACCTGCCAGGTAGGGTGCTCGCCGACTTGGACGCCGCCACCCTCGGCCAACGCTCGTACGCTCATCACGGGGAACCCCCGACTCTGGACTGGCGCAGCTCCTTCACCAGCGGAACCGACGCAATAAAGATCATCAATAGTTGGAGGGCGGCCAGCCCGGCGAACACCCCTAGCCCCGCTGGCCGCACCACCAGCGCCAAGCCGACCGCGAGCCCGGTGATCAGCGTGAGCCGGCCGAGTACCGATACGGCGAACCGCCGCTTGTCAGGGTGAGCAGCGGCCGCGAAGCGCGCTGCGGAGCGCTGGACCAGCGCCGTGTTGAGCAGGCCCAGCCCGAGCCCACCGCAGAAGAACACCGCCGCCAGCGGGTAGCCCATCGGGGCGAGCACCACGAAGCTGGCGGCGCCGAGGCATGCCGCGATCGGCGTGGCCCGGCGGAGATTGACGGTCGCTGCCGTCGGGGTCACGTCAGGGGCGATGAGCTCAGGTGGGGCCACTCGGCGCTTACTCCTTCAGAAACTTCGTGAACTTGGTGTAGATATAGACGCCAGCACCGACAATGCCGAGTGCCAAGCCGACCATGGTGAACGCCGGGAGGGTGCCCACGAGCCAGTCGACCAACCATCCGAGACCGAGCCCGATCAGGAGGACCGCTGCGACCGCAGCACCGAGGCCGAGTAGTGTCACGAGCTCAGGGCCGTTGCGTTGTTCCACGACCACCTGCCTCAGCGGGCGCAGGACATCGCCCGCCGCCATCGCTCAAACGCACTCCTCACAGTCCAGGGGCAGCGCACATGGCACAAAGCCACGATCATGAACGCTACCGATGGGCCGGCCTGACCTGAAATCCCGCCCCCGGGCGGGACGACCCAGAAACTATCACACTCACTCATCGTCCCCTCTGCTTGCCCCACTTCCCCTAGCTGCGCTTCTGGGGCCTGACGCTGGAGTGGCCGGGGGCTGGCAGAAGATCAGCGCGCTGGTAGCTAGGAACCATCGAACTGAGCACGGCGATCAGCAACCCCAGCATGATCGACCACACCACCACGTAGACGTCGAACAGCGTCAGCGCGACGGCGCCGAAAGCGAGCAGCGCCGCCCATAGGTAGATCAACAATACCGCTCGCCGGTGCGAGTGCCCGATCTCAAGCAATCGGTGGTGCAGGTGCAGCTTGTCGGCGGCGAAGGGGCTGCGGCCCGCCCGGGTCCGGCGCACCACCGCGAGCAGCAGGTCCAGCAGCGGCACGAACAGCACCGCAGCCACCACGAGCAGCGGGGAGAACAGCGCCAACACGTCGGTAGCGCCGTAGCTGCCGGGGTCGACCCGGCCTGAGGCGCTGGTTGACGCCGCGGCCAGCATCAGGCCAATGAGCATCGCCCCGGAGTCGCCCATGAAGATCCGCGCCGGCTGGAAGTTATGCGGCAGAAAGCCCAGGCAGGCGCCAGCGATCAAGGCGGCGATCAGCGTCGGCGGATAGACCGACACGCTACCGCCAGAACGATGCAGCAGCTGCAGCGTGAACGCCCCGATGGCGACTGCGGCGATCAACCCAATTCCGGCGGCCAGCCCGTCCAGGCCGTCGATGAAGTTCATCGCGTTCACCAGCACCACCGCCAGCGCGACCGTGACCAGCACCGCCTGGTCTTGCCCCAGAATGAGCACCGAGCCCACCGAGTTCGCCCCGCCGTTCCAGGGCACCCAGAAGATGAACCACTGCACGCCGCAGAGCACAAGCACCCCGGCGGCAGTGACCTGCCCGGCGAACTTGGTGAGCGAATCCAGTTCAAACCGGTCATCCAGGGCACCGATCAGCATGATGATGCCCCCGGCCACCAGCACCCCCACGACGTCCCCGGAGAACTCGAAGGACCTGCGCAGCACAGGCAGCTGGTGAGACAACGCAACGCCGCTGAGGATTCCGCCATACATCGCCACCCCACCCAACCTCGGGATCGGGGCGCGATGCACGTCACGCTCTCGGGGCATGGCCACCGCACCGGTACGGATGGCCAGCATGCGCACCAACCCGGTCAGCAGAAAGGTCACCACCGCGGTGGTGAGGCCAACCAGCAGGTACTCCCGCAGCGGCAGTCCAAAGGAAACGGGCACGGGTCCCACGGGGGCAGGCTAGCCCGAGGGCGGCTGCGCTCCGCCGCTAGGCCAGTCGCTGTCCTGCCCTCCCGCGCTGCGCGCCGGGATGCCGACGCCTTAGCCGACCTTGATGGTCCGGCCGAGTACCTCGCCGATCTGGGCGGCGGTCACGGCGCCCTCGCGGAGCACCACCGGATCGTCCCCGGTGAGGTCGAGGATGGTGGAGGCAGTCTCACCCGCCTTCCCTCCATCGAGATACACCCGCACCCGCTCGGCGAACTGCTCGCGGGCTTGCTCGACGGTGGTCGCTGGCGGTAGGCCAGAGCGGTTCGCGCTCGACACCGCCATCGGCCCCACCTCGCGCAGCAGCTCAAGAGCCACCGGGTGCAGCGGCATCCGCAGCATGACGGTTCCCCGGGTCTCGCCCAGGTCCCAGGCCAGCGACGGCGCGTTGGGTAGCACCAACGACAGTCCGCCGGGCCAGAAGGCCTCGACCAGGGTGCGCGCCTGCGGCGGGACCCGCAACACCAAGCCATCCAGCGCGGCCCAGGAACCCACCAGCACCGGGACCGGCATGTCCCGCCCTCGCCCCTTGGCGTCCAGCAGCGCCTGCACCGCGAGGGAGGAGTATGCGTCACAACCCAGCCCGTAGACGGTGTCAGTGGGCAGCACAACGAGTTGCCGTGCCCGGATTGCGCTCGCCGCAGCCGCCAACCCGGCGCTGCGGCGCTCCGGCAGCGCGCAGTCATAGACAGTGCTCACACCTCCGAACCCTACGACGGCCCGCTTCCTGACGATGCGCAGGCTTCGCCAGGGCTCAGGGCTCTGGCCGAGACGGCAACCCTGGACTGACCGGCCCTGGACTGACGGGCAGTGTCGTGCGCCGGGCGGTGGCAAACCGGGGCCGCCCGGCTAGGTCAACGTGGTCAGCCACGTCGGTGAGCACCCGTCGGGCGGCCAGCAGGGCGGGGACCGCCACCGCGTGCGAGTCGTCGTGTTCGATGGCGATACTTCCGCCCTCGCGGAGCAGCCGGGTTCCGGTCCGCACCACCTCACTGATCACGGCGAGGCCATCGTGACCGGCGAAGACGGCGGCGGGCGGGTCGTGCAAGGCCACTTCAGGCGGCAGTGGCGTCCCCACCGGCACATAGGGGGGGTTGCACAGCACCAGGTACGCCATCCCATCCAGCGCGCCGAGCAGTCCCGGATCGGCGACGTCGCCGGCGTAGAGCACTACCGGCGTGTCCCCGGCCGCAGCTCGGGCCTCGGCGTTACGCCGCGCCCAGCTCAGCGCCACGGGGTCCCGTTCCACGGCGTGAACCTGCGCATCGGGCCGGGCGTGCGCGAGCGCGAGCGCCAACGCACCGGATCCGGTACAGAGATCGACCACCAGCGGCTGCGTCACGCCCTGTAGCGCGGCCAGACCCCAAGCCAGCAGCGTTTCGCTCTCGGGGCGTGGGATGAACACGCCGGGCCCCACCGCCACCTCGATGGCCCCCATGGCGGCGGTGCCGGTGAGGTGCTGCAACGGCACCCGCTGCGCGCGTTGGGACACCAGCACGCGCAATGCCTCCACCACGGGCGGGTCAACCAGCGGGACCATCGGCAGCCGTTCTCGCGGCACGCCTACCACGTGGGCCGCGAGGAGTTCGGCGTCCACTCGCGGGGAGGCCACACCGGCGTCCGTGAGGACCCGCTGGGCCTCAAGCACCGCAAGGCGCAGCGGTTGCCGGCTCAACAAGACCTCCTCACGAGCCCCGCAAACGCAGCTCACGGTCCGCGCCCACCAGCGCGTCCAGGACCCCGTCGAGGTCCCCGTCAAGCACCGCATCGAGGTTGTAGGCCTTGTAGTTGACGCGATGATCGGAGATCCGGTTCTCCGGGAAGTTGTAGGTGCGTACCCGCTCGGAGCGGTCCACGGTACGAATTTGCGAGCGGCGTTGCTCGGAGGCCTCTTGCTGGGCTTTCTCCTCGGCGAGCGCCTGCAGCCGGGCCCGCAACACCGCGATAGCCCGGATGCGGTTCTGGATCTGCGACTTCTCGTTCTGGCACGACACCACAACCCCGGTCGGAAGGTGGGTGACGCGCACCGCGGAGTCGGTGGTGTTGACGCTCTGCCCGCCAGGACCCGAGGAGCGGTAGACGTCGATGCGCAGGTCCTTGTCATCGACGTCGATCTCGACATCGTCCGGTTCGGGGTAGACCAGCACCCCCGCCGCCGAGGTGTGAATCCGTCCGGAGGACTCGGTGACCGGGACCCGTTGCACCCGATGCACCCCGCCCTCGAACTTCAACCGCTCCCAGACGCCAGACTGCGCCGACTTCACCGCAACCGTGACATCCTTGTAGCCGCCCAGCTCGGCTTCGGTGGCGTCGAGGACCTCCGCCTGCCAGCCATGCCGTTCGGCGTAGCGCAGATACATGCGCAGCAGGTCCCCGGCGAACAGCGCGGACTCTGCGCCGCCCTCCCCCGACTTGATCTCCATGACGACGTCAGAGTCGTCGTGTGGGTCGCGCGGCAGCAACAGCTGGGCTAGCTCGGTCTCCAGCCGGGGAACCCGGTGGGCGAGGGTATCGGCCTCAGCCGCGAAGGCGGGGTCTTCGGCGGCCAGCTCACGGGCGGCTTCGACATCGCTGCGAGCCTGGTCCAGCTCGCGGACGATCCGCACGACACGGGATAACTCTCCGTAGCGCCGCCCTACCTTGCGAGCGGTGTCGGGATCAGCGTGCAGCCTGGGATCGGCGAGCTGACGCTCCAGCTCGGCGTGCTGATCCAGCAGCGCCTGCACTGCTGCGGTGTCCACCGAACTCATCCAATCCCCACTGAACCTAACGTCTCCTGGGCCTACTTTTGCCGTTTGCCGTAACGCTTCTCGAAGCGCGCCACCCGGCCGCCGGTGTCCAGAATCTTCTGCTTACCGGTGTAGAAGGGGTGGCAACTGGAGCACACGTCGACGTGGATCTGCCCGTCGCGCTTGGTGCTACGGGTGACGAAGCTGTTGCCGCAGCTGCAGGTGACCTGCGTCGGGACGTACTCCGGGTGGATGCCCTGCTTCATGGATGTCCTCTCTTCATGGCCGCCGGGTCCCCGTGCTTGCGTGCCTGCACAGGGTGAACCGGAGCCGGACCGCGTGGGCAGCAGTGAGCCGCCACAGTCTGCCAGACGACCCAACCCCCGATGAAACCGTCAGCGGCACCGCAGTGTTCCCACAGGCGGCAGCCGCGTAGGTGGCTAGGCGCGCGCTGGCAGTCGGTAGGTCAGCTGGTGTCGGTCCGCAGCCAGTATCGCCTGGCTGACCTCGACGGATCGTCCGTCGGTGGTGTAGGTCGTGCGAGTCAAGATGAGCACGGGGACACCATCAGCAAGTCGCAATGCCTGTCGTTCGTCGGGTGCGGCGGCTCGTGCGGTCACGTGTTCCTCAAAGTCGCCCAGTTCCAGGCCCAGGCGTTCCAGGGCAGCCACGGTGCCACCGGGTAGTTTCCGGGGCTCGGCGATCGGTGTTCCGTACACAAGATCGAGTGGGTAGTAGGAGTCCGCGAGTTGTACCGGTTCATCGTCGAGCAGCATCACTCGTCGACGCACGATCACGGTGGTACCAGGCTCAATGCCCAAGAGCCCGCCGACATCGTCCGGAGCAGCAACCTCCCCCACTTCTGTGAGTTGCTGGGTGCCTCGCATGCCAAGGCGCTCGGCCTCCGACTGCCACGACGCGCGAGGTCGGTCATCGGCCTGAACCAGGTACGACGTCGAGACGTGCATAACCGGACGCGGGACAATCCGCACGAAGGCACCCCGGCCATGCTCGACCGTCACCAGCCCCTGCGCGGCGAGCAGCCGGACGGCTTTGTTGATCGTGGTGCGGTTGAGTCCATACTGCTCAGCCAGCACACTCTCGCTCGGTAACGCCTGGCCGGGCGGATACTCACCCGCGACGATCGATTCTCGTAGACGATCGGCTACTTGGCGGTAGCGGGCGACTGGCGGAGTGGTCAGCGTAAGACACCTCCTTGGGCTGGCAATCTGACTGCACCGTAGCCCCAACACACGGCATGTGCCACGTGTTCCTTGCCGGACCGGTCACCGATGATGCATACTCACACTCACAACACGTGTCACATGACATGTGTAACAGCCGAAGTTCGTCATCCTGACCTATCCCACCCGCTCAACGCTGAGGAGGACCGAGGATGCTCACGACAGTAGAGGTCGGCCGGGGTGAGTTCAGTTTCTCCGCCGCGCATACCGGACTACACGATGGCAAGTTCGAGCCCCTGCACGGCCACACGTTCCAGGTCACCCTGCGCCTGTCCGGCACCCCTGCTGACGACGGCATGCTGATCGGTTTCGGCGAGGTCAAGGCCGCCCTGAGGGAGGCCATAGCGCCGCTACGCCGCCGCACGATGATGCCGGGGCGCTCCCCGGAGGTACTGATCACTTCGGAGAACGACACCCTGTCGATCGTCGCCGGTCGCAAGCGGTACGTTTTGCCCGCTGAGGACGTCGTGGTCCTACCCCTGGTCAACACCACGACCGAGACCATCGCCGGTTACCTGCTCGAGCGCGCGCTGCCGCATCTGCACGGCTATGGCCTGGCCACCGTCGAGCTAGCGGTCTCCGAAGCCCCAGACATTTCGGCTACTGCCCGCTTCGATTTCACGTGACGTGATCACCATGAGCCGCACCACCGACCGCAACGCTGATGAGGTGCCTTTCTGCCACCGTGACCGCACCAAAGCGCTGCTCGCTTACGCAGTCGAACGGCATGTCACCGGCCACGGGCAGCCCCTCGACCACGCCGGGGACTGTCCGTGGGATGTGTGGTGGGTCTGCTATCGCGCCCAGCGCACCGCCGCCGAGTTCGGCTTAGACCCGCGTCGCGCCACTGGCCGCTGCGAGGTCTGCGCCATCGACGCCAGCACGCTGGCCTCCTATACGCCGCCCAAACACCCCAATGGGACGCTCCGCCAGGGGTGTACGTGCCTGCTGAATTGGGCGCAATCGATGCGGCGGTCCATACCCGACATCGCCTGGCCCGGGTGGCGGCTGACAGTCAGCATGGTCAAGCCCGGGCGCGACCCGGTCCCCGTGCGCGAGCTACTAACCGAGAGTCACACTGTCGTGGGGGAGGTCCAGCGACACCTGATCCCGGCGGACGTGCGCCGGTTGTACCCCGACGCCTACGGACGGGACTACGTGGCCAGACGGGATAACTATCTTACTTCGGCGCCCGTCACCGTGTTTGTCCTTCTCGCATCACCCTCGGCAATCGGGAAGGCCAAGGACATCAAGTCCGACATCCGTCGCCGCCTCGGCGAGGATGACGCGCTGCGCAACCATCTACACATGCCCGACAGCCCCGGCGACGCCTTCGCCGATCTGGACCACCTGGCGGGCACCGAGACGTTCATTCGGCTCTACGAAAGGTATGAGCGTGAGCGAGCAGCACAGCGTCTGGCGCGCTACCGGGCTCTACTGGCACAATCGGACCCCCGGCATCGGACTGGTTGACCCCAGCGGCACCGAGTGCACTCACCGCGTCCTGCCGGGAACCTGGGTGGGCTACCAACTCGGTGAGCAACGCTGCTGCATCGGCGTCTGGTTGGCGCCGCAGCGGCGGCGCCAACCATGTCCGTTCCCGCACCCGATCCTGCCGCCAGACACCCAAGCCCAGTGCGCCGCCTGTGCCATGGTCGATCCAGGCAAAATGCTCGCGCGCAACGCCACCATGGACGACGGGCGCGACTACGCGCTCTATCTGGCCTGGTTCGGACCTGGTCTGACCAAGGTCGGGTTGACCGCCACCGAACGCGGCACCGACCGGCTCGCCGAACAAGGCGCGCTGGCCTTCACCTGGCTCGGCCGCGGCCGCCTGCCCGCCGTCCGCGCGGGCGAGCAACGCATCTCGGCAAGTGGCCTGGCGGCCGAGCGCCACCGGCGTCGGGCCAAGCTCGCCGCCTGGTGGCGACTTCCCGACCGCCACCAGCGCCAGCACGAGGTGCGCACCACCTACCAGCGGATCATCGGCACCGTGCCTTGGCCACCCGGATTAGGCCGCGAGGCGTGCGACGTGGTTGATCAGGCTGAGCTCTTCGGCCTCGACGCGCTTCCCCCCTCCTGCCAGGAGATCACTGCTCTGTCCAGCGGTGCAGTGCTCAGCGGAACGGTGCGCTGCACCATCGGGCGTGATGTGGTACTCGACACCCCAGATGGGCCGCTCTTGGCAGATACCCGGCTGCTAGCCGGATGGCTACTACAGCCCACCACCGCAGCACCCACCGGCCTAGAATTGCGTGCCTGCGACTACGCCCAGAGCAACGATGCGACTGCCCAACCCTCCCTGTTCTGAGGCCACCAGCCGACACCCCGTGCTAGTGCTGGAAGGCATGCCCGGCGCGGGCAAGACCACTGCCGCGACCACCCTGGCCTCCGCAAACCATATTGTGATCAGTGAGTACACCACCCCAACAGGGGACGTTATCCCGATCGAGGCGCACCCAGCGGGCGATGACGACGCCGGACACCTCCACAACTGGCTACGCAAGCACCATCAAGTCCACGCCGTCCGCTGCCACGGCCCGGTGTTCTGCGACCGGGACTGGCTCTCGGCACTGGCCTACGCCTACAGTGTCACCGACGGCGGTGATCTGCTCACCAGCAGGGCCGGCTGGGTCTCCGATTGCCTCCGCCGCAAGGACCTCACCCTCGCCAGCACCTACGTAGTATTCCAACTCGACCCGAAGGTCAGTCTCCACCGCCGCGTGGGCCGGCTCACACCAGGTCACCCGTGGAGCAGCCTGCCCGGCCTGGTCCGCCTCGCCGCGTTCTACACCGACCCCATTGAGGCGCTGGCCCCAGTGCACCCGGATCTGGCCGCCCGCCTGCGCACCGCCACCTGGCATCCGTTGCGCGACGACTCCCTCGATCGCACCCTCCAGTTCCTCCGCGATCTGGCCCATCACCCATGATTGGACGCCGGCAGCCGACCGTGGTGGTGACCTTGCACGATGGCTTTTACGGCTGCGGTACCGGAGCTGGCCGCTCCAACCGTGCACTCCTGACAAGCCTCGCCGGTCTCCTCCCCAACGGGGTACGGCTGGTTGTATTCCCGGTTTACCTTGATCCCACCAGCCCCGAATACGGCCCGACGTGGCACGCCGAGACCACGACGCTGCTCGCGCACGTCGATTCGGCAGTGCATCCGGTGGACAACGGCACGGCAGGCCAAGTCCGGTTCGGTGGCCTGGACTGCTTTCGGCACCTCGTCCGCCACACCGCCGACATTCTCACCCGCTGCGTGCTTCCGGACGCCGACCCCGTGCTGATCCTGGCCGTGGACACCCCGTTCCTCGGGCTCGCGCCGCTCTTGCCGAGCCATACCGTGCCGAACCTAGTGCTGGTGCCACGTTCCACCGCGCGCATCCACTCACCGGCCGACCGGAAACGGATCGCCTGGGAGTCCCATGGGCTGCGCACTGCGGCCGAGCACGGCGGGCGGATCGCCGCGATCTCCTCGTACCTGGGTGCCCACCTGAACGTCAGCTACCAGATACCCAGCCACGCCCTAGTCGAACTGCCCAACGGCCTGAGCCCGGCCGACTGGCAGCTCACCGCACCCGATGAGGCGACACTGCCAGCCCCGGCACGGGACGGATTCTTGCTCGCGATGGGCCGCGCCCAGCCCTACAAAGGCTTCGACGACCTCGCCCTCCTGCACCAGCAGGATGTAGCGGTACCGCACCTGGTGCTGGCCGCCGTCACGGACAACCCCGATCCGTCCAGCTACCAGCAGCACCTAGCCATGAAGATCACAAGACTCGGACTGAGTGCCACGCTGCTGATCCGGTTCCGCCCTGACGTCCGCCGTCTGCTCAAACACCCAGCGTTACGTGGCGTCGTGGTACCCTCGCGGGCCGAGCCGTTCGGGCGCGTCCCGATCGAGGCCTACGCCGCCGGAGCCACCCCGGTGATCGCCACCACCGCAGGCGGCCTCACTGAGCAAGTCATCGACGGGTGCACCGGATTTACCGCTGCACCCGAAGATCCCGTCAGTCTGGCTGCTGCCTTGCTGCGCGCACTCACCCTTACTTCCGCCGAACAGCACCGGATTCGGGAGGAAGCGCGGCAATTCGCCGCCAGCCGATATGACTACCCCCATACCGTCAACTTGTTCCTGAAACAGGTTGCTCCGTGGCTTGATCGACAACTTGACGGTGATCAGCAGCTCACCAGGAGGAGAGCACCCATGCGCTACCGGGCCTGTATCGATGTCCACTTGATCCTGCGCCGTGGCGAGCAGATCCTGCTGGGCCAGCGGCAGAACACCGGCTTCGCCGATGGCAGCTGGCACCTGCCCAGCGGTCATACCGAGGACGGCGAGTCAGCGACGACAGCCTTGATCCGGGAAGCCAGCGAAGAGATCAGCGTGGACCTCGATCCCGCCGAAGTCCGGTTCGTGCACCTTATGCACCACCGCACCGACTCCGGCCGCCTCGCCCTGTTCTTCGAGGCGACCCGCTGGGACGGCGAACCGGACAACCGTGAACCGGACAAATGCGCCCGCTGGGACTGGTTCACCCTGACCGACCTGCCCACCGACATGATCCCGTACACCGCGCAAGCCCTAACCCACTACACCAAAGGCGAGGTCTATGCCGAGCGCAACTGGCCTAGCCCGTCCGGTTTGTGACCAGCCCGGCTGCTCCCGAGCTCGACAGCAGGGCTGTCCGAGATGATCGAAACAGCGCTACTGTCGAACTCGGGAGGCTGGGGGCAGCCGGGATTCGGCTGCCCGGCCCCGCCCGAACAATCGGGAGTTAGTCGCTGCCGTTGCCGGCGGCGGACTTCGAGACCTGCATCAGGAACTCGATGTTGGTCCGGGTCTTGCGCAGGCGGTCGAGCACCAGATCGATCGCCTGCTGGGACTCCAGCCCAGAGAGCACTCGCCGCAGCTTGTGGTGGATGGCCAGCTCATCCGGGGACAGCAGCAATTCCTCCTTGCGGGTACTGGAGGGGTTGATATCGATGGCCGGGAAGATTCGCTTGTCAGCGATCTTGCGGTCGAGCTTGAGCTCGGCGTTGCCAGTTCCCTTGAACTCCTCGAAGATCACGGTGTCCATCGTCGACCCGGTTTCCACCAGCGCGGTGGCGAAGATGGTCAGCGAGCCACCATCCTCGATGTTGCGGGCCGCGCCCAGGAACCGCTTCGGCGGGTAGAGCGCAGTGGAGTCCACCCCACCGGACAGGATCCGGCCGGAGGCCGGTGCTGCCAAGTTGTAGGCCCGGCCCAGCCGGGTGAGGGAGTCCAGCAGCACGACCACGTCGTGACCCATCTCGACCAGCCGCTTGGCCCGTTCGATGGCCAGCTCGGAGATCGTGGTGTGATCCGACGGCGGCCGGTCGAAGGTCGAGGCGATGACCTCGCCCTTCACGGAACGCTGCATGTCGGTGACCTCCTCCGGCCGCTCGTCGACGAGTACGACCATGAGGTGGCATTCCGGGTTGTTCTTCGTGATCGCATTGGCGATCGCCTGCAGGATCATCGTCTTGCCCGCCTTGGGCGGCGAGACAATGAGCGCCCGCTGCCCCTTGCCGATCGGCATGATCAAGTCGATGACCCGGGTGGTCATCACACCCTGCTCGGTCTCCAGCCGCAACCGTTCGTTGGGGTACAGCGGGGTGAGCTTGGTGAACTCCGGACGCGCTCTGGCCTGCTCAATGTCCAGCCCGTTGATGCTGTCGACCCGCACCAGCGGGTTGAACTTCTGTCGCTGCTGCTCGCTGTCGCGCGGCTGACGCACCGCTCCGGTGATCGCGTCACCTCGGCGCAGCCCGTACTTGCGGACCAGCGCCAGTGACACGTACACATCGTTCGGCCCGGAGAGGTAGCCCGAGGTACGGACAAACGCGTAATTGTCCAGCACATCGAGGATCCCCGCGACGGGCAGCAACACGTCGTCCTCGCGGACTTCCAGCTCACCGCCGTCCCGACGGTCGCTGCCGCGGTCACTGCGGCTGCGGCGGTTGCGGTCGCGGTCGCGGAAGCGCCGGCCCCGCCGGCGGCCGGCATCGTCGTCCTCCTCACGGAGATTAGGCTGCCCAGCCGCGTTCTGACTGCCATTCTGGGTGACCGGGGCTTGATCACCCTGAGTCTGATCGCTCTGCGAGCGAGGTGCCTCACCGCCGCGGATCGGACGTCGCCGCCGGTTGCGGGACCGGTCCAGACCGTCGGTGTCCCCCTCAGGCTGGTCCCGATCTGACTGGTCCCGATCCTGCTGGTCCCAGTCTGGCTGGTCCTGATCCTGCTGAGCCGGCGGCAGCGGCTCAACGCGACCCGGATCGGCCACGGCGGCGCTCTGCTGCCCGGTTGCTGGGGGCTGCCCGGTTACTGGGAGCTGCTCAGGTACTGGGAGCCGCTCAGCTACTGGAACCCTCGTCTGGGCATCTGTTCGAGCCCCCGCTTGAGGGTTGGCTCCATCCAACGGGAGCTGCTCCGAGGTGGCACGCCGCTGCCCACGAGCGGGGCCCTCCCGTTCCTTGATAGCGGCGATCAAATCGTTCTTGCGCATCCCGGAGATATGGGGGATGCCCATCTGGCCGGCCAGCTTGCGCAGATCGGCCATCACCATTCCAGACAACCCGCCGCTACGACGACGCAATGCCGTCCCGTTGTCCGAAGACGACACGGACGTCTTCGTTCGGTCGGCCGTGGGCTGGTCCGGAGATGCCGCAGCGGAAACATCACTGCCCAACAGGTTGATATCGCTCACACAGGTCCTTCCTAACCGACCCGAGACGCAGCTCAGGCCAGCCTGTTCGCCGTCCGACGGTATGCGGGCGGCGCCTGATCCGGTGCGGGAGGCTCGCGTACCCACAAGCTATTCGGTGTTGAGCCGACCGGCACGGGACATGTTCAGCTGTGGCCAGGGTCTGGGTGCCAGCCTTCCCGCTACCACGGAACCGGAAAACGGGAGATCAGTCGTCCGGGTGAGAGGGCCCCGAACGCGGCACCGGCGCCCGTGCACACGGTGTCTGAACTCCCCTGAGAGTATCGCCTCGGGCATCATCGCGGCAACCACTGACCCGCGGATGGGTGGATCGCGCCCGCTCAGCACCATCTCCACCGCCGCGAACGATGACAGTGGCACCGCTGCGAGCGACGTCGAGTCGATATCGGGTAAAGCCGGTAGCTTCCCCCAAGGGCGGTAACCCGCCGCTGGCCGGCAACGCGAGCACCGTCGGCCCGGCACCCGATACCGCGGCGGGTACCCCGGCCGCACGCAACGCGTCCACCAACCGCCCCGTCGCCGGATAGGCGCTACGCCGGTAGGGCTGGTGCAGCCGATCCTCAGTGGCGGCCAGCAGCAACTGCGGGGCCGCTGTCAACGCGTGGACGAGCAGCGCGGCCCGCCCAGCGGTGAATGCCGCATCGGCGTGGGGCACTCCGGCAGGCAGCAGGGCACGAGTGATCTTGGTGACGGAGGTACCCTCCGGCACCAGCAGCACCGGTGCCAGATCCGGGTGGGGCTCCACGCGAATGGCCTGGAAGGACTGCTCGTCCCTCCAGGAGATCACCAGGCCGCCCAGCAGGCTGGCGCCGACATTGTCGGCATGCCCGTCGAACCCAGCCGCAAGGTCCAACGCAGCCTCGTCCGGTTCTCTTCCCGCAAGCGCATAACCGGCCAGCACTCCGGCGACCGCGGCCGCCGCTGAGGAGCCCAGTCCCCGAGCGTGCGGGATGGTGTTGTGACACCGCAGCACCAGACCATCAAGCCGGTGGTCGAGCCGTCGGCACGCTGCCCGCAGCGCCCGAACCACCAGGTGATCTTCGTCGGTCGGCACCTGCCCGGCGCCCTCACCGCGCACCTCGACTCGCAGGCCGGACGCCACCGGCGTCACCTCGACCTCGTCATACAGCGCCAGCGCCAGACCGAGCGCATCGAAGCCCGGTCCAAGATTGGCGCTGGACGCGGGTACCCGGACCCGCAGCGCCGGGACAGTCACCACTAAAGATCCAGAGCGGCCGCGACGGCGGCCGGGGCGACGGGGGTGGGCTCGGGCTCGGGAATGCCGCGCAGCGCGGTCGTGGGGTCCTTGAGCCCATGCCCGGTGACCGTGCAGACCACCAGGGAACCGCGAGGCAGCCGACCATCGCTCACGACCAGCAACAGTCCCGCTACGGCGGTGGCCGAGGACGGTTCCACAAATACCCCTTCCTGCCTAGCCAGCAACCGGTACGCGGCGAGGATCTGCTCGTCAGTGACCGCCTCGAACAGCCCCCCGGACTCCTCCCGGGCCCGCATCGCCCCATCCCAGGACGCCGGGTTGCCGACCCGGATCGCGGTCGCGAGGGTGTCCGGCTCCAGCACCGGCGCGCCGTGCACCAGGGGCGCGGCCCCAGCGGCCTGAAAGCCGAACATCCTCGGCCGGCCAGGCACCAACCCGTCAGCGTAGTACTCGGTGTAGCCCATCCAGTAGGCAGTGATGTTGCCGGCGTTGCCGACCGGTAGGCAGTGGACGTCCGGGGCTCGCCCCAGCACATCGCAGACCTCGAATGCAGCGCTTTTCTGCCCTTGCAACCGAACGGGGTTCACCGAGTTCACCAGTGCGGTCACCGGGTAGTCGATGGCTGTCTTGCGGGCCAGTTCCAGGCAGTCGTCGAAGTTGCCGTCCACAGCCAGGATCCGCGCGCCGTAGGCGGTCGCCTGGGCGAGCTTACCCAACGCGATCTTGCCTCGGGGCACCAGCACGGCGCTGGGAATTCCGGCCCGGGCCGCGTAGGCGGCAGCGGAGGCGGCGGTGTTGCCGGTGGAGGCGCACAACACCGCCTCCGCGCCGCGGGCTAGCGCTTGCGTCACCGCCAACGTCATCCCGCGGTCCTTGAAAGAGCCGGTAGGGTTGGCGCCTTCGACCTTGAGGAGCACCTCACACCCAGTACGCTGGGACAGCGCGGGAGCGGGCACCAGCGGAGTGCCGCCTTCCTGCAACGTCACCACCCGGCAACCCGGACCGACCTGGATCCGGTCCGGGTAAGCTTCGATCACCCCAGGCCAGGGTCGACGCGCCGCTAGCGGCGACGCGGGTGTCATGATCACTTGACCTCACCCTCCACCCGCATCACGCTGACCACGTCGCGGACCACGTCCAGACCGGCCAGCTTGTCCACTGTGGAGCGCAGTGCGGCGTCCGGCGCTAAGTGCGTGACGATCACTAGATTCGCTCCGGCGCCGGCTGGCCCCGCGTTACTGGGCCCCGCGTTACTGGGCCCCGCGTTACTGGGCAGCGCCTGATCCAGGGCGCGGCCGGTCTGGCGCACCACCATAATGGACACCTCGTGCTCGGCGAACACCTGCGCTACCTGGGCCAGCACCCCGGGACGGTCGAGGACCTCAAGACTGAGGTGGTAGCTGGTAAGGGTGTCGCCCATCGGGCGGATCGGCAGGTCCGCGTAGGCGGACTCGCGCGGCCCGTAGCCGCCGGCCACCCGGTTTCGGGCGACGGCCACCAAGTCCCCGAGCACCGCACTGGCCGTCGGCGGCCCACCGGCGCCTTGGCCGTAGAACATCAGCGCTCCGGCGGCGTCCGCCTCAACGAACACCGCATTGTAGGCCTCACCCACCGTGGCCAGCGGGTGTGAACGAGGGATCATCGCAGGGTATACCCGGGCCGAAACCCCTTCAGTGCCGGCGGAGTCGGCCACCCGCTCACAGATCGCCAGCAGCTTCACCGTGCGACCGAGCTCCCGGGCCGCGAGGATGTCGGCGGCAGACACCTCCGCGATGCCCTCCCGGTAGACGTCGGCACTGGTCACTCGAGTGTGGAAGGCCAGTGACGCCAAGATGGCGGCCTTGGCGGCAGCATCGTAGCCCTCTACGTCGGCGGTCGGGTCGGCCTCGGCGTAGCCCAGCCGGCTGACCTCCGCCAGGGTCTCGCCGTAGCCGGCCCCGGAGGAATCCATCGCCGAGAGGATGAAGTTGGTCGTGCCATTGACGATGCCGGTAACGCGGGTAATCCGATCCCCGGCCAGCGATTCCCGCAGCGGGCGCAGCAGCGGGATCGCCCCGGCGACCGCCGCCTCGAAGTACAAGTCAGCACCGGTGGCGTCAGCCGCGGCGTACAACTCGGGTCCGCACTCAGCGAGCAGCGCCTTATTGGCGGTGACCACCCCCCGCCCGGCGCGCAGCGCGGCCAGCAGCAGGGACCGGGCCGGCTCGACGCCACCGATCACCTCGATGACGACGTCCACGCCATCCCGGTTGATCAGCTCGACGGTGTCGGTGGTGAGCAGTTCCGCGGGTACCTCAGGATGCCGCTGCGGACGGCGCACCGCGACCCCGACCAGCCGCACCGCCACCCCGACCCGCGCGGCGAGCTCGCCCGACTGCTCAGTGAGCAGCCGCAGCACCTCACGGCCGACGGTGCCGCAGCCCAACAGTGCCACCCCGATGGGGGCGACCCGGACAGGTCTGCTCACGAGACCTCCAGGGACAGCAGGTCGGCCAACGTCTCCCGGCGCAGCAGCAGCCGGTGCGTACCCTCGCGCACCGCAACCACTGCCGGGCGGGGCAGCAGGTTGTACCGGCTAGACATGGAGTAGCAGTAGGCGCCGGTGCCGGCAACCGCGAGGAGATCCCCCGGGGCCACGTCCTCAGGTAGCCAGCAGTCCCGGACCACCACGTCACCGGACTCACAGTGCTTGCCGACCACCCGGGACAGCGTGGGGGGCGCCGCAGAGCGGCGCGAGACCAACCGGCAGTCGTAGTGTGCGTCGTAGAGCGCGGTGCGCACGTTGTCGCTCATCCCGCCGTCCACCGAAACGTAACGCCGCTGCTTGGCTGGAACAACGGTGTTGGATGGAACAACAGTGACATCTTTGGTGGTACCCACCTCATACAGGGTCACCGTGCCGGGTCCGACGATCGCCCGGCCCGGCTCGACCACCAGCTCCGGAGTCGGCATACCGGCCAGCTGGCACTGGTTGTGCACAATGGATCGCAGCTGGGCGGCCAGTTCCGGCAACGGCAGCGGGTCGTCCTCCGCAGTGTAGGCGATCCCCAGCCCACCTCCGAGGTTGAGCGTGGACACCCCGGCCACGGCGTCGGTCCCGTGCTTGTCTCGGATCGCCGCGAACAGATTGACCATCCGGTGTGCGGCGACCTCGAAGCCGTCGGCGTCGAAGATCTGCGAACCGATGTGGCTATGCAGACCCACCAGGCGCAGCCCCGGCGATTTGAGCACTCTGCGGACGGCCTCCGCAGCATCTCCGGCCGCGAGCGAGAAGCCGAATTTCTGGTCTTCGTGCGCGGTGGCGATGAACTCGTGGGTGTGCGCCTCGACGCCGACGGTCACCCGGACCAGCACCGACGCCACCACACCGTGCCGGCGGGCGATCTCGTCCAGTCGGGCGATCTCCAGGAAGGAGTCGAGCACCACCGCACCGACTCCGGCCGTGACGGCGGCGGTCAGCTCGGCGCAAGACTTGTTGTTGCCATGCATCGCGATCCGGTGCGCGGGGAAACCGGCGCGGCGGGCGAGCGCGAGCTCGGGGCCGGTGCACACATCCAGGCTCAGGCCCTGCTCGGCCACCCAGCGAGCGATCTCGGAACACAGGAACGCCTTGGCCGCGTAGTGCACCCGCTGCGGGGCGCCGAAGGCGGCCGCATGCTCCGCGCAGCGGGCCCGGAAGTCGGCCTCATCCACCACGAACAGCGGAGTGCCGTAGGTCTCGGCGAGCTCGCCGACCGTCACCCCGGCCAAGTGCACCACGCCGTCGTCCCCGCGGCGCGCCCCGCGGGGCCAGACCGCCGAATGCAACGCGTGCAGCTCAGCCCGGACCACGTCGGCGGAGCCGGTCGGGCACGGGCCTGGGGCGCAGGAGCGGGCCAGCACGTCGGCGTGGCGCGGCCCGGCCGGATGCGCCCTCACATCTGCTCCGGTGCGCTGAGGCCGAGCACGCCCAAGCCGTTGGCCAGCACCTGACGGGTCGCGTGGCACAGTGCCAGCCGGGCGGCGTGCCGCGGGCCCGGTGGCTCATCGCCCATCGGCAGTAACCGACAGCTGCCCTCGAATCGGTGGTAGGCGTCGCTGAGCTGCTCCAGGTAGCGCGCCAGCCGGCGCAGCTCGTGCAGTTCGGCGGTTTGCGCGGCCACCGCTGCCGCCACAATGCGGGGAAACTCGCCCAGCATGCGGATCAACTCGCCTTCCCGCTCGTGCTCCAGTAGCTCAAGCTGAGCGCCCGCCCAGCTGATCTTAAGCTCGGCGGCGTGGCGGGCCAACGCGGCCAGCCGGGCGTGCGCGTACTGCGCGGCAGGCACCGATGGTGGCTCTTCAAGGCCGGCCAACCCGGGGGTTGGCCGGCCTTGAAGAGCCCCAAACCCCGCCCCGTCCGCGAGCACCTGGGCGACGATCGCGCCCTGGGCCTGCGCCGCCAGCCGCAAGTTGAGGAATCCGGGACCGGCGACTTCGGCGGAGCGGACCTCCGAGCGCAGCGCCAGCGCCTGCGCCAGGTCCCCGGCGAACTCCCGCGGTGCCACTCCTGCCCTGTTCCCGATCTGCAATGCCACGTTGGTCATATAGTCACCATGCCCGGGATCGCGGGGGCGGCGGACGGTGACCGTGGCCGGAAGCGCAGCGGGGTCGAGGCCCCGGCTGGTCAGCACGTCGCGGGCAAGGGATCGGACCAGCTCGGCGAGCGCAGCGGGAATCACCCCTGGAAGTCTAGGGAGGTCTCGGGCCTGGTCGGCGAACCAGTGCGGACGCCCAGCGTGGCCGGCCCTGCCCAGAGCACCGCTGAGCGTGCGTGGTCAGTACGGTAAGCTCTGCGGCGGTACGCCCCCGTAGCTCAGGGGATAGAGCACCGCCCTCCGGAGGCGGGAGCGCAGGTTCGAATCCTGCCGGGGGCACCACGCCTGACCTGCTGGAACAAAGAAAGCATCTCCGGCAGGCCTTTGGCGTGCAAGGGTTCATGCAATGAACCTCTGTTAACGTCTGGTGCATGCCCTCACGCCGCCGCCCGCGCGGACACATCAGGACTCTGCCATCGGGCAGCTTTCAGGCGATTGTCTACGCCGGTACGGACCCACTGACCGGCAAAGAGCGTTACCTGCGCGCCAGGCCGTTGGCGGGCTGAGCCGACTTGGGTGGCGAGTTGGGCTGCGTGGGTTGGGTGTTCACCACCGGAACCTGGCTACCACCCACCGCTACCCCTGCTGAATAGTCAGCTACGGCGGATGGCCTGTCGCGTGATGATCCCGACCATATTCAGCAAGGACTTTGAGGTCGGGTGCAGTGCAGCGTGATCCGTGGGTTGCGGGCCAGCCAAGCGAAGACCGCCGGGTGCTTGTGGGTGGCCTAGTTGTCGACACCCCGAGGCGGCCGAGGGGGACGACGAGCAGCACGGCGACGCGGCGTATCAGTCGTTGTCCGGCAGGTACTCGTCGTTCTCGTAGTACTCGAGCAGGCTGGTGAATGACGGATAGTCGTAGGTGACCAGCTCGTCGCCCTCCCACTTGGCCCCCAGCTCCTCGGCCCACTCCAGGTCGTTGAGACCGAGCGGCGCCTCCTCGGACCAGTGGAACGGCACCATCGTGTTGAACTTGTCACGCCGGCCCAGGACCACCCGTTCGCCCTCTGCTTTCGACGCTGTCATGGGCCCCTATGATACTCCCGAGGCTCGGCCATAACCCGTTCCACCTACCTGTTCACTGACCTCTCGCCAGCGGTGGTGCAACCGCTGGCCAGCCTGCCAGGGGCACCATGCCTGACTTGAGAATACGATCTCATGTGAGCCATCTGTCAGTGTTATTTGCCCGTTTTTCGGGAGCCGCCGTGCAACGAACTGATTCCACGACACCGCCTCTTCGAATACTCTGCACCTCACGCAGGCCGCAGCCGCGCACCTCCGCAGACAGGTGCTGCGCCCGGGAGACCCAGAGAAAACGCAGCTCCAGGCTTGATGTTGCTCCATAGGCAGCCTTCGTCTCACAGAGAATTCGAGGTCCTGCAGTGCCGCCTCAGCAGGGCGGCACTCATGCGCTCCTGAGCGGCACTGCGACGACAGACTGGAGATCTACAACTGGGGCACCTTCGACCAGCGGGTCTGGGCCCTTGACCTAGGCGCCCAGAACACGTTGCTCACCGGAGACATCGGATCCGGAAAATCGACGATCGTCGATGCCATCACCACACTGCTGCTGCCGGCGCACCGCATCTCCTACGACAAGGCGGCCGGCGCCGAGACCAAAGAGCGGAGCCTGGGCTCCTATGTCCTCGGCTACCACAAATCCGAGCGCAACGAGGAAACCGGCACCTCGAGACCGGTCGGCCTGCGGGATCGCCACACGTTCTCGGTGATCCTCGGCGTATTCGTCAACCGCAGCTACGACTCGAAGGTCACGCTGGCCCAGGCCTTCTGGTTCGCCAGCAACACCAACCAACCGAACCGGTTCTTCGTGGTGGCCGACCGACAGCTCGCGATCGTGACCGACTTCGCCGGCTTCGGCGACAACATCGCCACGCTCAAGCAGCGGCTACGCACCAGCGGGGCGCGCACCCACGACCACTTTCCCCAGTACGGGACCGACTTCCGCCGGCAGCTCGGTATCGACTCCGAGCAGGCGATGGAGCTGTTCCACCAAACGGTGTCGATGAAGTCGGTCGGCAACCTCAACGACTTCGTGCGCAGCCACATGCTGGAGCCGTTTAACGCCGATGTCTGGACGAAACGGCTAGTGAACCACTTTGAGGATCTCACCAAGGCGCATGACGCCGTCCGCACGGCACGCGACCAGCTCGCCGAGCTGGGGCCATTGCTGGACGACTGCGACAGTTTCGACCGGCTGGCTGCCGAGATCGAGTCGCTGCGCGACCAGCGGGACGCACTGCGCTTTTATTGCGCCGAGCGAAAGGTGGTGCTGCTCACCCGCCAGATTGCCGGACTCCTCGCCGATATTGACACTCACCAGGAGAAGCTCACCGCCACCACATCTCAGCTCACGCAGCTGCGCACCCGGAAGGAGGAGCTGGCCCTGCAGCGCGCAGGGCTCGGCGGGAACCGGCTCACTGACATCGAACGACAGATCACCGACGCTGGCGCCGAGCGTGACCGGCGGCAAGCCAGGTCCGCTCGCTACCACGAGCTCCTGGCAGCCGGTGGGCTATCGCCGATGGATGGCGCCGAACAGTTCGCCCGGCGGCGGGCCGAGGTTCCGCGAACGAGCCACCACCCTCGACGCCGAGCTGCTCAGCCTGCGCAGCAACGTCCCCAAGGCCAGCCTCGATGTGCGGCAGCGGCTCTGTGCTGAGATCGCAGCCAGCTCCGAGGAGCTGCCGTTCGCCGGTGGGCTCATCCAGGTACGGTCCGACAGCGCTGACTGGGAGGGCGCCGCCGAGCGAGTCCTGCACGGCTTCACACTCTCGATGCTGGTCTCCAGCAGGCAGTACACCGCGGTGTCGGACTGGATCAACGAGCATCATCTAGGTGCCCGGCTCGTCTATTACCGGGTCCCCGACCGTCCGAGCAGGACCGGGCCCGACCCGGTGGTCACCGACCGGTCACTGTACACCAAGTTGGAAATCAAGGACTCGCCGTTCTACGCCTGGCTGGACCGCGAGCTGATGCACCGCGCGAGCTACGAGTGTGTCGAGGAGATGGATGAGTTCCGGCGCGCCGCCAGCGCCGTCACCCGAACCGGACAGATCAAAGGGGCGCGTGGACGGCACGAGAAGGACGACGTCCGGCGCATCGACGACCGGCGCTACTACGTCCTCGGCTGGAACAACCAGGCCAAGATCGACACGTTGCTCGACCAAGCCGGCAGGATTCACCGGCAGCAGCGCGATCTCCGCAGCGAACGCCAGCAGATCCACACGGCGCTTACGCAGGTCGGCACGCTCAAGGACACCTTCGCCAAGCTCGCCGAGTTCGCCAGCTATACCGACATCGGCTGGCAGTCGATCGTCAACCAGATTGCCCAGCTGGCCGAGGAGAAAAGGCTGCTAGAGCAGGGCTGCGACGAGCTGAGGCGAGTGAGCGCGCAACTCAAGGTGACCGCCCGCGACATCGACGCTGCCGACACCGAAAAGGACTTATTGACCGGCGCCATCAACCGGCTCGAACGGGATTGGGAGAACGCCGAGAGCAGCCTCGGCGATGTGCAGCAGATCCTGAACGCACCGGAATGCGGACCCGCCCGCGAGCTTTTCCCTCTCATCGACGCCCACGTCGGCCAGCGACCCCTGACCACCCCCGCCGACTGCGACCGAGCGGAGCGGGGTCTCGCAGCGGAGCTGTCCGCCCTGGTGGACAAGCGCACCGAGCGTCAGGACAGGGTGGCCACCCGGGTGGTCAGGCGGATGGGCGAGTTCCGCCAGCGGTATCCGCTGCAGACCGCGGAGTTCGACGACTCCATCCAGTCCGCGTCCGAGTACCGGGTCTTACGCGACCGCCTCGTCAACGACGACCTGCCCCGGTTCGAGTCGGAGTTCAAGACCTACCTGAATACCAACTACACTGCGCGACATCGCCGGCTTCGGTGCCGAGCTCAATAAGCAACTCGATTTGATCAAACGGCGCATCGGCATCATCAACGACTCGCTGGTCGGCATCAACTACAACCCCGAGCGCTACATCAGGCTGGAAACCCAACCGACGGTCAACGTGGAGATCCGCGAATTCCGTACCGCGCTGCGCGAGTGCACCACGGGAGCACTGGGCGGCGGCGGAACCGATCAGGACCTGGAGCAGCGATTCCTCCAGGTCAAGCGGATCATCGAGCGATTCAAGGGTTGGGAGGGGCGGACCGACGAGGATCGCCAGTGGACCAGGCGGGTCACCGATGTCCGTAACTGGTTCATGTTTTCCGCTTCCGAACGGTGGCGGGCCGACGACACCGAGCACGAGCACTACACCGACTCCGGTGGCAAGTCGGGAGGCCAGAAGGAAAAGCTCGCCTACACCATCCTCGCCGCGTCCTTGGCCTACCAATTCAAGCTGGACCACCGCGGCAAATCCAAGACCTTTCGGTTCGTCGTGATCGACGAAGCGTTCGGCCGAGGCTCCGACGAGTCCACCCGATTCGCGCTGGATTTGTTCTCCAAGCTCGGCCTGCAACTGCTGATCGTCACCTCACTGCAGAAGATCCACATCATCGAACCGCACGTGGCAGCGGTTGGCTTCGTCGCCAAACCATCCGGCAGCTACTCCCGGTTACAGAGCCTCACCATCGAGGAATACCAGCAGCGACGGCATACCTGGTCGATGCAGCAGGCATCGATCGAGCAGTGATGAGCTGGTCAACCAGGGCCGACGTGGTGGCCACCTTGCGGCGGCGCTGGGACCGCGGCGAGTTCCTGACTGAGCTCGTCGAGGGTCGGCAGTGGGAGCCACTGGACCTGGCTCTGCGCGGTCCCACAGCGCGTAACCTGGCCGACCGGTTCGGCGAGGTGCGTACCTGGGTGGACCGGTGGCGAGCAGGTCTGCCGCTTTACCGAACTGCACGCCCTCACCCAGATCCAGGCACCTCGCATCGCCACATGGATGGTCAGTAAGCCACTGGAGGCACTTCGTTTCGCCGACGAGTGGGACAAGCTGCTCAGCACGGTGCTCTGGATCTCCCGGCACGCCAGCGGCGACACGTACCTGCGCCAGATCGACGTGCCCGGCGTCGACACCAAGTTCATCGAAAGCCATCGCGGCATTCTCAGCGCTCTGCTCGACCAGCAGCTCCCAGCGGAGCGCGTGGACCACACCCGCCCGCCGTCCGATTTCGCCGGCCGCTACCGGTTTCGGACCAAGCCCGACTATGTCAGGTTCCGTTGGCTCGGCCACCGCAACGGCTACACCGAAATGTCCGTGCAGATTACTGAGCTCGGCAGCGCACCGCCGGACTGCTCCACCGTGTTCGTGATCGAAAACGAGATCACCTACCTCGCGTTCCCGCCACCCGAAAGATCCCTCGTCATCTTCGGCGGCGGCTACGCCGTACCGAGACTGAACCGGCTGAGCTGGCTCACCGACCGGGACCTGCGCCACCCACTCGAAGAGCAAGGCCTCGTCACTCACGACACTGAACGGCCACCGCTTGACCACCGCTTCATCGCCGTCGACCCAACAACCGGTGCCGAGTGCACGGTCGAGGTGTTTGCCGACGGAGGCCGACTGCACGACCGCGTCACACTGGACATCGGGCCGGTGCTCCATCCCGACGATCTCGCCGCCGACAAGATGCTCGCCTTGTGGGGGCGAGCCCGGCCTCGCGATTTCTTCGACGTAGCGGCCCTGATCGACCGCTACGGGCACGAACGCCTACTTGAGCTTGCCGAGGCCAAAGACGGCGGGTTCACCCACAAGATGTTTATCGACGCCCTCCGCGCCATCGCACGAGTCAGCAATGTCGACTGGGCAGAAGACGGGATCACTAGTGACGACGCTCAACGACTCCGCGCGATTTTCGACGCCTGGCGCAACCAACTGGAGCTCGACACGACATGACAGACAGCTTCCACGGCGCTGAAGCCGCGCTTGTCACCGTCATGTTCGCCCGCAGACCAGTCCAACCTCAAGCTCCCATAACACACACCCGCCACCCAACACGTCAGACAATTGATCAGCACCGATACGGTCAGGGACGTTCGCGTGTGTCCGGCTAGATCCGGCGGTAGGCGACAGTGCACGTCCGATACGCGTCCAGTTTCGTGCCTCCGAGATTGATCGCCGACCACGGCCTGAACCCGCTGCCGGAGCGCTCCGCCCCACCGTTAAGGCACTTCGCGAAGTTCTTGAGCTGCACTCTCACCGAGCGCCCGCCTGCGACCGTCGCATGCGCGGCACACCCGACTCGTGACCGGCCGAAAAAGCTAGCATGGCCGCTCCTCAACCGTCACCCGTGACGATGCCCGCGTTGCCTTCACCCCGTGATTCCGTCGGAGAAAGCAGGGTCGCCGCCGTCTGCGCGCGGGGGATGGAGAAAAACCCCAGCGGCGATCAGGGACACATTGGACTCAGCTCAGCGCTCGCGTGTCAAAGCGGAGTACCCTGCCGCCCTCGCGCGTGCCGGGGACACCTCTCGACCCCATTGGCACAATCGGCGCCGCAACTGGCTGTCTTTCCGGCGACGTCCGGGCCACCGCTGAACGTGGGCAGGGATGCGATCGTTAAGCTCCGCGCAGTGTCGATGCGCCGTGTTGCCGTGATCGCTGTCTTGGCGATGCTCGTCCTGGCTGTTCCGTTCTCCGCCGCCGCAGCCCCACCCCCCTCGCCCGCGCCTGCGGCCCCATCGACGTCGGCCTACCGGGTGCCCGGGTTGGACAACCCGGCCGCACGCGCCACGGTGCTGCGTCAGGGCGTGGAGGTGCTCGGGGGCGGCCGTGACTATCTGGAGGTGCAGGCAACGCCCGCGCAAGCGGATCACTTGCGCGCCAGCGGGCTGCGGCTGCTCCCGCTCCCAGCAGCGGCACCGGTGCCGGCAGCGGTGCCAGGGCTGGTAGTGCCCGGCGAGTTCCCGATCGGATACCAGGGTTATCACACCTACCGCCGGCTCACCGCTGAGCTGGACGCGCTGGCCGCTGCGCACCCCCATCAGGTCGCGGTGTCCAGCTATGGCCGCTCAGCGCAGGGCCGCCCGCTGCTGCTGGTGAAGATCAGCGACGAGGTGCGCGCCGACAAGCACGAGCCCGAGGTGCTGTTCAGCTGCGCTCAGCACGCCCGTGAGCACCTCACCGTCGAGATGTGCTTGCACATCGTGCGGCGGCTAGCGCAGGGCTATGGCATCGATCCGGCCATCACCCAGCTGGTGCGCTCGCGGGTGGTCTGGGTGGTGCCGATGGCCAACCCGGACGGCGCCGAGTACGACATCTCCACCGGCCTGTTCGGGCTGTGGCGCAAAAACCGCCAGCCGAACCCGGGGGACGCTGAGATCGGCACTGACCTCAACCGGAACTGGGGCGACGAGTGGGCCTGCTGCGGCGGGTCGAGCGCCAACCCCGGCAACGACACCTACCACGGCAGCGCCCCGTTCTCCGCGCCGGAGACCGCGCAGCTGCGGGACTGGGTGAACAGCCGGGTGATCCACGGCGTGCAGCAGATCACCGCCCATATCGACTTCCACAGTTTCTCCGAGCTGGTGCTGTGGCCCTATGGTTTTACCGCCAGTGACACCGGCCCCGGCCTGAACAATTTCGACGCGGCGGCCTTCCGCAAACTCGGCGAGCAGATGGCCGCCACCAACGGCTACACCCCGGAGCAGTCCAGCCACCTCTACATCAACGACGGCTCGATCGGCGACTGGATGTGGGCCCAACACCACATCTGGTCCTACACCTTGGAGATGTACCCAACCAGCCTGACTCAAGGCGGTTTCTACCCACCGGCAAACGTAATCGAGCGCGAGACCGCCCGCAACGACGCGGCAGTGGACCTGCTGCTGAGCTACGCCGACTGCGTGCCCCGGATCATCGGCGCCCGCTGCGCCGCGCGCTAGCACTCTCCGCCACGCCCGGCACCGCCGTCCCACCGACGCGTGGCTGGATGACCGATACTCAATGGATGACTGCGGCAACAACGAAGATGGAGCGTTCCGGCCCGGCGATTCGCGCCGTCCTCACCGCAGTGTCGCCGGCCGAGTGTGCGCAGTTCGAGGCCGAGTTCGCTGATGCGCTGGCCCGGGCTGGGGCCGAGTTTGATCTTGCACCGATCGAGGCGGTACTCGGCCGCTGGTGGTGGATCGCGGCAATCCGGGCAAATCCGCTATCCGAGCACGAGCAGGCGCAGCTCGCCCGAGCCCGGGCCGGGGACTTCACCGGGCTCTGGGAGCGCGACGAGGCCGGGAACTGGGCGCAGCTGTAAACGATGCCGCGCTATGGGCTGGTTTGGTTGGAGATCGCGCGCGAGCACTACGCCAGCCTCCCGGCCCCCGCGCGCGAGCGGATCGACGCCTGGATCGAGCAACTGCGGGAAAACTCGCGCCCGCAGCCCTGTTCGGGCTACGACGAGGCGACCGACCAGTGGACGATCACCTACGGTGGCGGCGCCGGACTGATTGTCTACGCCGTGGTCCACGAGCACCAGCGGCTGATCATCCTGCGGCTGGTGTAGCCAGCGCTGGAACAGCTGTGGGCTACCGCAGCCATACTGTGGGAGCGACAAGATCGGGGCACGCTGACTCACTTGGCATATGAGCAGCTCGGCGGGGTCAGCGGTGCCCTGGCCAGCTATGCCGAACGGGTCTACCTCGACCAGCTGCTACCGGACGATCAGCAGGAGGCTCGCCGCCTGCTGATCCAACTCATCTGCCCCTCGGAGGTCGGGCAGCCAGTGCGTCGGATAGCCCGACGCCCCGAACTCGGTGAACCCCGCTGGCAACTCGCCCAACGACTCGCCGCCACCAGACTGCTCGTCACCGACCGAGACCCAACCGGGGTGGAATCAGTCGAGCTCGTGCACGAAGCCCTGATCAGCAGATGGTCACGGCTGTCTGAGTGGTTTGACGCCGACCGCGCTTTCCGCACCTGGCAGGAACAGCTGCGCACTTCGCTAGCCCAGTGGGAAGCGGTGCAGCACGACGAGGGAGCGCTGTTCCGCGGAACACCCCTGGCCGAGGCAGAACGCTGGCTCACCGAACGCCCCGAGGACCTCGGCATCCCCGAGCAACAATTCATCCAAGCCAGCCGTGCCCTACGAACGAGATCCGTTGCGCATGGTAGTCGCGGTACTGGCCCTGCTGGTAATTGTTGCCTCAAGCTTGGGCCTGGTTGCGCTGTGGCAGCACAACCAGGCCGATGAGAACCGGAAGGTAGCCCAGTCACGTGAACTGGTGACGCAGGCGAACTCGCTGGCTAGCTCTCAACCAGATGTCGCGATGCTCCTGGCTGCCACCGCCTACAGGACCGCGCCCACCACAGAGGCGACTAACACGCTGACAAGCATGGCCAACCAGTGGCGGCACGCCGACAGGCTGCTCGTCCCCGACACGAGAGGAGGTTCATTCGATATCGCGTTCAGTCCCGCTGACCCAACGATGAAGATTATTCAAAACCATTTTGGGACGAGGGTTGACTTCCGAGAATAACTTGATTTCTCTTTGATCACGGCCCGGCGTGTCGTCGGGGCAACGGTCTTTCCTGATGATATCGATGAGGTCTCACACCCAACTCGATACCGTGGGGGGAAAGACCGTTGCGATACCAGCGTACCACAGGCTTGATGGTGACCCAGATGCAGGAGCTCGTTCCTGGTAATTTTGCGAAATCCATATCTCCCGAACCGGCTCGCGATCGATCGCCTCGATTCCCGGGTTGCCATCGACAGCTGCAACCAGCCGAGCCCAGATGCGGTCGTGGATAGGCTGGCAAGACACCGCTCGCTCATGGGAGGGAACCAGGCCGGTTGCCATTTCCGAAATTCAGCGAGGTCCTCACGTGCCCCACGAACCGACCAGGCGAGGTCCGTGAGGAACTTGTCGCCAAGACCGGACACCACTGCCCACTGATTATGAGGCGAAAACATACGAGAGAATATACCATTTTTGATCTTGATAGGAGCAAGGGGGCGCGCAGGGGCGGAACAGCCCACATACCTGCTACTACCCGTGGTGGTCAGCTGGCGAGCAGGGCGCGTACGACGGTGTCGGCGAGAAGGCGGCCGCGGCGGGTGAGCACCAGTCGGTCGGCGGGGGTGGCGATGAGTAGCCCATCGGCGATCGCGCGATTGGCGGCGGCTCGCCCGGAGGCGTCGAGCACCGCCCGCGGCAGCCCGTCGGCCAGCCGCAGTCCAAGCATCACCCGCTCGGTGTACTGCTCCACAGAGCTGAGCACTTCCCGGCCGGCCGCCGGAGAGCAACCGGCCGCGAGCGCGGCGGCGTAGCGCGCGGGGTGTTTGACGTTCCACCACCGCACCCCACCGACGTGGGAGTGCGCTCCCGGTCCGGCGCCCCACCAGTTCCCGCCGGCCCAGTAGCCGAGGTTGTGCCGGCACCGGGACTCCGGAGCGCGGGCCCAGTTGGAGACCTCGTACCAGTGCAGACCCGCCGCGGACAGCGCGGTGTCGATCTGCTCATAGCGCTCGGCGAGCACGTCGTCGTCCGGTCCGGGCAGCTCCCCGCGGGCTACTCGGCGGGCCAGCGCGGTGCCCGCCTCCACCACCAGGGCGTAGGCTGATACGTGATCCACTCCAGCGCCTAGCGCCGCGTCCAGCGAGGCGGCCAGGTCCTCGTCGGTCTCCCCCGGCGTGCCGTAGATCAGATCCAGGTTGACGTGGGCGATCCCCGCGGCGCGGGCCTGGGCCGCCGCGAGCAGTGGGCGGCCCGGAGTGTGCACCCGGTCCAGCGCGGCCAGCACGTGCGGCGCGGCGCTCTGCATCCCCAGGGAGACCCGGGTGTAGCCGGCCGCCGCGACGGCGGCGAAGAACTCCGGTGAGGTGGACTCGGGGTTGGCCTCAGTGCTCACTTCAGCGCCCTGGGCTAGGCCCAGCGAGGCGCGGATGGCGTCAAGTACCGCAGCCAGGCCACCCGCCCCGAGCAGTGAGGGAGTGCCGCCGCCGACGAACACGGTGTCCGCCGGCGCCGGCTGCCCGAGCACGTGGGCAGCGAGGTCGAGTTCCCGGCGCACCGCGTCCAACCAGGTGGACGGCGAGGACCCCGCGCCCAGCTCGCCGGGGGTGTAGGTGTTGAAGTCGCAGTAGCCGCACCGGGTAGCGCAAAACGGCACGTGCACGTACACCCCGAACGGGGCCTGGCCCAATCCCTGGAGGGCGCCGTCGGGCAAGGTTCCCTCGGGCGGAGCCGGGTCGCTAAGAGGCAAGGCAGCCACGTGCGCATTGTCCCAACGGCCGAGTCCCAACGGCCGAATATGGGTAGCCGAGACTGCACGCGGGTGGCACTCTGGTGGCGTGGGTGCGCTCGGACTTGTGTTAGTGGCTCGCCGCCACATCGACTATGTCCGGGTTTCGAGCGCACTGTGCCGCCGCCCGATGAGCTGACGCCCCGCCCGACCACAGTCCCAGCCGGCGCCGGGTACGTCCAGAACCGGGCTGCGCATGACCCGGTCACGGCCTTACCCCGCGCGTCGGTGCTCCTGATAGAGGCACCCTGAATGTCTGCACCAGCCCGCCCAGCACCGGCGGTGAAAGCCCGCCGTGGGGAGGGCCAGTGGGCCCTGGGTCACCGCGAGCCGCTCAACTCCAACGAGCGGACGAAGAAAGACGACGACGGCCTGAACGTCCGGCGCCGGATCGAAACAATCTACGCCCGGCAAGGCTTCGACTCGATCGATCCCGCCGACTTGCGGGGCCGGTTCCGCTGGTGGGGGCTGTACACCCAACGCCGGCCCGGCATTGACGGCGGGCGCACCGCCGCGATAGAGCCCGAGGAACTCGACGACTCCTTCTTCATGATGCGGGTGCGCATCGATGGTGGCGCGCTGAGTACCGAGCAGCTGCGGGTGCTCGGTGAGATCTCCCAGCGCTACGCTCGCGACACTGCCGACATCACCGATCGGCAGAACATCCAGTACCACTGGATCCGGATCGAGGACGTGCCCGCGATCTGGGAACAGCTGGAAGCCGTCGGGCTGTCCACCACGGAGGCCTGCGGCGACTGCCCCCGCGTCGTGTTGGGGTCGCCGGTGGCGGGTATCGCCGCCGAGGAGGTCATCGACGGCACCCCGGCGATCGAGGAGATCAAGCGGCGCTACATCGGCAGCCCGGAGTTCTCCAACCTGCCCCGCAAGTACAAGACTGCGATCTCCGGTCTGCAGGACGTCGCGCATGAGGTCAACGACATCTCCTTCATCGGGGTAGTGCACCCCGAGTACGGTCCGGGCTTCGACGTGTGGGTCGGCGGCGGGCTGTCCACCAACCCGAAGATCGCCCAGCGGCTAGGCGCCTGGGTGGTGCGCGAGGAGGTACCCGAGGTCTGGGCCGCGGTGACAGCGCTGTTCCGGGACTACGGCTACCGGCGGCTGCGCCACCGCGCCCGGATCAAATTCCTCGTCGCCGACTGGGGAGTGAAGCGCTTCCGCGAGGTGCTGGAAACCGAGTACCTGCACCGCGGGCTCATCGACGGCCCCGCGCCGGCGCCGCCGCCCGCGCCGATCGACCACATCGGCGTGCACCGCCAGCGCGATGGCCGCTGCTACGTCGGGGTTGCCCCGACCGCCGGTCGCGTCTGCGGCGCCACGCTGGTCGAGGTGGCCAAGGCCGTCGAGCGGGCCGGGTCCACCCGGGTTCGGCTGACCCCGTACCAGAAGCTCGTCGTGCTCGACGTCGCTGAGGCCGAGGTGGACGGCCTGGTCGCCGAGCTGGGCCGGCTCGGGTTACCCGCCGACCCCACGCCCTGGCGGCGCTCGGTGATGGCTTGCACCGGCATCGAGTTCTGCAAGCTGGCCATCGTGGAGACCAAGGACCGAGCGATCACGCTGGTCACCGAGCTGGAGCAGCGGCTGGCCGCTGTCCAGTCCACCCTGGCGAGTCCGGTCTCGGTGCACCTCAACGGCTGCCCGAACTCCTGTGCCCGGGTCCAGGTCGCCGACATCGGGCTCAAGGGCCAGCTGGTCACCGACGCCGAGGGCAACCAGGTTGCGGGCTTCCAGGTGCACCTGGGCGGTGGGCTGGGGTTGGACAGCGGGTTCGGCCGCAAAATACGCGGGCACAAAGTGACCTCGGCCGAGCTGGCCGACTACGTCGAGCGGGTGGTCCGCCGGTACGCCCAGCAGTGCGCGCCGGGCGAGCGGTTCGCCCAGTGGGTGGCCCGGGCTGAGGAGGACGCGCTGCGATGACGGCAACCGTCGATCTGGAGCAGCTGGCGCGACGTGCCGGGCGCGAGCTGGACGCGGCCCCAGCGCAGGACATCGTCCGCTGGGCGGTGCAGACCTTCGGTGCTCGGCTCGCGGTGACCTCATCCATGCAGGACGCCGTGCTGGTGCACCTGGTGTCGCACCTCGCCCCTGGGGTCGACGTGCTGTTCTTGGACACCGGTTACCACTTCGCCGAGACCTTGGGCACCCGGGACGCCCTCGCGGCCACCTACACCGTGAACCTGATTACCTTGAGGCCCCGGCAGACCGTCGCGGAGCAAGACGCCTCGTATGGACCCAGGCTGCATGACCGCGACCCTGACCGGTGCTGCGCATTGCGCAAGATAGCGCCGCTGGATCGGGCGCTGGCGCGCTACGACGCCTGGGCCACCGGGCTGCGCCGGGCGCAGTCACCGACGCGGGCCGCCGCGCCGGTGGTGTCCTACGACGCTGCCCGGGGCAAGGTCAAGATCGCCCCGATCGCGGCCTGGAGCGACGCCGACGTCGAAAACTACATCGCCGAGCACAACGTCCTGGTGAATCCGCTGCGCAGCGCTGGGTACCCGTCGATCGGCTGCGCCCCGTGCACCCGGGCGGTGGCGGTGGGGGACGAACCGCGAGCCGGGCGCTGGGCCGGCTTAGCCAAGACCGAATGCGGAATTCACCGGTGAGCCCGGGGGCCACCGTCTGGCTCACCGGGCTGCCGGGAGCCGGCAAGACGACGATCGCGTCAGTCCTCGCCGGGCAGCTGCGCGCCGCGGGCCGGGAGGTCGAGGTGCTCGATGGCGACGAGCTGCGCGCCAACCTCTCCGCCGGGCTGGGTTTTTCCCGGCAAGACCGGGATACCCACGTTCGCCGGGTCGGATTCGTCGCCGAACTGCTCGCCCGGCACGGTGTGATCGCGCTGGTTCCGGTCATCGCTCCCTACGCGGCTACCCGCGATGACGTCCGGGCCCAGCACGATGCGCACGGCACTAGCTACCTGGAAGTGCACGTGGCTACCCCGCTGGCCGAGTGCCGTCGCCGCGACCCCAAAGGTCTCTACGCCCGGGCGGCCGCCGGTGAGCTGACCGCGCTGACCGGCGTGGATGACCCCTACGAGGAGCCGGACAAACCCGATCTGCGGGTGGACACCACCGGCTCGGACGTCGCCACCGCGGCGCAGCGCGTGCTGGACCTGCTGATCGAAAGGGGCCTGGCGTGACGGCGACCATGACGGCACCGTCTCCGGTGCAGACTGATCACTTGGCGGCGCTGGAATCCGAGGCGGTGCACATCATCCGGGAAGTCCTCGCCGAATTCGACCGGCCGGTGCTGCTGTTCTCCGGCGGCAAAGACTCCGCGGTGCTGTTGCACCTGGCACTGCGCGCGGTGCACCCGGCGCCGTTGCCGTTGCCGTTGCTGCACGTGGACACCGGGCACAACTTCCCCGAGGTGATCGACTACCGGGATCGGCTGGTGGCGGATCTGGGGCTACGGCTGCACGTGGCGGCGGTGCAGGACTGGATCGACGACGGCCGGCTGAGGGAGCGCCCCGACGGCACCCGCAACCCGCTGCAGACCGTCCCGCTGCTGGACACCATCAACGAGCATCGCTTCGATGCCGTCTTCGGCGGCGCCCGCCGCGACGAGGACCGGGCGCGGGCCAAGGAGCGCATCATCAGCCTGCGCGACGCCTTCGGTGGCTGGGACCCGCGCCGGCAGCGTCCGGAGTTATGGAGTCTCTACAACGGCCGGCACACCGCCGGCGAGCACGTCCGGGTCTTCCCACTGTCCAACTGGACAGAACTGGACGTCTGGCACTACATCGCCCGCCGCCACATCCCGGTTCCCAGCATCTACTACGCGCATCAACGGGAGGTGTTCGCCCGGGACGGGATGTGGCTGAGCGCTGGGGAGTGGGGCGGTCCGCGCCAGGGCGAGCGAATCTTCACGATGTCGGTGCGCTATCGCACCGTCGGGGATGCCTCCTGCACCGGCGCGGTGGAGTCCACCGCCGCCACCGTCGACGACGTGCTCACCGAGGTGGCCACCAGCCGGATCACCGAGCGCGGCGCCACCCGGGCCGACGACCGGCTCTCGGAGGCCGCGATGGAGGACCGCAAGCGCGAGGGCTACTTCTGATGACTGCGTCGCTGTCTCGACCCTGCGAGCAGGTCTCGAGCATCCTGCGGCTGACCACCGCCGGGTCCGTCGACGACGGCAAATCCACGCTGGTCGGGCGGTTGCTGCAGGACACTCAGTCGATCCTGGCCGACCAGCTCGCCGCGGTGCACCGGGCGACCCGCGCCCGCGGCGGCACCGGTGAACTACCGGACCTGGCGCTGCTCACCGACGGGCTGCGGGCCGAGCGGGAGCAGGGCATCACCATCGACGTCGCCTACCGTTACTTCACCACCCCGACTCGCACGTTCGTGCTGGCCGACTGCCCCGGGCACGTGCAGTACACCCGCAACACGGTCACCGGAGCGTCCACCGCCGAGCTCGCCGTGGTGCTGGTCGACGCGCGCCACGGTCTAGTTGAGCAGACCCGGCGCCACCTCGCCGTCATGGCGTTCCTGCGGGTGCCGCACGTGATGCTCGCGGTGAACAAGATGGACCTAGTGGACTTCGACGAGCCGACGTTTCGGCGGATCGAGTCGGAGTTCGCGGCAGCGGCGAGCTCGCTGGGCGTGCCGGATGTGGTATCTGTGCCGGTATCGGCGCTGCACGGCGACAACGTCGCGGCCCGCAGTCGGCATACCGCCTGGTATTCAGGCCCGACGCTGCTGGCACACCTGGAGGCAGTACCCCCTAGGCAGCAGGAGACGGCCGAGCCGATGCGCTTTCCGGTGCAGCTGGTGCTGCGTCCCCGCACCGCCGCGCACCCCGACTACCGCGGCCTGGCCGGCCGGGTCGCCTCCGGGGTGCTCACGGTCGGCGACGATATCGTCGCGCTGCCCTCCGGCGCCCACTCCACCGTGGCGGGTATCGACACCCCTGAGGGTCCGCTGCCCTACGCCAGCGCCGGGCAGTCGATCACTGTGCTGCTTCGTGACGAGATCGACATCGGGCGCGGGGAGACACTGGCCCACCCGCAGCAGCCACCACGGGTGGTCACCGAACTCGACGCGGACCTGTGCTGGCTGGCTGACTCTCCGCTGCGGGCTGGCGCGCGAGTGCTGGTCAAGCACGGTACTCGCACCGTCCGGGCGATCGTCACCGAGCTGACCGGACGACTGGACTTGCGCACGTTGCGGCATACCGCGCCACCGGCCGCGCTGGAACTCAACGAGATCGGTGGCGCGCGGATCCGTCTCGCCCAGCCGCTAGCGGTGGACGCCTACGCCACCGCCCGGCACACCGGGCACTTCCTCGTCATCGATACCACCGACGGCAATACCCTCGCCGCCGGCCTGGTAAGCGCTGGCCTGGCGAGTAATTCGGAGCTGGGCGCCGAGAACGCCCCGTTCCGTCCTGGCCCGGTGGAGTTCCGGCCGGGCTAACGCCGGTTGGGTCCTGAGTTACCGCCCTGGTCACGCCAGCTATCCGGGCAGGGGCTCCGCAGCGTGGACACCGGCCCCATCGTCGGCGGGCGGCGTCAAGCACCGCCCGTTGCTCGTTCAGCCTGCGACGCTCCTGCGCCTGCTGGCGATACCTGGCCTGCAAGATCTGATCTGTCCAGGTCGCACCGAGCAACACCCCGAGGCAGGTGAGTAGCAGGTCACTTAACACCTGCAGGCTCACCGGGCTCTGCGCGGCATACCGCCACCGCGTCCTCAGTTGACTTCGGGCAAGCCCTCACTAGACTTTAGCTATGGCTCCCAGGATGACGACAACTGTCCGGATGGTTCTGGAGGCCCTCCTGCGGGTCTGGGATGACGACCCCACTGCGACCCTCTACGGCTTGGAGATCACCAACCGCACCGGCCTGCTGCCGGGGACCACCTACCCAATTCTGCAACGGCTTCTCGACTATGGCTGGTTGACCGACGAGTGGGAAGATCTCGATCCGCATGAGGCGGCCCGGCCGAGACGCCGTTATTACCGGCTCACCGAGGAAGGTGAGCGGCAAGCCCGCAAGGCTCTCCAGGAGGCGTCGGCGCGCTCGGGCGCGACCACCCGGCTCAACCTGGCCCCCCGGCCTGGAACGGCTTAGCTCCAGCTAGCGAACGCCAGCCCGCGCTGAAGGTGAAGGTGAAGGAACTGATGCAACAGGTCAACCCCAGCCGCTGCCCGGTCGCTCCGGATCCCGGAGGGTAAGCCACAATGTGGCCCCGCCGCCGAGCGAAAGCCGCCAAGATCTGCGCCTATGCCGTGGGCGTGGGCATGCTCATCATGTTGGTTCTCGCTACGCCCACGGCGCTGACGCTGAGCCTGGCAGTACTGCTGGTTCCGTTCACACTCGCCATGTCCTTGCGGTTGACGGCCTCCCTTGCCTGCGACGTGCTCAGTCTGATGCTGGGTGATTGTCGAGACCGAGCCGAACTGGTGGCCTCTGCCATCGGCGCGATACAGCCACCCAGCGAAGGTGAGCAATATCAGGAGACCATGGTTAACACCATCCGCGATCCCGATGCCTCACCCGAGCTAGTACGGAAAATGTGCATCGACCTGCTGAAAACCGCCCCTAGCACGATCCTGGAGGCCTGGATGCGCGTCTTGAGGCCGCGGCGGCGGGTGCGGGCGCACTAAGAGCGGCAGGTTCATCAACCGGGTGTCCCCGTTCCTGGCCGGTGAACCTGTGTGACGTGCGGCGCCCCAGGCGCAGGGGTGAGGTTACGCCCGTCGGCGGGGTCGAAGACCTGGACGTGGTCCGGATCGAACCAGACGTGGACCTTCTCCCCCTGGGTCGCCGCCGACGCGCCGGACAGCCGGGTGACCAAGTGGGTGGCGCCGGGGACGTCGGCGGTGCCTGTCTCCGCGGCCAGCCGCTCCAGCTCAGCCGTGCTAGCCTGCTCGCCGTCCAACGCCAAGTGGGCATACTTATCCGGGCCCAGTGATTCCACCATCATGGCCCGCGCGGTGAACGTCACCCCCTGCTGCTTGATCCCGGGCTTCACCAGCGCGGCGTCCTCGAAGTGCTCCGGCCGCACCCCGAGAATGACGTCGCGCGGTGCGCCCGCCGCTTCCAACGTGCGACGCATCTGGTCGGAGAGCGGCAGCTCGCCCACGACGCAGCGCAGCGCGGCGTGCTCCAGCCGCGCGGGCAGCAGGTTCATCGCTGGCGACCCGATGAATCCCGCCACGAACACGTTCGCCGGGTGCTCGTAGAGGAGCTGCGGCGCGCCGATCTGCTGCACCACCCCGCCGCGCAGCACGACCACCCGATCTCCCAGCCGCATCGCCTCGGTCTGGTCGTGGGTCACATAGACGGTGGTCACGCCCTGGTCTTTCTGCACCTGAGACACCAAAATCTGCATCTGCACCCGTAGCTTCGCATCCAGGTTGGACAGCGGCTCGTCCATCAGGAACGCTCTGGGCTTGCGCACGATCGCACGGGCCATGGCCACCCGCTGCCGCTGCCCACCGGAGAGCGTGGCCGGCTTGCGGTCCAGGAGGTCAGCAAGATCGAGCTTGCGCGCGGTATCGACCACCTGGGTTTCGATAATGCTCCGCCGGACCCGGGCGAGCTTGAGCGGAAAGGCGATGTTCTCCCGAACGGTCATGTGCGGGTAGAGCGCGTAGGACTGAAAGACCATCGCCAGGTTGCGGTCCTTGGGTGCCCATTCGTTAACGCGCTCTCCGTCAATGCGCAGCTCACCGGAGGTGATGTCCTCCAAGCCGGCGATCATGTTCAGGGTCGTCGACTTCCCGCACCCGGACGGCCCGACGAGAACGACGAACTCGCCGTCGGCGATCTCAAGGTCCACCTTTTGCACGGCGGGTGGTTCCTCGTTGTGGAACCGCTTGGTCACCTGGTTCAGAACAATCGCAGCCACCACTACCCCTTGATTGCACCGGTGGTCAGGCCGGTGACGATCCGACGTTGAAAGAGCAGCACGAACGAGATGATCGGGATGGTCAGCACCACGGCGGCCGCCGAGATGGACCCGGTGGGTTCGGTGAACTCCGAGGCCCCAGAGAACTGGGCGATCGCTACCGTGGTGGTCTGCGACGCGTCGGTGGTGGTCAGCGAGACCGCGAATAAGAAGTCGTTCCAGCAGAAGATGAACACCAGAATCGCGGTGGTGAATACCCCCGGCGCGGCCAGCGGGAGGATGACGCTGTGGAACGCTTGGAATGGTGTCGCCCCATCCATCTGGGCTGCCTTCTCCAGCTCCCAGGGTATCTCCCGAAAGAACGCCGACAGGGTGTAGATCGCCAGTGGCAGCGAGAACGTGATGTAGGGCAGGATCAGCCCAGGCCAGGTATCGACCAGGCCGATCGTGCGCTCAATGTCGAACAATGGTGTGACGAGCGAGATCGGCGGGAACATCGCGATCAGCAGCGTAACGCCGACCAGCAGCTTCTTGCCCGGAAAGGACAGCCGCGCGATCGCGTAGGCCGCGAGCGTACCGATCACTACCGACAGCCCGGTCGCGATGAGCGCAATGCCGATCGAGTTGCGTAGCGCGCTGACGAACGAAGCTATCTGGAAGATCTGCCGATAATTCGACCAGGTGAACTCGGCTGGGATGAAGCGGCCATCATTGACGGAGCTGAGCGGTTTAAACGACAGGCTGACGATCCACAGCACCGGCACCAGCGCGTAGCCGAGAATGACGATATCCGCGATGGCCCACCAACCCTTACGGGCCCATCCGGCGCCCATCGCTACCTCCGTTCCTGAGCCTGCACGCCCGGCGCCGCCACGCCGAATATCGTGACGAACGCCACCGCGATGATCATCACGATAAAGAAGATCAGGACGCTGATTGCCGAGCCGATGCCGAAGTTGAACCCGATGAACAGGTTGTCATAGCCCAGCATCGACACCGATTCCGTGCCGTTGGAGCCCCGAGTCATGATGTAGATGACGTCGAATACCCGGAATGCATCCAGAGTACGGAACAGCAGCGCCACCAGGATCGCCGGTTTCATGATCGGCAGGATCACCCTGGTCAGCCGCTGCCAGGGCCCGGCCCCGTCCATCGCGGCGGCCTTGAGCAGGTCCTCAGGGACCAGCGCGAGCCCAGCGAGCAGCAGCAGTGCCATGAACGGCGTCGTCTTCCACACCTCAGCCAGAACGATCACCGCGATGGCGGTGACCTGACTGGTCAGCGGCGCCACCCCCTCGGGCAGCAGCGCGGCCAGGTAGCCCTTGCCCGGCGTCCAGGCGTACTGCCAGCTATACGAGGCGACCACCGTGACGATACTGTAGGGGATCAGCACCACGGCGCGCACCAGTCCCCGACCGATGATGGTGCGGTGCATCGCCAGCGCCAGCGCCAGCGCGATCACGAACTCGATCGCCACCGAGACCACTGTGATGATCACGGTGATGGCGAACGCCTGCCACCAGTAGCCAGAGCTGAGCACCGCGCCGTAGTTGGCCAGCCCAATGAAGCCGTGTTGCTCGGGAAAGCGCAGATCGAACCGCTCCAGCGACAGGTAGATCGCGTAACCGATCGGGTAACCGGTCACCGCCAGGATCACCAACACCGCTGGCGCGCACAGCAGCGCCGCCAGCCGACGCTCCGACCGGGCTCGCACGGAGGCCGGCCCCCGGCATCGCCCTTCTCCCGGCGCGGCGCTGTGGGCATCGGATTGCGCAGTCGTCGTCATGGCACCAGCCCCTGCGAGGTGACGGCTCTGGCGATCTGGTCGGCCAGCTGGTCCACCACGGTGTTTGGGTTAATCTTCGCTGGCGGGTTGAGCAGCTCGGAGATCACGATCGAGATGTTGGCATAAGCCGGTGTCCTGGGCCGTACGCTGCCGTGGTCCAACGAATCCCGGATCTCCCGCCAGGCCGGATACTGTTTTTGGAAAGCTGGGTCGTCGTACAGTGCGGCAAGCGTAGGCGGTCGTTCCACGCCCACCGCCTGAAGCAGCTGATTGTCCCGGTTGCGCAGGCACAGCACTGCCTCGAACGCCTCTGCCGGATGCCGCGAGCTGGCGCTCACCCCCAGGTTGAGGCCACCGATCGTCACCCGCGCGGGCTGGCCCGCCACCACCGAAGGGTACGGGGCCCAGCCGAACACGTCCCCGACCCGGCGACCGGTGTCCTGGCTGGTCGGCCGCCCCAGCGCATCGATAAACGTGCCACCGCCGTTCTTGTGCATCGAGGTGTAAACGAATGGATAATTGACCTCAAACGCCGCTTTTCCTGCTTCCATCGCCAACCGGGCGTCGTCTTCTGCACTCACGGACAGCGATGGATCTGCGGCTCGCGAGTTAGCGACTCGTGCCATGACGCTCAGGGCCTGCCGGGCGGCGTCACCCCTTGCCACGTGCACCTCGCCGTTCTCCGAGACAATCGCTCCCCCAGCACTGGCGAGCAGGGTGTTAAACCACACCGTCAAACCCTCATACCGCGCGCCCTGCACCTCGATATAGTGCGGCAGCCCCCGCACCGCCAGACTCTCCGCCATCCGGATCATCTCATCCCACGTCTTCGGCGGGTGGGACACCAGGTCCGTGCGGTACCACAGCAGCTGCGTGGTGGTGGTCAGCGGAGCGGCATACAACCTGCTCTGGTACGTCCCGGTCTCCAGCGGGACCCGAAGGGTTCCCTGCTCGACCTGCCGAGCCACCTCAGGCGGATACGGCACGATCCACCCCGCTTGGGCGAACTCCGCTGTCCTGATGTCGTCGAGCCCCATGATGTCCAGGCCGGTATCGTGAGCGGCCAGCCGGCGCGCCAGGTACAGCCGCTGATCATCGGTGCTATGGCTCGACAGGGTCCGCTGCTCGATCGTGTACCGACCACCGGAAGCCCGGGTGCATTCCGCTGCGGATGCCTGATACTGCTCCACCCCATCAGGGCTGGTATAGAAGCTCAGCACAATTCGCTCAGCACCACCGGAGCCGCACCCCACCAGCGTCGCCGCGGCCACCACAACTCCCACCAACGCCGCCGCCACCCGCAGGCACCAGCCCCGCCCACACCTCCCGCGGTCTGCAACCGGAGCACGACCTACCAGCATGACTAAAGTCTATACAGGGCTCAGATGAAGTCAATAGAGGGCATCCGAGCTGGACAACCTTAGTACCATACCGATAGCGTCAACGGTATGGCATCCAGGCAGCGGGCCACCAAGAAGATCACTGTCACCCTGCCCATCGAGGACGCCGAGGCGGTGGAACGTCTTGCCGCGTCTGGCCAGGTGGAGTCCGTCAGCCGGTACGTCACCGAAGCCGTGGCATTCCGCCGCGCCCGCGAGGACGGCCTCGCCGTGCTAGAGCGCCGGTTCGGCAAGCCACCGGAGTACGCCCTGCAATGGGCCCGCGACCTTGTCGGACGCCGCCTTGGGCAAGGCCCCACCGGGTGAGCCAAGCCTTCGGCGGGTGGGTGCTCGACCACCACGCCATCGCCGCCTGGGCGAGGGTCGAGCCCTACGCCCAGTCCCTGGTCTGGTCTGCGATGGAGGTGGGAATGGCCGTGGCCGTCCCGGTCTCGGCGCTTCCCCTGGCCTTTGCCGCCACCCGCGAGCCCGACCACGACGTGCTGCGCGCGCTGCTGGAGCTCCCAGTAACGCTGTACGACCCGCTCACCCAGGCCGACGCCCCAGAACTGGGCCGCATCCTCGCCAACGCCACCGACCCCGCCGCGCTGGTCTCCGACGCCCTGGCCGTGGCCTGCGTCGTGCATTCCGCCCACCGTCGGGGCTGGCCCGTCCTCACCGGAAGCGCCGCAGCCCTCCGAGCCCTAGACCCAGACCTGGCCCTCGACGAGCTGCCCTGATCCGGAACGCGATCTACCAGCATGATTAAAAGTCTATACAGGGCTCAGATGAACTCAATAGAGGGTAGCTGACGCTGTCGGAGGGCGTGGACGGAGGCACCCGTGTCTGCTAATGATTTCTCTGCCCTGTCTCACCTGGAGTGCTCTCGCACCGGGGCAACCTACAACGCCGACACCGTACAGGGCACCTCGACGGTCGGGGTCCCCTTGCTTGCGCGCTATGACCTGGAACGGGTGGCCACGACCGTGACGCGGGAGGAGATCGCTCGGCGGGCACCGAATCTGTGGCGGTACCACGAGCTGCTGCCGGTGCGCGCCAAGCACAACATCGTCTGTCTGGGGGAGGGGATGACCCCGCTGCTTGAGTTGCCGAATTACGGCGCGCAACTCGGCGTCTCTGACCTGCGGATGAAAGACGAAGGTCTGATACCCACCGGCACTTTCAAGGCCCGTGGTGCCGCGGTAGGGGTCTCCCGGGCCGCGGAACTGGGCGTGAGCGGGATCGCCATGTCCACGAACGGCAACGCTGGCGCAGCGTGGTCGCTGTATGCCGCTCGGGCCGGACTGCGCAGCCTGATCACCATGCCGGTGCATGCGCCGGAGATCGCCCAAGCCGAGTGTGTGGTCGCGGGAGCCGAGCTTTACCTCGTGGACGGACTGATCGGGGACGCAAGTGCGCTGATCGCTGCTGCGGTGGCCGAACGGGAGGGGTATCAGAACGTATCCACCCTCAAGGAACCCTACCGGATCGAAGGCAAAAAGACCATGGGGTACGAGATCGTCGAGCAACTGGGCTGGCGAACCCCAGACGTCGTCCTCTATCCGACTGGTGGCGGTGTGGGCATCATCGGCATCTATAAAGCATTACTCGAGCTACGGGAGCTCGGCTGGCTCAGCGGCGAGCTGCCCCGGCTCGTCGCCGTGCAAACCACCGGTTGCGCACCGATCGTCGAGGCATTCGAACGTGGCGCAGCCGAGAGCGTCGCCGCAGTCAATGCCCACACCGTGGCCTCCGGGCTTAACGTGCCCAAGGCATTGGGTGACTTCCTGGTCTTAGACGCCGTACGGCAGACCGGTGGTACCAGCATTGCGGTGACCGACCAGGAGCTGCTGGCCGCACAGCAGCAACTGGCGCGCAGCGAAGGTATCTTCGTGTGTCCGGAAGGAGCAGCCTGCTTCGCCGCAGTCAACACACTGCGATCCGCAGGATGGCTGCGGGGAGACGAGACCGTTGTCGTGCTCAACACCGGCACCGGCATGAAATACCCCGACACCGTCACCATCAAGGTGCCCACTCTGCCACGAGCGGGACACATTCCTCCAAAACCAGGATGCACTTTCTTCTCCGGGAAGCGGACCGGTGAGGTCGGGTAGCCTTCCCCACTGATCCGCTCTCCGACACCGCGAGTACTAGCTTCCGCCCGCACGGGCGATGACCGGGACTCAACGGGTCCGGCTCATCCCGAGGGACATCGCGCCAAGGCCGAGCAGAACTGCGATCACGCCGGTCACCACGTTGCTCCAGAGCGTCGCCGTGGTGGCGACGTGGCCGCTGACGACCCAGGGGGCGATGATCGTCCACACGCAGATCAGCGGCGCGACCCAGGCAATACCGTGAGTGCGGCCGTAGGCGGAGGAGAACCCGAGGGCGAGCACCGCTAGGGCGATACCGGCAATGAGGTTGTTGGCGGTCAGGGTCGTGAAATGGTTGAACCCGACCACCCACGGGGACATCGCCAGGTAAAGCCCGGCCAGAAAGGTGAGCCCATCGACAACGCGGGCGCTCGGCGTCTCCGCGGCGGCCTCATATTTGGCCCGCAACTCCGCAAGGTCGGGGTGCAACGCCATGGCCTCGGTCATTTCAGTAGTCATCTCTTCCACCTTCTCCACAGTGCGACTTCGGCGGCGAAAGCTCCTTCGCGGGTGGGTGGGCGAGATCGGTCAGCGTGGGCCGAGACGGTCGCCCTGTTCCCGGTAGCGTCGGCGCCTCGTCTCTGTATCATGTCATGATATTATCACGTTAGGAGCTGTTTTCTCATGGTGTCACCGCTCACACCTCTTGCTGACGGGCAGTACGCGAGACTGCTCACCGTCCGGGTCGGCCTGCGCCGCTTCTTGCGGTGGAGTGGGGAACAAGCGGCCACGGTGGGGCTCACCTCCGCCCAACACCAGCTGCTGCTCGCGATTCGGGGCCATCCCGACTCGCGCGGGCCCAGCGTCGGAGAGCTGGCCGACTATCTATGCACCCGCCACCACAGCGCCGTGCAGCTGATCGATCGCACCGAGCGGCTCGGCCTGATCACCCGCACCCGCGCCGAGGGTGCGGACCGCCGGGTCGTGCGCCTCACGCTGACCAGGGCGGGCCAGGAGAAGCTGACGCTGCTCAGCACCACCCACCTGGAGGAGCTTCGGCAGCTGGCCTCGCTCATCAGTCCGTTGGTCGACCCGGTGGCCGCACCGCAGCAGGCACCGTGACCGGTTGCGCGGTGACGATGCGGTCACGCTCCCAGCGTCCGTCCCTGGACCCTGCCACGGGGCGCGAGAGCGGAACGCAGCAGGCCTGCAGCGACTAGGGCCCAGACGGTGACGGCGATCCAGAAGAACACCAGCGAGATCGTCGACAGCGAGCGCAGGTGCAGCTCGACGGCCGTTGCCGCGGACGCCGCGGAGTACATCCCCAGTGGGAACACCGCCGCCCACCATCCACCGTGATACCGCAACGAGCCAGCCACCTGGTCGACTCGCCACATCGCGGCGTAGAGCAGGACTGGTATCCAGAGACTGGCGAGCACCCACGCGAGGAACGTCACCGGTCGGGTCCAGTCCGCCAGCCCGACCGGTGCCCCCAGTGTGCGCACCGCAGCCAGGATATGGGCACCGGCCAGGGCCGTGATCGCGAGTGCACCCATCACGATCCAACTGTCCGGCCATACCTCCTCGGGCGCGGGCGGCCTCGCCAGCACCCGCCAGCCGATCAGCCAGCCCACGGCCAGATACAGCGCCATGCCCAGGATCCACGCCCCGGTTGCGATCACCACTAGCGAGGGGGCGCGGACATGAATGGCCAGATCCGCCGCGGTAATCGCCAGACCGGCACTTGCCACGCTCGGCAGCAGCCACGCGCCGTGCACCTGCTCGCGCAGCTGTGTCCCGGATCGCGAACCGACAGCGAGGCCGGCCAGCGGCGCGAGCATGAGCCAGGCAGCGAGGGCAAGACCGCCCAGCAACCACAGGAGAACAGGATAATCATCCCAGCGCACGCCGAGTACTGCGCACGCCGCGACGACGGTGAACATCCGCAGCACGACGTCGGGATCCCGCGCCAGCACCGCCACCCGGGCGGGGCGGGTCGCCATCCAGACCAGGAACCTCAGCCCCAGCACGGCGAAGGCCACCACGGCGAGGATGCTCAGCGCGACCCCAAGCCGCCAGTACTGGTGGTCGTAGGCAGCAACGGACACGATGCCCGTCGCCATTACCACCGCGAACAGCTCAGGTGCGGGATCTACCTCGACGAACCCCGCATGGCGGGGTGCGGCTGATGTCCTAGACCGCTCCATCGTGGTGGTAGCCACCCCACGGGACGAACCTGGGCGGTGGTCAGGGGGTGACGGTGGTGAGGAACGTGCGCCAGGCCGAGGGAGGGACGGTGAGGGCGGGGCCGTCGGGATCCTTGGAGTCGCGCACCAGGACCCCCTCCGGCGCGGACGCGACCTCGACGCAGTCCCCACTTCCGCCGCAGTAGCTGCTGGTGCGCCACCCAACCTGGACGCAGTCCCCACTTCCGCCGCTGTAGCTGCTGGTATGCCAGACGAGGGCGTTCGGCTCAAGCGCGGTCATCATGATTCTCCCCATCCGCAGAGAGCTCGGTTGCCAAGGTGGCAATCAGCTCCCGCGATTCTCCCTCGCCCAGCGCGGTCCGGTCCAGCGCCGCCAGGATGCGTCGGTACGCGGCGATCTCCTCGCGTTTCTCCAGGAACAGCGTGGAGGTCTCGCTCTCCAAGTAGGTGACCGGCCGGAACTCGGCGAACTCCATCAGCTTGAACGCCCCAGTCATGGCCGCGTACGCGCCGAGCGAGGCGGGCACCACCCGCAGGGTGAGGTAGGAGCGCACCGACATCCGCAGCAGGTGGTGCAGCTGCTCGGACATCACGACCGGACCGCCGACCGGCAGCCGCAGCACGAACTCGTGCACGTAGAAGGTGAAGCGAGCTGGGCGTTCCCGGCCGAACAAGATCTGCCGGGCCAGCCGGGCGACCACCCGCTCCTCGACCTCCTCGGGGGGCACATTGACGCTGCGGCTGATCACGGCACGCGCGTAGTCCGCGGTCTGTAGCAAGCCGGGCACGAATATCGCCTCAAAAGCGCTGATCGCGACCGCTTTGTCCTCGTGATTGATCAAGGTCACGAGTTGTTTGGGCAACCGGGAGCCGTGCTGCTGGAACCAGCCTGGGGTATGCACCCCTGAGCAGAGCGCGAGCAGCCGGTCCCGCTCCGGGCTTTTGACCCGGCACACTCCGAGGAACGCCGCAACATCCGCGATAGTGGCGCCGCGCTTGCCGGACAGCAGCCGCGACACCCAGCTCTCCGAACAGCCAAGCACGTGCGCGGCTTGCCTACTGTTCAGCCCAGCGTCCTCCATCCCCCGGCGCAAGCCCTCACCCAGCTCCCGGCCGCGTATCGTGGACTCCCGATCTCGCACCACAACCTCCCCGCAGCAGACTCGCGACCCATCCACGGCACTGGACACCAAGGCCCCGCCCGGGTCTTTTCGGCAGAAGGTAGTGCGTGCCCTCAGGACAATCACGCCATCAGCGCGTTTCGCCCACCAGGGCCTGCCGGACTGATGAGGTCAGGTCATCAACGGTCCCGTCGCGGAGTCACACCGTGCCGAGAAAGCTGCAGCTTGACATTCAAGCCCTGGGATGTCTTTGTTCCGCTCTCGCATTACGGCCAGCACATATCCCAGCTCGTAGGAGACCGGCCGAGGACGTCTCGGTGGCCACCGCCGGGTCGGCTCGCTGCTGGTGCTCGGCGATGGTCCCGACACCCCGCTCTGGCGTCGCCGTTAGGGGAGTTCGTCGATCTCGATGTCCGCTGCCAGCGCACGCAGCAGCGCTGGGTCACTGGTCATCACCGGCATCCCTCGGTTTCGAGCGGTCCACGCCGCATGGCCCGCAGCCAGACAGTCAGGCTGGCCCGCCTTGGCCAGCACCGCCGCCACCTGGCGGGCCTCCCCGCGAGTGAGATCAACGACAACCGCGACCGGCAGATCAACGAGCACCTCGATCACCTCAAGGTCTGCTGGTGCCAGCCGTGCCTGGGCGTCAGCTAGCGATGCCGCCGGCATCACCAACACCACACCCTGCTCAACCGCGTGCCACACCACCGCCGCGACGTAGGGTCGGCCAGAAACGAACGCGAGAAGCGCAGTGGAATCCAGCACCACCCCGCCGACAGCGCTCACGAAGCGGGGACCTGTGGGTCATGCCCCTCCAGCCCGAGGAGATGGCGTGCCCTCGCATGGTGCTCCGCGTGCAGGGTGACACCCCGTTCGGCATACAAGCGCGTCAACCTGTCCAACGCAGCGTCCTTGTCGAGCTGCGCCCGGACTGCCTTGCTGACATAGGCCGAGATGCTCGCCGCGTCGCCCTCACCCGCCAACCGCCGAAGCCGCTGCGCCTGCTCGACCGGCAGCGTCACCGTCACCCGCTCCGTGGTACGCATACCGAAAGCGTACTGAGAGCATACTCGACACGTCGAATCGGGTCAGCGGATGTACGCCTCAGGGCTCGTCGAGGCACGCGAGCAGGTCGCGGTAGGCCCGATCCACCTCCCCGGCCACCGTCACCACAGCGCGGGTGCCCGGTCGGCTCGCGACGACCTCCAGCAATCGGCCATACGCCGCCGGCAACTCGGCGACTCCGCCGCTGCGGTCCTGCAACACCGCAGCGTCGCGGTGCGCGGGCGTCTCGGGCTGGCTGGAGCGGTGCACGAAACGGCGGGTCACGTCCTGCGGGCTGCTGAGTAAGACAAGCTCGATAAACTCAGCGCCGACCTGCTCGCAGAGGTGCTCCAGCTCGATAATGAACTCGACCCGGCCGAGGAACTGCGGGACCAGCACGTCCCTGCCGGCCGTGAGCTGGAGTCGGGCCATCTCCACCGCCATGCCCCGCGCGATCAGCCCAGCCTCAATGGGGTGGTCCAGCCAGCGCCCGAGCATCGCGCGAACCACGTCGATGTCCAGGGCTAGCGTTAGCGGATGCGCATCGACATACCTGCGCGCCAGTGTCGACTTGCCGCTACCCGGGGCTCCGTTAATCAGCACCAGCCGAGCCACGCATTGCGACCTTACCGGACCCACGCGGGCAACGCCGATGACCGATCGGAGCGCGGGAGGACCCTGAAGACTTCAGGGAGGCCACTCGATGCCTGCGTGGATCTGTAAGACCTGCGGCGTCCAGCACCCGGACACCGACCATCCTCCTCAGGCGTGCGCCATCTGCGAGGACGAGCGTCAGTACGTCGGCTGGGACGGTCAGCAGTGGATCACCATGACCGACCTCGCGCGAGGCAGCAGCGTGATCCTGCGCGAGGAGGAACCCGACCTGGTCGGCATCGGGCTCGAGCCCTCCTTTGCCATTGGCCAACGGGCGCTGCTGGTCCGGACCCCGCACGGCAACGTGCTCTGGGACTGCATCTCCCTGCTTGATGACGACGCCCGCGAGCAGATCGAGGGGCTCGGCGGGATCGACGCGATCTGCCTATCCCACCCGCACTTCTACGCGGCCCAGGTCGAGTTCGCCGACGCCTTCGACGCCCGCATCATCATCCCGCGCGCCGATCAGCAGTGGATCCGGCGGCCTTCACCACGGATCGAGTTGTTCGACGAGGAGGTCGAGCCGGTCCCGGGCGTGACGCTCGCGCGCATCGGTGGGCACTTCGACGGCGCTGCGGTACTGCACTGGCCCGCCGGGTCAGCCGGCCGCGGTGCGCTGCTCACCGGTGACACCATCACCGTCGTCCAGGACCGCGACTGGGTGAGCTTCATGTGGAGCTTTCCCAACCTCATCCCGCTGGACGAGGCCACGATTCGCGACATCGCCCACCGCGTCGAACGATTCACCTTCGACCGCGTCTACGGCGGCTGGTGGGGCCGGGTCGTCATCCGTGACGGTGCCGCCGCCGTCCGCCGCTCCGCCGACCGCTACATCGCGCGCCTGCACGGCGAACGACCGAACACCATTCCAGGACAATCCCCGTAATCGGAGGGCCTCGTCGCTCGCTACGTCGATGGTTCAGTCACGTGCGCCGCCGGCTGGGACGTGATGGTCGAGAGCTGGTGAGCGCAGCTCGGGTAGCCGGTGTCGTACAACACCCGGCCGAGCGCAGCCAGGGCCCGCTCCAGCTCCCGGCTGAAAATGTGCATAGTGACGGTGGGCAGCACGCGATGCAGATGCTGCACCACGATGCGCTGGTGGTGCGGCGAGAGGCGGGGCAGGGCCATGCTGAAGACCTCCAGGACCTGCGCGCAAGTTTGGTGCTGGCCGGATTGACCGGTGGCCACGATGATGCTGGCCAGTGAGGACAACACCTGCTCAATCGTCGTGTCGGGGTAGACCACAGGCAACGGATCATTGTTATCGGCCGGTCCGCGGACGAGCGTTTGTTCCTCCGTCCAGTGGGCCAGCAGGGTGTGCAGGGCCCCGACGGCGACCAACGCTGCTTCGGGGTCCTGGTGGGTGCTCGCGGCCCACGCGACGCTGGAGAGCTGGTGCACCCCATAGACGGCTTCCCGAGCCAGTTTGCGTTCCCGGCCGCAGGTCAGCGCATCGAGTATCGCGTCGGCGAGATGTGCGCAGTCCTCCGCGCGGCTGGCCCGCACTGCGGCGATGTCGGAGCCCACCACGATGTGGCTACCCAGCGCTGCGTGAAACTCGATCTCCACCGGATCCTGAGCCACCGTGATCGCGCGAACGAGCCGGTCGATGTCGATATCGATGAGGTAACCGCTGCGCTCGGCGCGCACCGTGGTCCCCGGCAGGTGCCCCAGCAGCGGTGCGTCCCGGAACCGCCGCAGTCTGAACCGCTGATCAGCGTAGGTGGCTAGAGTGAGCTGCCCGATGCGCTGCACCACCGAGGTGGGGCGCAGCTGGTCGAGAACCAGGTAACCGAAGACAAGCAGCCCAGCAAGGGCGAGCACACTGAGCACCAATGCGACGGTGGTGGAGAAAACCGCCTGTTGGGGACCGATCGCGGCGAGGACCACAATATAGTACACCGCCAGCCCACCGAAGAACCCGAAAAACACCTGATTGGTACGGCGGAGCAGAAATTGCTCCACCACCACCCAGGTGAACACGTCGGCCATCCGATGAACCAGGGTTAACAGCAGGAAAAACGCGATCGACATCGCGGTCAGCATCGCGGGCGCCACAGTTCGCAGCATCGCCTGGTTCTCCCCGGGTGGGACCAGTTCGGATAGCAGGCGCTGGGCCGGTTGCAGCCACGGCGCCGTGCTGCGATCCAGCACGGCGGTGATGACCGCCAGCACAATCGACCCGATCACCATCGCCAACGGGACGGCGAGAAATTCCCGCAGCGATCGCCGAAGCCCACTGTGGTAGCGCGGACGTAGTTGCCGCCTCGCCCGACGCATTTCGTATTCCTCGCTACCCCGCAGATTCGCTGCCTGCTATTATACCCCTCAGCCCAACGGCCCACGCTGCGCTGTCCACATTCTCAGGTAACTCCCAGGGTAACTAACTATCCATGTCGAAGCGGGTGACGCCGTGATCTTTTCCGCCGATCCGGGAGTCTCACCCACACAACTCCTGAGGCGTGCTGACGCCTCAGGAGTTGACGGCCTCGACCGGGCGTTCGCTGACGTTGACCATTCAAAGAATCTTTCCCTGGCCACGGTGGTCCGGGACCTGCTGACCCGGCGGGTACGGCCCTGACGCAGGGCGAGAGTGAGCTGGGTGCGCAACTCGCCACGCACCTGGAGGTACAGGCACTGATAAGACATTCTTTCCTGGCAATTAATCGGGAGCATTGCTACCGGGGATCTCATACCACGACAGCTCATGGGAAGGTTCGTCAATGACAGCATCGGGTAACAGAGTACTCGCATCCACTGTAAGTCCGAGCGTGGCGAGCAAGGCGGCGTCGGCGAGGTAAACCTTGTCTCCAGGTTCGGAAATTGTGAGTACGGCCGGTTCGGCGAGTCGAGCAGGCGCCCAAATTTCGAGTACGCCTTTGAGAATAAGAGAAGCAGGGCCAGGTTCAAGGAATCTAACCTGCCCGCCTGGCAAGGTGACGATAATGGAGTGTTTATGCCGTTCTCTTATTTGGGCAGTCAAGATCCGAAACCTGTCACCCGGTGACATGTGGGCAGACCGCCATGCCTCGACGGCTGCGACAAGATCCTGTCCTTGCAACGCTGGATCGAAGAGATCAGCAAACGACGCCGTCAATGCCCATGGGGGTTTACTGCTTGTCGTCGGAATGCCCGCGCGTACCCGGATCGCACCGTGATCAAGCCATGCAGGGAATGTCTCATCGCGCAATGTCTCGCGGGAGTTGTCGCCGTACCACGGTCGGTACTCGACGCCTCACTGCTCCAACAGTCTGGCAACGGCCCGTTTGCCGTTCAGCGCGCAGCCCTCCAGGCGATACGCTGCTCATGTTGATCACAGACAAGGACCTCATCTGACCTCCACAGACAGGTCAACGGCCGCGCCCAGATTGCTTCGTCCGTGGGTCCTTCGTCCGAGCTAACCGCATCGACGTAGATCATCACAGCGACCGCAGCAGCGCTGAGGGGACTGGCGAGCACTGGGTCGAAAGCTACCCGAGGGAACACCAGCTTCAACGTGGTTAAGCAATCGCTGCGACTGGGGACAGGCCGGAAGGTCACCGTGGTTCAGGCCGATATGCGGCAGTGACCGCCAATTCTAGTGATTCCCCACGCAACATTTCCCAGAGGCAGAGCACGTCGCGGGAGGGAAATGGTAATGCCTCAAGCTCATACGCGCTCACAGCGACAGACCCAGACATACACCGCATGACCTTGTCTAGTGTTTCTGTAGCTAGCACCCGGGCCAACGTACCATGAGTCAGCAGTGGGGAAACAGTGGTCGGTCGCAATACGTTGACATGGTTCTCCACGATCACCGCTCCACCCCACTGCTCGATCAATGTGGTAGTAAGCTCGCAAGCTACCAGCCGACGAGCCTGTTCCGGCGCGGTAGTCCGCTGCACGAGCACTGCCGGCTCCGTCAGTACCATGACCGTAGGGTCACTCGGTTCCCTCAGCTTTAGGTAGCGCAGATGGTTGCGTATTGCGTCTCGGTGTAGGACACCGCCATCGAGATCGGCGGCCCACAAAACCGGCACTCGGTGAGGACCAGGCCGCGAACACAGGTCTGCGCGGCGGCGATTCCACACCAGCGGTCCGGTAGAAGCCCGCCAGCCTGCGCGGGCCAGAGTCAGGGGCATGGCGATCGCAGCAGCAGCCACCGACGCATCATCGCAGCGACGAGGTAACAGCCAGGGGCCTTCCCCGTGCGGGGACTTCACCCGGGCCACGCTGGTACGGGATCCGTTGAGGTTGCCGATCGTCGTGTTCTGGGAGCGCCGCCGACTAAATACCGCAAGACAGGTCTCCTGCAGCACACCAGCGAACACCCCACCGCGTTCAACCACGAACACCGCCTCTCGTAGCGGTGCCGTCTTGGCTATCACTGCCCGAAGGTTACGGAAATAGAGTCCGGCGGTAAACGACGTTGGGACCACCGCGCCGAGCACGCCGCGTTGCTCGTCGAGGTCCTCCAGTGCAGCGGCGAGGAAGAGCCCATAGAGGTTGGCGTGACCATACAGGGTCGCTGCGAAGCGTTCCCGCTCCTGCGGACTCAGCCGAACCCGGCCATAGGGTGGATTCATCACAACCGCGCGGGCCGGTATCTGGTTGGGCTGGAGACCATCACCGACGCGGGCCAGCACTGGCAATGGTCGCCGTTGCCGGATCGGAGTCGTGGCCAGCAGCGACAGCATCTGCGCAGCCAGCACGATATTGGCCAGCCACACAGCGGCGGGGTCGGCGTCGATTCCCTCGATGAGGTGCGGCAGTCCGGTCAGAGTCACCTGCGGGTCACCATGGCGCAGTGCGGCGAGGTGTGCGTCAAGTGCGGGCAGCAGCAGGGCACCTGCCCCGCAGGCTGGATCTCGGATCAACCCAGGCAACGGCTGGGCTACTCCGCAGCCCAGGCCCAGCGCCCGACTGGTGATTGCCCACAGTTCCTTAGCCATCAACTCTGGGGTGTAATGCCGGCCGTGACGCGCACGTATTTGTGGTGACAACGCCGCAACGTAGGCGGCTCCCAGGTCATAGCCACTCAGCGCAAGCGTGGCGCTCGAATCCAGGGTGACGCTGGCATCAAGCCCATCGGGTGGCTCCGACTCAAGTGCTTGGTGGACGTCCAGCCACCGACCGCTAAGGCCCGTAGCTTCCGCTCGTGCCGCCCACCACAATGGCACCGCAGCGAGTACCTGCCGCGCCGCGCTGGGTAAGCCAGCTGCCGGATCGGCACCAGCAACCTCCGCACGAGATCCGCGCGGACCAAGATCCCGGGCGATCGGTCCTGCCCTCATCGCTGTGGCCGTCACGGACGGCATCCTCGTCGGCTTCCGATCGCTGCCATCTCCGGGCCACCGGAGTCTCGCTCGCCAACGACCTCGATAGCCTTATCCGGGCACAGCGCCAGCCGACCTAGCTGGGACTTCACGTGCTCGTCACGGGTGGAGACCCGGCCTTTACCGATCGCTGCCACGACGAGGAGTGTCACACATACCGTCTACCTGTAACGGTGAGGACACGCTGATTTGGGACACAGCGTAGCCCCGGACTGAGGTGCGCCGTAGGCGCGTCGAGCTGGCTACGATCGCCGCCCGCATGGCTACAGCGACGATGGATAGCAGCCTCTGCTAGCATGCTGGGATGGCGCGGACGCTCACCCTGCGGCTCTCCGATACAGCGTATGAGACGGTTAAGCGCTATGCCGAGGCCGATCAGCAGTCGATGAACTCCTGGATCGAGGGCCTCGTCGATGTCGAGGACATGCGGCGGCGCTGCGCGAATCACGATCGATGGATGTCGGCTTACCCGGATGCCGTCGCGTTCACGGAAGCCTGGGCCGACCGCAATCTCGACGAGCTGGCGAGACGTTGAACGACGTACCCCGCCGGGGCGACATCTTTTCCACCGACGCCGGTATCAGCGTGCTCGTGATCTCCTCCACGGTGTACAACGAGATTCCGAGTGAGCCAACCGTGGTTGTCGTGCCCGTGTTCAACGCCGAGCCTGATACCGGATTCGGGGTGGATCTGGGCGGTGGCTGGGCAGCGCCGGGTCTGGTCACCAACCTGCGCAAGGCCCGGTTGAGTGATCGCCACCGTCGAATCGGCGTCCAGGCTCTTACCGACGTCAATAACATGCTTTTCAAGATTCTCGCGACGCCGGAACGGTAGCCCCAGGCCACCTGCGGATCCATGCGTACGACGGGTTCGGCCGAGATACGCCAGCTTCGCCAATTCGGCCTTCACCGCCGCCGGGCTCGCCGCCGTGGGGCTAACACCCAGCCACGCCAACGGTGTGCGGCCCAGCGAGGCATCGACCACCGGCAGCTCATCCAATTCCGCGTGAGCCAAGCTTTCGGCGGGTGGGTGCTCGACCACCACGCCATCGCCGCCTGGGCGAGAGTCGAGCCCTACGCCCAGTCCCCGGTCTGGTCCGCGATGGAGGTGGGAATGGCCGTAGCCGTCCCGGTCGCGGCGCTTCCCCTGGCCTACGCCAGCCACCCGCGAACCGGACCGCGACGTGCTGCGCGCGCTGCTGGAGCTCCGGGTAACGCTGTACGACCCGCTCACCCAGGCCGACGCCCCAGAACTGGGCCGCATCCTCGCCAGCGCCACCAACCCAGCCGCGCTGGCCCCCGACGCCCTGGCCCTGGCCTGCGTCGTGCAGTCCGCCCACCGCCGGGGCTGGCCCATACTCACCGGAAGCGCCGCAGCCCTACGAGCCCTAGACCCCAATGGCGTTAAGTTAAGTGGGCAGCGTGTCCATTCATGGGGCGACCGCGAATGAACACGCTGGGGGCTTGGTGGCCACGGTCGTTTCACGATCGTTAGATGGGTTGGGAATCCACGGCTAGGCCGCTGCTTGGGGTGGTCGCGCCTGTGCCTGGGGTGGGGGTCGAGTGACCCGATGTGACTGTCAGTGAGCTCTGGTGGCGGTGAGGGGGTGGGGTTCGCCTGAGTAGTCGCTCAGCTGTCCCCACTCGTCACCCAGCAGAGGCGGCAGACCGCTCGACAGGCTAACGCCGTGCTCCTCGCTGGCGACCTGGTACTCCACCACAGAAAACACAGTGACCACGACTGCGGTGGTGATCGCCGTCACAGCCTCGGCAACGAAATGCGGACCATTACGGACGTCCGTGGTGCCGAACAGGGCCACCACCGCGCCCCAGAAGAACCATGGGGTCAACAACGCAGGCATCAACGGGTGGGCGTCGATCGCCCGCAGTGAGTGCTTGAACGCATACCAGGTAAGCCCGAGAAGCAGGGATGGAACCCAGAAGGTCTGCAGCACGATTATGAGCCCCAAGAAAAGCTGCAGGAGGATGTCAAGGGGGAGCTGGAGCAGGTTGGCGGGGCGGAAACCCTGGGATGCCTGACGTAGTGCTACCTCCAGCTTGCCGCCTGAGTTCAAGTAGAGGAGTCCGAAGCCGGCGAGCCAGATCGCCACCGCGAGCCATGGGCCGCGCATCATCCTGCGTACCATCCCGGCACGGTCCTGACAGCACGTGGCCAACAGCAGCGTCGAGACGACCACGACACCCACCAGCGCGACTATCGTGCCACCAGCGAACTTGGCGAAGAACGAGCCGACATCCACGTCGCTCAGCGACCTGCGCAGGATTCCCCACACCAACCCCCTGAGGCCGACGATGCCACCGCCCGCCAAGGCCATGTAATCCAGACCGAAGTGGCGGAGTATCTTTTTGATCAAACCAAGGACGCGCTCGGCCACCGATTCAGCATCCTGCACGACTTTGACACTCGCACTGGGGTGCACCCGTGGTGTAAGCAGCCACCCCGCCAATAAGAACGGCCAGAACAGGATTCCTTTGATCACAGCCATGTGGACTCTCAATCCGTGGAGTCCCCGACCCCGAAGGCCTGGGACGGACGTCAAACACACGATTTGCCAACGAAGGAACTCCCTTCAGGCAACCTATCAGAACTTGTTTGGCATCAGGGGTCCCGGTAGCAATGACATCGGGATCAACGGCTCACAGCCTCAACGGAGCGACCTTGGATACGGGGCCTGACGTGGTCCCTGACCTGCGCCAGCTGCTGATTGCGCCACCCACCCAACTATCGACGTTCACCCCAGCCAACGGCTGCCGCGCCGCCGAGCCAGGCGCGGCCCTCCCGCCACCCACCGGCCTCGCCCTCCGTCAACCGCGCTGGATGCGGCACCGTAACATCCAGCGCGATTGACAGCGCATCGGGACTGTATCCACCGCAGCCGCGAGGCAATGCCTAGGCCGTCAGAAACCGATCTTGCTACGCACCGCCAACTGAGGCGGCCCAGAAACCAGCAGTTCAACGGCCGGGTGACCAGATGTTCTTCCGTAGTAGTTCACGTGGTGAGGGCGAAGGCGCGGACGATGGTGCTCGGTTCGTCAAGCCACACGGTCTGAGTGTCGGTGGTCACGGTCATTCCAAACCGGGCGAGGGTGGGCTTGCCGTGGTCATACCACCAGTCGTAGGCGGCTTCGGCTTCGTCCCACAGCCGGCGGGGGCTGAGTTGGCGTACCACGAGCTTGTCGGGTGAGGTGAGATTGGCGTCCAGCCGGGCCCATGATCTGGTGGTGATGTCGTCGAGTTCGAGGACGTTGTGGTCCGCGCCGACTGTGTTGAGTTCAACGGTGAGCACGCAGTGGGGCACCTTCAGCCCGATAGAGAATGCAGCCTGGTCACTGTTGATCATGCGGAAGAAATCCCATCCGTGCACGTCGGTGGTGGTCACCTGCGCGTGCTGAATTTCGGTCTTGTTGGGTTCGTAGAAACGGCGGCGGTGGGAGCGTAGCCGCATGAAGGAAAGATCCACGCCGAAGCGACCGGTGGCGGTGCGGTTGGCGGCCACGTGCAGGGTCAGCATGACGCCGTTGCAATAGTCGGTTCCCCACGGAGTGACCATGAGGCCACCGGGTCGGGTTTGTTCAAGCCAGGCGCGCGGCACGATCTCGCGGACCGAGGCGGTGGCCACCAACCGGTCATACGGCGCGGCGTCCGGGTAGCCTTGCGCGCCGTCCGCAGTGATCACCACCGGCGAGTACGCGGCGCGCGCCAGTGCCGCCCGCGCGGCCTCGGCGATCACCGGATCGACCTCGATGCTGACCACACGGCCCCGCTCGCCGACTCGCCGGCACAGTAGCGCGGCGCTCCACCCGGTCCCGGTCCCGATCTCCAACACCGTGTGACCTAGGTGCACGTCCAGCGCGTCGAGCATGTCGGCCACGATCGAGGGCTTGCTGCACGAGCTGGATGGTGACCAGCCGGTGTCACCCACCGCGGTGCGTCCCTCATCAACCTGAGTGATCACGGGCTCATTCGCCGCGAGCAGCTCCCGCCAGCGTTGTGGATCATCCTGTCGGGACAGGGCAACGAACCCGGACTGTGGGTGACCAGCGTCGCGATCGACCCAGATAGTCTCGGGGATGAACGGGTCGCGGGGTACCTCAGCGATCAACTCCCGCCAACCCGTACGGGTGTGCGTCACAATTTCCCTAGTTGTCCTTATGGTCCTTCTCTGGGTCGTCCTTCTCGTGCTTTCCACGACCGTAATGCTTGGGAGTCTCCGTCTTGTCCGGCTGGTAGCCACCCTGGCCATCACGGTCCGCGTCGTGCTTGTTCGGCTTGTCGTCCTTGTTCATCGCGACCCCCTCTGGTTGTTTCATGATGGCGCAGCGCACCGACATCCGCAGCAGGTGGTGCAGCTGATCCGACATCACGGCCGGGCCACCGACCGGCAACCGCAGCGCGGACTCGTGCAGGTAGAAGGTGAACAGGAACTGCCGGGCCAGCCGGGCAGTCACCCGCTCCTCCACCTCGGCGGCTGGCACGTTGGCGAGGTAGCTGATCACCGCGCGGGCGTAGTCGCCGGCCTGCAGCAACCCAGGCACGATCATAGGCTGGATATCGATGTAGCCCACAGCCTTGTCCTCGTACTTGATCAAAGCCATGAGCTGCCTGGGCAGCCGGGAGCCGTGCTGCTGCGGCCAGCCGGGGATGTGCTGATCTTGGCACAGCGCGAGCAGCCGGTCCCGCTCCGGGGTCTTGACCCCGCATGCCCCCAGGAACGCCGCGACGTCCAGCGCGGCGCCACCCCGCTTGCCGGACAGTATTCGCGACACCCAGCTCTCCGACCAGCCGAACACCTGCGCGGCCTGCTTGCCGTTCAGGTCGGCATCCTCCATCGCTTGGCGCAGTCCCTCACCCAGCTCCCGGCTGCGCATCGTCGACTCACGATCCCGCATGGCAACTCCTCCCCCACCGAACCCCATGCCGTGAGAGTCGGGACCGCGCGGGCCGCGGCGGTGCGGTGGGTGATGTGCCACGCACGCCGGGAAGGTGGGTTCCGGGGCGCGTATTTCAGCGGCTCGACGGTCGGGTCGCCCGATGACGCGGAGTTGCCGGCGGCGTCCGATGTCGATGTCGTGCACGACGGTTAGGAGGTGAAGGCCTCGATCGGGGGGCAGGAGCACACCAGGTTGCGGTCGCCGTGGGCCTGGTCGACCCGCCGCACCGGCGGCCACACCTTGGCGGTCGTTCGACCCATGGGGTAGGCGGCGAGTTCCCGGCTGTAGGGGTGGTTCCACTTGTCGGCCAGGCAGCTTGCGGTGTGCGGCGCGCAGCGCAGCGGGTTGTCGTCGAGCGGCCACTCCCCCTCGGCGACCCGGTCGATCTCGTCCCGGATGGCGATCATGGCGTCGCAGAAGCGATCGAGGTCGGCCAGGCTCTCACTTTCGGTGGGCTCGACCATCAGGGTGCCCGCGACTGGGAACGACATGGTCGGGGCGTGCAGTCCATAGTCGGCCAGCCGCTTGGCGACGTCCTCGACGGTGATACCGGTGGCCTTGGTGATCGGCCGCAAATCCAGGATGCATTCGTGGGCGACCAGCCCGTTATTGCCGGCATAGAGCACGGGGAAGCACTCACCCAGGCGGCGGGCGACATAGTTGGCGGCAGCCACCGCGGTGAGGGTGGCGCGACGCAAGCCCTGCGCACCCATCATCCGGATGTAGGCCCAGCAGATCGGCAGAATCAACGCGCTACCCCACGGCGCCGCGGCCACCGGGCCCACCGCGGCGTGTGGGTCCGTCTCCGGGTGCCCCGGCAGGAACGGGGCCAGATGGGCCCGCACGCCGATCGGCCCCACCCCCGGCCCGCCGCCACCGTGCGGGATGCAGAACGTCTTGTGCAGGTTGAGGTGGCCGACGTCGGCGCCGAAACAGCCCGGCCGGGCTAGCCCGAGCAGGGCGTTGAGGTTGGCCCCGTCGACGTAGACCTGCCCGCCGGCCTCGTGCACCAGCGCGCACACTCGAGCCACCCCAGGTTCGTACACCCCGTGCGTGGACGGGTAAGTGATCATGATGGCGGCGAGCTCGGTACCGTGCTCGGCGAGCTTCACGCGGAGATCGTCGAGGTCGACGTCGCCGTTGCGGTCACATCCCACGACCACGACGCGCATCCCGGCCAGCACCGCCGAGGCGGCATTGGTGCCGTGCGCGCTGGCGGGGATGAGGCAGACGTCGCGGCCGGTCTCACCGCGGCTGCGGTGGTAGGCGCGGATCGCCAGCAGGCCCGCGACCTCACCCTGGCTGCCCGCGTTGGGCGCCACGTTGACCGCGTCGTACCCGGTGAGCGCGGCCAGCCAGCGCTGCAGGTCGCTGATCACCTCGAGCAAGCCCTGCGCGTCCTGCGGGGGCGCGAAGGGGTGCAGCTCGGCGAACTGCGGCCAGCTGATCGGCTCCATTTCGGCGGTGGCGTTGAGCTTCATCGTGCACGAGCCCAGCGGGATCATGCTGCGGTCCAGCGCCATGTCCTTGTCAGCCAGGGTGCGCAGGTAGCGCAGCAGCGCTGTCTCGCTGTGGTAGGCGGAGAACACCGGGTGGGTGAGGAACGGCGTCGTGCGCCGCACCGCGGCGGGGATGGCGTCGGGAGTCTGGCGGTCGAGGATGTCCGGATCGGCGCCCGGCACGCCGAAGGCCGCCCAGACCACCCGCAGGTGCTCGCGGGTCGTGGTCTCAGCGCAACTGATCCCGACGTGATCGGCATCAGTCTGCCGCAGGTCCACACCAGCCGCCCGAGCGGTGCGAACCACCTCGCCAGCCCGGCCGGGCACCCTGGCCAGCACCGTGTCGAAGAACGCCTCGAACACCACCTCAACGCCGCCGTCCCGTAACCCAGCAGCCAGGACCGCGGCCATCCGGTGTGCCCGCAGCGCGATGTCGGCCAACCCCTCAGGTCCGTGGTACACCGCGTACATCGAGGCCATCACGGCCAGCAGCACCTGCGCGGTGCAGATATTGCTGGTGGCCTTCTCCCGGCGAATGTGCTGCTCTCGGGTCTGCAGCGCCAGTCGCAACGCCGGTGACCCGCCGGCGTCGCGGGACACGCCGACCAGCCGTCCGGGCAGCGCCCGCTCCAGCCCGCGGCGCACCGCCAGGTAGGCAGCGTGCGGCCCACCGAAACCCAGCGGAACGCCGAAGCGCTGCGTCGATCCGAGCGCGACGTCGGCGCCGATCTCCCCTGGCGGGGTCAGCAGGGTCAGGGCCAGCGGGTCGGCCGCGACGGCCACCGCAGCGCCACGCTGGTGCGCCTGCTCGATCAGCGTCGCGTGCTCACGCACCGCACCGCAGGCGCCCGGGTAGGACAGCAGCACACCGAAGAACTCCCCGTCCGGGAGGGCGAGGGTCAGATCGGCGACGTCCAGCTGGATACCCAGCGGCTCGGCGCGGGTGGCCAGCACAGCCAGCGTCTGTGGCAACGTGTCAGCGTCCACCACGAACCGCGATGAGCTGGCCCGGCCGGCCCGGCGCAGCAGGGTCATCGCCTCGACGGCTGCGGTGGCCTCGTCGAGCAAGGAGGCATTGGCCACCGGCAGGCCGGTGAGGTCACAGATCATCGTCTGGAAATTGAGCAGCGCCTCCAGCCGACCCTGGGAGATCTCCGGCTGGTACGGCGTGTAGGCGGTGTACCAGGCCGGGTTTTCCAGCACCGAACGACGGATCACCGGCGGGGTCACCGTGCCGTGGTACCCCATCCCGATCATCGGCACCCGCGGGTGACACTGGGCGGCCCGCGCGCGCAGCTCAGCCAGCGCCTGCACCTCGGTCGCCGGAGCCGGCAGATCCGGGAGGGCACCTGGATCGGCCAGGGCCGGCGGCAACACCAGCGCGGCGAGCTGATCCAACGACTGCACACCGATGACGTCCAGCATCCGAGCCAACTCCGCTGGACGCGGCCCGATATGCCGGTCGGCGAACGCCGTGCCGTGCTCCAGGTCGGACAGTGAGCGCCGGTCGGGAGTATTCATCAGCTGTCTCACCCGCGCGGCCCCCACTTCACTCCAAAGGTTCCGGGAGATGTTGCCCCCTCGGCGGCCCGGACAACGATGGCCGAGAACTGTGCCGCACGGGATTGGCGACTACGTCCACCAACCTACTCGCAGAGCTCGCCCGCTGCTGCTCCCGACACGCCCACTGTGATCGGCTACACAGCGCGAGGAGTCAGCTGATTCGGCGGGCCCGTCTGCGCTTGGTCAGCTCGTCTTCCGGCGCGCTCTCGACGTGGCCGCCATCGGCCCGCTCCGGGGGGAACTGGCGGATCGATCCGGCGATCTCCTTCATCGCGCCGCTGACGGCGATGCCGAACACGCCCTGCCCACCCTGCAGCAGGTCCACCACGTCCTCCGGGGAGGTGCACTCATAGACCGTGGTGCCGTCGCTAAACAGCGTGATGCGGGCCAGGTCGCTCACCCCGCGGCGGCGCAGGTGCTCGACGGCCACCCGGATGTTCTGCAGCGAAACACCCGTGTCTAGCAGCCGCTTGACAACTTTGAGCACCAGGATGTCTTTGAACGAGTACAGCCGCTGGGTCCCTGAGCCGGAGGCGCCGCGGATCGATGGCACCACCAGGTTAGTCCGGGCCCAATAGTCCAGCTGACGGTAGGTGATCCCAGCGATCTGGCAGGCCGCTGGACCCCGATAGCCCAGCAGATGGTCGTTCACTCCTTGCGGGTCGGCCAGCGCGGAATCCGGGAACAGGGTGCCCTGCTCGGCCCGGTCACCAGCTGCGGACTGGGTACCGTCATATCCTGGGGTGTCCGCTTCGCCGTGCGGTCCCTCGACCACCCATGCCTCCCACGCCTTGCGCCGGTAGCCCGTGAGCACGCGGCGGATTCTCCGGCCGTTCGGGACGAGTCACACCGGCGCGACTCGCTGTGAGAATCGACGGTAGGCTTCCCCGGGTGGCCGGTCAATCCGACGCGCGGAGTCTCACCCTCACCTGCAGCTCCACAGCGGTCGCGGTCAGGTGTCCGCTTTGCGGAAGTCCTCCGGAGAGACCGATTCGAGGAACTCACGGAACCTCTCGACCTCGTTGTCCTGCTCGTCGTCCTGCTCATCGGGAATGATCAAACCAGCCGCGGAGAGCACCGACTCCTCGGCGTGGATCGGTGCCCCGACCCGCAAGGCGAGAGCTACCGAGTCGCTCGGTCGGGCAGAAACCCGCACGTTGCCGTCGAAGACCAGCTCCGCGAAGAAGGTGCCTTCTTGCAGTTCGGTGATCCTGACCTGTTTCAGCTCCCTGCCCAGCGCACCGATCACATCTCGGATCAAGTCATGGGTCATCGGCCGAGCCGGCCGATGACCCTGCTGCTCCAAGGCGATGGCGTTCGCCTCCACAGTGCCGATCCAGATCGGCAGGTAGCGCTCACCCTGAGTCTCCCGCAACAGCAGGATCGGCTGGTTCTGCGGTAACTCTAACCGGACCCCGACGACACGCATCTCGCTCATCGCGTCGCGCCTCCCTCCCGCTGCACCTTACGGCCCAGGTGCCTCGAGGATCGTCGTGCTCGGCGGTGAACTAGACACCGGCCGGGGTAGCTGCCAGCCCAGTCACGTCTCCACCATTGCTACTCTAAAACGCTACACGCGGCACCGCCCCGATGCCGAGTCCCGCAGCAGCCTAAATTCCTGCGATGACGTTCTCTGTGACCTCTGGTGCGGCGTCTTACGGGTTACTCAGTTCCCGATGACGCCCCGCAGCCCGATCTTCACCAGGAGGGCGTGTAGCCGCAACGACAACACCGTCAACTCCCGGCCCACCTCCTCGGCGCGGGCCCGCGCATCGGGATCTCGCTGCCGGCTCATCGGGGTGACAATCTGCGCCAGTAGACCCACCTCCCGGTCGGCCGACGCCCGGAAGGAGCGTAGATGCCGGGGTTCCAGCCCAAAATCGGTCATCGCCTGCGCAGTCTTCGCCACCAGCACCGCATCAGGGTCGTAGAAGCCGGCTGGACCGGGACGGACCAACCCGAACTGCTCAAGTTCGGTGAGCACCGCCCTGCTGACCCCGGTGGTGGCAAGCAGTTCCTCCTGGGTCATCCGCACCGCATCAGTGGCAGAGTTCTCCGACCTACCTGGTTCGGTCGCCCCGCCGGGACGAGTGCTGATCAGTGGCTGCGCAGCTCGTGGCCAGCGCAGGTCAGTAGGCCGTTCGAGGCGTCTGGCCGGGAGTTCCTCGGGCTGCTCGCCCCGGTCCAGCGCGTCCAAGTGCTCCTTGATGACCCGCAGTGGGAGGTAGTGGTCGCGTTGCGCGGCGAGCACGTAGCGCAGCCTTTCCACATCCGCGAGCGAGAACTGCCGATAGCCAGCAGGGGTGCGTTCCGGCGCAACCAGCCCTTCGGACTCCAGAAACCTGATCTTGGAGATGGTGACGTCGGGGAAGTCCACCCGCAGCTGGGTGAGCACCGAGCCGATACTCATTCCGGATCGATGCCCGGAACGGCCCGGAGCCGTCACAACAACCCCTGGTCAGCCTCTCGGGTCCCGGCATGCGGACCGGTCAAGAACACCAGCCGGAACTTGCCGATCTGCACTTCGTCCCCGTTGGCTAGCAGCGCGGTATCCACGGGCTCACGGTTGACGTAGGTGCCGTTCAGGCTGCCAACGTCCACCACCAGGAACTCGCCGCCCTCGCGACGGAACTCGGCGTGCCGACGGGACACCGTCACGTCGTCAAGGAAAATGTCGCTTTCCGGGTGCCGACCCGCGCTCGTGGTCGACCGGTCCAGGAGAAACCGTGAACCGGCATTAGGGCCACGCTTGACGACCAGCAGCGCAGAGCCGGCCGGCAATGCATCGACACCGGTGATGGGTGGCGTGGGTAACTCGATACTTTCAGGTTCGGAGAGGAAGTCGGCCCGGAACGTCGAGGTCTGCTCCGGGCCCCGCTCCGGTGGTACACCGGGCCCGTCCTTCGTGCTCACGCTGGGCTCTCCTTCGCCGGGAGTGGTGGCTTTTGATCGGACCACAACCTACCGTGCACCGACAGACATCGCGCAGCGGAGGTCGGCGTCGGTCAATACCCCGGTCAGGCTTCCTCCTCAATGAGCCTGCGATAGTCCGCAGCGTCCAACAACGAGTCCATCGCGGAGGGGTCCGTTAGCTTGACCTCGATCATCCAACCCTCGCCATAAGGGTCGGAGTTGATCAGTTCGGGGTTGTCCTCCAAGTCATCGTTGCGGGCCACCACCTCACCCGCCACCGGCGAGAACACCTCCGACACACTTTTGGTCGACTCCACCTCGCCGACCGGGTTTCCGCTTGTCACCGACTCGCCCACCAGGGGTAGCTGCACGTGGACGATGTCTCCGAGCTGTGTCTGCGCATAGTCAGTGATACCGACCCGCGCAGTGCCCTCTGCCCTAGCCAACACCCATTCGTGTTCCGAGCTATACCGTAGCTCCTCGGGGACCACCACTACGCGTTCCTCCACAATCATCCACGATCCGCGCGCTTGGCGGCGCGCACTGTCAGCCAAACCTGAAGTAGGTAGAGCACCCCCGCCCAGACGTACAACGCGCCACCCCATCCGGTGAAGGCCACCGCGAACGCCTGGGCTGACGCGCCCACCCACCCATGCACGGCGTGGGCAAGCAGCAGCAGAGGGAAAGCATAGAGCAGACAGAGCGTGGCCGCCTTGCCCACATAGTGCACTGGCAGCGGACCGTAGCCGTGGTGGCGCAGCACGGGCAGCGCCGCCAACAGCACAAGATCCCGAGTGATCAGTACGGCCACCACCCACCACGGCAGGATTTCCCGCACGCCAAAGGTGACCAGAGTGCCCAGCGTGTACAGTCGATCGATCGCCGGGTCGAGCAGCGCACCCAGCGTGCTGGACTGGTTCAGCAGCCGGGCGAGCTTGCCGTCCAGCCAGTCGGTGAGGCCCAATAAGGCCAGCACGAGCACGGCGAGCAGGTCCTCATGGGGGCCGAGCAGCAGCCACAGCAGCAGCGGGATCCCGGCCAGCCGGAGCAGGCTGAGCACGTTGGGCACGGTCAGCAGCCGGTCGGCCGGATTCCGTGCCTGCGGCCGGGGTTGGCTCGGCAGGCCCTTCACGACACCTCCAGCACCGGAGAACCTGCACGATGTTGTGGTGAACGGTACCGGGACGCCTCGCCAATCAGCTCACCTGTGCCCTGAATACCTGATCTTAGGTGCGCTCAGTGCGCCGAGTTCGACTGCAGAGCTGCTCAGGTCATCCCCGACAGCTCTTGCGTCGAACTCGGCGGAAGGAAAGCGAATCACAGACCACAAGACCTACGGGATCCGGCCCTAGAACCGGGTGTGTTGCAGCCAGTGCTCCAGAACGCTGGCGTCGCCGAGCACGGTGATCGATGCCTCGGCCGGTGGGACGCGGCGCAGCAGAACCAGCAGCAGGTTCACCACCGGACCCCGGAGGGCGACATCACCCTTGGCGTGGCCGTGTTCCCAGACCGGACCCGACGGCGTCCGGCGAATGATCCACTCTCCCGCCTCCCCCAGCCCCGGGTCGGTGGAGTGCAGATGCAGAGTCTGGCCCTCGCCGCGCAGCGCGGCGCGCTCGGGCCGGAAGTCAACTGCCTGCGACAAGCTGAGCAGGCTTAGCCACTCGGAGATCGCATCGGCGGCGAGATTGGCCTCCAGGGCGAACTCGCCGCCCAGCGCCAGCTCGACGTCACCACGGTGCACCGCGGTCTCGTGCACCATTCGGCGGGCCCAGAACCCGACGCTGTGGTCGTCAGCCCAGCTCCACACCGGCGTCTGCGGTCCGGCCGTCCGGATCGCGTCCACCAGCTCACCGGCGCCCGCGCGCAACCAGGTACCGAGTCCGTCGGGGTCCTCGGGGGCTACAGCAGCCTTCAGCTCGCCGGGATCAAGCGGGGCGGTGAGGCGCCGGGTGACGATCGCGGCGACCCCCCGATGAACCTGCCCGACGTGCTCGGCGAGCTGGTGCAATGTCCACTCCGGGCAGGTGGGTACCCCCTGGTGCAGGTCGGCCCCGGCCAGCGCCTGAGCGAACAGCGCGGACTGCTCGGTCAGCGCGTCGAGGTAGCGGTCATTGTGCAGCGTAGCCATCAGATGCCCTCCCGCAGTCGTCCCCGTTGACGTCAGCGACTTGCAGCCTAAGCAGTTGCTCGTGAGGTGGTGCGGAGGCGCATCGGGTGGTGTGCACTAGGACCTATGGCCTCGCATTCCGCCTCGCATCCGCACGATCCCGTCCAGCGCGCGTTCGGTGGCGGCTTCGGCGCCTTCCTCGCGGCGGCGATGCGTTCTCCCCGTGATGTCGGGACACTGCTGCCTTCCGGTCCGGCGCTGGCCCGGCGGCTGGCCGCGGTGGTACCCGACGCCAGCGAGGCGGGGCGACCCCAGGTTGTGGTGGAACTCGGTGCCGGGACCGGGGCGGTCACCGCGACGATCGCCCGGGCGGTAGACCACGACGCGGTGGTGATCGCGGTCGAGAAGGACCCCGGGCTGGCTGATCGGTTGCGCTCCCGCGGGCTGGGCGTGCGGGTAGTCACCGCGGACGCCGTCACGCTATCGAATATCCTGGCTGACAACGGCGTGGACCGCGCTGACGTGATCATCTCTGTCCTGCCGTGGACCCTGTTCGACCCGCAGCAGCAGCGCGAGTTCCTGGCAGTCTTTGCTGCCGCGCTGGCGACCGACGGGGTGTTCACCGCCGCCGCCTACAGCCTGAGTTACTGGATGCCGGCGGCCCACCGGTTTCGCCACGAGCTGGGGCGGGTGTTCGGCGAGGTGCTGCCCACCCGTACTCTGTGGCGGCACCTGCCGCCGGCCATGACCTATGTCTGCCGGCGCCCGGGCGCGGCCGGTAAGGGCCTCACCGCGGATCCGAGTCGATGAGCAGGCGGCCACCCAGCCGGGCCACCCGCAGCGCCCGCTTGACGACCTGAGCATTCCCGCCGGTCTGGTAGGTGACATCGACGGGAACTCGCACCGAGCCGTCCGGGTTGTCCGTGACCCCGAAGGCATTGCGCGCGCTCACCGAGGAGTACTGACTCCAATGTGATCGGAAACCCGACTCATCGCCAAAGACCGCCTGCGCAGTGGGTGAGAGCAGTTGCCAGGCCGACGACGGATTGCTGAGACCGTTGTAGTAGTCGATCACTAGCTGGCCGGCGTCACTCCATCCGATGGGCTGGGCGTGGTCCACCCGCTCCACCTGTGGCGGCGGAGATATCACGGCAGGTGCCCGGGTCGGCGCCGGCGCCGCCGTGGGCACCGGGGTGGGCGCGGGCTCGACCGCGTGCGCGCTCTGTTTCCCGGGTGAGTGTTCGGACAGCAGCACCCCCACAACAGCGGATGCGAGCATCGCGAGGACCGCACCGACAACCCCCGCCGCCCTCCTGCGTCGTCGATCCGGGCGTCGCTGATCCGGGCGTCGCTGATCCGAGCGTCGTTGATTCAGGTGGAGGCGATCCAGGCGTGGGCGGGTCGGACGGCGCTGCGTGGATCCGAGGGGCGAGACCGGAGGAGGCAGCGCCGGCGCGGTGTCCGCCAGCGGGTCTGCGCCTGCCGCTGTGTGGGGTTCGCCTGCCACTGTGCGAGATCCCGGGGCAGCGGAGCCGAGTTCGGGGGATCGGGCCACCCGGGTCGGCGGCAGTGCGGCGGTCGGCTTGCGGTCCGGAGCTGAGGCGGGCCGCGGTGGCGGGGTCCGGAGCACGGCCAGCTCCCGGCTGGCGCTGCGCATGTCGGGCCGCGCTGCCGGCTCGGCGGCCAGCAGCCTCATCAGCACCCCGGCCAGCGGGCCTGCCTGCTGCGGAGGCGCCACCTGCCCGCCCGCCACCGCGTGCAGCAGCGCGAGCGGGTTGTCACTGGTGCCGAACGGACCCCGCCCCTCGACCGCAGCGTAGAGCGTGGCACCCAGGGAGAACACATCCGAGGCTGAGGTCGGGACCTGCCCGCGGGCCACCTCCGGGGCGAGGTAGGCCGGGGTGCCGGCCACCATCCCGGTCTGGGTGACCGTGACGTCACCCACGGCCCGCGAGACCCCGAAATCGGTGATCTTGGCAGTTCCGCCGTCAGTGATCAGGATATTCCCGGGCTTGACGTCCCGGTGGACAATCTGCGCGGCATGCGCGGCGGCCAGCGCCGAGGCGATCTGCCTGCCGATCGAGGCGACCTCCGGCACCGGCAGGCACCCCTGCTCACCCAGCACCACAGCGAGGCTGCGCGAGGGCAAGTACTCCATCACCAGGCAGGGCTCACCCTCGTGCTCGGCCACGTCGTAGATCACGATGGCATTCGGGTGCTGGAGTCGCGCGGCGATGCGAGCCTCACGCAGCGCTCGGGCCCGGGCTTCGTCGGTCGCCCGGGGGCTCAGCTGCGGCTGCAGCAGCAGCTGTTTCACCGCGACCAGCCGTTGCAGGCGCTCATCCATGGCCTGCCAGACGACACCCATGCCACCGATGCCGATCCGCTCGAGCACCCGGTAGTGGCCGGCAATGAGCTGCCCTGTGTCGATATGCGGTCACCCCTTCTGCGTTGCACTGCGAGCACAGGCATGCGGCATCCCCGACCAGAGAGCAGGTTATCGCGCCACAGTGGGGTTGGCGCGCTGGCCCGGGCCGGCCCCGCTGTGCCCTGAAGGGAACGGCGCAGGCACGATCGTGCTCACCATGACGCTCACCGAGAGGCTCTCCGGCGCTTGCGGGCCCGACGAGCTGTTCGACACTTTTGTGAACTGGGTCTCAAGCCAGGGTCTGACCCTGTACCCGGCCCAGGAGGAAGCGCTGATCGAGATCGTCTCCGGCTCGAACGTGATCCTGGCCACCCCGACCGGATCCGGCAAGAGCCTGGTCGCCACCGGTGCGCACGCGACCGCGCTGGCGCAGGGCAGGCGCAGTGCCTACACCGCGCCGATCAAGGCGCTGGTGTCGGAGAAATTCTTCGCGGCCTGCGACGTTTTCGGTGCCGAGAAGGTTGGGATGTTAACGGGGGACTCCAGTGTCAACACCGACGCGCCCATCCTCTGCGCCACCGCGGAAGTGCTGGCCAACATGGCCCTGCGCAACGGGCCGGATACCGACATCGGCCTGGTCGTGATGGATGAGTTCCACTTCTACGCCGACCCTGATCGCGGCTGGGCGTGGCAGGTGCCGCTGCTCGAGCTTCCGCACGCTCAGTTCCTGCTGATGTCCGCGACGCTGGGAGACGTCACCCGCTTCGAGCAGGACTTGACCCGGCGCACTGGCCGCCCGACCGCGGTGGTCCGCTCCGCGCAGCGACCGGTTCCGCTGCATTTCCGGTACGTGCTGACACCGCTGCACGAAACACTGGAGGAGCTCCTGGCCACCAAGGGGGCGCCGGTCTATGTGGTGCACTTCACTCAGGCCGCAGCTGCCGAGCAGGCCCAGGCGCTGATGAGCATCAACGTCTGCAGCCGCGCGGAGAAGGACGCCATCGCCGAGCTGATCGGTGGGTTCCGGTTCAGCGCTGGTTTCGGACGGACCCTGTCGCGCCTGGTGCGCCACGGCATCGGGGTACACCACGCGGGGATGCTGCCGCGGTACCGCCGGCTCGTCGAGCGGCTCGCCCAGGCCGGCCTCCTGAAGATCATCTGTGGTACTGACACCCTCGGCGTGGGAATCAACGTGCCAATCCGCACGGTGCTGCTCACCGCTTTGAGCAAATACGATGGAACCCGCACCCGTCATCTCAGCGCGCGGGAGTTTCACCAGATCGCCGGCCGGGCGGGCCGGGCGGGCTACGACACCGCCGGCACTGTTGTCGTGCAGGCCCCCGAGCATGTGGTGGACAACGCCAAAGCGCTGGCCAAGGCCGGTGACGATGCCCGCAAACGCCGCAAGATCGTGCGCCGCAAGCCCCCTGAGGGATCGGTGTCTTGGAGTGAACGCACTTTCGAGCGGCTGGTCGCGGCCGAACCGGAACCGCTGACCTCCAGCTTCGCTGTCAGCCACGCCATGGTGCTCAACGTCGCCAACCGGCCCGGTGACGCGTTCGCGGCCATGCGCCACCTGCTTACCGACAACCACGAGGACCGTCCCGCGCAGCGCCGGCACATCCGGCAGGCCATCGCGATCTACCGCGCGTTGCTGGCCGCTGGCGTCGTCGAGCCCTTGGCGGTGCCGGACGCTCACGGCCGCACTGTGCGGCTCACCAGCGAGCTGCAGCTTGACTTCGCGCTCAACCAGGCCCTGTCGGTGTTCGCCCTGGCCGCGATCGAGCTGCTCGACCCGGACTCCGCTGACTACCCGCTGGACGTGCTGTCGGTGCTCGAGGCCACCCTGGAGGATCCGCGGCCGGTGCTCCATGCCCAGCTGTCCAAGGCCAAGGGGGAGGCCGTGGCGGCGATGAAAGCCGAGGGTCTGGAGTACGAGGAGCGGATGCGGCTGCTGGAGGATGTCAGCTACCCGATGCCGCTGGCGCAGCTGCTGGGCGCCGCCTTCGAGACCTACCGGCAGGGCCACCCCTGGGTGGCCGACCACCGGCTGTCTCCCAAGTCAGTGGCCCGGGACCTGGCCGAACGGGCCATGACCTTCACCGAGTACGTCGGGTTCTATAGCTTGGCCCGCTCCGAGGGGCTGGTGCTGCGCTACCTGGCCGACGCCTATCAGGCGCTGCGCCGCACGGTGCCCGAGGACGCCAAGACCGAGGAACTGCGGGATCTGCAGGAGTGGCTCGGCGAGCTGGTCCGCCAGGTCGACTCCAGTCTGCTGGACGAGTGGGAGAAACTGCGCAATCCGCACCCTGAGGATGCGGCCCTGGCGCCCGTGGACCAGCGGCCGGCGCCGGTGACGGCCAACACCCGGGCTTTCCGGGTGCTCGTGCGTAACGCGCTGTTCCGCCGGGTGGAGCTAGCTGCCCGCCAGCGCTGGGACGAGCTGGGTGAGCTCGACGGTGACATCCGAGGTGGGGACATCCGAGGTGGGGACATCCGCGGTGGGGACATCCGCGGTGGGGACGCCGGATGGGACAGCCAATCCTGGCAACAGGCCCTGGAACCTTACTTCGACGAGCATGACGAGATCGGCACCGGCGCCGACGCCCGCGGCCCGCACCTGCTCCTCATCGATCACCAGCCCGGCCGGTGGGTCGTGCGCCAGATCCTGGATGATCCGGCCGGGCACCACGACTGGGCCATCACTGCCGAGGTCGACCTGCGCGCCTGCGACGAGTCCGGGATCGCCGTGCTGCGGGTGACCGAAGTCGGCCAGCTCTGAGGGCGCTCAACAATGTCGGCGGTCAGCCGCATCGGCTTCGCCCACTTAATACTGGCCGCTGGCCAACGACGAACTCAGCTTCGTCCTGACCCGCCACTGGCGTCGCCTCAGCCTGACCCTCGACCTCGACGACTTCACCGACGCCCAAGCCATCGCCGCCGTCGGACGCATCATCCGCGGCAACTTCCGCCTATCCACCGGCTGTTCACTCAGGTCGACCGCATCATGAAGATCAACGGCCTCCGGACCATCACCCTCGAAGTCATCGAAGCCGCCCGCGCCACCCTTCCAGTCATCCGTGCAGTCAACTTCGAACATCGACATCCTGCACGTGGAGGCCAGCGACTGCCCGATGTCGTCCTGCGCCGCACCGGCCGGGTCGCCGTGCCGGACCGGCAAGGGCAGGGTGGTCATCCAGTATCACACCGCCCGGTTCCGGCTGGTGCCCCATCTGGCCAAGGTGCTCACCGTGCCGACCCCGGCTGTGCGCAGGCCCGGCTCGGCCTGGGTCGAGCTGCCCCGCACCGCGAGAGCCGGGGCCGAACCGGCGGGGCAGGCGCGGATCGGGTACGCCCGCGCGTCCACCCTCCGCCAGTCGCTAGACACCCAGCTCGATTCCCTCAAGGCGGCCGGAGTCACCCGGGTCTTCGCCGAGAAAATTTCCGCCCGTGCCACCAGACAAGGCCCTCGCGCTGGCCAGGGAGATGCGGGTCTCGGGTGTCGCGGTCACCCTCGTGGTCCACGAGACAAGCGGCTGGGCCGCGGCCTGGAACTGGCGACGCTGGCCGAGCAGCTCAAGGCCGGCGGCATCGGCCTGGAGTTCCTGACCGGGGAGCTTCAGGGCTGCCATGACCCCTCCGGGATCGTGTTCACCGTGCTCGCGGTGCTATCGGGGATGGAACGCGAGTACGTCCGCGACCGCACCCTGGAAGGCCACGAGTCCGCCCGCACCCGCGGCACGAGCATCGGCCGGCGCCGTCACCGATCCTGCCATGCTCTCGATGGCCCTGCACCTGCGCGAGCAGAACCTCAGCCTGCGCGACATCGCCGCCCGGCTCGTCATCACCCGGGGCGAGAAGAAAGGCCGGCACCCCTCACCCGCGACCGTCCTGCGGATGCTGCGCGACCACGACGACCAGGCCGCCGCGGCCGCGCAGGCCGCGAGCTGACCAGCAGCGGCGTGCGGCCCCCGGGACCGGCCGGGTGGCGGTGCTCACGACGGGTCCGGCTCGCCCGGACCAGACGGGGTCCCGACGAGCCGAACCCGCTGCTCGAGCGGCAGCCTCGACTCAACCGGGACCGACAACCGGCCGCGCGATCGGCGCCGACGCTTTCTGCGCCGCCAGGCGGGCTGCCGAAACGGATCGAGTTCGACGGCCAGCTCGCGAGAGGCGGTATGCCATTCGGCCGGACGGCCATCGGTACCCTGATTGATCCGGCCGCCATGTTCACCGCCGCGGGAGCCACCCACGATCAGCGCCGGTGATGTCATTGCTAAACTGTTCGCAGATATTGACCACGCGCCCGGGAAGCGCAACCTGCTCGCGGTAGACACAACCTCGCTCAATCCGCACGAAATACACCTGTGGGACATCAGCGACACCAGGCACCCCGCCCACTCAGCCGTCCCGGGCCTCGTTGCAAATGATTTCGCGATAAGTCCCCAGGGGAACACCCTCGCGGTAGCCACCGACAACACTCTCAACCTGTGGACATTAGCGATAGTCACCACCCTGTCATGATGGCGAGCCTCCCGACCGCCAGGCAAGCGCACCTAAGGTCCAGCCCCGATGGCCACCTGCTCGTCAGCACGACCAGATCCCTTGGTATCGACGTCACCGGAACCGAAACCAGTGAACTTCATACGTGGGACGTGACCAACCCACACCATGCCATCGAGGCCAGCACTCCGACAGTGCCAGGCGCAGTCAACTCCCTGGACTTCAGTGCCGACGGCACCATCCTCCTTGCCGGCGGGAACAGCGCCGCACAAGGTGGGGTCCGGCTGCTGGACCCCACCATCGACAGCCTGACCCAACGCCTCTGTGACGCAGTGAGCAGCACGCTCACCCCAAGCCAGTGGCAGCAGTACTTCTCTGGCACGCCCTACCACCCGCCGTGCGGCTGAGGCGCATGACCTGGAAGAACCTCCCCCGCAGCCGGCAGTGCCTCAAAGTAGGCATCCAGGCGGTTCACGGTCACGCTCGGCTAGTGTGCGGTTGGCCGTAGCTTCGGGGAGTCCCAGCCACCTACGCTCGACCGGTGATCGCTCACCCGACGTCTACCC